>NZ_JBIAYW010000003.1:115723-350981 GCF_042898305.1 Dactylosporangium sp. NPDC000521
CCACCCCGGCAGCCAAGGCAACGGATGCCACCGCGGCGAAGACCCCGGCGGCGAAGGCCACGGACACCACGACCGCGAAGACCCCGGCGGCCAAGTCGACGGGCGCCTCCGCGGCGAAGTCGGCGGCGGCGAAGTCGGCCACCCCGGCAGCCAAGGCAACGGATGCCACCGCGGCGAAGACCCCGGCGGCGAAGGCCACGGACACCACGACCGCGAAGACCCCGGCGGCCAAGACGTCGGGCGCCTCCGCGGCGAAGTCCCCGGCGGCGAGGTCGGCGGCGGCGAGGTCGGCCACCCCGGCAGCGAAGGCAACGGGTGCCACCGCGGCGAAGACCCCGGCGGCGAAGGCCACGGACACCACGACCGCGAAGACCCCGGCGGCCAAGTCGACGGGCGCCTCCGCGGCGAAGACCCCGGCGGCGAAGTCGGCGGCGGCGAAGTCGGCCACCCCGGCAGCGAAGGCAACGGGTGCCACCACCGCGAAGACCCCGGCGGCCAAGTCGACGGGCGCCTCCGTGGCGAAGACCCCCGCGGCGAAGTCGGCGGCGGCGAGGTCCACGACCGGCCGGGCCACGACGAGGTCGGCGACCCCCGCCGCGAAGGCCACGACCGCCGACGCGACGACGGCGAAGGCCACCCCCGCCGCGAGGTCCACGGCGGCGAAGGCGACCACGGCCACCCCGGCCGCGAAGTCGACGGCAGCCAAGGCCACCACCGCGAAGGCAACCCCGGCCGCGAAGTCCACGGCGGCGAAGACGGCCACGGCGAAGGCGACCCCGGCCGCGAAGTCGACGGCGGCGAAGGCCACCACCGCGAAGGCAACCCCGGCCGCGAAGTCCACAGCGGCGAAGACGGCCACGGCGAAGGCCACCACGGCTAAGGCGACCCCGGCGGCGAAGTCGACGGCGGCGAAGGCCACCACGGCTAAGGCGACCCCGGCCGCGAAGTCGACGGCGGCGAAGGCCACCACGGCCAAGGCGGCGGCGCCCGCCAAGACGGCAGCCACCAAGTCGACGACGGCCAAGGCGACCCCGGCAGCGAAGTCCACCGGCACCAAGGCCACGACGGCGAAGGCGACTCCGGCCAAGACCGCGGCTACCAAGGCCACCGCTGCCAAGTCCACGGCGAAGGCGGCCCCGGCGAAGACCACCGCGGCCAAGTCGGCCCCCGCCAAGGCGGCCGTGAAGTCCACGGCGACGAAGGCGGCCCCCGCGAAGACCGCGAAGGCCACCACCGCCAAGGCGGCTCCGGCGAAGTCGGCGGCGAAGGCCACCGCTGCGAAGAGCACGGCGAAGGCGGCTCCGGCGAAGGCGGCCACGGCCAAGGCGACGCCCGCGGCCACGAAGGCCACGGCGAGCAAGGCCACCGCCGCGAAGTCGACCGCCGCGAAGTCGACGGCGGCCAAGGCCACGGCGAAGGCGGCTCCGGCGAAGGCAGCGAAGGCCACTGCCAAGGCGGCCCCCGCGAAGACCGCGAAGGCCACCGCCGCCAAGGCGACCACCGCCAAGGCGGCCCCGGCGAAGGCTCCGGCGAAGTCGGCTGCCAAGTCCACCGCTGCGAAGAGCACGGCGAAGGCGGCTCCGGCGAAGGCGGCCACGGCCAAGGCGGCGCCCGCGGCCACGAAGGCCACGGCGAGCAAGGCCACCGCCGCGAAGTCGACCGCCGCGAAGTCGACGGCGGCCAAGGCCACGGCGAAGGCGGCTCCGGCGAAGACGGCCAAGGCCACGGCGGCGAAGGCTGCCCCGGCCAAGACGGCCAAGGCCACGGCGGCGAAGGCTGCCCCGGCCAAGACGGCCAAGGCCACGGCGGCGAAGGCTGCCCCGGCGAAGACCGCGAAGGCCACCGCCGCGAAGGCGGCCACCGCCAAGGCGGCCCCGGCGAAGGCTCCGGCCAAGTCGGCTGCCAAGTCCACCGCTGCGAAGGCGACGGCGGCGAAGGCCACCGCTGCGAAGAGCACGGCGAAGGCGGCTCCGGCGAAGGCGGCCACGGCCAAGGCGACGCCCGCGGCCACGAAGGCCACGGCGAGCAAGGCCACCGCCGCGAAGTCGACGGCGGCCAAGGCCACGGCGAAGGCGGCTCCCGCGAAGACGGCGAAGGCCACGGCGGCGAAGGCGGCCCCCGCGAAGACGGCGAAGGCTACGGCGGCGAAGGCGGCCCCGGCCAAGACGGCGGCGGCCCCGGCGAAGGCAGCTGCCAAGGCGACCACCGCCAAGTCGACGGCTGCCAAGGCGACCACCGCCAAGGCCGCCCCGGCCACGAAGACGGCCCCGGCGAAGACCGCGAAGGCGACCGCCGCGAAGTCGACCGGTGCCAAGGCGGCCCCGGCGAAGGCGGCCACGGCCACGAGCACGGCGGCGACCGCTGCGGAGACGCCGGCGACGCCCGCCACCGCCACGGCCCCCGCGGCCAAGGCCACCACCGCCAAGGCGGCGCCGAGCAAGACCGCGGCGAAGGCGGCCCCGGCCAAGGCGGCGAAGGCGGCCAAGGCAGCCCCGGCGAAGACGGCGAAGGCCACGACGGCGAAGGCAGCCCCGGCCAAGGCGGCCAAGACCGCCGCGGCCAAGGCCACCCCGGAGCCGGCCGAGACCGCGCCGGCAGCGACGGAGGCGACCCCGGCGACGACCGAGGCGGCCCCGGCGACGACCGAGCCGGCGGCGACCGACAAGGCAGCGACCGAGTCGGCAGCGGCGCAGGCCCCGGCGAAGACGGCCAAGGCCACCAAGGCCGCGGCCAAGAAGGCCACGCCGAGCAAGACCGCGGCCAGCAAGGCCACGCCGAGCAAGGCCACCAAGGCGGCGCCGAGCACGACCGCGGCGGCGGAGCGGGAGGCCCCCGAAACGCCAGCCCCGGCCCAGGAACCGGCCACGCCGGAAGCCGGCACGCAGAGCGCGCCAGCCGCCGAGACGGTGGAGGCGGCGACCCCGCCGGCCGTCGTGTCCGAGGGTGGGCTCGACGCGGGCAGCGCCGGTGACGTCGAGGGTGCCTCGATGGCGCCCGCCGGTGGCGCCGCCACCGAGGCGATCCCCGGCCGCGAGAACGGCAACAACGTCGAAGAGGCCTCGAGCATGACGCCCGAGGACTGGGCGAGCCTCGCCCGCCCGTAAGGGCGCGGCAGGCACGCGGCCGGCAGGCAGCCGGTAACGACAGGAACCAGCCACAGCAGCGCCACGGTCCGCACGAAGGGCCGTGGCGCTGCCGTGTGACGGGGTGCCGGTGGTAAGACTGTGCCGTGGCCTTACGACGTATCCGAGCCGCCCGCATCGACTTCTCCGGGCTGCGCCGAGAGCTCGACCTGCCCACCGGCTTCCCCGACGCGGCCGACCGGGAGGCGGAAGCCGCCGCCAAGGACCCGCACGACGACCGGGAGGACCGCACGGCGCTCGAGTTCGTGACGATCGACCCCCCGACGTCCAAGGACCTCGACCAGGCGCTGCTCCTGGAGCGCACCGACGGCGGCTATCGGGTGTACTACGCCATCGCCGACGTCGCCGCGTTCACCAGCGGCGCGCCCGCGATCGAGCAGGAGAGCTGGCGGCGGGGGCAGACGGTGTACCTGCCGGACGGCAAGGTCCCGCTGCACCCGGCGGTGCTCAGCGAGGGCGCCGCCAGCCTGCTGCCGGACCAGGACCGGCCGGCCGTGCTGTGGACGATCGACATCGACCAGAGCGGCACCACCACGGCGGTCGACGTGCGCAGGGCGACCGTCCGCAGCCGCGCGAAGCTCAGCTACGAGCAGGTCCAGCGCGATGTCGACGCCGGCACCGTGCACCCGTCGATCGCGAGCCTGCCGGAGATCGGCAAGCTGCTGGTACAGAAGGGCCTGGAGCGCGGGGCGATCAACCTGCCGATGCCCGAGCAGGAGATCGAGCCCGACGGCGACGGCTGGCGGCTCGCCATCCGCGGGCCGGTGCCGGTCGAGGAGTACAACGCGCAGATCTCGCTGCTGACGGGCATGGCCGCCGCGCAGATCATGCTCGAGCACGGCGTCGGGCTGCTGCGCACCATGCCGCCGCCGGAGGAGGAGGCGGTGCGCAAGCTGCGGCTGGCGGCGAAGGCGCTGCGTCTGGAGTGGCCCGAAGGGCAGGGTCCGGGTGAGGTCATCGCGGCGCTCGACCCGATGGACCCGCGGGCGGCGGCGCTCATCGACCAGGCCGCCGAGATGATGCGCGGCGCCGGCTACACCCCGTTCGACGGCGCGCGGCCGGAGCAGCCGCTGCACGGTGCCGTCGCCGCCCCGTACGCCCACGTCACCGCACCGCTGCGGCGGCTCGCCGACCGGTATGTCACCGAGGTCTGCCTGGCCCTGCACAACGGCACCGAGGTGCCGGGGTGGGCGCGGGAGGCGCTGCCCCGGCTGCCGGAGGTCATGAGCCGCACCGACCGGGTCGCCAACGCCGCCGAGCGGGGCGCGGTCGACCTCGTGGAGGCCGTCCTGCTGCAGCACCGCATCGGGGAGGAGTTCGACGCGGCGGTGCTGGACGTCGAGAAGCACCGGGCGGACATCGCCCTCGACGAGCCGCCGGTCCGGGCCCGCTGCGAGGGCGACGGGCTGCCGCTGGGGGAGCGGATCCGGGTAATCCTCACAGCTGCGGACCCCGCCAGCCGCAAGGTGCTCTTCAGCACGGTAAGACTTGAGTCATGACCTACGACCAGATCGAACTGCCCGACGTCTCGGCGCTGCGGATCGGCATCATCGGCGGCACCGGCCCGCAGGGGCGCGGGCTCGCGTACCGGTTCGCCAGGGCCGGCCTGCGGGTCGTCCTCGGTTCGCGTTCCACGGAGCGCGGGGCGCAGGCCGCCGAGGAGCTCAACGCGCTGCCGGGTGTCCAGCAGCAGGCGGAGGGCGGCGACAACACCTTCGCCTGCCAGGCCGACGTCGTGGTCATCGCGGTGCCGTGGGAGGGCCACGAGTCGACGGTCGCCGAGCTGGCGCCGCACCTGACCGGCGGCAAGATCGTGGTCGACTGTGTCAACCCGCTCGGGTTCGACAAGCAGGGGCCGTACTCGCTGCCGGTGGCCGAGGGCAGCGCCGCCGAGCAGGCGGCGACGCTGCTGCCGGAGGCGCGGGTGTGCGCCGCGTTCCACCACGTCAGCGCCGCGCTGCTGACCGACCCGGAGATCGCGAAGATCGACCTGGACGTGCTCGTCCTCGGCGACGACCGCGACGCGGCGCTGCAGGTGCAGGCCATCGCCGAGAAGGTCGACGGCATGCGGGGCGTGTTCGCGGGGCGGTTGCGCAACGCGGGGCAGGTGGAGGCGCTCACGGCCAACCTGATCGCGATCAACAAGCGGTACAAGGTTCACGCCGGCGTGCGGGTGACGGACCTGTGAGCACCTTCGACCCGTGGTCGCCGGCGTTCGTCGCGCACCCTTACGACGCGTACCGGCGGCTGCGGGAGCAGGACCCGGTCGTCTGGTTCGAGCCGAGCGGCCAGTTCCTCGTGTCGCGGCACGAGGACGTCAACGCGCTGCTGCGGGACCGCCGGCTCGGCCGCACCTACCTGCACGTCGCCACGCACGAGGAGATGGGGCGCACGCCGCCGCCGGCGGAGGACGACCCGTTCTGGAAGCTCAACAACAACGGCATGCTCGACCGCGAGCCGCCGGACCACACCCGGCTGCGGCGGCTCGTGTCGCAGGCGTTCACGCCGCGGCGGGTCGAGGCGCTGCGCCCCGTGGTGCAGCGGCTCGCCGACGGCCTCGTCGACGCGTTCGTCGCCAAGGGCGGCGGTGACCTGATCGCGGAGGTCGCCGAGCCGCTCCCGGTGACCGTCATCGCCGAGCTGCTCGGCATTCCCGAGCCGGACCGGCACCTGCTGCGACCCTGGTCGGCGGCGATCTGCGGCATGTACGAGCTGAATCCGCCGCGGGAGACGGCGGCCGCGGCGGTCCGCGCCGCGGAGGAGTTCTCCGACTACCTGCGCACCCTGGCCCGGCGTCGCGCCGGCGACCCGCAGGACGACCTGATCAGCGCCCTCACCGCGGTCGAAGGCCTCAGCGAGGACGAGCTCATCGGCACCTGTGTGCTGCTGCTCAACGCCGGGCATGAGGCGACCGTCAATGTGACGGGCAACGGATGGTGGGCCCTGTTCCGCAATCCGGAGCAACTGCAAAAACTTCGGACAAATACCGCACTGGTACCGACGGCGCTCGAAGAACTGATGCGCTACGACACGCCGCTGCAGATGTTCGAACGGTGGGTGCTCGAGGACATCGAGGTGCGCGGGCACACCATTCGCAAAGGCCAGGAGGTGGCGCTGCTGTTCGGCTCGGCGAACCACGACCCGGCCGTGTTCAGCGACCCGGAGCGCCTGGACATCGAGCGCCGCGACAACCCGCACATCTCCTTCGGCGCCGGAATCCACTACTGCCTGGGCGCCCCGCTCGCGCGGATCGAGCTCGCCGCGTCGTTCGGCGCGCTGCTGGCGAAGGCGCCCGGCCTGCGGCTGGAACGGGAGCCGCAGTGGAAGCCGGGGTTCGTGATCAGAGGCCTGGAGAAGCTCGAGGTCTCGCTGTAGCGGCCTGTCAGGGCAGCGCGACCGAACTGGCGCAGATGTCGCAGGACCTGCGCCAGCCGGTCACGCACTTCACGTTCCGACGTTCGCGTTTGCCGCTTCTGTACGGGCTGCTGCCCCGCGGACCGCTGGAGGACGTGTTCCCCGGGCGGACCGCTAGAAGGTGTGCTCCTGGGCCGGGAAGACCCCGGAGCGCACCTCGTCGGCGAACGCCCGGGTCGCGTCGCCGAGGACGCCGGCCAGGTCCGCGTACTGCTTCACGAACCGCGGCGTCCTGCCGGTGCGCAGCCCCGCCATGTCCTGCCAGACGAGCACCTGCGCGTCGGTCTCGGCGCCCGCGCCGATGCCGACCGTGGGGATCCGCAGCTCGTGGGTGACGCGCTTCGCGACCTCACCCGGCACCATCTCCAGGACCACCGCGAACGCGCCGGCATCCGCGACCGCGTGCGCGTCCGCGACCACCTCGTCGGCGGCGTCCCCGCGGCCCTGCACCCGGTACCCGCCGATGGTGTGCTCGCTCTGCGGCGTGAACCCGATGTGCGCCATCACCGGAATCCCGGCCCCGGTCAGCGCGGCGATCTGCGGCGCGACCCGCACGCCACCCTCCAGCTTGACGGCGTGACAGCCGCCCTCCTTCATGAACCGCACCGCGGTCCGCAGCGCCTGCGCCGGCCCCTCCTCGTACGAGCCGAACGGCAGGTCACCGACGACGAGCGCCCGCTTCGTGGACCGGACCACGGCCCTGACGAGGGGCAGCAGCTCGTCCTCGGTGACCGACACGGTCGAGGCGTAGCCGTACACGTTGTTGGCGGCCGAGTCACCGACCAGCAGGACCGGGATGCCGGCCTCGTCGAAGATGCCCGCCGTGTACTGGTCGTACGACGTCAGCATCGGCCACCGCTCCCCGCGCTCCTTGGCGGCGAGCAGGTCCCTGGTGCGCACCCGGCGGTTGACGGCACCGCCGTACAGCGACTGAACCTCGGACATCACTGTCCTCCTTCGGGTTCCTCGAGGCCCCGTCGTGGGGTCCCCGGGCCTTACCCCCCGATGGTCGCACCGCATTCCGCCTTCCGGCAGGGCGGATGCTGAATCTCACTGAGCTCGGCCCGCCGCTGGCGCGGCAGGCCGAGGTCACCGCGCTTCCGCCCCCACCGCTGGCGCGGCGGGTCCCGGCGGGGATTCTCACCCGCACCCCAATGCGCCGCTGCGCGGCGCACTGCCTGCGCTGACGCGCGGCAGGATGCCGCTCACGCGTGCATTCCGCGGCCACCCCGACTCGGCGTCGTGTCGGAGCGAACGGCGCGGAGCGGCGACCTGGCGTCGTCGCCGCAGGTCTGTCGCGCTTGTGGTGCGGATCCTCGCCGACAGGTTCGCCGCACGGCTTCTCCCCGGATATGTCCGCCGCACGGCCTCTCCCCGGGTATGTCCGCTGCGCGAACATACCCGAAATTTCGGTTATGTCGGGGAGCGGAGCGAGCCGACATAACCGGCCCCGCCCGTCCGCTGCGAGGAGAGGGTCGATGTGCTGTGGGCCCGGCGGTGTCGATGGCGACTGCGATCGGGTCCGGCCTGCGCCGTGGCGCCGGCTTGTGCACTGTGTCGCGTCCGTGGCGGCGGATCCTCTGCGCCGTGAGGCCCGGGGCTCCGGCCGCCCGCGATGAGTCGGCTGCGCGGAATCTCCCCGGACATGTCCGCTGCGCGAACATATCCGAAATTTCGGTTATGTCGGGGAGCGCAGCGAGCCGACATAACCGGCCCAGCCAAGCGGTGGCGTCAGGAGGGGGTCTCCCGGAAGCGGTTGGTGATGGGGAGGCGCCGGTCGCGGCCGAAGGCCTTGATGGAGATCTTCGTGCCGGGGGCGCTCTGGCGGCGCTTGTACTCGGCGAGGTCGACCAGGCGCAGGATGCGGTCGACGACGGCGGGGTCGTGGCCGGCGGCGATCAGGTCGTCGCGGCCGAGGTCGCCGTCGACGTAGCCGGCGAGGATGGCGTCGAGGACCTCGTAGTCGGGGAGCGAGTCGGAGTCGAGCTGGCCGGGGCGCAGCTCGGCGCTCGGCGGTTTGGTGATGGAGCGCTCGGGGATCGGCGGCACGTCGCCGCGGCGCTCGGCCTCCTCGTTGCGCCAGCGGGCGAGCTTCCAGACCAGCGTCTTCGGCACGTCCTTCAGCGGGTTGAACGCACCGACGGAGTCGCCGTACAGCGTGGAATACCCGACCGCGAGCTCGCTCTTGTTGCCGGTGGTGAGGACGAGGGGGCCCTCCTGGTTGGAGATGGCCATCATGACGACGCCGCGGACGCGGGCCTGCAGGTTCTCCATGGCGAGGCCGGACAGCGCCATGTTGGCCAGGAAGCCGTCGACCATCGGCTGGATCGGCTCGACCCGGTAGTCCAGGCCGGTGCGGCGGGCCATGTCCTCGGCGTCGTCCTTGGAGTGCTGCGAGGAGTGGGCGCTCGGCAGCGACACCGCGGTGACGTTGTCCGGGCCGAGGGCGTCGCAGGCGATGGCGGTGACGACGGCGGAGTCGATGCCGCCGGAGAGGGCGACCGCGACGCCGCGGAAGCCGTTCTTGCGCACGTAGTCCCGCAGGCCGAGGACGAGCGCCTGCCAGATCTCGGCCTCGTCGGTGACGCGGGCGGCGATCTCCGGGGCGGGCGCCGGCTGGTCGCTCGCCATGACGCTGTCGGAGATGAGGACGTTGACGACCCGCATCTCGGCGTCCTCGACGACGGGCGGGGCCGGCTCCGCGGCGGGCAGGTCCAGGTCGAGCACCATGAGCTGCTCGGCGAACTGCTGCGCCCGGGCGATCAGCGACCCGTCGGGGCGCACGACCATCGAGTCGCCGTCGAAGACCAGCTCGTCCTGCGCGCCGACGGTGTTGACGTAGGCGACGGTCGCCCGGGCCTCCGCGGCCCGGCGGGCGACGAGCGCCAGGCGGGTGTCGTCCTTGTTCAGCTCGTACGGCGAGCCGTTGATGTTGACGACCAGGCCGACCTTCGCGGCCGCGGCGACCGCGAACGGGCCGCCCTCCTGCCACAGGTCCTCACAGATGGTGAGGGCGATGTCGACCCCGCCGACCCGGATGACGGTGAGCGAGTCACCCGGCTCGAAGTAACGGTCCTCGTCGAAGACGCCGTAGTTGGGCAGGTGGTGCTTGAAGTACGTGGCGACCTGCGCGCCGCGGTGCAGCACCGCGAGCGCGTTGCGCGGGCCGACCTCGTCGGCGTCGAGATAGCCGACGATGACGACGGTCTCGCCGAGGCCGTCGGTCGCGAGCTGGGCGGCGAGGTCGGCGACGGCCCGCTTGGAGGCGGCGACGAAGGACCGGCGGAACACGAGGTCCTCGACCGGATACCCGGTCAGCATCATCTCCGGGAACGCGACGACGTGCGCGCCCGCACCGGCGGCCTTGCTGGTCCAGCCGTGCACCAGGGACGAGTTGCCGGGGAGGTCCCCGACGGTCGGGTCGATCTGGGCGAGCGCGAGGCGCAACCGTGGCATGCCTCAAGTGTGGACCAACGCCGGACCCGGTGCTCCTGTGACGTTCACTCCAGTGCGGGGCAGGATGGGCTGGTCCGGTAACTTGGGCGTAATACGTCCGGGCGAGACTTGCCCGAATCAGCCGAATACCGCAGCTCGTGGGGGAACCACCGTGGACCGTCAGCAGGAGTTCGTGCTCCGGACGCTCGAAGAGCGCGACATCCGCTTCGTACGTCTGTGGTTCACCGACGTGCTCGGCACGCTGAAGAGCGTGTCGGTCGCGCCGGCCGAGCTGGAGTCGGCGTTCGAGGAGGGCATCGGCTTCGACGGCTCGGCGATCGAGGGCTTCGCCCGGGTGTACGAGTCGGACATGGTCGCGAAGCCGGACCCGACCACGTTCCAGGTGTTCCCGTTCGAGGGTGGCATGTCGGGGGAGAGCGCCCGCATGTTCTGCGACATCACCCTGCCCGACGGCTCGCCGTCGTGGGCCGACCCGCGCCACGTGCTGCGCCGGGCCCTGTCGCGGGCGGCGGAGAAGGGCTTCACCTTCTACACCCACCCCGAGATCGAGTTCTTCCTGCTCGAGTCGCTGGGTGAGCACGGCTCGCTGCCGGTCCCGGTCGACACCGGCGGCTACTTCGACCACACCACCCACGCCGTCGCCCGCGACTTCCGCCGCCAGGCGGTCCTCGCCCTGGAGCGGATCGGCATCTCGGTCGAGTTCAGCCACCACGAGGTCGCGCCCGGCCAGCAGGAGATCGACCTGCGGTATGCGGACGCGCTGACCACCGCCGACAACATCATGACCTTCCGGCACGTCATCAAGGAGGTCGCGCTCTCCCACGGGGTGCACGCCACCTTCATGCCGAAGCCGTTCACCGACCAGCCCGGCAGCGGCATGCACACGCACCTGTCGCTGTTCGAGGGCGAGCGCAACGCGTTCCACGACGCGAGCGACCCGATGAAGCTGTCGAAGGTCGGCCAGGCGTTCATCGCCGGCCTGCTGGTGCACGCGCGGGAGTACACGGCGATCACCAACCAGTGGGTCAACTCCTACAAGCGGCTCTTCCCGCAGTCGGTGCCGAACCGGATCACCGAGTCGCCCGCGTACGTCTGCTGGGGCCACACGAACCGCTCCGCCCTGGTCCGCGTCCCCGCCTACGGCAAGCCCAACTCGGCCCGCGTCGAGGTCCGCTCGCTCGACTCGGCCACGAACCCCTACCTCGCCTACGCCGTCATGCTCGGCGCCGGCATGCGCGGCATCGAGCAGGGCTACGAGCTGCCCCCGGGCGCCGAGGACGACGTGTGGGCCCTCACCGACGGCGAGCGCCGCGCCGCCGGCTACGAGTCGCTGCCGGAGAACCTGTCCCAGGCCGTCGACGCCATGGCCGGCTCGGAGCTGGTCGCCGAGGTCCTCGGCGAGCACGTCTTCGACTTCTTCCTGAAGAACAAGCGCACCGAGTGGGAAGAGTACCGCCGCGTCGTCACCCCGTTCGAGCGCGAGCGCTACCTCGGCATCATGTAGTCGTACGGGTCACGCCGGGCGGCGCGGCGGGTGGAAGCGCGCCTCCCGGCGGGGCGGCGGCGGGGCGTCGCCGGCGGTGCTGACCGTCAGCAGCCCCTGCGGCCGCCAGCCGTAGGGATCGACGGCGGCCACCATCGTGACCTGGGTCGGCGAGTTCCACCGTACTGTCCGGCACAGCCATCGAAGGTCCGCCGTGTCGCACGACGCCGGTGCCCCCTCGCTGCGGGCGACCGGCGTGCCGGCGCTGGTCGCGACCTCCAGCCGGGCCCACCCGGTGCCGTCCCGCGCGATCCCGGCCACGCCGCGGGCCCGGTGCCGCCGGCCGGGGCAGCCTTCCACGGCCCTTCCCACACGCACCGCAGGTTCCGGGCCAGCGCGTGCTCGCGGGCGGCGTCGAGGGCGGCGGGGTCCCAGCCGTGGACCCGTGCCAGCTGACGGCACGCCTCGTCCTCACGGAAGACCACCATGCTCGCCCCCGTCCCTGGGTCAGGCCGCGAAGACGCGTTCGACGGACTGGCGGGCCCGGCGGGCGACGCGCAGGTACTCGTCCAGGAACTCCTGCGGCTCCACGCCGCCCAGGATCCTCGCCACCGCCGCCAGGTCGGGGCCCTGGCGGGGGAGCTGGTCGGTGGCGCGGCCGCGGACCAGGGTCAGCAGGTTCCGGACGCGCGAGGCCTGCTCCCAGCCGGCGCGCAGCGCGGCGGCGTCCGCCGGGTCGACGAGGCCGGCGTCGGTGGCGGCGGCCAGGGCCGACAGGGTGCGGGTGGTGCGCAGGCCGGGGACGGTCCGGCCGTGCAGGAGCTGCAGCAGCTGCACGGTCCACTCCACGTCGGCGAGGCCGCCGCGGCCGAGTTTCGTGTGCGTGGCGGGGTCGGCGCCGCGGGGGAGGCGTTCGGAGTCGACGCGGGCCTTCAGGCGGCGGATCTCGTGGATCTGGTCGCGGGTGAGGCCGCCGTCAGGGAAGCGCATCGTGTCGGCGAGCTCCAGGAACCGTCCGCCGAGGCCCGCGGAGCCGGCGACGTGGCGGGCGCGGAGCAGGGCCTGCGCCTCCCACACCTTCGACCAGCGGGCGTAGTACTGCCGGTACGCGAAGAGGCTGCGCACCAGCGGCCCCTGACGGCCCTCGGGGCGCAGGTCGGCGTCGACGCCGAGCGGCGGGTCGGGGGCGGGCCGGGCGAGGAGGCGGCGCAGGTCCTCGGCGACGGTGAGGGCGAGCCCGCTGGCGGCGTCGTCGGCCATGCCGGCCGGTGGTTCGTAGACGAAGAGGACGTCGGCGTCCGACGGGTAGCTGGTCTCCTCGCTGCCGAGCCGGCCCATGCCGATGATCGCGAACTCGAGGCCGCGATCGGCGGCCGGCGCCGACGTGACGTCGAGGGTCGCCCGCAGCGTGGCGTCGATGACGGCGGACAGGGCCTCGCCGACGGCGGAGACGTCGAGGAAGCCGAGCAGGTCGGCGCAGGCGATGCGGAAGAGCTCGCGGCGGCGGGAGGCGCGGACGGCGTTGATCGCGGTCTCGGGGTGGTCGTGGCGGGCCGCGGCGGCGGCGAACTGCGTCGCGAGCTGGGCGGCGGTGCGCGGGACGAGCTCGGCGTCGTCGGCGAGCAGCCGCAGCGCCTCCGGGTCGTGGACGAGCAGCTCGGTGACGTAGCGGGACAGGGCGAGCAGCCGGGCCAGGCGCAGCGCGACCGGGCCCTCGTCGCGCAGGAGCCGCAGGTACCAGGGGGTGTTGCCGAGTTTGTCGGAGACCTGCCGGTAGGCCAGCAGCCCGCGGTCGGGCTCGGGGGCGTCGGCGAACTCGCTGAGCAGGACCGGCAGGAGCTGCCGCTGGATCGCCGCGGTGCGGGAGACACCGCCGGTGAGGGACTCGATGTGGCGCAGCGCCCCGGCCGGGTCGGCGAAGCCGAGCAGTTCGAGGCGGGCCATGGCGGCGGTCGCGGTGAGCCGCAGCTGCTCGCTGGGGACCCGGGCGACCGCCTCCAGCAGCGGACGGTAGAGGAGTTTCGCGTGCAGCCGCCGTACCTCCTGCGCGTGCCGGACCCAGTCGGCCCTGAAGGACTCGACGGCGTCGCGCGCGGCGTTGGGACGGTAGCCGAGGGCGTGCGCGAGCCAGCGCAGCGCGGCCGGGTCGTCGGGCACCGTGTGGGTGCGCCGGAGGCGCTGCAGCTGGAGGCGGTGCTCGACGGTGCGCAGGAACCGGTACGCGCGCAGCAGCGCCTCACCGTCGGCGAGGCCGACGTACCCGCCCTCGATGAGGGCCCGCAGGCCGGCGATCGTGGTCGGGGTGCGCAGCGACTCGTCGGCGCGGCCGTGGACGAGCTGCAGCAGCTGCACCGCGAACTCGATGTCGCGCAGCCCGCCCGGGCCGCGCTTGATCTCCCGGTCGAGCTCGCTGCGCGGGATCTGCTCGATGATCCGGCGGCGCATCGCGCGGACCTCGTCGACGGCCTCGGGGCGCTCGGCGGCGGACCAGATCAGCGGCTGCAGCTCCGCCAGCCAGCGGGCGCCGAGCTCCAGGTCGCCGGCGGCGGGCCGGGCCTTCAGCAGCGCCTGGAACTCCCACGTCTTCGCCCACTTGCGGTAGTACGCGAGGTGCGAGGCGACGGTCCGCACCAGCGCACCTCGGCTGCCCTCGGGGCGCAGGGCGGCGTCGACGGGCCAGGCGACGAAGCCGCAGATCTCCATCATCCCGGCGGCGAGGGTGCTGCCGGCCCGCATCGCGGCCTCGACGTCGGCGCCGCCGACCGGCTCGCAGACGAACACGACGTCGACGTCGCTGACGTAGTTGAGCTCCCGCCCGCCGCACTTGCCCATCGCGACGACCGACAACGTGCAGACGTCGGCGAAGGACGGGTGCTCGACCTGGACGATCGCCAGGGCGGCGGCCAGTGTGGCGTCGGCGAGCTCGGTGAGGCGGCGCATCGTGACGTCGACGTCCGCAGCACCCGTCAGGTCGGCCGCGACGATGCGCAGCAGCTCCCGCCGGTACGAGCTGCGCAACGACGGCACGGTCGACACGTCGCGGGTCGCGAAGCCGGCGGGGCGCTTGTTCTGCTCGCCGCGCAGCTCCTTCCACTCGTCGGGGTTGGCGACGAGCAGGTCGCCGAGGGTCGCGGACACGCCGAGCACCCCGATGAGCCGCTGCCGCAGCGACCGGTCGGTGAGGACGGCCTCGCGGACCTCCTCCCCGGCCGCCTCGACGAGCCGGTGCAGCTGGAACAGCGCCAGGTCGGGGTCGGCGGCGAAGTACAGCGTGTCGAGCAGCGTCGCGGCGGCGTCGTCGACGGGCCGGCGCGCCTCGGCGTCCCACAGCCGCAGCCCCTCGGGGCCGGCGAGCGCGGAGGAGCGGGCGTCGTCGGTGAACCCGAACCGGGCGAGGTGACCGGCGGGGGGCATCAGGCGGGCCCCAGCAGCGGCAGGGACCGCAGGCCGCCGTCGCCGCGGGGGGTCCGGCCCAGCGCGACGGCCGCGAACCGCTCCACGAACGGCTGCCACACCTCGGCGACGTCCGGCAGCGCCGCCTCGACGCTCTCGAGCAGCTCGATCGGATCGATGCCGAGCTCGCCCAGCGTGCCGACGCCGTCCATCGCCCACGCGGCGAACATCTCCAGGTCGCACTCGATGTGGAACTGCAGGCCCCACGCGGACGGCCCGATCCGGAACGCCTGCACCGGGTAGTGGGTGGACGCGGCGAGCAGCGTCGCGGTGACGGGCAGCTCGACGATCTCGTCGCGGTGCCAGTGCAGCACGTCCGGGGCGAACGGCACCGCGGCGAACACCGGGTCGTTGTCGGCGACGTCGCGGCGGGCGACGAGCCGCACCCCGATCTCCGGGCCGGCGGAGCTGCGCTCGACCGTGCCGCCGTGTGCCTGCGCGAGCAGCTGCGCGCCCAGGCAGATCGCGAGGGTCGGCACCTTGTGCCGGACCGCTTTGCGCAGCAGGCCTTCCAGCTGGGCGAACCACGGCGCGGCCCGCTCCCCGCCGGGCCCGGGGAACGCGTCCTGCTCGCCGCCGAGCACGACGAGCGCGGCATACCCCTCCAGGTCGGCGGGCAGCTCCTCACCGGCGTGCGGGCGGACGACGGCCAGCTCCAGGCCGCCGCCGGTCAGCCAGCCGCCGAGGCGCGCCAGGCCGTCGCTGGGGTCGTTCTCCACCACGAGCGCCACCCGTCCCCGCGGGGACCCTTCGATCGTCACGACCCGACAATAACGGCGTGCGAGAGCTGCGACGCGGAGACGTGGTCGGACTGGTGTCACCGTCGGGCCCGACCAGGCCGGACCGGGTGGCCCGCGGCATCGAGCTGCTGTCGGGCTGGGGGCTTCAGGTCCGCGCGGGCCGGCACGTGTTCGACCGGAGCGGTTACCTGGCCGGGTCCGACGACGACCGGCTCAGCGACCTCAACGACGCGTTCGAGGATCCCGAGATCCGCGCCGTCGTGTGTACGAGAGGCGGGTACGGCGCACAACGCGTCGTCGACGGGCTGCGCCTGGGCGGGCCGAGGCATCTGGTCGGGTTCTCCGACATCACCGCGCTGCAGCTCGCGGTGTGGCGGCGGGCCGGGTGGGCGAGCGTGCACGGGCCGGGCGGTGCGTGGTTCGACGACCGCCTGCCGGCCTCCTCGGCGGAGTCGTTGCGGGCCGCGCTGTTCACGTCGGGGCCGCTGCGGTCGTACGCGAGCGACGACGAGGAGACGAGCGCGGTGACGGTGCCCGGCCCGGTGGTCCGTGGGGTGCTGCTGGGCGGGAACCTCTCGATGCTGGCCAGCACGGCAGGCACCGTCGACATGCCCTCGTTCACCGGGAAGATCATGGTGCTGGAGGACGTCGGCGAGGCACCGTACCGGGTGGACCGGATGCTGACGCACCTGCGGCGGGCGGGCGCGTTCGAAGGCGTCGCGGGGGTGGCTGTGGGGCAGTTCACGGACTGCGTGGGCGCGGGACCGACGGTCGTGGACGTGCTGCGCGCGTTTCTCGGCGGTCTGGGGGTGCCGGTGCTGGGCGGGCTGCGGATCGGGCACGGGGCCGGGCAGGAGACGGTGGTGCTCGGCGCGCAGGCTGAGCTGGACACGACCGTGGGCTGCCTCACGTCACGCGCTGACCAGTCTTTTGACTGATGGCGTGGGGTTGTGGCTGGGGCAGGATGGCTGCATGAGTTTCGTGACCCCGGGGTTTGCTGGCAAGCGGCGGGCGCAGGAGCCTGACCTGCCGCCGGGGCAGTATCTCGCCCATGACTTCCCTGTGCTGTCCGCCGGGCCGACGCCTCGGTTGAGCACGGACCGGTGGGAGTTCGTCATCACCACCGAGTCCGGGGCGCAGACGACGTGGACGTGGGCGGAGTTCACCGCGCTGCCACACGAGGACGTCACCGTCGACATCCACTGCGTCACCAAGTGGTCGAAGCTGGGGACCGGCTGGCGGGGCGTGTCGATCGACACACTCATGGAGGACGTCGAGTCGGCCGCCGACTTCGTGATGGCGCACTCCTACGACGGGTATACCACCAACCTCCCCCTGGAAGACCTCCTCGACGGCCAGGCGTGGGTGGCCTACCGCTACGACGACGAGCCGCTCACCCCCGAGCACGGCGGCCCCGCGCGGCTGCTCGTCCCGCACCTGTACTTCTGGAAGTCCGCGAAGTGGGTGCACGGCCTGCGGCTGATGCTGGAGGACGAGCCGGGCTTCTGGGAGACGGCCGGCTACCACGACTACGGAGACCCATGGCGCGAGCAGCGGTACCAGGGCGACTGAACGGTCTGGAGCGGAGCGGAGGAGCCGTGCAGCATGGGCACAGTCCGGAGGTCAGGCGGCCGGAGCGCAGCGGAGGGCGACTGACCTGGCGGAAGGCGACGCTGACGGCGGCGCGCTGGGAGACGTCGTCGGCGCGGACCCTGGTCTTCGATGTGCCGGACTGGCCGGGGCACCTACCGGGCCAGCATGTCGACGTGCGGTTGACCGCCGAGGACGGGTACACGGCACAGCGCAGCTATTCGATCGCGTCGGCGTCGGGTCCCGCCGCAGCGGGTGCCCTGGAGATCACCGTGCAGCGGCTCGACGACGGCGAGGTCAGCCCGTTCCTCGCCGACGTCTACGACATCGGGCAGCCCATCGAGCTGCGCGGGCCGGTCGGCGGCTGGTTCGTGTGGCGGCACACCGACCCCGCGCCGGTGCAGCTGGTCGCGGGCGGCTCCGGCATCGTCCCGCTGATGGCGATGATCCGGTCCCGGGCGGCACACGGCGTGCGGACCCCGTTCCGGCTGCTCTACTCGGTGCGCACCCCGCAGGACGTCATCTACGCCGACGAGCTCCGGCAGCGCGCCCGTGACGACCGCGGTCTCGACGTGCGGTTCGTCCACACCAGGGTGCGCGGCTCCCGGGTCGGCGTCGCCGACGTCAACACCCACGCCTGGCCGGCCGACTTCGCCCCCGCGGTCTTCGTCTGCGGCCCGACCGGCTTCGTGGAGACCGTCGCCGACATCATGGTCGCCCTCGGCCACGACACCAGAAGCATCCGGACCGAACGCTACGGCTGACCGCGCCACCCGTCCTTCGGACGGCCGCCGGTCCCGGTGCACCCGGATCCGCGGGTCGCTTCGCCTCGGGGTCGAAGGTCACGTCGGTCACGGCCGGCTTCTCGCCGCCCGCATCGCCACCCAGGTCCCGCACGCCCGCGCCGGGTCTCGCGCAGGTCGGCACCACCACCGGCCACACCCGCGCCGCGCCGCCTGACCGTGTCCCGCCCGGCAATCTCGCTGAGCTGCAACGCCCCGCCGCGGTGCAAGTTGCCGCGTTGCCGGGCGCTGCCACGCTGTCGTGCGTCGTCACCGGTTCCCGGTCGCACGCGGTTTGTGCTGTCGGGTTGGGTCTCGCATGGCAAGCTTGCTGAGCTGCGAAGTCGTGTCGCGGTGCATTCCACGTGCTGTCGTGCTGTCGGGCCGTCGTGTGTTGTCACCGCCACCGGCCGCGCCCGTGTTGTGCTGCCCGGCCGGATCACGCACGGCAAGGCCGCTGAGACGCGACGTCGCGCTGCGGTGCATGTCCACGCGTTGCCGCGCACTGCCACGTACGCCTGGACGGCGTCGATGCCTTTGGTCCCGCTCCGGCGTGCCGCTGGGCTGCGTCTCGCATGGCAAGGTCGCCGAGCGGCCATGTGGCGTCGCGGTGCACGTCCACGTGTTGCCGCGCTTGGATGGCGTCGGCACCTTCGTCCCGCCTCTGTAGTGCCGTCGCAGGTCGGGATCGCCCTCGACGGACTCGCCGCCGGGTCGGGATCGCCCTCGACGGACTCGCCGCCGGGTCGGGATCGCCCTCGACGGACTCGCCGCCGCCGGTCGGGATTACTGTCGACGACCTCGAAGCCGTCGGCCGGGTCGCCGATACCCGCGCCGGCTGAACTCTCCGTCCAGCCGGAACCCCCTCGTCCAGCCGGAGCCGCCCCGCCCTGGCCGTGCTGGCGGCTGGTCGGTCGGGGGCGGAAAGCCGCAAGACGTCCGGCCGGGGTTTGGCCGCTCGCGCAGGTGATCACCCTCGGCACGGACATGCGTGAGCGGGCAGGCTGCATCCGTTCGCTCGCCGGAGGGGGTAGGTAGGGGTACCTGGAGACGCGAAACGGCGGTCACGCCGGCTGTGAGCCGGGCATGACCGCCGTTGCGTGCGTCGTGCCGGGTCTGTTCCCGCGAGTTTGGCAGCGGGTCGAGAACCGGATCAGAGCGCTGACGCTACATCACACGTCGTAGTACATGGCGAACTCGTGCGGGGTCGGGCGCAGGCGGACCGGGTCGACCTCGTTGGCGCGCTTGTAGGAGATCCAGGTGTCGATCAGGTCCTGGGTGAACACGCCGCCCTCGAGGAGGAAGCCGTGGTCGCCCTCGAGGGTGTCGAGGACCTCGTCGAGCGAGGCGGGGACCTGCCGGACGTTGGCGACCTCCTCCGGCGGGAGGTCGTAGAGGTCCTTGTCGATCGGGGCCGGCGGCTCGATCTTGTTCTTGATGCCGTCCAGGCCGGCCATCAGCATGGACGCGAAGGCCAGGTAGACGTTGGCCGACGGGTCCGGGACGCGGAACTCGACGCGCTTGGCCTTGGCGTTGGTGCCGGTGACCGGGATGCGGGTGCACGCGGAGCGGTTGCGCTGCGAGTAGACCAGGTTGACCGGGGCCTCGTAGCCGGGGACCAGGCGACGGTAGGAGTTGACCGTCGGGTTGGTGAAGGCCAGCAGCGACGGCGCGTGGTGCAGGAGGCCGCCGATGTACCAGCGGGCCGTGTCCGACAGGCCGCCGTAGCCGGCCTCGTCGTAGAACAGCGGCTCGCCACCCAGCCAGAGGGACTGGTGGGTGTGCATGCCGGAGCCGTTGTCGCCGAAGAGCGGCTTCGGCATGAAGGTCGCGGTCTTGCCGGCAGCCCAGGCGGTGTTCTTCACGATGTACTTGAAGAGCTGGAGCTGGTCGGCGGCCTGCAGCAGCGTGCCGAAGCGGTAGTTGATCTCGGCCTGGCCGGCGGTGCCGACCTCGTGGTGCGAGCGCTCGACGACGAAGCCGGCGCCGAGGAGGCGCTGGACGATCTGGTCACGCAGGTCGGCGTAGTGGTCGACCGGCGGGACCGGGAAGTAGCCACCCTTGTAGGCGGTCTTGTAACCGCGGTTGCCGCCCGGCTCGTCCTTGCCGGAGTTCCACCAGCCCTCGACCGAGTCGATGTAGTAGTAGGCCTGGTTGGCTGACGTCTCGTGCCGGATCGAGTCGAAGATGTAGAACTCGGCCTCGGGGCCGAAGTAGGCGGTGTCGGCGATGCCGCTCGACGCGAGGTACGCCTCGGCCTTCTTCGCCACGTTGCGCGGGTCACGCGAGTAGGCCTCACGCGTGAACGGGTCGTGGATGAAGAAGTTGAGCGCCAGGGTCTTCTCGATCCGGAACGGGTCGATGAAGGCGGACGTCGGGTCGGGCAGCAGCATCATGTCCGACTCGTGGATCGCCTGGAAGCCACGGATGGACGAACCGTCGAACGCGAGACCGTCGCTGAACACGCTCTCGTCGAACGCCTCGGCGGGGACATTGAAGTGCTGCATGACGCCCGGCAGGTCGCAGAAGCGAATGTCGACGAAGCGGACGCCCTCGTCCTTCACGTATCGCAGCAGCTCGTCAGAATTGGCGAACACTCGTCCTCCAGGTCGCAGGCAGTACCAGTCTCGTGGTGATCACTTCAGTGTGAAGGTGGCTGGTTGGAGGCGACCGTAGAACCGCGCGATTGCCCAGGCATGTCTCGATTGTTTCCGCTGTGTTTCGCCGTGGGGGATTCGCTGAACGGCGACCCGTGAGACGCCCGGTAGGCTGGCCCGCCGTGGAGCTCACCGCGGCATCGCTGTCCAGGCGCTTCGGCGCGATCTTCGTCGACTGGCTGTTGTGCCTGCTCATCAGCAGGGCGTTCGCGGATCCGGTCGAGGCGCCGTGGCTCGCGCCGGGGCTGCTGCTGGTGGTGTACGGGCTGTTCCTCGGCTTCTTCGCCCAGACCCTCGGGATGCGGCTGATGCGCATCCGGTGTGTGTCAATGGCCACAGGCGGCCCGATCGGCGTGCCCCGGGCGATCCTGCGCGGCGTGTTGCTGCTGCTGTTCGTGCCGGCGCTGATCATGGACAAGGACGGCCGGGGGCTGCACGACAAAGCCGCCGGCTCGTGGGTCGTGAGCACCCAGCCGGCGGCTTCGTAACGCTTTTCAGCGGCCGCGCATCGCCTTGAACGCGCCCTTCGGGGGCTTCATGTTCTTCGGCATCGCGCCGCGCGGCATCTGCGGGCGCGCGGACAGGGCCGTGAGCCGCTTGTCGAGCGCGTTGACGTCCTTGCCGGTGATCGTGCGCGGCAGCCGGACCAGCGTGTTGCGCAGCTTCGCGAGGGGCAGCTGACCCTCCTCGTTGCCGATCACGAAGTCGCGCAGGTCCGCGTTGCCGATGACCTTCACCAGGCGGCGGCGCTCCTGGTTGATCAGGCCGCGGACCCGGCTCGGGTTGCCCTCGCCGAGGAGGATCACGCCGGGCCGGCCGATGACCAGGTGCACCATGTCGAACTGCGTCGTGGAGACGATCGCGGGCGTGACCCGCCAGTCGCCGCGCATGTTCTCGATGATCGAGGCGGCCGCGCCCGGCTGCCCCTCGGCCTCGCGCATCATGGCCTTCTGTGAGCGCAGGTTGAGCACGATGACGGTGCCCAGCAGCGCGGCCAGGACGCCGATCGGCGCCCACACCCAGGACACGCCGAGGCCGATGGCCACGCCGACGGCGATGAGCGGCACGAGGACCACCACCAGGACCAGCGGGACGAAGAGCTTGTCCCGCTTGGCGGTGAACGAGAACACCATGCCGATCTGCTTGAGCCGCGTGAAGAAGGAGACCTTCTCCGGCTCCTGGGCCTTTGCCATACCTCCCACTCTAGTGGGAACCACCGACACCTTCAGCGCCCGGCCGCCACACCGTCAGCGCCCAGCCGTCACGCCTTCAGCGCGCGGCTGTCCAGGGCCTGCCGGTACAGGCGGCCGGCGCGGTACGACGAGCGCACCAGCGGCCCGCTGAGCACGCCGGCGAAGCCGATCTGCTCAGCCTCCTCGCGCAGCTCCACGAACTCCTCGGGCTTCACCCAGCGCTCCACCGGGTGGTGCCGCGGCGTCGGCCGCAGGTACTGCGTGATCGTCACCAGCTCGCAGCCGGCGTCGTGCAGGTCGCGCAGCGCCTGGGTGACCTCGGCCCGCTCCTCGCCCATGCCGAGGATCAGGTTGGACTTGGTGACGAGACCGGCGGTGCGGGCCTGCGTGATCACGTCGAGGGACCGCTCGTAGCGGAACGCGGGACGGATCCGCTTGAAGATCCGCGGGACGGTCTCCACGTTGTGCGCGAGCACCTCGGGGCCGGCCTCGAAGACCTCGCCGAGCAGCTTCGGCTCGCCGTTGAAGTCGGGGATGAGCAGCTCCACGCCGCAGCCGTCGACCAGGCCGTGGATCTGCCGGACGGTCTCCGCGTAGAGCCAGGCGCCACCGTCGGGCAGGTCGTCGCGGGCGACACCGGTCACCGTCGCGTAGCGCAGGCCCATCGTCGCCACCGACTCGGCGACCCGGCGCGGCTCGTCGGCGTCGAACTCGGCGGGCTTGCCGGTGTCGATCTGGCAGAAGTCGCACCGCCGGGTGCACTGGTCACCGCCGATGAGGAACGTCGCCTCGCGGTCTTCCCAGCACTCGTAGATGTTGGGACAGCCGGCCTCCTGGCACACCGTGTGGAGGCCCTCGCGTTGCACGAGGCCTCGCAGGTGCGTGTACTCAGGCCCCATCTTCGCGGAGACCTTGATCCACGGCGGCTTGCGCTCAATCGGCGTCTCCGCGTTTCGCGCTTCGATGCGCAGCAGACGACGGCCTTCCGGAACAACGGCAGTCACACGGGAAAGCCTACGCCCGAGGCCAGCCCAGCCGACGGGAACGCGATTGACGTCACGTCCACGAGGGTTCCCGGTCCGTACACCCGGCGATCACGCATCCGTGGCGCTCCACGACACGTCGATGGTCTATGCCGGGAGCGCGACCCCGTCGATGTCCGGCGGGCCTGCCCGGTGCCGGCCAGGCCCGCCGCCGGCCTCAGCCCTGGTGCAGCGTCGCGAGGTGCCGCTCGACCACCGGCAGGACCTCGTCGACCGTGACGTCGCGGCCCAGCTCGGCCGACAGCGACGTCACGCCCGCGTCGCGGATGCCGCACGGGACGAAGATGTCGTAGCGGGACAGGTCACAGTCGGCGTTGATGGCGAACCCGTGCAGCGTCACCCCCCGGGCGACCCGGATCCCGATCGCGGCGATCTTGCGGTCCGGCCCGCGCTCGTCGGCGGCGACCCACACCCCGCTGCGCCCCTCGACCCGGACCGTGGCCAGGCCGAACTCGGCACAGACGTCGATCAGGACCTGCTCCATGCGGCGCACGTACGCCACGACGTCGATCGGGTCGGGCAGCTTGACGATCGGGTAGCCCACCAGCTGCCCCGGGCCGTGCCAGGTGATCTTGCCGCCGCGGTCGACGTCGATGACCGGGGTGCCGTCGAACGGGCGGTCCGCGGGCTCGGTCCGCTTGCCCGCCGTGTAGACGCTCGGGTGCTCCAGCAGCAGCACCGTGTCGGGCGCGGCGCCGGTCGCGACGGCCTCATGGATCCGCCGCTGCTCGGCCAGGGCCGTCTCGTAGTCGACCAGGCCGGCCCGTACAACCTCAAAACCCAGAATGCTGGTCACGCCTCAGCGTAACGCCAGCACCCGCACGCCGACCGGGGCTGGAATGTGTGGACAACGGACATAGTGGTGCGTGAAGCGTCACACCTAGCGTGGGCATCCCCGAGAGGAAGGGCACCGCCATGCCCCGCTGGTTGCGCTTCATGCTGCCCGTGATCGCCGCCGTGGCGACCGCCGCCGGCCTGACCGTCGTGTCCACCCCCGCCTACGCCGCGTCGCTGACCGCGGTGCCGAGCTTCGGCTCCAACCCCGGCAACCTCACCATGTACAGCTACCGGCCCGACGGCCTGCCGGCGAACGCGCCGCTGGTCGTCGCCATGCACGGCTGCACCCAGAACGCCACCGACTACTTCACCAACGCCGGCTGGCGCAAGTACGCGGACCTGTGGCGCTTCGCCCTGGTCCTGCCGGAGCAGAAGTCCGCGAACAACAGCTCCAGCTGCTTCAACTGGTTCGAGACCGGCGACACGGCCCGCGGCTCCGGCGAGGCGCTGTCCGTGAAGCAGATGGTCGACTACGCCGCCACCAACTACCAGGTCAACCGCGGCCGGGTGTACGTGACGGGCCTGTCCGCCGGTGCCGCCATGACCGCCGTGATGCTCGCCACGTACCCGGACGTCTTCGCCGGCGGCGCGATCATGGCCGGCATCCCGTACCGCTGCGCGACCTCGACGACGAGCGCCTTCAGCTGCATGAACCCGGGCGTCGACAAGACCCCCGCGGCCTGGGGCGACCTGGTCCGCAACGCCTACAGCGGCTACACGGGCGCCCGCCCGCGGGTGTCGGTCTGGCACGGCACGTCGGACACGACCGTCGCCCCGGCGAACGCGACCGAGCTGCGCGACCAGTGGACGAACGTCCTCGGCGTCTCGCAGACCCCGACGTCGACCGCGTCGCTGCCCGGCGGCACGTCCCTGTCGAACTACGGCGACAAGGTCAAGGTGTACCTGGTGCAGGGCATGACGCACGCGACGCCCGTCGACCCGGGCTCGGCCACGTCGCAGTGCGGGACGGCCGGCACGTACTACAAGGACACCATCTGCTCGTCCTACTACCAGGCGCTCGACTGGGGCCTCGACGGCGGCGTGACCCCCACGGGCTCGCCGACCGCTTCGCCGTCCGCGACGCCTTCGGCTTCTCCCACGCCGACCGCCGGTCCTTGTGTCCGGGCGTCGAACTATGCGCACGTCACCGCCGGGCGGGCGCACCAGAGCGGCGGCTACGTGTACGCCAACGGGTCCAACCAGGCGATGGGCCTCTACAACGTGTTCACCACGCACGGCCTGCAGCAGACCGGCCCGAACTTCTACGTCGTCGCCGACACCGCCTGCTGAAGCGCCGCCTCGACGGTCCGGTGCGCGAACGGGAAACCCTCGCGCACCAGGACCCCGGGCAGCACCCGCTGGCTGGCCAGGGCCTCGCCGCCGAACTCGCCGGCGGCCGCCTTCAACGCGAACCCGGGCACCGGCAGCAGGTTGGGCCGGTGCAGCACCTTCGCCAGGGCCGCGGAGAACTCGGCGTTGGTGACCGGTTCGGGACCGGTGAGGTTCACCGGCCCGGCGAGGTCCCGCTGGAGGACGAACTCGACGGCGTTCAGCCAGTCCGGCAGCGACATCCACGGCAGGTACTGCCGGCCGCTGCCCATCCTCCCGCCGGCGAACAGCTTGAACTGCAGGTACAGCGGCTTCAGCAGCCCGCCGTCACGGGCGAGCGGCAGGCCGGTGCGCAGCAGCGCGACCCTCGTCCCGGCGTCCTCCGCCGGGCGGGTCGCGGCCTCCCATACCTGGCACAGGTCGGCGAGGAACCCCTCACCGGCCGGTGACTGCTCGTCGACGGCCCGGTCGCCGGTGTCGCCGTAGAACCCGACCGCGGACGAGTTCAGCAGCACCTTCGGCCGGTCCGGCCCGGCCGCGGCGATCGCCTTCGCGAGGGTCCCGGTGGTGTCGACGCGACTGGTGTGCAGGGTCCGCTTGTACTGCTCGGTCCAGCGCCGGTCGCCGACACCGGCACCGGCCAGGTTGATGACGGCGTCCTTGCCGGCGAGGGCGGACGCGTCGAGCAGACCGGCGGCCGGGTCCCAGCGCAGCTCGCCCGGGTCGCGGACGGGCCGCCGCACGAGCCGGGTGACCTGGTGCCCGGCGGCGCGCAGGTGCGGCACGAGCCGCCCGCCGAGAAACCCGGACGCGCCCGCGATGAGGATCTGCATACCCTTCATCTTGCCCACCGGACGCCCACAAACCACAAACAGGGGCGCCCACTGGGCGCCCCTGTTTCACGTGCGGTGTTACAGGCCGAGGTCGGCCTCGAAGTTGCCGCCCTCGAGACGCTCCTTGACCGTCGTCAGGAAGCGGGCCGCGTCGGCGCCGTCGACGATCCGGTGGTCGTAGGACAGCGCCAGGTACACCATGGACCGCGGCGCGATGATCTCGCCGAGCTCCGGGTCGTTGACGACGACGGCACGCTTCACGACCGCGCCGGTGCCGAGGATCGCCACCTGCGGCTGGTTGATGATCGGCGTGTCGAACAGGGCGCCGCGGCTGCCGGTGTTCGTCAGCGTGAACGTGCCGCCCGTGATGTCGTCCGGGTTCAGCTTGTTGGTGCGGGTGCGCTCGGCCACGTCCGCGATCCGCTTGGCGAGGCCGCCGAGGTTCAGGTCGCCCGCGTTGCGGATGACCGGGACGATGAGCCCCTTCTCGGTGTCGACGGCCATGCCGAGGTGCTCGGCGTCGTGGTACGTGACGGTGCCCGCCTCCAGGTCGATCGAGGAGTTCACCGACGGGTGGACCCGCAGCGCCTCGACCGCCGCGAGGGCGAAGAACGGCAGGAACGACAGCTTCACGCCGTGCGTGTCGAGGAACTGCTGCTTCGCCTTCGCCCGCAGCTTCGCCACCTTGGTGACGTCGACCTCGACGACCGTGGTGAGCTGCGCCGACACCTGCAGCGACTCGACCATGCGGCGGGCGATGAGCGCGCGCATGCGGGTCAGCTTCTGCGTCTGGCCGCGCAGCGGGCTCGGCGCCGCCTTCGCCGCCGGGACCGCCGCCCTGGGCTCCGCGGCCGGGGCCGCCGCCGGCTTGGCCTCCGCGGCCTGCTTGGCCTTGGCCGCGGCGTCGAGGACGTCCTGCTTGCGGATGCGCCCGCCGACCCCGGTGCCGGACAGCGTCGCCAGGTTGACCCCGTGCTCGGAGGCGAGCTTGCGGACCAGCGGCGTCACGTACCCGGCGTCGCCCTCGGCCTTGCCGTTGGCGCTCGGCTCGACCGAGGTGGCCGGGCCCGCGGCGACCGGAGCGGCCGCGGCCGGCTTGGTCTGCGCCGGCTGCGCGGGAGCCGGGGTGGCCGCCTGCGCGGGAGCGGCGGCCTGCTTCGGCTCCGGCTTGGGCTCGGCCGGCGGCTTGGGCTGCTCCACCTGCTGGGCGGGCTGGGCCTGCTGCACCGGCTGGGCCTCCTCGGCCGGGGCGTGCTGCGCCGGCTGGGCGCCGCCACCGCTCGCGCCCGGGGCGCCGATGACGGCCAGCTCGGCGCCGACCTCGACGGTCTCGTCCTCGGCGACCTTGATCTCCAGCAGCGTGCCGGCGACCGGCGACGGGATCTCCGTGTCGACCTTGTCGGTGGAGACCTCGAGCAGCGGCTCGTCGGCCTCGACGGCGTCGCCGACCTGCTTGAGCCAGCGGGTGACGGTGCCCTCGGTGACGGACTCGCCCAGCGCCGGCATCTTCAGCGACGTGGTCTCCCCCGACGCCGCTTCCGCGGCGGGCGCCTCGGCCTGGGGTGCCTCGGCCTGGGCGGCCGGCTCCTCCGCCTGAGCGGGCTCCTCGGCGGCGGCCGGCTCCTCGGCCGGGGCGGCACCGCCCGCGTCACCGGCGTCACCGATGACGGCGAGCTCGGCGCCGACCTCCGCGGTCTCGTCCTCCTGCACCACGATGCGCGTGAGCACCCCGGCCGCCGGTGACGGGATCTCCGTGTCGACCTTGTCGGTGGAGACCTCGAGCAACGGCTCGTCGGCCTCGACCTGGTCGCCTTCCTGCTTCAACCAGCGAGTGACGGTGCCCTCAGTGACGCTCTCGCCCAACCGGGGCATGGTGACCGATACCGGCATATGAACAGTCTCCTCGAACAGTGCTTGTGGCGGTCGGGTCCCAGATGGAATCAGTGGACGTGCAGCGGCTTTCCGGCGAGCGCCAGGAACGCCTCACCGATGGCCTCGTTCTGCGTGGGGTGCATGTGCACGAGCGGGGCGACGTCGCCCGGGAAGGCCTCCCAGTTGTAGATCAACTGACCTTCGCCGATCAGCTCGCTGACCCGGGCGCCCACCATGTGGACGCCGACGACGGGACCGTCCTTGACCCGCACCAGCTTCACGAAGCCGGCGGTCTTCAGGATCTGGCTCTTGCCGTTGCCGGACAGGTCGTACTGCAGCACCTCGATCTTGTCGCCGTGCAGCTCACGGGCCTTCGACTCGTTGAGCCCGACAGAGGCGACCTCCGGCTCCGAGTACGTGACGCGTGGGATGCCGGCCTCGTCGATCACCTGCGGGTGCTGCCCGGCGATCTCCTCGGCGACGAAGATGCCCTGCTGGAAGCCGCGGTGCGCGAGCTGGACACCCGGCACGATGTCGCCGACCGCGTAGACGCCGGGGACGCTGGTGCGCAGCCGCTCGTCGGTGATGACGAACCCGCGCTCCATCTTCACGCCCTGCTCCTCGTAGCCGAGGCCGGCCGTCGTCGGGCCGCGGCCGACCGCGACGAGCAGCAGCTCCGCCTCGATCGTCTCGCCGCCCTGGATCGTCACCTTGACGCCGGAGCCGGAGCGCTCGACCTTCTCGAACGGCTTGCCGGTCTTGAACTTGATCCCACGCTTGCGGAACGCCCGCTCCAGGGCCTTCGAGCTCGCCTCGTCCTCGACCGCGATGAGCCGCGGGAGGGCCTCGACGATCGTCACGTCCACCCCGAAGGACTTCCACGCGCTGGCGAACTCGCAGCCGATCACGCCACCGCCGAGGATCACCGCCGACGCCGGCACGTGCTCCAGGGCCAGGGCGTGCTCGCTGGTCAGCACCCGCTCGCCGTCGACGTCCAGGCCCGGCAGGGACTTGGAGTAGGAGCCCGTCGCCAGGACGACGTTCTTGCCCTTGTACCGCGTGCCTGCCACCTCGACCGTGTCGGCGGCGACGAGCCGGCCCTCGCCCTCGATCAGCGTCACCTTGCGGGCCTTCGCCAGGCCCTGCAGCCCCTTGTAGAGCTTGGTGATGACACCGTCCTTGTAGGCGTTGACCCCCTTCATGTCGACGCCGTTGAACTTCGCCTGGACGCCGAACTGCTCCGCCTCGCGGGCCGCGTCGGCGACCTCACCTGCGTGCAGCAGCGCCTTCGTAGGGATGCAGCCGCGGTGCAGGCAGGTGCCGCCGAGCTTGTCCTTCTCGACCAGGCCGACGGACAGGCCGAGCTGCGCCGCGCGGAACGCCGCCGCGTAGCCGCCGCTGCCGCCGCCCAGGATCAGGACGTCGAAGGAGTTGGCGTGTGGGTCGCTCACGAATTCTCCCAGGTGATGCACGGACCGGTTGGGTCCGTGATGGCATGACGATCCTTGGCCATCTTGTCACCACCGCTGTCCGCCTGCGACGGTAGGTGCCCCGACGTCGTACGCCGGGTGCCCGTTCGCGGGAGGTCGTCACGGCATCGTCACGGGGAGGGGCACGGATCGTGGCCTGGTTCCGCCGCAACAGAACCGCCGCAGGTGGGCGCACCGCCAACCGTGAGGACCTGCGGCACCTGGAGGAGTTCGTCCGGTCCCGGCGGGGCGTCGAAGGGTTCATCGAGCCCCGCACGGCAGTGACAGAAACGACACTGTTGCTGATCGCACACGACGGCGAGTGGACCCGCCGCCGCGTCGACGACCCGCAGGCGGCCCGCCAGTTCGCCCACAAGCTGAGCATGCCGATCTACGACGTGGCGCTCGTCGGGTACCCGCAGCGGATGCGCGACTACAACGCCCGCAACAAGCGCGTCTAGTGCTCGGCCAGCACTTGGCCAGCTCTCAGCTCTCGACCAGCTCTCGGCGGCGTCTCCTCGTTGCCGGCTAGGCCTCGGCGGCGATCTCCTCCACCAGGCCGATCAGGGTGCGCACCGGCACGCCGGTGCCGCCCTTCGCCCAGTAGCCGAACGCCTCACCGGAGTGGTAGCTGGGGCCGGCGATGTCGATGTGCGCCCACTGGACGCCCTCGGCGACGAACTCGGACAGGAACACGCCGCCCTGCAGCATGTGCCCCGCCCGGTCCATGCCCGCGTTGACCTGCGAGATGTCGGCGACCTCGGAGTCCATGCCCTTGCGGACGTCCTCCGGCAGCGGCATCGGCCACGCCGGCTCGCCGGCCAGGTCGCCCGCGGCGCGGACCCGCTCGCACAGCTCCGGCGTGCCCATCACCCCGGAGATCCGCTTGCCGAGCGCGATCACCTGGCCGCCGGTCAGCGTCGACACCTCGAACAGGTAGTCGGGCTCGTCCTCGCACGCCCGGGCGATCGCGTCACCGAGGATCATGCGGCCCTCGGCGTCGGTGTTGAGCACCTCGACCTTGCGGCCGTTGTACATCGTCACGACGTCGCCCGGCCGGTACGCGCTGCCGGACGCCATGTTCTCGGCCATCGGCGCGTACGCCACGACAGCGACCTTCGGCTTCAGCGCCGCGATCGCGATCATCGTCGACACGACCGCCGCCGCACCCGACATGTCGGACTTCATCTCCCACATGCCCTGCGCCGGCTTGATCGACACGCCGCCCGTGTCGAACGTGATGCCCTTGCCGATCAGCGCCACCCTTCTCGTCGCGCCCGCCGGCTCGTACGCGATCCGCACCAGCCGCGGCGCCGCCGCCGAGCCGAGCCCGACCGCGAGGATGCCGCCGTACCCCTGCTTCGCCAGAGCCTTCTCGTCCAGGACGGTCACGTCCAGCTGCGCCGCCTCCGCGGCCTCCTTCGCCTGCGCGGCGAACTGGGGCGGGCGCAGCTCGTTCGGCGCGGTGTTGATCCAGTCGCGGGTCCGGGTCACGGCCGCGGTCACCGTCCCGGTCCGCTTCACCGCCGCCTTCGCCAGGCGCGCCGCCGCGTCGGGCACGTGCAGCACCACCTTGCGGACCGGGTCCTTGCGGACCGCCTTCGTCTTGTACCCGGCGAACTGGTACGCCCCCAGCACCGCGCCCTCGGCGACGGCCCGCACGCCCGCGGTCAGCTCGTCGTCGGTGAGCGGGTCCCGGTCCGACAGCGGCAGCACGAGCGCCACCGACGTGGACCCGGCCAGGGCGCGCGTCGCCGACCCGGCGGCCCGCCGCAGCGTCTCCGCCGCGGGAGCGGCACCCGCCGGCTCCGGCCCGAGCCCCACCGCCACCACGAGCGGCGCCGTCACCGCGCCGAACGCGGCGACCTTCGTCACCTCGCCGACCGCCCCGGTCGCGCCGAGCATCCGCAGCGTCTCGGCCAGCCCGCCACCCGGCCGATCGCTGAACGCCGCCGCGACACTCTCCGCTCCGGAGGCGAGCAGCAGCTTGGCATCACCGCCGTCGTGTGCGTACACGCCGACGACCACGGCGTCGACGGCGAGCTCGGCGGGGTCGGTGTCGACCAGGTTCAGGGCGGTCACTCGGGCTCCACATCACTGGTGTGTTCTGCGTCAGCGTCGGTTGCGGCGGTACCGCACCTTCAGCATGCCGTCGAATCGGGTGCTGGACACGATAACCAACGCGATAGGTTGCGGGCATGACGCAACCCTTGCGGCACCCCGCGTTGTATCACCGCCATGCGGCGCTCGGTGCCAAGTTCGCGGCGTTCGGTGGCTGGGAGATGCCCCTGGAATACGCCGGAGGCGGCGTGCTCAAGGAGCACGCAGCGGTCCGGGAGGACGCCGGCGTGTTCGACGTGTCGCACCTGGGCAAGGCCCGGGTCCGCGGCCGCGGCGCCGCCGACTTCGTCAACCGCTGCCTCAGCAACGACCTCAACCGTATCGCCGCAGGTCAGGCGCAGTACACCCTGTGCCTCGACGAATCCGGCGGCGTGGTCGACGACCTCATCGCGTACCGCTTCGGCGACGACGACGTCTTCCTCATCCCCAACGCGGCCAACACCGCCGAGGTCGTCCGCCGGCTCGTCGCCGCGGCCCCGACCGGGATCAGCGTCGTCGACCAGCACGAGATCTTCGCCGTCCTCGCCGTGCAGGGCCCCCGCTCCGCGGAGCTGCTGTCCGGCATCGGACTGCCGACGAGCCACGACTACATGAGCTTCACCGTCTCGGCCTTCGAAGGCAGCGACGTCGTGGTGTGCCGCACGGGGTACACCGGCGAACACGGCTACGAGCTGGTCGTGCCCTCCCATGACGCCCACACCCTCTGGGACGCGATCACCGCCGCCGGCGCCCGCCCGTGCGGCCTCGCCGCCCGCGACACGCTGCGCACCGAGATGGGGTACCCCCTGCACGGCCAGGACCTGTCGCTGGACATCAGCCCCGTCCAGGCCCGCTCGGGCTGGGCCGTCGGCTGGAGCAAGGAGCAGTTCTGGGGCCGCGACGCCCTGCTGGCCGAGAAGGCCGCCGGCCCGCGCCGCCTCCTCTTCGGCATCGAGTCCCTGGACCGCGGCATCCCCCGGGCCCACATGGCCGTTCTCCCGGCCTCCGGGGACACCCCGATCGGCGAGGTGACCAGCGGCACGTTCTCCCCGACCCGCAAGGTCGGCATCGGCCTGGCCCTCATCGACACCTCGGCCGGGGTGTCGGAGGGTGACGAGGTCGCCCTGGACGTCCGCGGCCGCCGCTCCACCGTCCGCGTCGTGAGACCCCCGTTCGTGAAGTCCAACGTCCGCTGACGCTCTACTGCTTCCGGGCGGGACTGCCATTGCACGCCCCGCCCGGAGCAGCGGTTATCGCCTTTCGTGATTGATCGACTCCGCTTCTGAAGATCAATTAGGATGGTGGGAGTAGGGTGCAGAAAGCGGAGCAGGCACACACCGGCCTGGCCCGCCTCCCCGCCATTCGAGCAACGACGCCGTGACCGCATGCCCTGTCCCGACCAGCCGCCTAACCCCGCCTACCCGCGCCCGCCCGCCCGCGCAACAGCCCGGCGCGATGCCCGCCCCCGCGTCGCCCCGAAAGACGCCCGCCTTGCGTCGCCCGCCTTGCGTCGCCCGCTTCACGTCACCCCTCAGCGGCGGGGCGAGCGGTTTGCGGAGAGACGTCCGCCTCGCGTCGCACCTGAGCGGCGGGGCGGTTGCCGACAGGACGGCGCGGGGCCGGGCCAGGGGGTGGTGGCGAGGACCAGCCAGGCGGTCGTTGTGGCAAGTTCCACAGTGGCGCCGATCACGTCGCCGGTGACGCCGCTGAGGCAGTGGTCTGGCGTGCTGGGCCAGGACCCAGGCAGCGACGGCGGCGAGGCGGCACGTCGTCCCCGATCCGTAAGGTCGGCATCGGCTTGGCCCTCATCGACACTTAGACAGGAGTGCCGGAGCATCGACACCTCGGCAGGGGTGCCGGAGGGTGGCGAGGCCGCCCTGGATGTCCGCGCCCGTTGCCCGGCCGTCTGCGTCGTGGAGCCCCAGTTCGTGCGGTCGGACGTCCGCTGATGAGGCGTGCCGCGTCGCCGTCCTCGCGCACCGGCGGCGGTGGTACGCCATCACTTTGCCCGAGGGTAGGTCGGTGGGTGGCGGGCGCTGGTCCTCGTGGCGTGATCCAAGGACGGCCGTGGCTGTCCGCACGGCCGGATCCGTCCTTGGATCAACGGTGGGGGTGGCGTGCGAGCGGCGCCACCAGCGTCGGCCAATGTTGAGGCCGCTCGGGACGTCCGTGGCCGTTGCCCGGCCGTCTTCGTCGTGGAGTCCCCGTTCGTGCAGTCGAACGTCTGCTGATGAGGCGTTTCCGGGTGGCGTGCGGGCGTCGACGGCAGGGCTGCGGGCGGAGGTGCCATCGCCGCGTCGCCGTCCTTGCGTCTGTGGTTCTCAAACCGCCGGCGGTGGGTGGTGGCGGGGGCTGGTCCTGATGGCGTGATCCAAGGATGGCCGTGGCTGTGCGCACGGCCGGATTCGTCCTTGGATCAACGGTGGGGGGCGTGCGAGCAGCGTCGCCAGCGCTCGGCGGTGTCAGTCAGTCGGTGTCAGTCAGTCAAGGGGTGGTGGCGAGGACCAGCCAGGCGGTCGTTGTGGCAAGTTCCACAGCGGCGCCGATCACGTCGCCGGTGATGCCGCCGAGGCGGCGTCTCGTGTGGTGGGTCAGGGACCAGGCGGTGGCGGCGGCCAGGAGAACCGCGAGCGGGGCGCGGATCGGGTCGGTGAAGCCCGTCGTGGTGGCCAGGCCGGCCGCGGCGGCGGCGAGCAGCAGGGTGACCGTGGCGATCAGCGGGCGGGGGAGGGTCGCGGCGACCAGGGCGCCGAGGCCCTCGGGGCGCGCCGCCGGCAGGCCCGCGCGGCAGGCGATCGTGGCGCCGAGGCGGCCCGCGGCGACGCCGGTGACGATCATGGTCAGGGCGGCCGGCCACGGGTGGGACAGGATGCCGGTCAGGGCGGCCGTGTCGAGCAGCAGCACCGACACGATGGACACCACGCCGAAAGGGCCGATGTCCGATTTTTTCATGATTTCTAGGGCTCTGTCGGTCGGGGCGAACGAGCCCAGGCCGTCGGCCGTGTCCGCCAGGCCGTCCAGGTGGAGGGCGCGGGTGCAGACGGCGGCGAGGGCGACCGTCGCGGCCGCGGCCAGCAGGGGCGACGCGCCCGCGGAGCGCAGCCCGAGGGCGGCGCCCGCCAGTACGACTCCCAGTATGACGCCGACCAGGGGAGCCACGGCCATCGCCGTGCGGGCCGCCGGCCGGTCGACCCGCGACACGCCCAGCGGGGCGATCGTGAAGAGGGTCAGGGCGAGCCTCAGTCCTCCCACGACGGTTTCACGTACGGCATCTCGGCGGTGGGGGAGTCGGCGACGACCCGCTGGATCTCCGCCTCGATCCGCTCCTGCTCGGTGAGGCCGTCGGAGGGCGGATCGGCGGGAACCGGCACGCGGGGCGGGGTCGCCGCGGCCAGGGTGAGCGCCGTGTTGATCAGCGGCAGCGTGGCCAGGGCCGTGCCGCCTTCGCCGAGGCTGAGCTTGAGCTGCAGGAACGGGGTCACGCCGAGCACGTCGGCGGCGAGCTTCACCGTCGGGTTCTCGCCGTGGTCGGGCATGAGGAGCCAGTGGCGGGTCTGCGCGCCGTAGTCGCGGGCGACCAGGCCGGCGGCGATGCCCACCGGGCCGTCGATCATGACGGGCAGCTTGCGGGACGCGGCGCCGAGCAGGACGCCGGTCGCGACCGCGATGTCGCCGCCGCCGAGCATCGACAGGATCGTGTGCGGCTCGCGGCTGCGGGCGCGGATGCGGTGCCGGGCGTCGCGGATCGCGCCGACCTTGCGGATCCAGGCGGCGTCGTCGACGAAGCCGGTCGCGTCGACGACCCGGCCGAGCAGCGCGGCGGGCTCGCCGCCGGTGAGGACGGCCACGATCGCCGCGGCGGCCGCGTCGGAGCCGGAGCCGCAGGCGCCCAGGACGAGCAGGTCGACACCCTCGTTGGCGGCGGCGTCGGCGAGCCGCCAGCCGAGGGTCAGCGCCGCGTCGACGCTGGTGTCGTCGAGGGCGTCGTGCAGCTCGGCGGGGCCCGCCTCGGGGCAGTCGATGGCCTGCACGCTGGCGCCGGCGGTGGCGGCGAGCATCGCCAGGGTGCCGGTGCCCTCCACGACGTCCTGGAGGCGCTCGTCGGCGGCCGCCGACGAGTCACCGGCCGCGAAGCCGCCGGTCCGGTCGCCCCGCAGGACCAGGATCCGCGGCTGCTGCCACGGGCGCGGGTCGGGCCGGCCCTGGGCGCCGCCGGCGAAGCGGACGACGGGCACGAGCCCGCCCAGGCCGGCGCCGTTGAGCTTGAGGGTCAGCAGTCGCTCGCCGGCCTCGGCCGCGGTCGACTCGTCGGGCAGCGGCAGCTCCATGCCCGGCTGGAACGACAGGGCCTCGCCGCCGTCGGCCGTCGACAGCACCGCCCCGGCGACCGCACCGGTGAAGGAGAACGGCGCGGCGGCCACGACAGGGGCGGCGGCCTCCCGGCCGCCCGCGAAGCCGACGCCGGCGCCGCCGCGCAGCCAGGTGACCTCCCCGGCGACGACCATGGCGACCCCGTCGCTGGCGGCCGCGACCCGCTGGTTGAGCAGCCCGTTGGCGTCGGCGAAGGTGCGCCCGGCCTCAGTGGCGGGCATCACAGCGAGCCCGACCTCGGGCGCGACCAGGACCAGCAGCGCCGCCGGGCAGCCGCGGACGGCGTCGGCGAGCGCGGCGATGCGTCCGTCCGCGGCGTGCGCGTCGGACCAGTCGCCGGCGGTGTCGAACACGGCGGTGAGCCACCCGCCGAGGTCGTCGACGAGCAGCACGTCCTCGGGCTTCGCGCTGTGCAGCAGGTCCGCGAGGCGCTCCGGCTCGGTGCCGATCTCCTCGGTGCTCCAGCCCGCGGGCCGTCGCTCCCGGTGCCTGGCCAGCCGCGCCGACCACGCCTCATCGGTCAGTCCGCCCGGCAACTCGGGCGTGGTCGCGACATAGCGCACCCGCTCCGCGTCCGCGACGAGCGACTCCGCCACTTCCGACTTCCCGGACCGGATTCCACCGAGCACCAGCAACCGCATGCCCCGTACTTTATGGCCCGGGGTTCACTTTCCGGTGGGCGGCATCGGCACATCGCGGTCTTGCCGATACGCTCGAAACTACCTACCTGGGACGGGAGCGTGACTGATGGCGTGGACATGGCAGTTCGAAGACGCTGAGAGCCGGACGGTCGACGGCCCGAACGAGGCGTTTTCCAGCCAGTCCGACGCGGAGTCCTGGCTCGGCCAGAGCTGGCGTGAGCTGGTCGCCAAGGGCGCTACGACGGCGATCCTGACCGAGGACGAGCGCACGGAGTACAAGATGAGCCTTCTGCCGGCGGCGGAGGGCTGACACGGTGGCCTTCGGCCGGTCGCCGGGGCGCGTCGCGGGGCTGCCCCGTGAGGCGTTCCGGCCGAGCCCGCTCTTCCTCGGCATCCTCGCGCTGTTCGCGGTCTCCGGCTGGATGACCTGGACGGGGTTCGGCAGCGAGCAGGTCGACGTGTTCCTGTTCGTCGCGTCGGGCTGGACGGTCTCACTGTGCCTGCACGAATACGCGCACGCCCTCGTCGCGTACAAGGGCGGCGACCACGACGTGGCGCACCGCGGCTACCTGACGCTCGATCCGCTGAAGTACGCCCACCCGCTGCTGTCCATCGTGCTGCCGGTGGTGTTCCTGCTGATCGGCGGCATCGGCCTGCCCGGCGGCGCCGTGTGGGTCAACCACTCGGTGATCCGCAGCCGGTTCATGGACAGCCTGATCAGCTTCGTCGGGCCGGCCACCAACATGGTCCTCGCCGTCGTGCTGGTCCTGCCGTTCGCGATGGGCATGGACCACGGCGGCACCGAGGCGTTCTGGGCCGCCCTGGCGTTCCTGGCGTTTCTGCAGCTGACGGCGAGCATCCTCAACTTCGTGCCGATGCCCGGCGTGGACGGCGGCAACCTGCTCTTCCCGTGGCTGAGCCCGCAGTGGCAGCGGGGGTTCAACCACGTCGCGCCGTACGGGATGCTGCTGCTGATCGCGCTGCTGTGGTCACCGGTGATCAACGCGTGGTTCTTCACCATCGTGCTCGGCATCGGTGACGTGCTCGGCCTGCCGAGGGAGCTCGTCAGCGACGGTCTCAACCTGTTCCGCTTCTGGTCGTGAGACGAGGGCCGTCGAAACGGCCCCCGTCACAACCGATCAGGAACCGTCGCAGCGGCCCCCGTCACAACCGGTCAGGGACCCGTCGAAACGGCCCCGCCTCAACCGGTCAGGGGCGCTTGGCGGGGCTCTGCGTCTTGCCCGGGTCGCGCTCCACGACCGGGTCGAGCACCTCGTCGATCCGCTTGAGCAGCTCCGTGTCGAGCTTCACGCCCGCCGCCTTCACGTTGTCCTGCAGCTGCTCGGGGCGGGTCGCCCCGACGATCGCCGAGGACACGTTCGGGTTCTGCAGCACCCACGCGACGCCCAGCTGCGCCATGGTCAGCCCGGCCTGCTCGGCGAGCGGCTTGAGCTGCTGCACCGCGGTGAGCACCTCGTCGCGCAGCAGCGTGGAGATGAAGCCGGCGCCCGACTTCTCGTCGGTGGCCCGCGACCCGGCCGGCGGCGGCTGGCCCGGCAGGTACTTGCCGGTGAGGACGCCCTGAGCCAGCGGCGACCACACGATCTGGCCGATGCCGAGCTCCTGCGACGTCGGGACGACCTCCGCCTCGATGACCCGGTACAGCGCCGAGTACTGCGGCTGGTTGGAGACCAGCTGGATCTTCAATTCGCGCGCGAGTGCGTGAGCGGCCTTGATCTCGTCCGCCCGCCACTCCGAGACGCCGATGTAGTGCGCCTTGCCGCTGCGCACCACGTCGGCGAACGCCTCCATGGTCTCCTCGAGCGGGGTCGCGTAGTCGTACCGGTGAGCCTGGTACAGGTCGACATAGTCCGTCTGCAGGCGACGGAGCGAGCCGTTGATCGACTCGAGAATGTGCTTCCGTGACAGGCCGCGGTCGTTGCGGCCCGGGCCAGTCGGCCAGTAGACCTTGGTGAAGATCTCCAGGCCCTCGCGGCGCTGCCCCTTCAGGGCCTCGCCGAGCACGACCTCCGCCCGGGTGCCGGCGTAGACGTCGGCGGTGTCGAACGTGGTGATGCCGAGGTCGAGGGCGGCGTGCACGCAGGCGGTCGCCTGCTCCGCCTCGACCTGCGAGCCGTGGGTGATCCAGTTGCCGTACGAGATCTCGCTGACGAGCATCCCGGACCGGCCGAGGTGACGAAACTCCATGACTAACTGCTTACATGACGGGGCGCGTGTCGGCGAGCAGACGGTCGATCTCGTCCGTCACCCCGGTCCGGCTCGGGAACGTGGCCTCGATCACGGTCCGGCCGCGCCGGTCGAGAGCGCCCCACCGCTGCGAGTCGTCCACGAACAGGAACGCGACCGGGTGGATCATCAGCGTGTGGTGGATCGGCGGCACCAGCACCCGGCCCGACCGGTCCACGACACCCTTGCGCCCGTCCAGCGAAACGACGGCGAGACCTTCGTCACTGAAGCCGTCGATGTACCGGCCGTCGAGCAGCGCGGTGGCGAACCCGTCGTACTGGAACGACACGACGACCCGGCCGACGCTGTCGACGGCGCCCCAGTGCTCGCCGCGCCGGACCGCCGCGACCCCGCGCCGGAACGGCCGCACGTCGTCGTACCCGGTCGAGATGAGCACCGCGTTGGTCTTGTCGATCGCGATCCAGCGGTTCGTGCCGTCGCGGGACACCCAGGCGACCCCGTCGGAGAAGCTGCCGACGCCCAGGTACCCGGCGCTGGGCTCGATGAGCAGCTTGCCGGTGTCGTCGATGAGCTCCCACGTCTCGGACCCCTGCCGCTGCACCCACGCCACGCCGTCGCGGAACGGCTGCACGTCCAGGTAGCCGGGGCCGATGCAGAAGTTGCCGTCGGGTTCGATGTACCCCCAGCGCTGGCTCTGCTCGTCGAACGCGGGCGTCGGCGCCTTGCGGATCTGCAGGATCTCCTCGCGGCTGCGCGGGTACGGGCCCCACCCCTTCTCGGCGACCCGCCGGAACACCGCGTCGAGCGCCAGCTCGGTCTGCGCGATGAGCTCCGGGTCCTCCTCCTTGCGCAGGTCGAGGGCCCGTTCGAAGTGGTTGCAGGCCTCCATGTAGCGGCCCTGGTCGTAGGCGCACTTGCCGGCGTGCTGGTGCATGGTGGCGCGCAGCCGGTCCGGCAGCTCGCTGGAGTTGGCGAGCGTGAAGAGCCGGTCGGCCTCCTCGAACTCCTCCCGCCACTGCAGCACGTGCGCCAGCCGTGCCTGCGCGATCGCGATCCGGCGCAGCTCACCGGTCGCCTCGGCGTGCGCGAGGGCGAGCTTGCCGTCCGCGAACGCCTTCGGCAGGTCGTTCAGGATCCGGGACACCACGGCGCGCAGGCTCAGCAGCCGCGCCCGCGTCGGGTTGTCCTCGACGCGGTTCAGCTTCGCGGTCAGCGAGTCGCGGATCTCGGTGAGCTCCCGCACCTCGTCGCCCTCGATCTGCTCACGCAGCGTGTCGGGGTCGAAGCGCCACACGTACCCGGCGAGGACCTGCTCCGGGTCGGGCCCCGCGGCCTCCTCCGGCTTCTGCTCGCCGCGCCCGGGCGCCGCCGGCGACGTCGGCAGCAGCGCCGCCAGCTCGGCCGGGAACCCTTCCGCACCGGGCCGCACGATCGGCAGATAGCCCGTCGCCTGCAGCCCGTCGACGCCCGCCCCGGTCAGCGGCGCGGAGCGATAGGCGTCCATCGCCGTCTGCTGCACCGCGCCGGACCCCTCGGGTTCCGTTTGCGGCGTCGGTACTGCCTGCGCCGGCCCTTCCGCGTCGCCGCCTCCGGCGGGCCCGAACGCGTTGAACTGCACGTCCGGCGCGTCCAGCGGTGGCGCGCTCAGCGGCGCGACCGTCACGACCACCTCGTCGCCGGCCGGCGGCTTCACACCTTCGGCCACCGCACCGCCCCCGCCGGCCACGGGCGCCGCGGCCACGGGCGCCGCCGGCACGGGAGCGGCCGGGACGGGAGCGGCCGGGACGGGAGCGGCCTGCGCCGGCGCGGCGGAGACGGGCACGGACGAGACCGGCACCGAGGAGACGGGCGCCGCGGAGATCGGGGCCGAGGAGACGGGCGCCGCGGACACCGGCCGGTTGCCCGGGTCCTCGTGCCGGCCGTGCCCGGCGTGCCACGAGGGGGCGGACGACACCGGCGCGGACGACACGGGCTGGTCGGCGAGGTCCTCGTGCCGGCCGTGACCCGGCACCTGGGAGTGCGGCGCGGCCGAGACCGGTGCCGACGAGACCGGTGCCGACGAGACCGGCGCGGCCGACACGGGTGCGTCGGGCATGCCGTGGTCGCCGTGCGCCGGGGCGCCCTGGACCGGGGCGCCGTAGGTGCGTCCCTGCTGCGGGGCGCCGTGCTGGCCCGGTCCGCCACCCGGCTGGGCGGGGGCGCCGTAGACGGTGGAGCGGCCCTGACCGCCGTACGTCGTCCCGGCCGGCGGTGCGCTCATCGGCGCGTCCACCGGCGGGGGAGCGCCGTAGACCGTGGCCCGGCCCGCGCCGGGCGGGGCCGACTGCGGTGCGGCCGGCGGAGCGGCGCCGCGGCGCACGCGGGGGACCTCGTCGGTCGGCTCGTTCAGGGCGGTGTTGCGCGGCCGGCCGTGCCCCTGCTGCGGGTGCCCGTACCCGGGCGGCGGACCGTCGAAGCCCCGCCGGTCGTCGTAACCCCGCCGGTCGTCGTACCCGGGCTCGTATCCGCGGCGGTCGTCGTGCCGGAAGTCGCCGCGCCGCTCGTCGTAGCCGGCGTCATACCCGCGCCGGTCGTCGCGGCGGTCGTCGTACCCGCGGCGGTCGTCGCGCCGGAAGTCGTCACGCCGGTCGTCGTGCCCGGGCTCGTATCCGCGGCGGTCGTCGTGCCGGACTTCGCCGCGCCGGTCGTCCCGGCGGTCGTCGTCGTAGCCCCGCCGGTCGTCGCGCCGGGGATCCCCGCGCCGGTCGTCGTCAAAGCCGCGCCGGTCGTCGCGGCGGGGGTCGTGACCGGCGTGCCCCCGCCGGTCGTCATACCCCGCGTCATACCCGGGGTCGTACCCGCGGCGGTCGTCGAAGGGCGCGTCGTAGCCACGCCGGTCGTCGTACGGGCCGTCGTGGCCGCGCTCGTGCCCGCGGCGGTCGTCGCGCCCCTGCTGCGGGTGGCGCCCCTGCTGCGGCACCTGCGGATACCCCTGTTGTCCCGGGTAGCCGCCCTGCTGCGGACGCCCCTGCTGCGGGGGACGGCCCTGCTGCGGGACCTGCGGCGGCTGGTACCCCTGCGGCGGAGGCCCGCCCTGCACCCAGCGTGGCTGCGGACGGCCGTGCTCGTCGACGGGCCCGCGAGGATCACCGGCGCGCGGATCGGTCAGGCGCGGGTCGCCGGGGTGCCGCGGGTCGCCGCCAAACGGCCGGCCCTGCTGGCGGCGGCCGGACGGGTCGTCGCCCCACTGCTCGCCGCCCTGATGGTGCGGACCGTGCTCCGGACCGCCGCGACCCGACGGCGCCTGCTCGTCACGTCGCTGCTCCGGCACCCTGGTCCACGGCATCGTCTGCGCTGCGGCCCAGGTGGGCGCGGCGGTTCCCGGCTCTTCCCCCGGGTACTCGTCGCTCACAGCTTCGCTCTCCTCGCCCCACACCGGCGCCAGTCATGCACCGGCGCCCGCCACGCGCCTACCCGGTGAAATCGTGGTCCGGTCGCGAAGGGAGGGTACGGCTTGGGACCCTCCCACCGCCACCGTCGGACGGAGCGCCGCCGCCGAATCGTTGTCGCCCGAGGAGCCGGATCCGCCGGCCAGGCAGTTGCTAAACCGAGGCGCCGATCTTCACCTGCGGTTTCGGGTTGCGGATGAAGCGGAACGAGATGGCGCGCATGATCGCGTAGAAGTACAGCCGGCCGAGCTTCTCGGTGCTGTTGGGGAAGCGCTGCTTGATGAGGCGCTTGACGGTCCGCGAGATCAGGAAGCTGTCGATCGCGGTCGCGACGGCCATGACGCCGAAGAGGGCGTTCGCCGCGAAGTAGATGCTCGGGTTGAGGTTCTTGTTGAACCCCACCAGCATCACCAGGAACGTCGTGCCGAAGAAGAACGTGCCGATCGTCCGCCGCGAGTCGACGATGTCGCGCACGAGCCGCCGCTCCGGCCCCCTGTCGCGGGCCAGCAGGAAGCGCTCGTCGCCGTTGGCCATGCCCTCGCGGGCCTCGAGGCGCTCCGCCCGCTGCCGCTCCCGCATCTTCTTCGCGGCCTCGCGACGGTTCGCCGCGGGCGGCTCGGCGACGCGCCGACCGGCCACGACCCGCTTGGGCGTGGTCTTGCCCAGCTCGCGCTTGCTCAGCGTCTGGCGCCTACCGGCCGTGACCTCGGGCTCGGCGGGCTCAGGGGCGGGTGCGGCGGCGGGCTCTGCTGACTTACGGGAAAACAACGACGGCACGCCGTGAAGGGTAGCGGACGGTGTGCGAGCGGCCCAACGCCACGGGCCGACCGCACACCGTCGGTGAAGAACGGCGTCAGCCCAGCTCGACGTGGGCGCCCAGGCCGTTGAGCTTGCCCTCGAAGTCCTCGTAGCCGCGCTGGATGAGCTTCACGCCGTACACGCGGGAGGTGCCCTCGGCCGCGAGCGCCGCGATCAGGTGGCTGAACCCGGCCCGCAGGTCGGGGATCACCAGGTCGGCGGCGTGCAGCTTGGCCGGTCCGGCGATGACGGCGGAGTGCATGAAGTTGCGCCGGCCGAAGCGGCACGGCGTGCCACCGAGGCACTCCCGGTACGTCTGGATCGTGGCGCCCATCTGGTTGAGCGCGGCGGTGTAGCCGAGGCGCCGCTCGTACACCGTCTCGTGCACGATCGAGAGCCCCCGGGCCTGCGTGAGCGCCACGACCATCGGCTGCTGCCAGTCGGTCATGAAACCGGGGTGCACGTCGGTCTCCATCGCCACGGCGTTGAGCTCGCCGCCCGGGTGCCAGAAGCGGATGCCGCCCACGCCGGGGGTGTCGTCGATCTCGAACGCGCCGCCGACGGACGTGAACAGGTTGAGGAACGTCATCATGTCGGCCTGGCGGGCGCCGCGGACGAACACGTCGCCGCGAGTGGCGAGCGCGGCCGCACCCCAGCTGGCCGCCTCGATGCGGTCGGGGATGGGGCGGTGGGTGTAGCCGGTGAGCCGCGGTACACCCTGGATCTCGATCACCCGGTCGGTGTGGACCTTGATGATCGCGCCCATCTTCTGCAGCACGCAGATGAGGTCGATGATCTCCGGCTCGACCGCGGCGTTGCGCAGCTCGGTGACGCCCTCGGCGCGCACGGCGGTGAGCAGGATCTGCTCGGTCGCGCCGACGCTCGGGTACGGCAGCTGCAGCTTCGCGCCGTGCAGCCCGTTGGGCGCGGTGATGTCCATGCCCTTCTCGGACTTCTCCACGACCGCGCCGAACTCCCGCAGCGCCTGGATGTGGAAGTCGATGGGCCGCCCGCCGATGTTGCAGCCGCCGAGGTCGGGGATGAACGCGTGGCCGAGGCGGTGCAGCAGCGGCCCGCAGAACAGGATCGGGATGCGGCTGGAGCCGGCGTGGACGTTGATCTCGTCGACGTTGGCCGACTCGACGTCGGAGGTGTCGAAGCGCAGCTCGCCGTCGAGCGGGCCCCGGGTCACCTTCACCCCGTGCAGCTCCAGCAGGCCGGTGACCACCTCGACGTCGCGGATCGCCGGCACGTCGAAGAGCGTGCTCGGGGTTTCGCCCAGCACCGCCGCGACCATCGCCTTGGACACGAGGTTCTTGGCGCCGCGCACCCGCAGCTCGCCGTTGAGCGGCGCGCCACCGTGCACGGTGAGGACGTCACCGGCGTCGTAGTTGGTCACGGAAGACCCTCCTGCAGGCAGGGATTGAAGGCTGATGTGCTGACGGAGCGTGAACCCGCGCAGCAGCATAACCACATCTACGGCATGCGAGCGCAGACCGCACGTCAGTCATGGCACGAAGACGGGACTCCGACAGCGATCAACCTTGAATCATTACAGAAGGTGACGGAACGGTCAGCGTTACGGCAGGGCGAGCATCCGATCGAGTGCCACCCTGGCGTGGTGCGCGGTGTCGGCGTCGACCGTGATCACGTTCGGCACGCGGCCGGCGACGAGCTCCTCCAGCGCCCACACGAGGTGCGGCAGGTCGATCCGGTTCATCGTCGAGCAGTAGCAGACGTTGCGGTCCAGGAACATGATCTGTTTGTCCGGGTGCGCGAGCGCGAGCCGGCGGACCAGGTTGAGCTCGGTGCCGACCGCCCACGCCGAGCCGGCGGGCGCCGCCTCGATCATCCGGATGATGTACTCGGTCGAGCCGATGTGGTCGGCGGCGGTGACGACCTCGTGCCTGCACTCGGGGTGGACCAGCACGTTGACGCCCGGCACCCGCTCCCGCACGTCGCGCACGCTGTCGAGGGTGAACCGGCCGTGCACCGAGCAGTGGCCGCGCCACAGGATCATCTTCGCGGCACGCAGCTGCTGGTCGGTCAGCCCACCGGCGGGCTTGTGCGGGTCGTACAGCACGCAGTCGTCGAGGCTCATGCCCAGCTTCAGCACGGCGGTGTTGCGGCCCAGGTGCTGGTCCGGCAGGAAGAACACCTTCGAACCCTGCTCGAACGACCACTTCAGGGCCGTCTCCGCGTTGGACGACGTGCACACGACGCCGTCGCGGCGGCCGACGAACCCCTTGATGTCGGCGGTCGAGTTCATGTACGTCACCGGCACCACGTCGCCGGCGATGCCCAGCTCGGTGAAGTGGTCCCAGGCCTTCTCCACCTGCACGAGCGCGGCCATGTCGGCCATCGAGCAGCCGGCGGCCAGGTCCGGCAGCACGACCTGCTGCCGGTCGGAGGTCAGGATGTCGGCGCTCTCGGCCATGAAGTGCACGCCGCAGAACACGATGTACTCCGCGTCGGGCCGGGCGGCGGCCTCCCGCGCCAGCTTGAACGAGTCGCCGGTCACGTCGGCGAACTGGATGACCTCGTCCCGCTGGTAGTGGTGGCCCAGCACGAAGACGCGGTCGCCGAGGGCGGCCTTGGCGCGCCGGGCGCGCTCGACGAGGTCGGGGTCGCTCGGTGCGGGCAGATCGCCGGGGCACTCGACACCCTTCTCGGTGTCAGGGTCGGTGCCGCGGCCCAGCAGCAGGAGCGCGGTGGCGGTTGACGACGGTTCAGCCCAGGTCACCCCTCGATCGTCCCACGCGTGCGGTACCACGGAACTGTGACCTACGAGACGCGCACCCCCGCCCGGGCCACGGACCCCCTTACGACCACAATGTCCGGATGCGCGTCCTCGTGTGCCCCGACAAGTTCGCCGGGACCCTTCCGGCCGTCGACGCCGCCGAGGCATTCAGCGCCGGCTGGCTCGCGGCCAGGCCCGGCGACGAGCTCGTCCTGCGGCCGCTGTCGGACGGAGGTCCGGGTTTCGCGGGTGTACTGGCGGCGGCGCTGCCGCACGCACGCGTCCTGACCGTGCCGGCCACGGACCCCCTCGGCCGCCCGGCCGAAGGGCACGTCGTGCTCGACGGCACGACCGCGTACATCGAGAGCGCCGAGGCCTGCGGCCTGCACCTGCTCGCCGACGACGAACGTGACCCGAAGCACACCACGACCTTCGGGCTCGGCACGCTGCTGCTCGCCGCGGTCGAGGCCGGCGCGACCACCCTCGTCGTCGGGCTCGGCGGCAGCGGCACCAACGACGGCGGCGCCGGCCTGCTCGCCGCCCTCGGCGCCGCACCGCTGTCCCCATCCGGCTACGCCCTGCCGTACGGGGGAGCGGCCCTCGGCGAGTGCGCCTCGCTCGGCGGTACACCTCGACTCCGCGGCGCGACGGTCATCGCCGCCACGGACGTCGACAGCCCCCTGCTCGGGCTGCACGGCGCGAGCGCCGTCTACGGCCCGCAGAAGGGCGCGACCAGGGAGGACGTCTTCCTGCTCGACGCCGCGCTGACCCGCTGGGCCGGCGTCCTGCAGGCCCTGCCGACCGCCCCCGCCGGCCTCGCCGACCAGCCCGGCGCGGGCGCCGCCGGCGGGCTCGGCGCCGCCCTGCTCGCCCTCGGCGGCCGGGTCACCTCCGGCATCGCCCTGGTCCGGGAGCTGACCCGGCTGGACGCCGCGCTGGACGAGGTCTCCCTGGTGGTGACCGGTGAGGGCTCCTTCGACGAGCAGTCGCTGCGCGGGAAGGTCGTGGCGGGTGTGGCGAACGCCGCACGCGACCTCGGCGTGCCCTGCGTCGTGGTCGCCGGGCGGGTCGACGCGGGCCGCCGGGAGGCCGCCAGCATCGGCGTCACGGAGGCACATTCCCTGGTCCAGCACTTCGGCAGCGTCGCCGAGGCGCTCGCCCGACCAGCCGACGGCCTGCGGGAACTGGGCGAACGGCTGGCTCTGCAGTGGAGCCGCTAGCACGAAACCGTGTCACTATGAGAGGGAATGCCGTCGGTCGCCTCCGCGTTGGCAACCGGTGGAACTGTAGACATCACCGCAGGGAGCCTTGATCGTGACCGCTTCGAAGTTTGCCGAGCCTGTTCAGACGGACAACCCGGCCGGCATCGGCCTCACCGCGGATGCCGCTGTCAAGGTGAAGGCACTGCTCGAGCAGGAAGGGCGGGACGACCTGCGGCTCCGCGTCGCGGTCCAGCCCGGCGGCTGCTCCGGCCTGCGCTACCAGCTGTTCTTCGACGAGCGTTCGCTCGACGGGGACAAGGTCAGCACCTACGACGGCTTCGAGGTCGTCGTCGACCGCATGAGTGTGCCGTACCTCACCGGCGCGACGATCGACTTCGCCGACCGGATCGACGCGCAGGGCTTCACCATCGACAACCCCAACGCCCAGGGCTCCTGCGCCTGCGGCGACTCCTTCCACTAAGTCTCTGCCTCTCCCCAAGGGCCGCTCTCCGATTCCGGAGGGCGGCTTTTGGTGCTCTTCCCGGGCTTCTGTGGGGTGTCCGCAGGGGCTGGACCGGGCCAGTAGGCTGTTCAGGCCCTGCCGTCTTGAGACCGAGGTTTCCATGAAGATCGTCGTCACCGGCTCGATCGCGACCGACCACCTGATGCACTTCCCGGGCCGCTTCGCCGAGCAGCTCCTGCCCGACCAGCTGCACAAGGTCTCGCTGTCGTTCCTCGTCGACGACCTGACCGTCCGTCGCGGCGGGATCGCACCCAACATCGCGTACGGCATGGCCCTCCTCGGCCTCCGGCCGATCCTCGTCGGTGCCGTCGGCGCCGACTTCGGCGACTACCGCAGCTGGCTCACCCGCCACGGCGTCGACTGCGACTCCGTCTACGTGAGCGAGATCGCGCACACCGCCCGGTTCGTCTGCACCACCGACGACGACCTGTGTCAGATCGCCTCCTTCTACGCCGGCGCCATGTCCGAGGCCCGCAACATCGAGCTGTCCCCGGTCAACGCCCGGGTCGGCGGCATCGACCTCATCCTGATCAGCGCCAACGACCCGGTCGCGATGGTCCGGCACACCGAGGAGGCCCGCGCGCTCGGCGTGCCGTTCGCCGCCGACTGCTCGCAGCAGCTCGCCCGCATGTCCGCCGAGGAGATCCGCAAGCTGATCGACGGCGCCGCGTACCTGCTGACCAACGACTACGAGAAGGAGCTCCTCGAGTCGAAGACCGGGCTCACGACCGAGTCGCTGCTGGACAAGGTCGGCGTCCTCGTCACCACCCTCGGCAAGGACGGCGCCCTCATCCGCGGCCGCGACCTGCCCGCCGAGATCCACGTCCCGGTCGCCAAGGGCGTCGTCGCCAACGACCCGACCGGCGTCGGCGACGGCTTCCGGGCCGGCTTCTTCGCCGCCCTGTCGTGGGGCCTGGGCCTGGAGCGCGCCGCGCAGGTCGGCTCGATGGTCGCCGCGCAGGTCCTGGAGACCGTCGGCCCGCAGGAGTACGAGATCCTGCCCGCCGAGTTCGTCAAGCGCATCGCCGAGTCGTACGGCGACACCGCCGCGGACGAGATCCGCGCCCACCTCCCCGCCTGAGCCTCCCGGGGTCGAACCATCCCTATCGGTGTAGTAGGAGTGGGCGTACAGTTGCCGCTGTGACGATCGTGGTCGTGGCGCTGCTCGCCCTCGCGACCGTGGCGGGCCTCGTCTACCGGGCCCGCTACGGTCGCCTCCGCGCCGCCGGGGGTGACCTGCCCGCGGGCCTGCTCTCCCCGGCCCGCGACACGGTCACCCTGCTGCAGTTCTCCTCCGCGACGTGCGCCCCCTGCCGGCAGGTCCGCGCCGTCTGCACCGACCTCGCCGCCGCCGTCGCCGGCGTCCGCCACGTCGAACTGGACGCCGAGGAGCACCTCGCCGCCGTCCGTGAGCTGGGCATCTGGCGCCTACCGACACTGCTCATCGTGGACGCGCACGGCACCATCGCCCGCCGCACCGTCGGCGTCCCCGACCGCGCCTCCCTGCACGCCACCGTCACAGAGGTCCTGGCCGCATGACCTCCGCCCGCCGCGCCGCCTTCACCCGCCACGCTGTCGGCGTCCTCGGCCGCGCCGCGTTGCGCGCCGCCATCACGCAGGTCCTGGCCGCATGACCCTCGCCTGCCGCGCTGCGGTCACCCGCTGCGGCGCCATCGCCGGCCGCGCGGCTGGCGTCCCCGACCGCGCGCTCCTGTGCGCCACCATTACGGAGGTCCTGGCCGCATGACCCTCGACCCGCGCGGCCCACGCTTCGCCGCCGCCCTCACCACGGTCGTCTTCGTGATCGTCCTGCTCACCGGCAGCGGCTGGCTCGCCCTCGCCCAGGCGGTGATCTTCGCCATCGGTGCGTACGACCCGCGCCTCACGCCGTACGGGCTGCTCTACCGCTACCTGGTCGCCCCGCGGCTCGCGCCGCCCGCCGAGCGTGAGGACGGCGCCCCGGTGCGCTTCGCTCAGGGGGTCGGCCTGCTCTTCACCGTGGTCACCGTCGCCGGATACCTGTCGGGCGTCACCGTGCTCGGCGTTGTCGGCGCGTCGTTCGCCCTGGTGGCGGCCTTCCTGAACTCCGCTTTCGGGCTCTGCCTGGGTTGCGAGGCGTACCTGCTGATCAAGCGCGTCCGCCCGGCGCGGTAGCCCGAATCGCCGGCGCGGTCACCCCGCATCGCAGCAAACCCCGAATCGCGAGCGCTTCGCCCGGCGCGACGACCCGAATCGGATGACCCGGCGACGGGCCTCCGCTACTCCTCGACCGTACCCCAGGCATCCAAGTTGATGTTCGGCGTCGCTACTGTCCGTAGCATACCGGCCGCCGGCGGGGTCGTTCAGCGGAGCTCGACGGTGTGGCGGGTGCCTTCCGTGGAGATGAAGGTGTGGCCGCGCAGGCGGCACCAGGCGGGGATGTCGACGGCGGCGGCCGGGTCGTCGGCGAGGACTTCGATGCGCGTGCCCGCCGGCTGCGTCGCGGCGAGCTTCGCCAGCATGATCACCGGCAGCGGGCAGCGCTTGCCGATGGCCTCGACCACCAGCGGCGCGCTCACAGGCCCGCCTCGGCCCGCACGTCGGCGACCAGGCCCGGCAGCACCGCCAGGAAGCGGCGGACATCGTCGGCGGTGACTCCACTGTGGAGCGAGACGCGGACGTTGCCGTGGGTGAGGACGCCCATCGCGGCCAGGACATGTGACGGCTGGAGGGTGTCGGCGGTGCACGCGGAGCCCGACGACACCGCGAACCCGGCCCGGTCCAGGGCGTGCAGGAGGACCTCGCCGTCGACGTACAGGCAGGAGAACGTCACGATGTGCGGCAGCCGCTCGACGGGGTCGCCGACGATCTCCACGTCGGGGACGGTCGCCGCGACCGTGGCCCGGATCTCGTCGACGAGGGCGCTCAGCCGGACGGCCTCGGCGGCCGCCTCGGCGTGCACGGCCCGCAACGACGCCGCGGCGGCGACCACCGCCGGCACGTCCTCGTGCGGCTCCCAGGGCTGCTCCCAGCGGGTGCCCTTGCGCACGGCGAGGACGCCGACCCCGGCCGGCCCGCCCCACTTGCGGGCGCTCCCGGCCAGCAGTGACCAGCCCGTGGGCAGCGGCGTGCGACCGATCGACTGGGCGGCGTCGACCAGCAGCGGCACGCCGGCGGCGGCGCACAGCGAGGCGGCCGCCTCGACCGGTTGCCGGGTTCCTACCTCATGATTCGCGCTCTGGACCGCAGCCAGGGCCACTTCCGGGGAATTCAGCGCCGTTTCGAACGCGTCGAGCTCGATCCGGCCGGTCAGCGACACCGGTGCCGCGACGGCGTCGGCGCCCGCCGCCTTGATGACCGCGGAGTGCTCGACCGCGCTGTGGACCACGCGGCGCAGGTCGCGGGCCCTCCTGACGCCGCTGACGGCGCGCCGGATCGCGTCGGTGCCGCCGGCGGTGAAGTGCAGCTCGTCGGGGCGGACGCCGAGGACGTCCGCGACGGTGGCCCGGGCCGCGTCCAGCAGCCGGCGGGCCCGCCGGGCAGGGGTGTAGAGCTTGCCGGGGTCGGCCCAGCCGTCGTCCAGTGCGGCCAGAAACGCTTGCCGCGCAACGGGATGCGGTGGCATGGCGGTGGCCGCGTCGAAGTAGACACCCACCTGCGCAACGCTATCGCGAGCCGGACACTGCCACCCCAAGCCGGGCGGACCACTCATGGTCGAGTACGCTCGCCAGCGTTGGTGAGGCTTGCCGCGTGACGCATCCGGAGACGGGCCGCGCGGCGCTGCTAAGGAGGCAGGAGCAGGTGGTCTCAAAGGGTTTGAGCCCCGCGCGCGCCGTGGGGCTCGCCGTCTCGGCCGTCGCGGTGACGACCCTGCTCGCCGGGTGCTCCGTCGGTGACGCGTTCAACGGGTTCGGCTGGCCGAGGGGCATCACCCAGCAGGGCGATCGCATGTATGACCTGTGGATCGGGTCCGTGGTCGCCGCGCTCGTGGTCGGTGTCTTCGTGTGGGCCCTGATCTTCTGGTGCGTCGTGCGGTACCGCAAGCGCGGCGACGAGCTGCCGCCGCAGACGCGGTACAACATGCCGTTCGAGATCCTGTACACGGTCGCGCCGTTCGTGGTCATCGCCGTGTTGTTCTTCTACACCGCGATCATCCAGACCGACGTCGACCGGCTGTCGAAGAACCCGGACGTCAACGTCGAGGTCATCGCCTCGAAGTGGAACTGGCAGTTCGTGTACAGCGACACCAAGGGCCCGGACGGCAAGCCGATCACGACGGTCGGCGCCGACGACTACATCCCGGTGCTGGTGCTGCCGGCGGGCAAGTCGGTGCAGTTCAAGGAGACCTCGCGCGACGTCATCCACTCGTTCTGGGTGCCGGACATCCTGTTCAAGCGGGACGTCATCCCCGGCGTGGAGAACAGGTTCGAGATCAGGCTGAAGGACAACGCCTCGGGCGCCTACGTCGGCCGGTGCGCGGAGCTGTGCGGCACGTACCACTCGATGATGAACTTCGAGGTGCGGGTCGTGTCGGCGGAGCAGTACCAGCAGTACCTGGACCTGCGCACCGCCGGTAAGAGCACCCCGGAGGCCCTGGCGCAGATGGGCTTCCCGAACCAGGGCTACGCGACGAAGACGCAGCCGTTCGACACCGACCGCACCAAGCGGTCCTCGAGCTGAGAAAGGGCCACGGCGATGAAGTCAGAAGGACGCTTGTTCTTCGTGCTCGCGTTGTTCGTGTTCGCGATGGCCGCGCTCTACGGCTGGTGGACCAGCGTGGCCCCGCACGAGCAGACCGGACACCGTGGCGTCGAGTGGATCGGCGTGGTCGCGCTGGTCCTGTCGGGGCTGCTGCTCACGATGGTCGGCAGCGCGCTGTGGCTGATCTCGCGCCGCATCGAGCCGCGTCCCGAGGACCGGCCCGACGCGGAGATCCATGAGGGCGCCGGTGACCTGGGCTTCTTCAGCCCGGGCAGCTACTGGCCGATCGGCATCGCGCTCGCCGCGGCGACCGCCAGCCTCGGCCTGGCGTTCGACCAGTGGTGGCTCGTCGCGGTCGGCCTGGCCTCGGTCATCGTCGCCACCTGCGGGCTGATGTTCGAGTACTACACCGGCAGCCGGCGCGGCGCCGAGCACTGAGTTTCCGTTGTCGGAGGGGGCCCCTGGTGGGCCCCCTCCGTCATGCTCGGGACCTGGCGGCGGCGAGCTCGCCGCGCTCCTTGAGGTCCGCGGCGCGCTGCAGGTCGCCGTCGCTGACGACGAGGTTCCCGAACGCGGACACGGCCTGGTAGTACGTCCACGCGAGGCTGGTGCAGGCGGGCCGGACGAACGCGTTGTACGTCGCGCACCTGGCCTTCAGGTCGCGGTGGAACGCGTCGTCGATGCGGGACTTGTTGGCCGGGAACTGCCCGACCGCCTTGTAGTTGCGGTAGCCGAAGTCGTGTCGCTGGCACGGCAGCCGGAAGTCGAAGCCGAGCGGCTGGTCCGGGCTGCTGGAGCAGTAGTCGGTGGACCAGTCGAAGCCGTAGCCCGCCCAGTCGGACTGGTGCTGGCGGGCGGCGTTCCAGACGTTGTAGCTCGCGGCGGTCGGCTGTGACCACGACGACATGACGGCCAGCTTCTCGTCGATGCCGGCCGCGGCGGCGGGGGATGCGGTGGTGACGATGCCGGCCACCGCGCAAGCGAGCGCGAGGCCGGCGGCGCGCCGGAGATTCATGAACAGATTGTCCGGCCTCGATGTGTACCGGCGCGGAACTTGCGCCGAACGGTACCCACGGAGAGCTGAACGGCCGTTCAGGCCGCTTGCTGCCGCCGCCGGAGGATCACCCGCGAGCGGCGGTCCATCAGCAGGATGACCGGCGCTACCACGATCGCGGCGCCGCAGGCCGTGCAGGCCCGGTCAGGGCAGGTCGCCCGCGGGTGGTCGGGGCACGCCGGCTGCTCGAAGATCCGCTGCCGGGCGCAGGTGTCGCAGTGCAGCTCCATGTGGGCCACGCTGCCATCGCGGGCCGCCCCTGCTGTGGACGGCCCGCGGCGTGTCACATCACTTTTCGGTAGCGCTCGGCCTCGGGGCCCGGGTCGGGCTGGGGGTCGCCTTCGCGGGGGCCTTCGGCGTGGTCTTGGCGGCCGGCTCGACCGTCGGCGGCAGGAACGCCTCGTCGCTGACGCTCGGGGTCGTGTACTGCAGTGTGAGCTGCGTGTACTTCCCGGCGTCCGTGGTGCCCTCGAAGTACGCCAGCAGGCCCGCCGGGTTGACGCACGCCGTCTCCGTGCGGAGCCCGCGCGCCGTCACCGACACGCACTGGGCGTCGCCGCGCTTGGACGTGCCGGTCCGCACCTCCTCGCCCCGGGCGATCGTGGCGAGCCGCCCCATCGCCGCCTCAGGGGCCAGGAATTCGCCCCCGAACGCGTCGCTGATGGACTTGGCCTGCGAGGGGGACATCGTGTCCGCCCCGGGGCCTTCGTCGCACTGAGGGACCGGCTGAGGGCTCTTCTTGGCCTTCGGCGACGGCGAGGGGGTCACGTTCCTGCACAGGTACGTGCCGTCGGGCGTCGCGATGTACGTCACGCCGAACCCCCGGTAGGCCCGCCGCGGCATCGACTGCGAGACGACGACGTTGGCCCCGGCGGCGGTCTGGTACTGGATCGTCGCGTCCGTCTGCAGCCCGAGCACCAGCCTGGACGCGAGGCTGTCGACCAGTTCGAGGGCGGGGTTGGCGGCCTCGGCCTGCTCCTGCACCGGCGCGCCGCACGACTTCGCCATCATGCCGGCGAACCCGAGCGTCAACGCCCCGGCAAGGACCGCCGACACCAGCGCCTTCTTCTGCGAGTTGGGAGTGTTGGCCACGCTTCGTCAACGCCCCGCACCGCTTCGGGGTCACGCGGCAATGCCGCGGCCCGCGGCCGGTGCGTGACTTCCCCGGACATGTCCGCTCCGCGAACATATCCGAAATTTCGGTTATGTCGGGTACGAAGCGCCCCGACATAACCGAGGGAACAGTGCGGCCCACAGGGATCGACCAGCGGATCCGGCCGTCATCACGACCAGATCCGCCATTCGATCACGCGGCGGCGCAGCGGAGCGGGGTTACGGCTTGAAGGCGGCCCAGCGGTCGACCAGGGCGGTCGCGGCGCCTGAGTCGACGGCGGCGGCGGCGCGGGTGATGCCGGCGCGGAGCTGGGCGGGCAGGTCGGTGGGGGAGAGGCCGTCGCGGGCGGCGATGGCGGCTGCCGCGTTGAGCAGGACCGCGTCACGGACCGGGCCGGTCTCGCCGGCGAACATGCGGTGCGCCACCGCGACGTTGTGGGCCGGGTCGCCGCCGCGCAGGTCACCCGGGGCGGAGCGGGGCAGGCCCAGGTCGGTGGCGTCGATGACGGTCTCGGTGACCGTGCCGCCGCTGACCACCCACACGCGGGTGGGTGCGCCGGTGGTGAACTCGTCCAGGCCGTCCTCGCCGCGGACGAGCAGCACGGAGAAGTTGCGCCTCGCCAGTACGGACGCCATCACCGACGCCATGCGCGCGTCGAAGCATCCGACGGTCGCCGCGGTGGGCTGCGCCGGGTTGGTGAGCGGGCCGAGGAAGTTGAAGACCGTCGGCACGCCCATCTCGCGGCGGGTGGCCGAGGCGTGGCGCATGCCGGGGTGGAAGCGGGCCGCGAAGCAGAAGCCGATCCCGACCTCCTGCACGCAGCGGGCCACCTCGTCGGGGCCGAGGTCGATGGTGACCCCGAGCGCCTCGAGGAGGTCTGCGGCGCCGGTGGAGGAGGAGGCGGCGCGGTTGCCGTGCTTCACGACCGGCACGCCGGCGGCGGCGGTGACGATCGCGGCCATGGTGGAGATGTTGACGGTGTTGGCGCGGTCGCCGCCGGTGCCGACGATGTCGACGGCGGCGTCGCGCTGGGCGTCGGTGAGCGGGACCTTCGGCGCGATGGACAGCATCGTCTCCGCCACGCCGGCCACCTCGGTGATCGTCTCACCCTTGGCGCGCAGCGCGACGACGAACGCGGCGATCTGGCTGGGCGTGGCCGAGCCGGCCATGATCTCGCCCATCGCCCAGCCGGTGTCGTCGTTGGACAGGTCCTCGCCCCGGAGCAGGGCGTTGAGCAGCTGGGGCCAGGTCCGCTCGCCCATGCTCAGCCCTGGACGGGGAGCGAGCGCAGGAGGTCCGACACCGTCTTGCCCGTGGTGACCGGGTCCAGCGGGTACATGATCGTGCCCTCGACGCGCGCGTAGGACGCCAGCCAGCGGTCGGCCGCCCGGGCGATCGCCAGGACGACCGGCGGCGGGTCGGTGATCTCGTCCTTGAGCTGGCGGGCGATGCCGAGACCGCCGCCGGGGCTCGCCTCGCCGTCGAGGACCAGCAGGTCCACGTCGGTGTCGTCGACGAGCTTGACGACCTCCGCGTAGGTGGAGGCGTCGACGAACTTCACCGTGAGGTCGGCCGCGGGACGGCTGCCGATGGCGAGCCGCATGCGGTCGCGGACCTCGGGATCGTCGCTGTACAGCAGGACGGTGTGCTGTGTCATGTGCGCGCTGCTCCTCGTGTGGCGGGTGCCTCGGGGATCGTACCGTCATCCGTGATGGTGATGCCGGTGCGGGCGGACCACTCCTGCTCCTCGAGCCGCTGCCGCTCCTCGCGGTCGAGGCGCCGGTCGATCCGCTTCGCCTCCCGGTCCGACTGGCGCATCCACTGCACGACGAGCACGGCGAGCATCGTCACGGAGACGAACTCCCCGCCCGCCCACAGGACCCCGCCGGCGACGACCTGGTCGTGCGCCGGGTCGGCCCAGGTCAGGCCCAGCGACGGATACCAGTCGCCGCCGAGCAGCTCCTTGCTCTGCATGATCGTCAGCCCGAGGACCGTGTGGAACGGCGTGGACAGGAACATCAGCAGCGCCCGCGCCGGGTACGGCCAGCGCCCCGGCAACGGGTCGAGACCGATCAGCGGCCAGAAGAACAGGCAGCCCACGGCGATGAAGTGGGCGTGGGTCAGCTCGTGCACCCAGCCGTGGCGCATCGTCAGCTCGTACAGGCCGGTGAAATACAGCACGAACGGCGTCACCACGAAGAAGCCGAACGCCACCAGTGGGAACGCCAGGATCCGCGCCGCCCGCGAGTGCACCACGGCCAGCAGCACCCGCCGGCCCCGCGGCGGCAGCGTGCGCAGCGCGAGGGTCACGGGCGCGCCGAGGGCGAGGAAGATCGGCGCGATCATCGACAGCATCATGTGCTGGATCATGTGGACGCTCAGCAGCGTCGTGTCATAGCGCTCGACGCCGGACATGGTGACCGCCGCGATCGAGCCGAGGCCCGGCCCGAGGAAGAGCACGACCCTCGCCATCGGCCAGGCGTCACCGCGCCGGCGCAGGCTCAGCACGCCCGCGAGGTACACCCCGGCGGCGACGACCAGCAGCAGCGTCAGCCACGACACGTGCACCGTGCCGAGGATGGCCGCGACGGACGGAGGCCCTGGTTCTGCAGCTAGCAACACGTGCACAGCCTATGTCGGAGGCCGAATCGTCCCTCTCTGGTGGACCCCGTGAAAAGTCGGTGATGATCGGGGGGCAATAATGACGGCGTGACTGCGGCCCCAGCGATTGCCAAGAGCCAGATCCACTCACTGACCAGGCCCAACATGGTCAGTGTCGGGACGATCGTGTGGCTCTCCAGCGAGTTGATGTTCTTCGCGGCGCTGTTCGCGATGTATTTCTCGATCCGTGCGGCGGCTCCTGAGCTGTGGCACGAGCACACCGAGGTCCTCAACGTCTGGTACGCGTTGACCTTCACCACCGTCCTCGTGCTGTCGTCCATCACCTGCCAGATCGGCGTGTTCCGCGCCGAGCGCGGTGACGTGCACGGCCTGCGCCGGTGGTTCGCGCTGACCTTCGTGATGGGCCTGATCTTCGTCCTCGGCCAGGCCAACGAGTACGTCACCCTGACCGGCGAGGGTGTGAAGATCAACGGTGATGGTTACGGCTCGATGTTCTACCTGACGACCGGCTTCCACGGCCTGCACGTCACGGGCGGGCTCATCGCTTTCATCATCTATCTGATCCGCACGACCATGGGCCGGTTCACCCCCGCCCAGGCCACCGCGGCGATCGTCGTGTCCTACTACTGGCACTTCGTCGACGTGGTGTGGATCGCACTGTTCGCGATGATCTACTTCCTGCAGTAGGAGTCCGGGCCGCGTCACGCTCCCGGGACCACCACTTCTCCTCCACGACTTAGGTGATGATCACAAAGGTGAGGCCATGACTTCTGAGCAGAGCAAGCGGCCGCTTGCCCGGCTGGTGCCGGGTGGCGCGCGCGCGGCGCGGGGCAAGCTGCGCCGGCGGTTGTCGGCGGCTGTGCGCCTGGTCGCGGCGCTCACGATCGTCGGCGGCCTCTACACGTCATACGCGCCCGGCGTCAGCCGCGCCGAGGACACCGTGAAGCTGTCCGACGCGGCGGCCGAGGGCAAGGCGATCTACGAGGTCAGCTGCATCACCTGCCACGGCCGCAACGCCCAGGGTGTGGAGGACCGCGGACCGAGTCTCATCGGCGTCGGCTCCGCCGCCGTGGAGTTCCAGGTCAACACCGGCCGCATGCCGCTCGCGCGCCAGGAGGCGCAGGCCGAGCGCAAGCACCCGCAGTTCAACCCGGAGCAGGCCGCTCAGCTGGGCGCCTACATCCAGGAGCTCGGCGGCGGCCCGCAGCTGCCCAGCGCGGCGAGCCTCGACGAGCAGATCAAGCAGGCCCGCGGCGACGACAAGATCCTCGCCCACGGTGGCGAGCTGTACCGGGTCAACTGCTCCTCCTGCCACGCGTTCTCCACCGGCGGCGGCGCGCTGTCCTCCGGCAAGTTCGCCCCGTCGCTGGAGCACTCGACCAACCGTGACATCTACGCGGCGATGCTGACCGGCCCCCAGAACATGCCCGTGTTCGGCAACAACCAGCTGAGCCCGGACGACAAGGCCGCGATCATCGCCTACATCCAGAACCTCAACAAGAGCCAGGCGAGCGACCCGGGCGGCTGGAACCTCGGCCGGTACGGCCCAGTGCCCGAGGGTCTCGTCATCTTCCTCGTCGGTATCGCGGCGCTCGTGTTCGCCACGCTGTGGATTGCAGGGAAGTCATGACCACCCACCACCCGTCCGAGGACGAGTTCGACGCGAGTGACGCGTCCCTGACCAGGTTCGACCTGGTCAGGGAGGGCGCCCGCCGCGACGGTGTCGAGATCGTGCACTACGCGCCGCGGTTCCCGGTCCCGGGCACCCGCGCGGAGCGCCGCATCGAGCGCCTGCTGGCATTCCTGTTCCTGCTCACCGGCCTGGCGTCGACCGCCTTCGTGGTCGCCTACATCGCCTGGCCGTGGAAGTACGGCGAGGGCGACTCGACCTACCGCAACCTGTACCCGTACTACACGCCGGTCCTCGGCGCGACGCTCGGCCTGGCCCTGCTCACCCTGGGCCTCGGCATCGTCGTGTGGAGCAAGAAGCTCCTGCCCGAGGAGGTCTCGATCCAGGAGCGGCACGACGGCCCGTCCAACAGCACCGAGCAGGTCCTGACCGCCGCGACGATCATGAACATGGGCGACGAGCTCGGCCTCAAGCGCCGCCGCTTCGTCGGCATGGCGTTCCTCGCCGGCGCGGCACCGCTCGGCGCGGTCGCGGGCGCGCTGCTGGTCGGCTCGCTGATCAAGGCGCCGACGCAGGACGGCGAGAACGTCTTCTTCAACACCGGCTGGGACCCGAAGCACAACGACGGCAAGCCGGTGCGCCTCACCCACGAGGACGGCACCCCGATCCGCCCCGCCGACGTCAGCGTCGGCGGCCAGATCACGGTCTTCCCGGGCATCCCGCACGGTGCCACCAACAAGTGGGCCGACTCGCCGACGCTGCTCATCCACCTGCGTGAGACGGACGCCGAGACGACGCTGAAGAACGTCAAAGAGGTCAACAAGGGCTCCCAGTGGCAGAACTTCGTGGCCTACTCGAAGATCTGCACCCACGCCGGCTGCCCCGCCAGCCTGTACGAGCAGCAGACCAACCGCCTGCTGTGCCCGTGCCACCAGTCGCAGTTCCAGATCACCGACAATGCGCGGCCCATCTTCGGTCCGGCCAGCCGCGCCTTGCCCCAGCTGCCGATCACGGTGGACGATGAGGGGTACTTCATCGCGACCTCGGACTACAAGATTCCGGTCGGACCGGCCTTCTGGGAGCGGCCATGAAACGGCGTAAGATCGATGTCCGGGCCCTCCCGGCCAACTCCGCGAAGGCCCTCGACGAGCGGTTCCAGGCGGCCACCCCGCTGCGGCGGTTGATGAACAAGGTCTTCCCGGACCACTGGTCCTTCCTGCTGGGTGAGATCGCGCTCTACTCGTTCATCGTCCTGCTGCTCAGCGGCATCTTCCTCTCACTGTTCTTCGACCCGTCGCTGCGCGAGGTCGTCTACGACGGCAGCTACGCACCGCTGCGCGGCGTGGAGATGTCCCAGGCGTACAACACGGCGCTGCACATCTCGTTCGACGTGCGCGGCGGCCTCTTCATGCGCCAGATGCACCACTGGGCCGCGCTGCTGTTCATGGCCGCGATCGTGGTGCACATGTTCCGCGTCTTCTTCACCGGCGCGTTCCGCAAGCCCCGCGAGGCCAACTGGATCGTCGGCGTCCTGCTCTTCTGGATGGGCTTCCTCGAGGGCTTCGGCGGCTACTCGCTGCCCGACGACGCGCTGTCCGGCACCGGTCTGCGCATCGCGAGCGCGATCATGCTGTCCATCCCGATCGTCGGCACCTGGGTGACCACGTCGCTGTTCGGCGGCGAGTTCCCCGGCGAGGTCATCCTCGACCGCCTGTACATCGTCCACGTGCTGCTCGTCCCGGGCGCGCTGCTCGGCCTGATCAGCGTGCACATGGGCCTGCTGGTGAAGCAGAAGCACACCCAGTGGCCCGGCCCCGGCCGCACCAACAACAACGTGGTCGGCGTCCGCATGTTCCCCGGCTTCGCGGCCAAGGCCGGCGGCTTCTTCATGATCGTGTTCGCCATGATCGCGGCGCTCGCGGGCCTGTTCCAGATCAACCCGATCTGGCTGTTCGGCCCGTACAAGGCGGCGGTCGTCTCGGCGGCGAGCCAGCCCGACTGGTACGTCATGTTCCTCGACGGCTCGACCCGTCTCTTCCCGGCCTGGGAGATCCGGTTCGACTTCTTCTACGGTGACGGCTACACCATCCCGCCGATCTTCTGGCCGACGGTGGTGCTACCCGGCATCCTGACGATGTTGCCGATCTTCTATCCGTTCATCGAGGCCAGGTTCAGCAAGGACAAGGCGGTCCACAACCTCCTGGAGCGCCCGCGCGACAACCCGCTGCGGACCGCCCTGGGCTCCATGGCCATCGCGTTCTACGTGGTCCTGCTGATCTCCGGTGGCAACGACGTCCTCGCGGACAAGTTCCACATCAGCCTCAACGCGATGACGTGGGCCGGCCGCATCGGCATCCTGGTGCTCCCGCCGGCGGCGTACTACGTGGCGTACCGGATCGCGCTCGGCCTCCAGCAGCACGACCGCGAGGTCCTCGCCCACGGCGTGGAGACCGGCATCATCCGCCGCCTCCCCGACGGCAAGTTCGTCGAGATCCACCAGCCGCTGCCCACGGGCAACGGCCACGCCCCCGCCGAGGAAGAGGCGCACGCCCACGGCCTCGACTACGCCGGCTGGGTCGTGCCGAAGAAGATGAACCGCCTCGGCGCCCTGGCCCCGACGGTGAAGGGCTTCTTCTACCCGATCGAGAAGGCGGGCCCGGCCCCCAAGCCGCGCCCGGTCTCCGAGGACCGTGACCGCGAGGAGATCACCAGCGGCCACTGACCCCGACCGCGCGAAACCCCCAACACCCTCGCGGCGCTGGGGGTTTCGTCATGTCCGGTCCGTCGTGGGCGCGGCCCCTCATGATCCCGAAGACTTCTGGTCGTCATGGCGGCAAGAACTCTTCCGGATCATGGAAGACGCCTGCGGGGTTCGCCGGCGACACGATCGCCAGGACGCCCGACGGCACGGTCATGCTCGGGGTGTTCAACGCGGACCCGGAGCGGGCCGCCGAGTCGTTCAGGAAGCAGGCGCTCCTGGAGCCGGCCGTCGCCTGCTTCGGTCACGGCGCCCCGCTCACCGCCGGCACGGCGCGGGCCCTGAGCGAGGCCGCGCGCCGGTCGGGCTGAAGAGAGGCGGAAGAAAGGCCGGAGAAGGGCCGTGGTTCAGACGGTGGTGGCCCAGGTGGCGACGCGGGTGGCCAGGGGAGCGCCGTGGCGGGCCCAGGTGAAGTGGTCGATCGGGGAGCCGGCGTCGGCGGCGGAGTAGTGCTCGCGGACCACCGTCGCCGCGGACAGCTTGGCGGTCAGGTGGTCGACGGTGGGCGCGGGCGTGTACTGGTCGGCTTCCATGTCGACGGCCAGGACCGGCAGTCGTACACCTGCCAGCGCCGCCTCGACGTCGACTCCGGCCAGGTCGGGATAGCGGCCGGTGCGCGCGGTGTGCGCCCAGCCCTGGATGACCGGGCGGGACTGGCGGCCGCCGAAGCCCCAGCCGGGCCAGACGCCGAGCAGGGTCGACGCGCCGGCGATCGCCTGGGTGAAGGCGAGCGTGCCGGCACCCCTGAAGCCGGGGTAGCGGCGCCAGTACGGCAGGCCGACCGCGAGCAGGGCGAGGCCGTCGACGCCCGGGTCGAGGCCCGCGGCGTGGCGGGTGGCGAGGTGCAGCGCGCAGACCTGGCCGCCGAGGGAGTGGCCGACGAGGAAGGTGCGGCGGCCGGCGCGGCGGGGCTTCAGAAAGTCCAGGACGGCCTCGACGTCGGAGGTGAGCTCGGTGAGGCCGTAGCGGGAGGCCCGCGACGGGTGCGGGGTGCTGTCGCCGGTGCCGCGCAGGTCGGCGACCACGACCTCGATGCCGGTGGCGTTCAGCGCGGCGGCGAAGTGCCGGTAGTAGCGGGCCGGCACGCCCATCGCGGGCCACAGCACCGCGAGCGTCGGTGCGTCGTCCACCGGATACGTGTGCAGGGCGACGCGATCGGCACCGCGATCGAGAAACTCCATGGATTCGTAGGGTAGAGGTAGGAGGTTACTGGCGAGTAAGAAGTGTGACTCAGACTACTGTGCGGGGCGTGAAGCCAATCGATCTGTCCCAAATGCGCGTCCCCGGTGCGCCCGCGGTCAGCCCGGACGGCACGATCGCCGTCGTGCCGGTGTCCCGGCTGGAGTTCGCCGCCGACTCGTACACCTCCCAGCTCTGGCTCGTGAAGACCGGCGGCGGCGCCGAACCCACCCAGCTCACCCACGGGTGGCACGACAGCGCGCCGCGGATCTCGCCGGACGGGCGGTGGCTCGCGTTCCTCCGGGCGACGAAGGCGGCGGGGAGCCGCGCGGGCGGCCCGAAGGCCGAGCACGACGGCGCGCCGCAGCTGTGCGTCATGCCTTTGGCCGGCGGCGAGCCGCGCCGCCTCACGGACCTGCCGCTGGGCGCCGGCGCGCCCGCCTGGTCGCCGGACAGCGCCCGGCTGGCGTTCTCCGCCCGTGTACCGCAGGACGGCCGCTACGGCACGGGGAAGACCGACGACGGCGAGACGATCGGCGCCGACGGCGAGCCACCCCGGCGGATCACCCAGTACTTCTACCGGGTGGACGGCCTCGGCTTCCTCCTGGACCGGCCCGCCCACCTGTACGTGGCCGACCTCGACGGCACCGTGACGCAGCTGACCGACGGGGAGCTCAGCCACGGCGACCCGGACTGGAGCCCCGACGGGCGGACGCTGGCGTTCGTGTCGGAGCGGCACGACACGTGGGGTGACGACTTCGCGTCCGACGTGTGCGTGCTGCCGGCCGGCGGCGGCGAGGTCCGGGTGCTGACGGACACCACGTACAGCGCCGGGCTGTGCCGGTGGGCGGCGGACGGCCGGTCGGTCGTCTTCACCGCCAACCTGGCCGGCGCGGGCCGCGTCGACCCGGTGATCCGCAACGAGTCGCTGTGGTCCGTGCCGGTCGAGGGCGGGGCGGCCCGGCAGCTGCTGGACGCCGAGGCGTACACCCTCGCCTCGCCCGGCGGTGACATCGCCGCCACCGAGCGTGGCGTGCTGTTCACCAACGAGCACCGCGGCGCCGTGCAGCTGCTGCGCGTCCCGTACGACGGCGGCACCCCCGAGATCGTGGTGGACGGGCCCCGCCAGGTGGCCGGCTTCTCGGAAGCCGCGGACGGCACGCTGGTGACGACGATCGCCGGGCCGGCCGACTGGGGCGAGGTCTACGCCGGCGACACCAGGCTCACCGGCTTCTCCGCCGGCGTCACCGCGCTCGAGCAGGTCGAGCTGACCGCGACCGCACCGGACGGCTACCCGGTCCACGGCTGGGTGGTCAGGCCCGCCGGCGACGGCCCCCACCCGGTGCTGCTGATGATCCACGGTGGGCCGTTCGCCCAGTACGGGTGGCGCCTCTTCGACGAGGCGCAGGTCTACGCGGGCGCGGGCTACGCGGTCGTCTACGGCAACCCGCGCGGCTCGTCCGGCTACGGCGAGGCGCACGGCCGGGCGGTCCGCGGCAACGTCGGCGAGGTCTCGGCCAGGGACCTGCTCGCCCTGCTGGACGCGGCCCTGGAGGCCGACGACCTCGACGGCGACCGGGTCGGCGTGCTCGGCGGGTCGCACGGCGGGTTCATGACCACCTGGCTGGCGGCCCGGCACGGCGACCGGTTCAAGGCGGCGATCTCAGAGCGGGCCGTCAACGCGATCGACAGCTTCCAGGGCAGCTCCGACATCGGCTGGCTGTTCGCGGACTCGCTCTACGGTGCGGACGGCGGCTCGTTCGAGCAGCAGAGCCCGCTCACCTACGCCGGCAAGATCGAGATCCCGATGCTGATCATCCACTCGGAGCAGGACTGGCGGTGCCCGGTCGAGCAGGCCCAGCGGCTGTTCGTGGCGCTGAAGCGGCGCGGGACGCCGGTGGAGCTGCTGCTCTTCCCGGGGGAGGGGCACGAGCTGTCCCGCTCGGGCCGGCCGTCGCACCGGGTCGCCCGCTTCGACGCGATCCTGGAGTGGTTCGGCCGGTACGTGTGAGCCGGCCGTGGGGGCGGTTGTCGCGAACCGCCCCCACGGCTGGTCACTTGACTGGTCAGTTGACGAGGAGCTCGGCGATCTGGACGGCGTTCAGCGCCGCGCCCTTGCGCAGGTTGTCGTTGGAGACGAACAGCGCCAGGCCGTGCTCGACGGTCTCGTCGACACGGATCCGGCCGACGAAGCTGGGGTCGGCGCCGGCGGCCTGCAGCGGCGTCGGCACGTCGGTCAGGACCACGCCGGGCGCGGCCGAGAGCAGCTCGATGGCCCGCTCGACCGAGACCGCCCGCTCGAACCGGGCGTTGAGCTGCAGCGAGTGGCCGGTGAACACCGGCACGCGCACGCAGGTGCCGGACACCTTCAGGCCGGGGATCTCGAGGATCTTGCGGCTCTCGTTGCGGAGCTTCTGCTCCTCGTCGGTCTCGAACGAGCCGTCGTCGACGATCGAGCCCGCGAGCGGCAGCACGTTGTAGGCGATCGGCCGGGCGAACTGCTTCGGCGCCGGGAACTCGACGGCCGAACCGTCGAACGCGAGCGCGGCGGCGCCGTCGGCGACCTTGCGGACCTGCTCGTCGAGCTCGGCGACGCCGCTGAGCCCGGCGCCGGACACCGCCTGGTAGGTGGCGGCGACGAGCGCGACCAGGCCGGCCTCCTCGTGCAGGGGGCGCAGCACCGGCATCGCGGCCATGGTGGTGCAGTTGGGGTTGGCGATGATGCCCTTCGGGCGGTTCGCGATCGCGTGCGGGTTGACCTCCGCGACGACCAGCGGCACGTCCGGGTCCATCCGCCAGGCGGAGGAGTTGTCGACGACGACGGCACCGGCGGCGGCCACCTTCGGCGCCAGCTCCTTCGACGTGCCCTTGCCCGCGGAGAACAGCACGATGTCCAGGCCGGAGTAGTCGGCGGTCGCCGCGTCCTCCACCGTGATCTGCTGGTCCTGCCAGTCGATCGGCCGGCCCGCGGAGCGGGCGGACGCGAACAGGCGCAACTGGTCTACAGGAAACTGACGCTCGGCCAGGATGTGGCGCATGACGCTGCCGACCTGACCCGTGGCTCCGACGATGCCGATCCTCATGGGCGTCGAGGTTACCGCGTCACCGAGGCGGTCTCGATGCGATTTGCGGCACTGTCGGGGCCCTTACCAGCGGTTTTCCCGGTTTCTTGCGGCTTGCCGACAGCTGCGGCGCACGGCTTGCTGCAAGGGGCGGCAAATTTGCTGGAAATTAGTCCGTGTCCGGAAGACCGATCGAGAACGCCTCTTCCAGGTCGTGCTGCGAGTACGCGCGGAACGCGATGTGCGTGTCGGTGTCGATCACGCCCGCCACCTTGGAGATGCCACCGGCGATGACCTCGGCGATCTCCTCGTACTGCCGCACGCGGACCATCGCGATCAGGTCGACGTTGCCGGCGACGGAGTACACCTCGCTGACCCCGGGAAGGTTGGCGATGTTCTCGGCCACCTCGGGGATCGAGTCGGTCGCGCAGTCGATGAGGACGATCGCGGTGATCACCTGCGGTGCTCCTTCCAGCATGTGGGCATCGTCATGCTAATCCGCCGCGACGGTGAGCTCCCGGCCGACCCGGACCGCGTCGCACAGCGTCTCGCCCGCGCGGACCTCCCCACCCGGCCACACCACCCCGCGGATCACCCGACCGGCGACGACGGCCCCCTCGCCGATGACGGCCTGCTCCACGCTCCCGGTCACCACGGCGCCCTCACCGATCAGGGTTTCGTGGTGTACGGCGTGCAGATTCGCCCGCACGTAGTCCCGGGGGGTGCCGGTGTCCAGGTAGGTGCCCCGGTACTCGACGACCTTGAGCCGCCCTTCCCGCTCCGCGGGCCGCCACGTGGTCCTCACCAGGTCGGACGGCACGGCGTCGAGCCGTTCGACCAGGTCCCACGGCAGCAGCGAGAACCCGGCGAACCGGTGTGCCCCGAACTCGTCCGGCGGCCCGGGAACGCCGAGCATCCGCACGGTGGTGCCGTCCCAGCCGTCGAGCAGCTCCGCGATGTCGGCGGCCGGACCGTCTTCGGACGTCTCCGACGTCTCGTCCGGTGCCAGGTACGCGTCGGCGTTGCCCACCAGGACGCCGCGGCCGCCGATCCAGTCCTTCAGCAGCGCGACGCCGCCCGCGGTACCGAACGGATCGCCCGGCTCCACGGAGAGGCGCGCCCTGTCGCCGACGTGCGCGACGACCTGCTCCCCGAGGTAGCAGGCGTTGACCGCCAGGTCGGCGGGGCCGGCGATGCCGAGCGCGGCGACCCTGGCCATCGCCCGGTCGAGCAGCGCCACGTTGCCGACGGGGCACAGGGCCTTCGGCAGGTGCTCGGTCAGCGGCCGCAGCCGGCGGCCCTCACCGGCGGCGAGGATCACCGCGCAGATGCCGGTCACTTCGTCAGCACCTCGGGGTAGTCCTTGTACGGGCCGATCCCGTAGTGCGCGAGCAGCTGCGACGTCGACACGGTCAGCGGCGGCAGCGTGTCGAGACGGTGCCAGGCGGCCTCGAGGACCTCGGCGGCGTCGACGACCAGGTCGGCGGACGGGTCGGCGTCCACCTCGAACACCATGTCGATCCACTGCCCGCGGGTGTGCACGACGGCGTTGGGGTTCGCCGGCCGGAACCGCTCCAGCGGCAGCTTGATCCCGGTCTCCTCGGCGAGCTCGCGCGCGGCGGTCTGCACGGGGCGCTCGCCGCGGTCCATCAGCCCCGCCGGCAGCGACCAGCCCGCGCCCGGCGGCTGCCGCAGCAGCAGGATCCTGCTCGCCTCGGGGTCGCGGACCAGGATGACAGCGCCGATCGTGTACGTCGGCTGGAACGTCCGCACGATCCTGCGTTTCCAGCGGGCCGGGAGACGGTAGAACGTCCGGTACGCCACCATGCGCAGTTGTTGTTTTACCGCCATCTCCGAAAGGCTAGCGGCCTACCGGGGCGAGTGGTCGACCAGGGCGATCAACTCCTCGACCACCTCGTCCGCGGTGCGGCTGTGGTCGGCGACGGCGACGAGCAGCGTCTCCAGGTCCGGGTAGCCGAGCCGGGTCGCGAGCCGCACCAGCGGCAGGTCGCTGGCCAGGCCGCGGCCCTGCCGGCGCAGCGCCAGACCGATCGCGAGCCGGCCGAGCCGCACCTTGTTGGCGACGGTGATCGCGGGGGCCTCGTGCGCCTCGAACCACCGGCTGATGTGCAGCCGGGCGTGCGGCGTCTTCACGAACTCCAGCCACTCCGGCGACGGCCCGCGCGCGGGGGCGTCGGCGTCGAAGTCGAACTCGTCGCGCTGCCCGGTCCGCGTGATGATCTCGACCGTGTCACCGTCGGCGAGCGGCGACGACACCGCGATCAGCCGGCCGTTGACCTTCGCGCCGATACATCGGTTGCCGACGTCCGCGCCGAGGATGTACGCGAGGTCGACCGGCGTGGCGTCCTGCGGCAGCAGCACCGGCCGGCCGCCGCCCTCGGCGAGCACCAGGATCTGGTCCTCGGCCAGGTCGCACCGCAGCGACGCGATGAACTGCGACGGGTCCGACGCCGCCGCCTCCCAGTCCAGCAGCCGCCGCAGCCAGGTCAGCTGCTCCGCCTTCGACGCCGGGCCGAAGCGCGCCGCGGCGTGCGGATACCGGAAGTTGGCGACGATGCCGTACTCGGCGGCCTGGTGCATCTCCTCGGTGCGGATCAGCACCTCCAGGGACTGGCCCTCCGGCCCGAGCACCGTGGTGTGCAGCGACTTGTAGTTGTTGCCCTTCGGCGTGGCGATGAAGTCCTTGAACCGCCCCGGCACCGGCCGCCACTTGCCGTGCACCGCGCCGAGCGCGGCGTAGCAGTCCGTCTCGGGCCCGTCGACGATGATGACGACCCGCGGCATGTCGTGCGGGTGCTCGTAGTTGCCGTCGACGGTGTCCTTCCAGATCGAGTACAGGTGCCTCGGCCGCGGCGACACCTGCGCGTCGATGCCGAACTTCTTCAGGTCCGTGTTGACGGCCGCGATGACCCGTTCGAGGTAGCCGTCCCAGCCCTTGCGCTGCCGCACGTACTCGTCGATCAGCGCGTACCCGCCGGGGCTGACCGCCCGCAGCACCCAGTCCTCGAGCTCCCGCTTCAGCGCCTGGATGCCGAGCCGCTCGCACAGCGGGATCAGCACCTCCCGCGTCGCGGTCGCGATCCGCACCTGCGACTTGATCGACCGCGCGTCGAGCGTGCGCATGTTGTGCAGCCGGTCCGCCAGCTTGATGACGAGCACCCGCACGTCCCGCCCGGCGGCGACGATCATCTTGCGGATCGTCTCGGCCTCGGCGTCCGCGCCGTAGAACATCTTGTCGAACTTCGTCACGCCGTCGACGAGCAGCGCCACCTCGCCGCCGAAGTCCCGCTCCAGCGCGCCCAGCGTGTAGTCCGTGTCCTCGACCGTGTCGTGCAGCAGCGACGCCACCAGCGTCGTCGTGTCCATCCCCAGGTCGGCGAGGATCTCCGTCACCTCGAGCGGGTGCGAGATGAACGCCTCGCCGCTCTTGCGCATCTGCCCGCGGTGCATCTGCTCGGCCGTCGCGTACGCCCGCCGCAGCAACGCCACGTCGCCCGTCGGGTGGATCGTCCGATGCGACCGCAGCACGTTGGACATCGGGTCCTCGGCCGACTGCCACGGCAGCATCGCCCGCAGCCGCGACCCGATGATCGCCGAGTACGTCGACGTCGGGTCGCCGGGCACCGCCCCACCGACCAGCGCCGAGTACGACGGCGGCGGCGGCACCGCCGGCGAGTCCTCGGTGGGCGGCGCGGTGAGCCTGGCCCGCGGCGCCGCGAACCGGTCGTCCACGGGCGCCGCCCGCCTCACCGCCGCGTTCTTGCCACCCTTGCGGGCCGCCCTGTCCTTGCCTTTGTCCTTGCCCTTGCCTGCGGTCGCCGTGTCCTTGTCCGTGGCCGTGGCGTCCCGGGTGCCCGTGTCCACGCCCGGCTGCCCGGCGGCACCGTCCGCGTCCGCGCCCGTGCCCCTGCCCGCGGCATCCCGCTCATCGCCGGCGGCGGCGTGCGACCCTGCCCGCTCACCGGCGGCCCGTTCGTTGCGCACCCGCCCACCGGCGGCACTCCCGGGGTTGCCCCGCGGCGCCGGCGGCCGCTCGTTGGCCGGCCAGTCCCTGCGCCCGTCACCCTGGTCCTGCGCCGCCCGCTGCTGCCCCTGCCCCGCCCGCTGCCCCTGTCCGGCCCACTGCGCGGGTGTCTGCTGCTCGTTCTGTACCCCGGCGCCCCTGTCGTGTTCGGCGCCGCCCGTGCCGTGCTGTCCGGCCCGCCGCGAGGAGTCCCGTTTCCCGGCGCCGCTGTCGTGCCCGGAGCCACCCGCTCCGTGCTGTCCGGCCCACGGCGCGGGTGTCTGCTGCTCGTTCTGTACCCCGGCGCCGCTGTCGTGGCCGGAGCCGCCTGCTCTGTCGTGCCCCGCGGCCGTGGCGCTCCGCCCCCCGGTCGCTCCTTGCCAGTTCGTCCCGTCCACCGGCATCCGCTGCCCGGGCGTCGCGTCGCTCGCGACCTCGCCCCGCGCGGCCACCATCGCAGCCTGACTCTCCACCGTCCCCGCGTCCCGGCCTACCCGCGCGCCGCCGTCGCCATCCTGCTTCGTCGCCTCGCGCTGCGAAGTCGTGTCCAGGGACCCCTCGCCCCGCGACTCCCAGCCCTGCCCCGCACTGTCCTGCGCCGCCGCGTCCTGGGACCAGCCGTCCCGAACTCCCCGCCCCGCCGCCGCGCCGTCCTGGGGTACCGCGTCCCGCGACCGCCCGGCCTCCGGCTCCCGGCCCTGTGCCGCGCCGTCCTGGGCCCCCGGGTCCTGGGCGCCTTCACCCCGCGCCGCCCGGCCGCGTCCCGCCTCGTCCTGCGGCCCGTTGCTCTGAGCTTCCCGGCCCTGCGAGACGCTGCCCTGTGACGTGCTGTCCTGCGGTGCCTCGTCGTGCGGTGCCCCGTCGTGCGGGCGCCCGTTGTGTGCGGCCCGGTCCTGCGTGACGCTGCCTTGTGACGTGGCGTCCTGTGACGTGCTGCTCTGCGATGCGCTGCCGTGCGGTGTCTTGTCGTGCGGGTGCCCGCTGTGTGAGGACCGGTCTCGCGAGGCTCTGTCCTGTGACGAGGCATCCTGCGAGGCGGTGTCCTGTGACGTGGCGTCGTGCGGTGCCTTGTCGTGCGAGGCCCGGTCCTGCGACGTGCCGTCCTGCGGCGAGCGCTCCTGTGGCGAGCGCTCCTGTGGCGCCTTGTCCTGCGGTGCCTTGTCCTGTGGGGTCGTGCCTTGTGGCGCCGTGGCTTCGGGGTGCTTGTCCTGCGGCGCGGTGTCCTGGGGAGACCTGGCGGGGGAGGGCAGGTCCCGGCGGCCGGGGCCGGCATGGTCGGTGGGGGTCCTGTCGACGTACGTCCGCTGCACCCTGTCCCGGGTCTGGCGCTCCGGATGGCGGCCGCCCGGGACAGGGCGGCGTCGCGGCGGAGCCTCGGGCACGCTGATCGACGCGGTCGGCAGCCCACGCGGGCCGAGCAGCACCTCGCCCACCGCGTCCAGGAGCTGGTGGGCCTCCGTGGTGCCGGGTGTCGGCGGCGATGCCCCGCCGGTCGTGAACCCCGTCGCCAGCGGGTGCACGAAACCCGCCGGTTCGGTGGGCTTGCCCCCGGGCGTCAGTGGGTCCAACATGAACTCGCTGTGCGCGGACGTGGACCCGGAGTTGGCCCCGCTGGCGCCGGTGACCGTGGAGGGGCCAGCATCCAGGGGCGCGCCGGACTGATGCAGACCGGGCTCCATGCGGCACCTCCTCACCGACGGGCCGGGCGGGCCTGGGTTTGGGTAGGTTCCAGCCTAGTTTCCCTCGTGGCATCCGATCGGTCATTTGAGTATGTGCGATCGTCCGATGTGCTTAGCCCTCCAGATCGATTCGGACCGACGCGGCGGCCTCCGCCCGGGCCAGGAACGGGCGCCACCGGCCGGCCCCAGCGGCCGGCGATGACCAGCCCATATCGGCCTTGACCAGCCGCGTCTCCTGCCGCTCGAGCCAGGCGAGAATCCGCTCGGTCTCCTCCGGCGACGCGCGCGGCGTCGGCCCGTGACCCGGCTGGACCGTCTCGGCTGTGGCGAGAACCACATCCAGCGTCGGCTGTGGATGTACCCGCGGGGGTGACACGCCGGCCGCCGCGAGCCGGCCGTGTCGCACCACCGCGAGCTCCCAGCCACCCTTCGCGGAGGGGCGCGCGGCGATCAGCTCGGGCAGGCTGGTCAGCGAGGCGAGCCGTTGCATGCGGATCGCGGCGCGCAGGAACGTGATCAGCCGGGTGCGGATCGTGGCCGCGTCCTCGAAGCGCTCGGCGGCGGACAGCGCCTCGATGCGGGCCATGAGCCCGCGGACGACGGGGCCCGGGTCGCCCGTCGTGGCGGTGCGGAACGGCTCGGCGGCCGCGGCCTCGTAGTCGCCGGGGGAGATGCGGTGCTCGCACGGCGCCGGGCAGCGGCCGAGCTCGGCGAGCGCGCACGCGGGCGTCTTCGTGCGCAGCGACAGCTTGTGGGTGCACTGGCGCAGCGGCAGCGCGTCATAGATGCCGGCGGCGGCGAGCTCGGCGGCACGGCGGGAGCCGAACGGCCCCAGATATGCCGCGCCGTCGGGCTGCACCTCGCGCACGATCGACAGCCGGGGATAGGCCTCGGCGGTGAGCTTGAGCCACATCACCCGCTCGGGGAACTTGGAGCGGCGGTTGTACGGCGGCTTGTGCGCGGCGATCAGCCGCAGCTCTCTGACCTCGGCCTCAAGGGAGTGGGCGCAGAGGATCGCCTCGACCCGCTGCGCCGCGTTGATCATCTCGTCGATGCGGGCGCGCTTCTCGGCGGCGGTGAAGTAGCTGCGGACCCGGGTCGCGATCGACGAGCTGGTGCCGATGTAGAGCGGGCGGTCCTTGTGCCCGCGGAACACGTAGACCCCCGGAGCGTCGGGCAGGCCGTCGGCGAGGTGGCGTTTGCGCCGCTGGGACGGGCTGACCGCCTTCACGAACTCGATCGTGTCGCCGATGGTGTGCACCTTGTGGCTGCCCAGCCTGGCGATCAGCCCGTGCAGGACGTCGACGGTGGCGCGGGCGTCGTCGAGGGCCCGGTGGATCGGCTGGGTGCTCGCGTGGAAGTGCCGGGCGAGGGTGGACAGCTTGTTGTTGGGCACCTCGTCGGCGACCAGGGCCCGCCGGGCGATCGCGGCGGTGTCCAGCACGATCGGCTTCGGCCACGCATAGCCGTGCTTGGCGCACGCCGCCTTGAGGAACCCGGTGTCATAAGGAGCGTTGTGCGCCACCAGGACCGCACCCGCGGCGAACTCCAGGAACGCCGGCAGCACCGTGTCGATCGTCGGCGCCTCGACCAGCATCGCCTCGGTGATGCCGGTCAGGACGGTGATGAACGCCGGCAGCCGCTCCTCGGGATTGACCAGCGTGGCGAACTCGCCCAGGACCTCACCGCCGCGGACCTTGACCGCGCCGATCTCGGTGATGCCGCCGCCGTCGGGTGCGCCGCCGGTCGTCTCCAGGTCGACGACCACGAACGTCGAGGCGAACAGCGTCGCCGCACGCGGGTCGTCGAACAGGGCATCGAGCGTTTCCTGGTGGTAGTCGGCCACGCGCGCACACTACGACCAGGGTGTGACAAAAAATCGCTCAGTGCGGCGGGAAGCGCAGCTCGAACCGGACGTCCGGTGAACCGACGGCCGCGTTGGTCCTGGCCACGGTCGCCCCGTGGGACCGCAGGATGTCCGCCACGGCCCGCGGGACCAGCTCGTCGGCCTCCCGCGTGCCGTCGAGGTCGGCCTGCCACTCCGGGGCGATCGAGCCGCCCGCATGCCTGATCTCCACCGTCGGTACCGGGGAACCCAGCACCCGGACCGCGACCCTGCCTCCGGCCGGCGCGATCTTCAACGCGGAGAAGACCACATAGTCCAGCGCCCGCGACAGCCGGCCGGGATCAGCCTGTACCGATGCCGCATCGGTCACACCGAGAGTGATGGCCATGTTTCGGGCGTCCGCGATGGGACGCAACTCGCGGATGCGGGCCTCGGTCAGGTAGGTGAGGTCGACCGACCTGGACTCAGGCTGGCCGTCGAGCGCGGGGGAGTCGACGAGGCGCCGCAGCTCGAGCAGCTCCGTGACCTGCCTGGCGAGCGCCCGCAACGCCCGCATCTGGTCCAGGTTGAGCCGGTGCGGCGCGTGGTCGACCACGCACAGGGTGCCCAGTGCCGCGCCTTCGCTGGTCAGCAGGGGGGCGCCGGCGTAGAAGCGGATGCCGTCCTCGGCTCTGACGAACGGGTTGTCGGCGAACCGCGCGTCCGCGGTGGCGTCGGGGACGACCATCAGGTCACGGCCCATGATCGCGTGGGCACAGAAGGCGACCTCGCGGGGCGTCTCGTTGATGCCGTCGAGGCCGGTCTTGGCCTTGAACCACTGCCGCTGGGCGTCGACCAGGGTGACCAGGGAGATCGGGGCTCCGCAGACCTCCGACGCGATCCTGACGATGTCGTCGAAGTCCGTCTCCGGCGGGGTGTCGAGGACCGCCAGCCCTCGCAGGGTCGAGATTCGCTCCGCTTCGTTCTCGGGTACCGGCGGCTGCATATCGGTGCCTCCTCGCTGGCGTACCCAATCGGGTGAATTAAGGATATGTCAGCTTTTAGCCGTTCGAGGGAAGCCGCCGGTCCTGGAGACCATCCGGGGCGAATCTGGTCGACAATGCGACACTGGAGTGATGCCCGCGCACGATGCTCCCGACGACCTCGACGACGAGGCCGCGGTGACGTCTGCGCCGGAGGACGTCGACCTGCCGGACTCCGACGGCGGGGCCGAGCCCGCACTGCCCGAGATCATCCGCCAGCGGGTCATCTCCCTCGCGGCCGGCGCCATGACCGGCCTGCCCCTCGACGAGCTGCCGATGCCGCTGCGGCGGGTCGCGAAGTTCGCCCCCAACCGACGGGCCCGCCTCGGCGGACCCGTCATCGCGATGCAGCTGTCCGGCGACCCGCTGCTGCGCCAGCGCCTCGCGACCAGGGTCGTCAATGACGCCGGTGACCTGGGCGCCTCGATCCTGGAAGGGGTCGCGCCGCCGGCCGCCGACCCCGTCGAGGTCGCCGCGCTGGCCTACCTCGCCCGGCCCGACGGCTGGCGCGACCTGGTCGAGCGGGCCACCGACACGGTCCGCGCCGAGGCCGAGGACGCCGCCACGTCCGAGCGCATCCGCGACGTCGAGCAGCGCCTCGCCCGCGCCGAGCACGACCGCGCCGTCGCCCGGGTCGAGGCCGACAAGCTCCGCGACGAACTGGCCCGTCTCCGCGACGAGACCGCCGGCCTCCGCGAGGAGGTCCGCTCGCTGGGCAAGGCGCTGCGGGAGAGCCAGGCCAAGGAGCGCAAGGCGACCGAGATGCTCGCCAGCGAGAAGGGCCGCGCCACCCGGGCGACCGCCGACCACGACGCCGAGCTGCGCCGCATGCGCGCCAAGCTCGCTGAGGCGGAGACCGCGGCCGGCGCACAGCGGCAGAGCGCCAAGGACGCCCGCGCCGTCGACGACGCCCGCCTCTGGCTGCTGCTGGAGACGATCGGGCAGGCCGCCGTGGGCCTGCGCCGCGAGCTGGCCCTCGACCCCACCGACCGGCTGCCGGCCGACTTCGTCGCCGAGCACGACGCCGACCGCCCCGACAACGCGCCCGGCGCCGGCGCGGCCCGCGCGCTCGACGCCGACGACCCCGCCCGCCTCGACCAGCTGCTGAGCCTGCCGAAGGCGCACATGATCGTCGACGGGTACAACGTCACGAAGAAGGGCTACGGGGAGCTCTCCCTCGAACAGCAGCGCAACCGCCTGGTCGCCGGGGTCGGCGGTCTCGTCGCCCAGACCAGGGCCGAGGTCACCGTCGTCTTCGACGGCGCCGAGCGGGTCGTCGGGCTGCCGCCGGCGCCGCGCGGCGTGCGGGTGCTGTTCTCCAAGAAGGGCGAGACCGCCGACGAGCTGATCCGGCGCCTGGTCAGGGCCGAGCCGGCCGGCCGCCCGGTCGTCGTCATCTCCTCCGACAAGGAGGTCATCGACGGGGTGCGCCGTCATGGTGCGTACCCGCTGGGGAACGACACCCTCCTCCGCCGACTTTCACGCTCCTGACCTGCGGAAACGCATTTTTGTCATACCCCCCGCCTACCGTGGAGCTACAGACGGTCAACGGAGGAGGAGCGATGCTCGTCGACTGCGAGACCTGTTCAGTGCGCGGCACCGCCTGCGGCGGCTGCGTGGTGACCCTGCTGCTCGACACGCCACCCGCCCTGCACCAGCTCGGCGCGGCCGAGGTCCGCGCCATCGAGGTGTTCGAGCGGGCCGGGTTCGAGGTCACCGTGCTCGACCCCACCCACGTCGAGCCGGCCGCACCGCGCCGGTCGAGACGGCACCGCGCCGCATAAGCTTGCGGAGTTTCCGACCAGGAGGTGCGGCGTGACCCCTCGCGCATGGGCGGCGATCACCCTCGCGGCGTTGCTCGTCGCGGTCGTGGTGGTCGCGGCGCTGCGGGTGCCCTGGTCGGCACCGCCCGCGCCGCGAGCCGACCAGCTCGCCGCGCTCGACACGCTGCCCGCCGACGCCGTCGCCAAGGGGCGGGCGTTCCACGCGGCGCTGCGCCCCGGCATCTATCTGTCCATCGGCCTGGGCCTGGTCGTCGCGCTCCTGCTCGGCCTGACCCCGGCCGGCGCGTGGATCGTCGAGCAGGTGTCCCGGCCGTTCGGCGGCCACTGGCTCGCCCGGGCGCTGCTCGGCGGGCTCGCCGTCGTCTTCGCCGGTGAGGTGGCGGCGCTGCCCCTCGCCGCCTGGCGCCAGTCGATCCTCAGGCGCTATGGGCTCTCCACTCAGGACTGGTCCGCCTGGACGGTCGACATGCTCAAGGGCTACGCCGTCAGCGCGGTGATCGGCGCGGTCGTGCTCGTCGGCTTCTTCACCGTCACGCACTTCGTGCCCCGCTGGTGGTGGGTGTGGGGCGCGGTCGGCGCGGCCCTGCTCACGGTGCTGCTGTCGTTCATCTTCCCGGTCCTGGTCGAGCCGGTCTTCAACAAGTTCACCCCCATGCCCGAGGGGGAGCAGCGGACCCGGCTCATGGCGCTCGCGGAGCGTGACGGCGTCCCCGTCCGCGACGTGCTGATCGCCGACGCGTCCCGCCGCACCAGGGCCGTCAACGCGTACGTGTCCGGTCTCGGCCCGACCCGCCGCATCGTCGTCTTCGACACCCTGCTGGAGAAGGCGCCGCCGGAGGAGGTCGAGTCGGTCGTCGCGCACGAGCTCGGCCACGCCAAGGACGGCGATGTGCTCACCGGCACGCTGCTCGGCGCGTTCGGCGCGGCGGCCGCCGTCTGCGCGCTGTACCTGCTCGGCTCGTGGGGAGCCCTGCTGCGCCGCGCGGGCGTGGACGCGATCGGGGAGCCGCGGGCGGTCGCCCTGCTGCTCGCCGTCGCCACCGTGGCGGGGCTGGTCGCCGGCCCGGCGCAGGCGTTCGTGTCGCGCCGCGTCGAGGCGCGCGCCGACCGGCATGCCCTGCAGCTCACCGCCGACCCGGCCGGCTTCGAGGCCATGCAGGGCCGGCTCTCCCTGGTCAACCTCGGCGACCCAGACCCCAATCCCGTCGAGCAGTTCCTGTTCGGCTCCCACCCGACCGCCGTGCAACGCATGGCCGAGGCGCGTGCCTGGGCCCGAGGCGAGCGATGACCACCCCGCCCATCGCCCGTGGCGTCCTGCCGGTCGCCGGCGGTGTCCGGCGCTTCGCCACGGTGGGGTGTCGTGCGCGGTTCCGCCGGGGCACGGGGCATGCGGTGACCGGCTCGAATGCGGCCCGTGACGTGCTGCTGGGTGTTGGCGGTGTTCGGGGGTTCGGCATGGGGGAGGGCCAAGAGCGGCTTCGGCCGGGGCGGGCGACGAGCCGCCCGTTCGCCGTCACTGATGTCCTGCCGGGCCGTGGCGGCGGTCGGCGGGTTCGGTGCGGCTTGTTCGGAGTGCCGGAGTGATGACCATGTTGCTCGTCACCCGTGATGGTGTTCGGGCGGGCCGTGGCGGAGGCCGGTGGCTCGGCCTGGTGGGATCAGGGGAGATGTCCCGCACTGGCGGCGGCCGGGTAGGTGGCGAGCGCGTGTTGCCGTGCCGTGACGGCGTTCGGCCGTCGGGTCTGGTGGAGTGGGGGAGTGGGCCTGTTCCGGCCGTTCCCGGGTGGTCGGCGAAGGTGCGGGGCTGCGATGCGCGCCCTGCCCGTCGCCCCCGGGCATGGCGGCGCAGGACCTGGTCGGCACCCGGGACGTGTGGTCGCACCGCGGCTCACCTCGGCGGGGCTGTCCGGAGTCGTGGCGGCCGGGCGGTTGCCGGAGGGGTGGGGGCGCGATGACCACGCTGCTCGTGACCAATGACTTTCCGCCGCGGCCGGGTGGCATCCAGCAGTTCGTGCACAACCTTGCCGTGCGTCAGCCCGCGGGGTCGGTCGTCGTGTACTGCTCGACGTTCCGGGGGGCGGAGAAGTTCGACGCGGAGCAGCCGTTCGAGGTGGTGCGGGAGCGGACCGGCATGCTGCTGCCCACGGCCGGGGTCGCGCGGCGGGCCGCTGAGCTGGCACGGGCGCACGGGTGCGACAGCGTCTGGTTCGGGGCGGCGGCGCCGCTCGGTCTGCTGGCCGGCGGGCTGCGGCGGCGGGCCGGGGTGGAGCGGGTCGTCGCGCTCACGCACGGGCACGAGGTCGGCTGGGCGGCGCTGCCCGGCGCGCGGAGCCTGCTGCGGCGCATCGGTCGCGGCGCGGACGTCGTCACGTACCTCGGCGAGTACACCCGCACCCGGCTCGCCAAGGCGCTGGACGGGCTCACGTCGCTGCAGCGGCTGGCGCCGGGCGTCGACGTGGACGCGTACTCGCCGCAGGTCGACCGGCAGCTGATCCGCGCCCGTCACGGCCTCGCCGACCGGCCGGTGGTCGTGTGCGTGTCCCGGCTCGTGCCGCGCAAGGGGCAGGACGTGCTGATCCGGGCGTTGCCGCTCATCCGCCGCGCGGTTCCCGACGCCGCACTGCTGGTGGTCAGTGGTGGGCCGTACCGGCCCGCGCTGGAGCGGCTCGCGCGTGAGGCCGGGGTCGAGCGGGACGTCGTGTTCACCGGGTCCGTGTCGTGGGCGGAGCTGCCGGCGCACTACGCCGCCGGTGACGTGTTCGCCATGCCGTGCCGGACCCGCCGCCGTGGCCTCGACGTCGAAGGGCTCGGCATCGTGTACCTCGAAGCCTCCGCGACCGGCCTGCCCGTCGTCGCGGGCGACTCCGGCGGCGCGCCCGACGCGGTCCGCGAGGGCGAGACCGGCTTCGTCGTCCCAGGCCGCGACGTCGCCGCCGTCGCCGACCGCGTCACGACCCTCCTGCGCGACCCGGCCCTCGCCGCGAGGATGGGCGCCGCGGGCCGGGCCTGGGTCGAGTCGGAATGGCGCTGGGAGACCCAGGCGGACCGGCTCCGCACCATGCTCACCGCACCCACGCCCGGCTTACCCTGACCCGCTCCACGAACGGCGGCGAAGAGCGATGCCGACGACAACCGGGGGAGGACGGTGATGAGCGAAGCGCGCGATAAGGCCCTGCCAGGGTGGTGACCGCAGCAGTGTGCGGCGCAGTGCCGCCCGAGCCCAGGCATGCCCGCGCGGAGTGCGGTTCGTGCGGAGTGGCGGCCTGTGGTTCGTGCGGCGTGTGGCCCGTGGGGAGTGCGGCCCGTGGGGACTACGGGCGGGCGCGCCAGCCGGGCCGTCGTGTCGCCGCACGATTCGCCAGCGCGGTGGGGCAACTGGCCGGATGAGGTACGCCGGGGCAGCCGAGCGCGGCGTGCTGCGGGGCAGTTGGTCGCAGGAGGCGCGCTGCGGGGCAGCTGGGCGAGCACGGTGTGCTGCGGGCAGGTGGGCGAGCACGGTGTGCGCGGGCAGGTGGGCGAAACGCGGTGCGCTGCGGGCAGGTGGGCGAAACGCGGTGCGCTGCGGGGCAGGTGGGGGAGCACGATGTGCTGCGGGGCAGGTGCACGAACGCGGTGCGGGCCGGTCGTGTCGCTGCCATGCCATGGCGCGGCAGGGGCGGAGAGCGACGGTCGGGTGGAGAGCGACGGTCGGGTGGAGAGCGGCGCGCCGTGATCTGGGCGGAGTGCTCAAGGCATTGCGGGTGCGAGGGCGGCGCGGTGCCGGCCGCGCGTCAGCCCCGCTTCGGTGGCGAGCTCACTCGGCAGTGGCGGTCCGCGATTGAAGGCGACCGCCGTAGCGGTTGTGTGCCGAGCCTGCTCAGGAGTGGCGGTCCGTGATCGGAGGTGCCGCCGGCGGGGTGCTGGCTTGGCATCCCGTGCCTGGCGGTGGTCGAGCTCGCTCAAGGGGCGATCAGAGGTGAACGCTGCGGCGGGGTGGAGGTTTCCCCTGGTGCGTTCGGCTCGGAAAGCGTGCGGGCGCGGCTGGGAGGAGCGCGATGGTGGTCAATGGCCGAAGCAGGGCCATGGGAGGTGGAAAAACGACAGGCTGGCCGTTCTGGGGGTTGGGGGCAGATCGGCCAGCGCCTATCGAAAAGTCGAGATACGGCAGGGTCGCGGGTCAGAACTTCGGGGCGTCCGGGGCTTCGAGGAGGCCGAGCCGAAGGGCGGTCATGAGGGCCTGGGCGCGGTTGGCGGCGCCGAGCTTCTCGTACAGCTTCGATATGTGCGTCTTCGCGGTGGACTCGGAGACGAACAATTGCTTGGCGATGCCGGCGACGCTCATGCCGTCGGCGAGCAGGCGCAGCACCTGGCCCTCGCGGGGGGACAGCTGCGGGCCGCTCGGGGCCAGCCGCCGCTTCATCGCCTCGGCGAGGTCCGCGGCGGTGAACGCGGAAGGCGCCGACGCGGCGTGACGGGCGGCGGCGACCACCTCGTCGGCAGGGGCGGTCTTCGGCACGAACGCGGAGGCGCCGGCCTCGAGCGCGCCGAAGAGCTGGTCGTCGCCCGCGTACATGGTGAGGACCACGATGCCCATGGTGTTGCTGGTCTTGCGCAGGGCGCGGGTCGCCTCCAGGCCGCTGCCGTCGGGGAGGCGCAGGTCCATGATGACCACGTCGGGCTGCAGGGCGCCGGCCTGGCGGATCGCCTCGGCGGCCGTCGCGGCCTCGCCCACCACCTCGAACTGCCGGTCACGCTCGAAGGCGTGCCGCAGTCCTCGGCGGATGAGATCGTGGTCGTCGACGAGCAGGACTTTGGTGCGTGTCGTCGGCGTCGCGGTAGTCGACATTCCCGGTGCTCTCTCCCTCTGGTGCCTTCACGCTACCGCGCACGCGGTGCGGTTCCGAGCACAACCGCCACTGTTGTCCCATTCGGCACGCGCGGTGTGATCTCCAACCGGCCTCGGATACGTTCCGCTCTCTCGGCCATGATCGCAAGACCATAGCGCCCGTCAGGGCGGTTCTCACCGATGCCGCTTCCATCGTCGGAGATTTCTACCTGTGCGAACGGTGGATCGACCGCGCACGTTACCCAAAGATTCTCCGCGCCGGCGTGTTTCCGCGCGTTCGTGATGGCTTCCTGGGCAATGCGCAGCAGTTCCGCCTCGACCGCGGCGGGCAGCCGGGCGGTGGTTTCGTCGAGCGAGAGGTGCACGCGGAGCCCGGCGGAGGCGCCGACGGTGCGGGCGTAGTCGGCGATCGCCGCGGTGAGGCCGCCGTACCGGTCGACCTCGCTGCGCAGCTCGAACAGCGACAGCCGCAGCTCGGTGATGACGCGGGTGACCTCGGCGCGCAGGATGCGCAGCTCCTCCTCGGCCGCGGCGGCGTCGGGCAGCGCGGCGACCGCGTTGTCGATGCCGTAGCCGACCATGACGAGCTCCTGGGCGACACCGTCGTGGATCTCGCGGGCGAGCCGCTGCCGCTCCTCGGTCGTGGCGAGGGACCGGACCTCGTCGAAGAGCAGCGCCGCTTCGAGGCGCAGCGCGGCCGCGCCGGTCAGGCCGGTGACGCGGGCGAGGACCGCCGGCGGGTACGCCCCGGCGGTGTCACTCTCCAGGATGATGAGCCCGACGGTGCGGACGCCGGCGACGAGCGGCACGACCATCGACGAGATGTCGCGGCTGGGCGCGACCGACCGGGCCTGCGAGCGGCCCGACACGACCGGCTGCTGGGTCGCCCACGCGTCGGCGACGGAGCTCTCCGTGTCCAGGGCGGTCTCCCAGTCGAGGCGCTCCACGCCGGCCTGGGCGAGCACGACGAGCCGGCCGCCGCCGCTGCCGGACAGCACGGCGCCGCGGGACGACGGGACCATCGCCCGGACCTCGTCGAGGAGGTGCTCGGCGAGGCCGCCGGGGTCGAGGGTGGCGCCGGGCAGCTGCCGGGCGACGCTGCGCAGCTGGGTGAGCAGGCGGGTCGCCTCCACGTATGGCTGCGGCGTCTCGTCGGTGCGCCGGGCCAGGAACGCCCGCTGCAGGACCCCCGCCTGATACGCGGCGACCCCGGCGACGACCAGCCACTGCAGGCAGTTGCCGAGGTACCGGCGCTCGTCGAGCACCCCGTCGACGGCGCCGCCGGCCGCGAGGAGCCCCGCCGCGGCCGCGAGGTACCCGGCGGCGACGACCATCCCCGAGGCGAGCGCCGCGCCGACGACAGGCACCGGCAGGTAGACGAGGAAGTGGGTGTCCACACCGGACGCGGCGAGCGCGACGACGAGCACCTCGGCCGCGCGACCGAGGTGCGCGATCCGGTGTACGGGCGGCGCGACCGTGGCGATCGCCATGGCGACCAGCAGCAGCGCGAGCCAGAGCAGCTCCGCGGCGCGCGTGCCGTCGATGAACAGCAGCGCCGCGACGAGCGCGAGCATCAGGACTCGAACCGTGATCACGGCGCCTCTGGGGCGGTCGCCCAGCACCGTCAGCTCGGTCAACGAATGGTCCTCCCTACCGTAGGTGGCAGCATCAGCGCTCGTAGATGGCGGCGATCTCGCCGGCGTACTCCTTCAGGACGACGTTCCGTTTCACCTTCAACGACGGGGTGAGCGTGCCGGTCGCTTCGGTGAAGTCCTGCGGCAGGATCCGGAACACCTTGATCGCCTCCGCCTTCGACACGGCGGCGTTGGCGTCGTCGATCGCGGTCTGGATCTCGGCGCGCAGCTCGGGGTCGTCGACGAACGAGAAGTCGGCCGGTTTGCCGTGCGCGGAGGCCCAGGCCGGCAGCGCGTCGGGGTCGATGGTGACGAGGGCGGCGATGAACGGCTGCCGGTCGCCGACGACCATGCACTGGCTGACGAGCGGGTGCGCGCGGACCCGGTCCTCCAGGACGGCCGGGGCGACGTTCTTGCCGCCGGCGGTGACGATGAGCTCCTTCTTGCGGCCGGTGATGCGCAGGTACCCGTCGTCGTCGAGCTCGCCGATGTCGCCGGTGTGGAACCAGTCGTCCGCGTCGATCGCCTCCGCCGTCGCGGCGGGGTTGTTCCAGTACCCCTTGAACACGATGTCGCCCTGGACGAGGATCTCGCCGTCGTCGTCGATACGGATCGTGACGCCGGGCAGCGGGCGCCCGACGGTGCCCATGCGTGCGCCGGTGTCGCGGTTGGCGTTGGTGGCGGGGGAGGTCTCGGTCAGCCCGTACCCCTCGAAGATGGTGACGCCGATGCCGCGGTAGAAGTGCGCGAGCCGCTCGCCGAGGGGCGCGCCGCCGGAGATCGCCCGCGCGCACTGCCCGCCGAGCGCGGCCCGCAGCTTCCCGTACACGAGGCGGTCGAACACCGCGTGCTGTGCGCGCAACAGCGGGCCGGGCCGGTCCGAGGAGCTGAACGCGATCGCCACCCGCTCCGCCCGGTCGAAGATGGCGCCCTTGCCGTCGGCGTGGGCCCGCTGCTTCGCCGTGTTGTACACCTTCTCGAACACGCGCGGCACCGACAGCACGAACGTCGGCCGGAAGCTCTGCAGGGTCGCCGCCAGGTTCTTCGTGTCGGCGGTGTGGCCCATCGTGGCCCGGGCCTGCACGACGCCGATCTGGATCAGCCGGGCGAACGAGTGCGCCAGGGGCAGGAACAGCAGCGTCCGGGCGCCCTGGTGGAACAGCGACTGCAGCTCGGGGATCGCGTTGACGATGTCCGACAGCATGTTGCGGTGGGTGATCATGCAGCCCTTGGGCCGGCCGGTGGTCCCGCTGGTGTAGATGATCGTGGCGAGGTCATCGGCCTTGGTGGCGGCCCGCCGCCGCTCGACGTCCTCGCGGGGCACGGCCGCGCCGTCGGCGCCGAGGACGTCCACCGCGCCGGGCGCGCCGTCGATCTGCCACACGTGCTCGACCGCCGGCAGCCGGTCACGGATCGCAGCGATGGAATCGCGGTGCGTGTCGTTCTCGACGAAGCAGGCGACCGCGCCGGAGTCCTCGAGGATCCAGGCGACCTGCTCCGCGCTGGACGTCTCGTAGATCGGCACGGTGACCGCGCCGATCGACCAGATGGCATAGTCGATGAGGGTCCACTCGTAGCGCGTCTTGCTCATCAGCGCGACCCGCTCACCCGGCTCGACACCGGCGGCGAGCAGGCCCCGGGCGAGCGTCAGCACCTGGTCGTGGAACTGGGCGCAGGTCACATCCTGCCACTCGCCCGCGAGCTGACGCTGGAACTGCACCGCGTTCGGCGCGGTGACCGCGTTGTCCCACACGGGGTCGGTCAGCGTGGCGTGGTCGCCGACAGTGACCGCTGAGGGCACGGTGAACTCGCGCACGTTCCGACTCCTTCGTTTCAACCCGTATTCGGGAACCTACCCTGCCGACGGATCGTCAGGCGCACCGCAGAGGTAGCCTGCCACGCATGGCCGACACTTCGACTCAGTCGATCGTCATTGACGCGCCCCCGGAGCGCATCGCCGAGGTCATCGCCGACTTCGCCCGATACCCCGAGTGGGTCGCCGCGGTGAAGTCGGTCGAGGTGGTCGAGGAGTACGAGGACGGCTACGCCAGTCAGGTCCGCTTCGCGCTGGACTCCGGCCCGGTGTCGGACGAGTACACGCTGCAGTACGAGTATGCCGAGGACCTGACCAGGATCGAGTGGAGCCTGGTCGCGCCGTCGAAGATGCAGAAGCAGCAGGACGGCTCCTACGACATCACCGCCAACGGCGACGGCACCTCCACGGTCACCTACTCCCTCGCCGTGGAGCTCGCGATCGGCATGCTCGGCATGTTCAAGCGCAAGGCCGAGAAAATGATCATGGACACGGCGCTCAAGGAGCTCAAGCGGCGAGTCGAGGGGGCCACATGAGCGGCCCGGAGCGTCGCGGAGGGCTGCGAACCAGGATCGCAGTGACCGGCTCCGGCCGGCGCCGGAGCGCAGCGGAGGTGACGACATGAGCCGCGACCCGCGCGAGGAGGCCGAACGCCTCGTCGCGACCGCACTCGCCGCGCTGTCGGTCGCCGCGAACAGCACCGCAGGCTTCGCCACCGGCTCCGCCGAGTGCTGCGTCTGCCCCGTCTGCAAGGCCATCGCCGCCGCCCGCGACCCCGACCCCGAGTTCGCCGAGCGCCTCGCCGGCGGCGTCGGCGACCTGGCCGTCGGCCTGGCCGGCATCCTGAGGACCTTCGGCAGCCACGCCGCAGGGAGCGGCCCTGGCGGCCGGGGCACAGGGTCTGCCACCGAGGGTCGCGACACGGGGTCCGGCCCCGGCGACCGTGGAGACGATGCGGCCGGGTCGGCGGGCCCTGCCGGTACATCATCCGGAAACGCGACAGGAGACGTGTGGCAGGACGCCACAGCGGAGACACCGAAGTCGCCGAAACCGATGGCCAAGAAGGCCGTCAAACCCAAGATTGATCCCGAGGCATAGCGCCTGTGCGAGAGGAGACAGACGCGGTGGGATTGACCATCGGAGTCGACATCGGCGGAACCAAGGTCCTCGGCGGAGTCGTCGACTCGGCGGGTGACGTCCTCGCGCAGACCCGGCGCGACACGCCGGCGCAGGACTCGTCGCAGACGGCCGACCGGATCATCGAGGTGATCCAGGAGCTGGCCGCCGCGCACCCCGTCGATGCCGTCGGCATCGGCGCGGCCGGCTGGATCGACGCGACCCGCTCGATCGTGCAGTTCGCCCCCAACCTCGCCTGGCGCAACGAGCCGCTGCGCGAGAAGATTACCGCCGCGGTCGGCCTGCCCGTCGTCGTGGAGAACGACGCCAACGCCGCCACCTGGGCCGAGTTCCAGTTCGGCGCCGGCCACGACGCAGACAGCTCGATGGTCCTCTTCACCGTCGGCACCGGCATCGGCGGCGGCGTCGTCATCAACGGCGGCCTCATCCGCGGCACCAACGGCATCGCCGCCGAGCTCGGCCACATGACGATGGTCCCCAACGGCCACCCCTGTGGCTGCGGGCGCAGCGGCTGCCTCGAGCAGTACGCCAGCGGCAACGCCCTTGTCCGCTTCGCCAAGGCCGACGCGCGCAAGCACCCGGAGCTCGCCGAGCAGCTCCTCGGCCTCGTCGGCGGCGACGCCGACGCCATCAAGGGGCAGTTCGTGACGGAGGCCGCCCGCCTCGGCGACGCCGTCGCGACCGGCGCGTTCGAGCAGATCGGCCGCTGGCTCGGCGTCGCCCTCGCCGACATCGTGCAGATCCTCGACCCGCAGGTCATCGTCGTCGGCGGCGGTGTCATCGACGCCGGCGACCTGCTCATGAAGCCGGCCCGGGCCAGCTACGAGGAGCAGCTCGCCCAGCGCGGCCGGCTCCCCGTCGCCGAGATCCGCCCCGCCCTCATGGGCAACCTCGCGGGAGTGGTCGGAGCCGCCGACCTGGCGCGCGTATGAGCAAACTCCGGGTCCTCTCGTACAACCTGCACAGCCTGAAGGACGACCGTCGCGCCCTCTCGCAGGTCGTGCGGGAGATCGCGCCCGACGTGGCGATCCTGCAGGAGGCGCCCCGCCGCTTCCGGTGGCGGCAGAAGTCGGCGGCCCTCGCCCGCGACTTCGAGCTCGTCATCGGCGGCGGCGGCCTGCCGTCCCTGGGCAACCTCATCCTCGTCAACCTGCGCGTCCGCCCCGTCGACGCCTTCGACATCCGCTATCCGCTGACCCCCGGCCGGCACATGCGCGGCGCCGCGTTCGTCCGCGGCCGCGTCGGGCGGTCGGCGTTCGCGGTCGCCGGCTCCCACCTGTCCACCGACGCCACCGAACGCCCCAGCCAGGCCGCTCTGCTCAAACAGCACCTGAACTCGCTGGCCGAGCCGGTCATCTTCGCCGCCGACCTCAACGAGAACTCCGGCGGCGCCGCCTGGCGCACCCTGGCCGACGGCCTCGTCGACAGCGCCGGCACCGACGCCCGCCACACGTTCCCGTGCTCCGCCCCCCGCGAACGCCTCGACGTCGTCTTCGTCGACCCCCGCATCACCGTCCTGTCCTACGAGGTCGTCGACACCCCCGCCGCCCGCCAGGCCAGCGACCACTTCCCAGTCGTCGTCGAGCTCGACCTGCCCGAGTAGCCCGCTTCCCGCCCCGCCTTCCGCCGACCGGCCCGCGGATAGTTGCGCCGACGCGACCTGCGGTCGCGACAACCCGTCACGGCCCCCTCATGATCCCGAAGACTTCTTGTCGTCGTAGCAGCAAGAACCCTTCCGGATCATGGCGGAGGGAGCGCTCGCGTGACGTGCGGGACTGGACAAACCAGCGCCGAGCGGACGAGGATCTGGCCGCGACAGGGCGTGCGCGGCGACCGGAGCGCGCGCGGTGCAGTGGGGACGCGGTGCAGTGGGGAGACGACGCGGGTGACGAGCTTCGACGAACTGGCCGGCGGCGCGACCCACTGGCGCGACGGCGAACCCGTCTACGACCGCGGCGACACCGTCTGCGTCATCGGCGCCGGCGGCACCGGCCTCACCGCGATCAAGAACCTCCGCGAGGCGGGCTTCGGCGTCGACTGCTACGAGCGCGAGACCGGCGTCGGCGGCGGGTGGAACTGGCGGCACGACCGCAGCCCCGTGTACTCCAGCACGCACCTGATCTCGTCGAAGCCGTTCACGCAGTTCCCCGACTTCCCGATGCCCGACGACTGGCCCGACTACCCGCACCACTCGCAGCTGCTCGCCTACTTCGAGCGGTACGCCGACCACTTCTCGCTGCGGGAGCACATCTGGTTCGGCACCGAGGTCGCCCGGGTCGAACCCGCCGGCGACCCGGGCGGCGGCCTGCCGCGGTGGGACGTCACCGTCCGCGGCTCGCGGGGCGGGGCGCCACGCACCATGCGCTACGCCGCCGTCGTGGTCGCCAACGGGCACAACTGGTGGCCGAAGATGCCCGAGTACGAAGGGCTCGAGGACTTCCGCGGCAAGGTCATCCACGCCAGCCAGTACAAGGACGCCTCCCAGCTGCGAGGACGCAAGGTGCTGGTCGTCGGGGCCGGCAACACCGGCTGCGACATCGCGGTCGAGGCGGCCCAGCAGGCGGCGAAGTGCTGGCACTCGACCCGCCGCGGCTACTGGTACGCGCCGAAATACGCCCTCGGCAAGCCTGCCGACCAGGTCAACGACCGGATCCTCGCGATGCGGCTGCCGTTCCGGCTGCGCCAGTGGCTGCTGCAGCGCACGATCAACATGACCGTCGGCGACCTGACCCGTTTCGGCCTGCCGAAGCCGGAGCACGGCCTGCTCGAGATGCACCCGCTCGTCAACAGCCAGCTGCCGTACTACCTCGGACACGGCGGGATCACTGCGCTGCCCGACGTCAAACGCTTCGACCGCACCGAGGTCGTCCTGTCCGACGGCCGCACCATCGAACCCGACCTGGTCGTCTTCGCCACCGGGTACCTGCCGAACTTCGACTTCCTCGCCCCGGAGCTGCTGTCGACGGACTCGTCCGGCCGCCCCCGGCTGGCGCTGCAGATGCTGTCACGCACCCACCCGACCCTCGCCGTCGCCGGACTGCTGCAGCCCGACTCGGGGGTGTTCACCCTCGCCCACTGGCAGGCGGTGTTCATCGCCCAGTGGCTGCGTGTCCTCGACGCGTCGCCGACCCGCGCGCAGGCCCTGTGGGCGAAGCTGCGCCAGGACGGCGACCGGCGCTTCACCGCCGGCAAGGTCACCGACTCGACCCGGCACTGGTTCGAGGTGAGCCACTTCGTGTACCTGCAGGAGCTGGAGAAGTCCCTGCACGAGCTGGAGGCGGTCCGTTGACCACCCGTGCCCCGTCCGCCACGACCCGCGTCATGCGCTCCGACGAGTGGTCGTCCCCGCCGAAGCCGGTCCGGCGCGAGGTCCTGTTCGAGGAGGCCGCCTCGACTTCGTCGTCTTTGGCCGCTGACGACCGCCCGCCGGTGCTGTTCGTCCCCGGGTACGGCCACGGCGCCTGGGCCTTCGCCCAGCACTGGCTGGAGCACACCGCCGGCCGGGGCTTCCCCGCCGCGGCGATGAGCCTGCGCGGCCACGGTGGCAGCGGCCCCGACCCCGACGCCCGCCTGCGCGACTACGTCCACGACGTCACCCAGGTCGCCGCCGGCCTGCCGAAACAGGCGATCCTCGTCGGCCACGGCACCGGCGCCCTCGTCGTGGCGATGGCCCTCGCCCGGTACCCGGCCCGCGCCGGCGTCCTCGTCGCCCCCGTCTTCGGCGGCCTGGGCACCGCCTTCGGCCTGCTGCGCCGCAACCCCGTCGGCACGCTCCCCGGCCTCTTCGGCGGCCACGTCAGCCTGCGCCCCGCGCAGCTGTTCAGCCGCTCGCTGCCCGCCTCGGCGGCCCAGTCGTTCGCCGCCCGCCTCCAACGCGTCCCCGCCGCCGCGCAGCGCCAGCTCATCCGCCGCCAGGAGCCCGAACCCCCGGTCGGCACCCCGCCGGTCCTCGTCGCCGGCAGCCCCGACGACCGGGTGGTCTCCGTCTCGGCGCTGGAGTGGGTCGCCCGCAGGTACGGCGGCTCCCCGCTCCTCTTCCCGGGCATGGGCCACAACCTGATGCTCGACGCGCGCTGGCAAGAACCCATCGACGCCATCCTCGACTGGCTGGAGAAGCCCACCTGACCGCATGCGGTGCCGACGCTGGCAGGTGCGGCGGGCCGTTGCCGGGGGAGGGGCGGACGGGGTCAGACGCGGGCGCCGTTGTCGGGGTCGTCGTCCTCTTCGTCGCCGGGGCGCAGGCGCAGGATCAGGGTGACGAAGCCGCTCAGCAGCAGGGCGAAGCCCAGGAACAGGGTGGACTGGGGGCCGAAGACCGGCAGGAGGTCGGGCCAGATCAGCAGGATCAGGCCGCCGACCAGGGCCAGGACCGCCAGGACGGTCGACGGGGCGATCCGTGGCAGCGGGGGTGGGGGAGGCGGGGTGTAGCCGGCGTCCTCGTCCTCGTCGTCGGGCAGGTCGGCGCCGAAGGAGTCCAGGCTGTCCAGCAGGGAGCGGTCGACGGCGTCGGAGGCGCGGCGCAGCGGGGTGCGGGGGGCCGGCTCGGTGTCCATGTCGGCGGCGGTGGAGCCGGAGGAGTCGAGGTCCTCGGCGGCGGGCCAGGGGGCGCTGGTCGGATCGACGGTGGTATGGAAGCCGGCGATGATGCTGGCGAACGCCTCGTCGTCCGACTTGCGGCTCGTCTTGGCCTCCTGGGATGACTGGGATGGCTGGGATGGCGGTGCCGTGGCGGGTTGGGGGGCCTCGGCGGGTGGGGTGTGCTGCTCGGGCACGGCGGTAAGCTGGGTGAAATAGTCGCGGGCCGTGGCGAGGTGGTCACGATCAGCGTAGAGCCGGTCGGTGGGTCTGACGGGCAGGGTCGTGGTGCGCGTCACCGGGTGCAGGTCGGTGGCGGGCTGCAGATAGGCGGCGATGCCGCCCGCCGCCAGGACGTCCAGCAGGTGCTCGCCGACCCGCGGGTCGACGTCACCGACGATCGCGTACTCCTGCGCTACCAGGCCGTTGTCGCGCCGGCCGCGCCGCGCCCCACCCCCTGGCACCGCCTGCCCCTCCCCGCGGCCGACACCGCGACGACCGGGTCCGCCGCGAAAAAACCGCTGACCGAAATCCTGACACGCGCACGGGCGGTTCCGGGAGTGCGTTGTGGTGTGCCGAACTGGTTCGTAGGCTCTTTGCGACGGTCATCACCGATTGTCTGGCAGATCTTGGAAGGTTGAGCGGTGCTCTACTGGTTCCTCAAGTACATCGTCCTCGGGCCTGTGCTGAAGCTCATCTTCCGTCCAAGGGTGGAGGGGCTGGAGCACGTCCCCGCCGAGGGGCCCGTGATCATCGCCAGCAACCACCTGTCGTTCGCGGACTCGATCTTCATGCCGTTGAGTGTCAAGCGGCGGGTGACGTTTCCGGCCAAAGCAGAGTATTTCACCGGCAAGGGCATCAAGGGTCGCCTGATCAAGCTGTTCTTCGCCGGCACGGGGCAGGTGCCGATCGACCGTTCCGGCGGGAAGGCGGCGCGGGCCGCGCTGGAGGTCGGTCTCAAGATCCTCCGGGAGGGTGGCATCTTCGGCATCTACCCCGAGGGCACCCGCTCGCCGGACGGCCGGCTCTACCGGGGCAAGACCGGCGTGGCCCGGCTCGCGCTGGAGTCCGGCGCCGTGGTCGTGCCGGTGGCGATGATGAACATGGACAAGGTTCAGCCGATCGGGCAGATCCTGCCGAACCTGAAGCGCGTGCACATCCGCTTCGGGCCGGCGTTGGACTTCTCCCGGTACGCGGGGATGGCCGGCGACCGCTTCATCGAGCGTGCCGTCACCGACGAGATCATGTACGAGCTGATGACCCTCTCCGGTCGCGAGTACATCGACATGTACGCGCAGAAGGTGAAGAGCGCGCCGGAGCCGGAGAAGCAGCCTGTGGCGGCGTAGGCGGCACCTCGACCGGCGTAGGCGGCACCTCGACCGGCGCAGGCGCGCCGGAGCTGCGTAGGGGAGCCGGAAGCATCGCAGACGAGCCGGAAGCATCGCAGACGAGCCGGACGCGGCGCAGGCGGGCACCCTCAACAGCGGCGCAAGCGGCGCAGTCGGGCGACCCAGCAGCGGTGCTGGCGGGCAACCGAGCAGCGGCGCAGGCAGGTGGTTCAGCAGCGGCGCAGGCGAGCGTTCCAAAAGCGCGTGGACGGCAGCTCCGCCTACAACGGCGCAGGCAGCCGCCGCCGCCGGGGCCGCGCCCCTACAACGGCGTTGGCGGCAGCTCCGCGAGCGTCAGCAGCATCGGCGCGCCGGCCTGCGTGGCGAAGGCGACCAGCTCGCTGCGCCACGGCTCGAGGCGCTCCGCGGCGGACGGGCCCAGCCGCCCGAGCGCCTGCACGGCCCAGGTGAGCGACAGCATGCGGGCGGAGGCGTTGGGGATCTCGCCGTACAGCTCCGCGGCGGCGAGGTGCATGTCGGCGGCCCGGGCGAAGTCCCCGTCGACGAACGCGATCGCCCCGGTGATCGTCCGCAGCGCCGCCTCGACCCACGGCGTGCGGTGCGGCACGTCGGCGAGCATGTCGCGGATCGCCAGCATCGCGACCCGGCCGGCGAGGACGGCGGCGTGGGCGGTCGCGTCGATCCACTCGCCGCTGGCGATCGCCCGTACCTCCCGCCAGGTCTTGGCGAGCTCGACGATCAGCGCCTCGGCGTCCCGTGAACGGCCCTGCAGCGCCCGGCAGAGGGCGCCGTGGCCGAGGACGGTCCACTGCAGGCGGTAGAAGCCGCTGCGCTGGCCGGCGGCGAGGAGGTCCTCGATCTCGTCGGCGTTGATGAACGGCTCGCCGCGCAGGATCTTCATCCACGCGTGCGCGCCGCGGACCTGCAGGTCCCACTCGGAGGCGGGGTCGCGTTCGGCGACGCCGATGAGGGTGGCCCAGTCGCCGGTGAAGTACGCGACCTGCGCGACGTTGGAGTAGCCGGTGGCGAGGGTGTGGCTGCCGGGCACGGTATTCCGGGTGCTCTCGTACATCGCCGCCGACGCGGTCCAGTCGCCGTCCTCGAGCAGCGCCCACGCCACGTTGCGCATCGCCCGGTGCTCCGACAGCAGCCGCCGCTCCCGGCACACCTCGAGGGCGGCCTGCAGCTCGACCAGGCCGGACCGGTCGCCGGCCTGGAAGAGCGCGGTGCCGATGGTGATCCGGGCGCTGGTCGCGACCTCGATGAGGCCGAGCCGGTCGGCGATCTCCGCGGCGGCGCTGGCCGCGGCCACGGCGGGCTCGACCTCGAAGTTGGACATGTGCAGGCGGCCGAGCTCGGCGTACGCGTCGGCCTTCTCCGGCGCGTCCGGCAGCTCGTCGAACAGCTCCACGGCCCGGTCCAGGCACGACAGGGCGCCGAGCCGGTCGGCGCGCAGCCATGCGGCCTGCCCGCGGATCGTCCAGGCCCGGGCGGCGCTGGCCTGCTCACCGGCCGCGTAGAGCCGCTCGGCGAGGCTGGCCAGCTGGTCCGTGCCCGCCCTGCCCGCGTCGGGGTTTCTGGTTCCGCCGGATCCCGCTGTACCGGCAGTGCCCGCCGGACCGGCGCCGGCCGTACCGAGGAACGACTCCGGGTCGGCGTAGAAGGCGATCTCCGTGGCCAGGAGCTCGATCCGCAGCCGCTCGCCCTGGTCGGTGCTGTCGTCGCAGAGGGCGAGGGCCTTGCCGGCGTGGGCGGCGGCCGCGTCGAGGGCGTGCAGCGCGTACGCGCGGCGGGCCGCCCGGTACAGCGCCTCCCGTGCCGGCACGCTGTAGCGGGGCGCGTCGAGGCCGAGCGAGCCGGCGATCTCGTAGGCGGTGTACCGGTGGTTGGCGACGACCTCGGCGAGGTCGGTGTCGCGGTCGGCGGCCACGCTGTCGAGCCAGGCGGCGGTCAGCTCGTGCCGGGCGACCCGTTCGGTGCGGGGGAGCCGCTGGTAGCAGACGTCGCGGACGAGGACGTGGCCGAAGCGGTACTCCGTCTGCCCCTCCATCGTCGAGGCGGCCTGCTCGTGGATGAGGTCGCGCTGCTCGAGGCGGCGCAGGGAGCGCTCGATGCCGTCGGCGGGGCGGCTCATCGCGGCGGCGACCGCGCCGGGCCAGAAGTTCATGCCGACGACCGCGGCGGCCTGCAGCACCGCCCGGTCGGCGGCCTCGAGGAGGTCGACCCGGTTGGCGATGACCGCGTGGACGCTGTCGGGCATCGGCAGCACCCGATTGAGGGCGTCGGAGGTGCGGACGTTGCCCTGCTCGGCGAGCATGCGGGTGTACTCGAGCGCGTACAGCGGGTTGCCGTCGGCGAGCTCGACGAGTGAGTTGAGCGAGTGGCCGGGGAACGCGGCCTGCCCGAGCAGGTGCGCGTACATGGTGGCGATCTCGGCGTCGCGCAGCGGCGGCAGCGTGATCGTGACCGAGCCGGCGATGGCGCCGGCCCAGCTGGCGTTGCGCTCCAGGAACTCCGGCCGGGCGGTCGACAGCAGGAGCAGGGGCACGTCCCGCACCGACGCGCCGAGACGCTCCACGAAGCGCACCATCGACTCGTCGGCCCAGTGCAGGTCCTCGAAGACCAGGACGGTCGGCCGGTGCGCGGCGAGCGCGACCACGAAGCGCCGCCAGGCGGACTCGGTCTCGTCGGGGGCGAGCTTCGGCCCGGGCAGGCCGACGAGCGGGCTGAGCGCGTCGGCGAGCCGCTCCGCCTCCGACGGGGTGACGATCACGCTGAGGGCCGTGTCGAGCCGCGCGCGGGCGGTCTCGGCGCTGTCGGTGTCGAGGATGCCGGCCTGCGCCTTGACGATGTCGGCGAGCGCGGCGTAGGTCACGTTCTCCCCGAACGGGGGGCAGCGGCCGGTGCGCCACGCGACGGGTGCGTCGAAGAGCCGCTCGGCGTGCAGGAACAGCTCATGTACGAGCCGGCTCTTGCCGATCCCGGCGTGCCCGATGACGGTGACCAGCTGCGGGGTGCGCTCGCGCAGCCCCCGGTGCAGGGCGTTGACCAGCAGGCTGAGCTCGTGGGTGCGGTTGACCAGGGGCGTGGAGCCGGCCTCCCGGTCGGGGTGGTTGCGCCGCAGCGGCGCGAGGGCCAGCCACACCTCGGTGGGGGTGGAGCGGCCACGCAGCGTGGCGGGGGGCTGCGCCTCGTAGCGGATCGAGGACTTGGTCAGCGCATACGTGCTGCCGCAGACGAGGACCCCGCCGGGCGGGGCGAGGGACTGCAGCCGGGAGGCGGTGTTGACGACGTCGCCGGCGACGATCGCCTGGCCGCCGTCGCGGGCCGCGGCCACGTCGACGAGCGCCTCGCCGGTCGCGACCCCGACGCGGAAGCGCAGCGCCCGCTCGCCCTCGCCGGTGCTGGCATACCGGGCGAGCACCCGCTGCAGCTCCAGGCCGGCGCGCACGCAGCGCACGGCGTCGGTCTCGGTGGCCACGGGCGCGCCGAAGAGCGCCATGACGGCGTCGCCGATGTACTTCTCGACGACCCCGCCGTACTGGCCGATGACCTCGCGGGCGGTGGAGAAGAAGCCCTTCTGCAGCTCTCGGACCAGCTCGGGGTCGGCGCGCTCGACATAGGGCGTGAAGTCGATCAGGTCGACGAACAGGACACTGATCCGCCGGCGGTCCTCGCTGCGGGTGGCGGGGATCGGCACGGTGGCGCGGCCGATGTGGCCACCGCCACGGTCGGCGCGGCCCGCCGGGCCGCTGCCTGCGCCGGTGGCGGCGCGGGGGGTGCCGCAGCCGGTGCAGAACGACGCGTCCGGGGCGAGCGAGCGGCCGCACGTCGCGCAGGCCGGGCTCAGCTCGGCGCCGCATCCACCGCAGAACCGGTCACCATCGCCTGACTGGCGGCCGCAGCGTGCGCACTGACTGGAAATCGCCGACACTCCCTGATTCGGATCCCCGCACATCCTCACACGCCGGGGACCCGATCGACCACCGCGTTGCGACACGCAACGCGGTGGTGCGACACGCAGGTCAGCGGTCGGTCATCCCGGCGCGGCGGCGCAGGGCGCTGAGGTCGGTCACGACGATCCGCCGGCCCTCGGTGCGCAGCCAGCCGCGGCTGGCGAACGACCCGATGGCCTGGTTGACGCTCTGCCGGGAGCCGCCGGCCATCTCCGCCAGCTGGCTCTGGTTGAGCTCGATGGTCACCATCGGCGCGTTGGTCTCGCCGGCGAGCCGGACGAGGGTCTTGGCGACGCGGCCGGGCAGGTCGAGGAAGACGTGGTCGGCGTTCTGCTCGGTGAGGCGCCGGATGAGCGCGCCGAGCGAGCGCATGACCGCGTCCAGGATGCGCGGGTTGGCGTGGACGAGCTCGATGAACGCGTGCCGGGACAGCGCCAGGGCCTGGCAGTCCTCGATCGCCTCCGCGGACGCGGACCGGGCCGCGCCGTCCAGCAGCGACACCTCGCCGAGCGTGTCGGGCGGGCGGACGACCGACAGGACCGCGCGCTCGCCGGTCGGCGCGGTCCGGAACACCATCACGGCACCGCGCTTGAGCACGATGAGTGACTCGCCCGGATCGTTTTCGACGAACAGCAGCTGGCCTTTGCGGTATGTCCGTGGCACTGCCGCCTGGATGACCCGCTGACGCACATCGGGATCCAGGCCACTGAACATATCCACGCCGGTCAGAGCGTCGCCGGGATCTGGCAGCCGACCCTCCACGGTCAAACCCCTCCCGGTGCAGCGTTGATCGGTCCCATGATCACCCTAGGTGATCGCGGGCACAGTACGGAAACTTCTACCAGATCATGACGCGCGTGTCGGAGTCTGTACATCCCCCGCATCGGCTCACTGACAGCCCGCGCATGAGCCCGCAGGCAGGCTAGTGCCAGCACGCGAACCGCTGGGGGGCGGGGTTGGTGTCGGATGCCCGGGGGGACGGTGGTGCGAGCACCGCTCCCCGGGTGTCTGCCGTTCACCGGGCATCGACGCGGTTGTGGGCGCATAATGCGCAACGTGGCCCCCGCTGCCGACCAGGTGCACACGGCACTGCGCAGGAGTTGGCAGTGCAACCCCGGTCAGTGCATTCCTCTCGGCGACGCCGCCTGGCAGGTCAAGATCGACGGTGGCCAATTCGATGTGACTCCGCGCGATGCGGCCCAGTTCGTGGTGAAATGGGCTCCGGCGGCCGCACGGCACGGTTTCGAGGCCGGCCTGAGCGCCGCCGAGCACGTCGACGCGGCGGGCGTCTGCGCCGGACGCCCGGTCCGGGCCGCCGACGGCGCGCTCACCACGGCGCTCTCCTCACGCGCGGGTGACGGCGTCCTCGCGCTGATGTGCCTGGTCCCCGGCCGTCCGCTGCGCGCCGACGACCCGCTCGACCAGTCGTGGTGGGGTGGCGCGCTCGGCGCCGCCCATCGCAGCCTGCGCCGGTTCGTGCACCCTGACCTGGCGAAGTTCCAGGCCGCGGCGGTGCCGGCGGCGGCGCCGCACCTGGCGATGGAGCCGTGGCTCGGCCCGGTCGTCACCGAGACCGCCGCCGTGGTGCGCCGCATCATGGTCACCGACCAGCTCACCTACGGGGTCCGGCACGGCGCGCCGGCCGCCGCCCGCTTCCGCCTCGACGCCGGCACCGGGCGGGTCGGACTGGTCGGCTGGGCCGCCGCCGGCACCGGTCCGCTGCTGTACGACCTCGCCCACGCCGTCCTCTGCGCGGGCGACGCCGGGACGGAGGCCCTGGTCGACGCGTACGTGCGGGCCGGGCCGGTCCCGGCCGACGAGTGCGTCGCGGTCCTGCCGGCGATGCTCGCGCTGCGCGCCGCCACCCGCGCCGCCGCCGTCGCCGAGAGGATCCACGCCGGCGGCGGCACACCCCGCGACCACGCCGAGCTGACCAGGATGGCCGCGCTGCTGCTGTGAGCCGACCTTACGGCCCTACCCTGCCGCCGCACCGCCGGGCGGCGACGGGGCAGGATGGGAGCGGTGTCGGCATATCGCTACTTCTACGACTGTGAGTTCATCGAGGACGGTCGCCTGATCGACCTGGTCTCCATCGGGGTGGTGGACGAGCACGGCCGGGAGTACTACGCGGTCTCCACGGAGTTCGACGGGTCGCGGGCCGTGCCGTGGGTGCGCCGCAACGTCCTGGACAAGCTGCCGTCGCCGGCCGACAAGGCATGGCGCTCCCGCGAGCGGATCCGCGACGAGCTGCTCGAGTTCCTCGTCGAGCCGCTGCGCGCCGGCGAGGCCGACGAGCTGGAGCTGTGGGCGTGGTATGCCGCCTACGACCACGTCGCCCTCGCCCAACTGTGGGGGCCGATGCCGACGCTGCCCCGGGAGATCCCCCGGTTCACCAAGGACCTGCGCCAGCTGTGGGACGAGACGGGCCGGCCGCCCCTGCCGGCGGCGGAGGGGCGGCACGACGCGCTCGTCGACGCCAAGCACAACCTCGCCAGGTGGCGGGTCATGCACCCCGCGTGAGCACGTCCCGCGTCGCGCCGGCGGGTCATGCGCCCCTCGCGTGAGCGCGTCCAGGGCCGTGCCGGCGGGTCATGCGCCCCTCGCGTGAGCGCGTCCCAGGTCGCGCCGGCGGGTCATGCGCCCCTCGCGTGAGCGCGTCCCGGGCCGTGCCGGCGGATCATGTACCCCCCGCGTGAGCGCGTCCAGGGCCGTGCCGGCGGGTCATGTACTCCGCGTGAGCGCGTCCTGGTCGCTCTGGCGGGGGCGTGCACCCGGCGTGACGGGCCGCCTCGTCAGCGGGGTGCGTAACGCGAGGTACAGGGGCAGGCCGATCGGCGAGAGCAGGATCGTCAGCATCAGCAGCGGCGCCATGATCAGCGGGTGGACCCGCCGCTCCCGGCTGTCCAGGTAGATCCAGCGGCCGACGAGCAGGTCCCACGCGAGGACCTGCGCCCACACGGCGGCGACCACGTCGTCGTCGGCGAACAGCGCCCGCACGCCGGCCAGGTCGGGGTTGAGCATCTCCGTGGCGAACTCCCGCAGCACCGGCGCGATCGCGAACGCCCACACCACCAGTGCCGGCAGGGCGATGTGCACCGACCCGGCGATCCGCTCCGACCAGCGCCACCCCGGCGCGACGATCATCAGCGCCCAGAACGGCACGACGACCAGGAACGCGAGCTGGAACAGCGTGTCTGCCATCAGTGGACCTCGCTCAGCATCCGTGCCTCGGCGGCGATGGGCTCCACGGTACGGCGGCCGCCCAGCGCCCACATCGTGCCCGCGACGGTGGCCAGAAGTACGACGCCCAGGGCGGCGAGCGTCAGCCCGTCCGGGTCCACGATCGACTGGCCGCGCAGCGCCTGCCAGACGAGCAGGCCGGTGAGGGCCGCGTACGCGAGGCCGGCCAACGTCACGAGGCGCGCCCGGACCTGGCCGGGGCGCAGCCGCGCGAAAAGCCGCGAGGCGAGCGCCAGCAGGAACCCGAGCAGCGGCAATGCCTGCAGGGCGTGCATGCCGATGAAGTGCCCGATGCGCAGGTCGCCGCCGGTGGTGCTCCAGCCGACCAGGGGCAGGCCCGGGCCGCCGTCGGCGACGCCGACGCTGTGCGCGCCGACGACCGTGGGCGACTCGCCCGCCGGCAGGTCGAGCTGCGCCTTCGTCGGCATGGTCATGAGGAAGCCGACCATCATGCCGGCGAGGCCGACGACCAGCCCGAAGCGGACCGCCAGGGCGTTCGCCCGGTCCGGCAGCCGCTGGATCAGCAGCAGGACCGCGAGGATCAGCGTGCACACCCAGGCGACCGCGATCGTGGCGCCCATCACGCTGTACAGCGTCGAGTCGAGCGGCGTCTGGTTGTTGAAGTGGCTCTGCCGCCCCCGTGCCGCCTGCGCGACGATGATCACGATCTCGGTGGTGAGCGCGGCGACGGACACGGTGCCCAGCCACCAGCCGAGCCGTTGCCGCCGGTCCAGCAGCGACAGCATCCAGGCGATGGTGACGGAGTAGACGGCGATGGAGACCGAGAACTTGAACGGCTTCAGCCAGAGCGGCGCGCCGACCAGCTCGCGGTCGTCGAGGAAGACGCCTGCGCCGGTCAGGACCGCGAGGACGGTCAGCCCCGCGGCGCTGATGACGAGGGGGCGGTGCAGCTGTGCGAGACGCATCAGAGGCTCCCAGCAATTTGGATAGTCGAACTATCGATAGCGGCACTCTCCACTATTGGAGAGTTACACTATCCGTGTCAACCCTGAGAGGACCCTGATGCGCATCGCTGAGCTGAGCCAGAAGACCGGCGTGCCCGTGCCGACGATCAAGTACTACCTACGGGAGGGGCTGCTCCCGGCCGGCGAGCTGACCAGCCCCAACCAGGCCAGGTATGACGATCGACACGTCCAGCGGCTGCGGCTGGTGCGGGTCCTGCTCGACATCGGGCGGCTGCCGATCGCCACCATCCGCGACCTGCTCACTGAGCTCGACCAGCCCGACCCCGACGTGCACGAGGTGCTCGGCCGGGCCCTGCCGGCCTCTGCCGGCACCCGCGAGACCAGCGACCCGGCGATGCTCGCCGCGGCGCACGAGCGGGTGAGGACGCTGGTCAAGCAGCGCGGCTGGCTGGTGTCGGACAACGCCCGCACCCGGCAGGCCGCGGCCGAGGTCGTCGCCGCGTTTCAGCAGGTCGGCGCCGATGTCGAGCACCTGCTGGAGCAGTACGCTGATCTCGCCGAGCGGATCGCCGTGCACGACCTGCGCTTCGTCGCCCAGGCGGAGGGCAACGAGGGCAAGCTGCACGCCGCCGTGGTCGGCTCGATCCTCGGGGACTCCCTGCTCGCGGCCCTGCGGCGAATGGCGCAGGAGCACGAGTCGGCCAAGATGTTCGGCATCCGCGACGACTCCTGTGACGACGGCTGTTAGGACGGATGTGCCGACTGGTGCGACGTCGGCGCGTTCAGGAGGAGCGACTACAGTCGCTGTGAATCGGCAGCGTCGCCATCGAGTGGGACCCTCCGGCTCGGCCGTGCCCCGTCAGGGTGGTCGAGCAGCACCGCAACCAGGAAGGCAAGATCTAGCATGCGTATCGGCGTACTGACCGGGGGCGGCGACTGCCCCGGCCTCAACGCGGTCATCCGGGCCGTGGTCCGCAAGGGCATCGCCACCTACGGTCACGAGTTCGTGGGCTTCCGCGACGGCTGGCGTGGTCCCCTCGAGGGTCACACCCGTGAGCTGGGCATCGCTCAGGTCCGTGGCATCCTGCCGCGCGGCGGCACCATCCTCGGCTCCTCCCGGACCAACCCGTTCAAGATCGACGGCGGCGTTGAGAAGATCAAGTCGAACCTGGCCGACCTCGGCATCGACGCGCTCGTCGCGATCGGCGGCGAGGACACCCTCGGTGTCGCGGCGAAGCTGACCGACCTGGGCGTCAACGTCGTCGGCGTGCCGAAGACGATCGACAACGACCTCGGTGCGACCGACTACACGTTCGGCTTCGACACCGCCGTCAACATCGCGATGGAGGCGATCGACCGGCTGCACACCACCGCCGAGTCGCACCACCGCACCCTCGTCGTCGAGGTCATGGGCCGCCACGCCGGCTGGATCGCGCTGCACGCCGGCCTCGCCGGTGGCGCCAACGTCATCCTCCTGCCGGAGCGGCAGTTCGACGTCGACCAGGTCGCCGGCTACGTCGAGAAGCGCTTCCAGACGCAGTACTCGCCGATCGTCGTCGTCGCCGAGGGCGCCCAGCCGCTCGACGGCCAGATGGTGCTGCACAACCAGGAGCTCGACGCGTTCGGCCACGTCCGCCTCGGCGGCATCGGCCAGTGGCTCGCCGAGCAGCTGGAGGCGAAGACCGGCAAGGAGGCCCGCACCGTCGTGCTCGGCCACATCCAGCGCGGTGGCACGCCGACCGCGTTCGACCGGGTCCTCGCCACCCGCTTCGGCCTGGGCGCGATCGACGCCGTCCACGAGGGCGACTTCGGCAAGATGGTGGCGCTGCAGTCCACCGACATCGTCCGCGTGCCGCTCGCCGAGGCGACCCGTGAGCTCAAGACCGTCCCGGTCGAGCGCTACACCGAGGCCGAGGTCTTCTTCGGCTCCTGAGCCCGTCGCGGGCCCGGTCGTCATGACCGGGCCCGCATCATGTCCTTCTTGAAACTGGGGAGTGGGTTCGTGCGGACCATCGCCGTCTTCGGTGCCGGCAAGCTCGGTGAGGTGCTGCTGTCCGGGTTGCTGCGGGCCGGCTGGCCCGCCGAGCGGCTCCTGGCCACCGCCCGCCGGCCCGAGCGGGCCAAGGAGCTGCAGGAGCGCTACGGCATCCAGGTCGTGGACAGCGCCACCGCGCTGCAGACCGCCGACGTGCTCACCATCGCGGTGAAGCCGCAGGACGCCGGCACGCTGCTGGCGGAGCTCGGCCCCCAGCTGCCCCCGGGCAAGCTGGTCGTGTCGCTCTGCGCCGGCCTGCCCACCTCGTTCTTCGCCAAGCACCTGCCCGAGGGCACCCCGGTCGTCCGTGTGATGACCAACACGCCCGCCCTCGTCGACGAGGCGATGACCGCGATCTCGGCCGGCTCGCACGCCACCGCCGAGCACCTCGCGCTCACCGAGGAGATGTTCCGCCCCCTCGGCCGCACGATCCGCGTCCCCGAGTCGCAGCAGGACGCCGTCACCGCCCTGTCCGGCTCCGGCCCCGCGTACTTCTACTTCCTCGTCGAGGCGATGACCGACGCCGGCATCCTCCTCGGCCTGCCGCGCCAGGTCGCGCACGACCTCATCGTGCAGACCGCGATCGGCTCCGCGGTGATGCTGCGCGAGTCGGGGGAGCACCCCGTCAAGCTCCGCGAGGCCGTGACCTCGCCGGCCGGCACCACCATCAACGCCATCCGTGAGCTGGAGAACCACGGTGTACGGGCAGCGCTCCTCGCCGCCCTCGAAGCCGCCCGCGACCGCGCCCGGGAGCTCGCCGCGCAGAGCGGCTGAAAGCCGCCCGCGACCGCGCCCGGGAACTCGCCGCGCAGAGTGGTTGAATCTGCCGGTGACCGTCACCTGTACGTGCTGCGGCACGGAGCTCGGCGACGTGCCGAGCATGTGGTCGTTCTCCGCCCCTGACACCTGGGGCGTCCCCGGCATCGGCGGAGCGTCCTTCCTGGAGGAGGAGCTCTGCTTCGTGGAGCTGCCCGACCTCGATGAGCAGCACTTCTTCCTCCGGGCGCTGATCGAGGTCCCGGTCCGTGCCAGCAGCTCCCCGTCGGAGCCGGGCGCGCTCACGTACAGCGTCTGGGTCAGCCTCAGTCCGGCCGGCTTCGCCCGTGCCGTCGAGCAGTGGGAGGACCCCGGCCGCGCCGCCGAGCCGCCGTTCTTCGGCCAGCTGGCCAACCGCATCCCCGGCCACCCCGAGACGCTCCGGCTGCGGGTGCGGGTCCACACCCGCCCGCCCGGCCTGCGCCCCCTCGTCGAGATCCGCGCCCACGACCACCCCCTCGCGGTGTGGCAGCGCGACGGCATCCCCGCGCACGAGCTGCCGGCCGTCGCGGCCGCCTGCGGCGGCTGAGGTGTGTCCGCCGCCTGCGGCTGACAGTTGGTTCATTCAAGTATTCACCCGTATCTAGGGTGATCCAGTGCCCGTACCGTTACATGCAGTGAAGCTTGTGCATGTCGCGACCGGGTGGCCCCCCTCCGGTCGCGGGTCCCGCGCTCGGCGCTCTTCCCCAGCCGGCGAGCGCGGCGTGAAGCCCGCCGTCGGCCGCAGAGGTGGTCGGCGGCGGCTTTGCGGCATGATAACCGGGTGCGATTCGAAACCAGCCGTGCGCTCGACGCGATCGAGCGGAGACTGAGCGTCGACCCCCTCGCAGCCGGCGGGGTCATCGACCTGGTGGAGGCTGCCCGCAGCGTCGACCTCGACGGCGGCCGCCCGGCCGCCCTGCTGCGCCTCGGCTTGTTCGTCGACGCCCTGAGCCGGCAGCTCGGCGACGGCGGCGTCGGCCTGTACGCCGTGGCCGAACGCGGCGCCATGTCCGACACCGACTTCACCTCCAACGAGCGCATGGTCCTGCGCCGCTGGTCCGACGACGGGCTGATCGAGATGCTACCGCCGGGCGCCCGGCCGGCCGCCAGGGCGCGGGAGGTCGCCGCGCTGACCGGCCTGCCGCTGATCAGCCGCACGCCCCTGCCCGGCCACCCCGGCCCGGTGTACCTCACCACCGGCGCGTCCGGCGGGATGGAGCTCACCCTCGCCCCGTCCACGGGTTCGTCGCCCCGGCCGCATCCCGTGCTCAGCCGGTACTGGCGCTGCGCCGCCGCCGACTGCCCGACCCTCGGCCGCCAGCCCGCGGCCGGCGCCGGCCAGCCACCCCCGGCCCTGCCCAGCGGTGCACCCGTCTGCCCGCGCCACGGCGAGCGCCTCATCGACGCGGGCCCCCGCCCCGTCGCCATGACGATGGCGGTCCGCATCAACGGCGCCGTCCGCGCCCGCTTCCCCCTCACCTCCGCCCGCCCCGTCGTCGTCGGCCGTGCCCCCGACGAGCCCGGCGGCATCACCATCGGCAACTGGCTCGACGACCAGTCCACCCGCCGTGTCAGCCGCAACCACGTCCGCCTGGAGCTCCGCGACGGCATGGTCCTCGTCACCGACGTCAGCACCAACGGCGCCGGCCTGCTCGCCCGCACCGGCTCCTCGGTCCCGCCCCGCGAGGTCGACCTCCACCGCGGCGAACCGAAGGCGATGGGGGAGTGGGACGAGGTCGAGCTGTACCCGGAGGTCACCGTCGGCCGCGCCGACCGCCCACCGTCCTCGGTCGCCAGGGGCGGCGCCACCAACTCGGTCATGGCCGACGCCCCCACCATCGCCCTCCGCCTGCCCAAGCAGTAGCCACCCCGGCACCTGCCACCGGGACGACCGCTGCTCGAACGACCGCTGCTGGGCGGCTGCTCGGAGCGCTGCTGCTCGGGTGGTTGGTGTCCGGACGGTGGCTGCCGGACGGCCGCCGCTCGGGGCCTGGGCGCTTGGACGGCCGCTGCTCGGAGGGCGGCTGCTTGGACGGGCGGCTGCTTGGACGGGCGGCTGCTTGGACGGGCGGCTGCTTGGACGGCGGCTGCTTGGACGGCGGCTGTTCGGAGGGCGGCTGTTCGGAGGGCGGCTGCTCGGAGGGCCGCTGCTCGGAGGGCCGCTGCTCGGAGGGCCGCTGCTCGGAGGGCCGCTGCTCGGATAAGTCCAGGCGCAAGCACCGGACTTATCCGACATTTCGCATTTGTCGGGCAGGAGCTAGCGGAGAGCCGGGCGCGGCGCGCGAGCTGTGAGCTGGGCGGTGTGCGGCACAGGCCCGGGGGTTGTGGGTGGATCGGGTCGACTAGAGCATGCCGTGGTGGGCAGGTGCGTCGGATGGACAACGACCACGCGCAGGGCCCGGCCGACGCACCGCTCACGCTGCTCGAGTACGGGGACTACCAGTGCCCGAACACGGGCCGGGCGTTCGGTGTCGTGGAGCGCCTCCAGCTGCACTTCGCCGAGCGGTTGCGCTTCGTGTTCCGGCACTTCCCGCTGGTCGACCAGCACCCGCGGGCGATGCCGGCGGCGCTGCTCGCGGAGGCGGCCGCCGACGCCGGATCGTTCTGGGGCATGCACGCGCTGCTCCTGTCGCACCAGAACAACCTCGAGGACCCGGACCTGTCCAGGTACGCGGAACAGTTCGGCCTTCCCGGCATGGGCGGCACCCGCGTGCACTACGAACGTGTCGACGCCGACCTGGCCGCCGGTCGCGCCGCGGGGGTGACCCGGACGCCGGCGTTCTTCGTGAACGGCGTCCCGCACGAGGGCGGATTCGACTTCGGCTCCCTGGTTGAGGCGGTCGAGAAGGGGGTAAACGGGTGAGATCAGGGTGAACAAGGTCGATTGCCGGAAGAGTTACGGGTTGTCCTGCCTAGGATCTTTGAGAATAAACACAGCCAATTTTGAGCTGAACGAAGGTTGCCGCTAAGACGGTCAGGGCAACCTGTAGGGGATGCGGAACCGGTACGTAGACCTCCTGCGAGCCGTCGCGATCGTCCGGGTGGTGACCTACCACACGCTCGGCTTCGCGTGGCTGACCGTCGCGTTCCCGGCCATGGGCCTGATGTTCGCGCTCGGCGGCTCCCTCATGGCCGCCTCCCTCGACCGATCCGAAGGCTTCGGGCTGAAGGCGATCGGGCGCCGCGTGCGCCGCATCGTCGTGCCGTTCTGGGTGCTCGGGGCGTTCGCCGTCGTGCTCATGTCGTTCATGGGCGGGCTCGAGCACACGTGGCGCCTGCTGCTGTGGTTCGTGCCCCTCGACGATCCGCCCACGTCGGAGAAGGGCGGCGTCTGGTTCAGCCAGATCTGGTACGTCCGGTCCTACCTCTGGTTCATCATCGCGTCGCCGGTCCTGCTGTGGCTGTTCCGCAAGGCCCCGGTCCCGGCCGTACTCGTGCCGTTCGGCATCCTGGTCGCGCTCTGGGAGACCGGGCACGGCGGCGGCGGCATGGTCCGCGACTTCTTCATGTACGCGCCGATGTGGATGCTCGGCTTCGCCCACCACGACGGCACCCTCCAGCGGATCTCGAAGAAGGTGCTCTGGCCGGCCTGCCTGGTCATGGGCGGCATCGGCCTGTTCATGCTCTACAGCAACCCCGGGCCGCGCGGGTACGACATGAACGACCTTCCGGTCGCCGACGTGCTGTGGTCGACCGCGTTCCTGCTGGTGATGCTGAACGCCGCACCCGCCGCGCTGAGCCTGGGCGCGGCCGAGCCGGCCGTCGAGGCGATCAACCGGCGGGCGCTGACCATCTACCTGTGGCACGAGGCGGTCATCACCGCCGTCCGGCTCGCGGCGGTCGCGGCCGGCGTGTCGCTGCTCGGCCCGTACGGCGGCCTGCTCCAGGTCGTGCTCGTGTTCGCCCTGGTCGCACTCGTGGTCCTGGCGCTCGGCTGGGTCGAGGACCTCGCCGCCAGGCGCAGGCCGAAGCTCATCCCGTTGCCCGATAGGGCCCCGGCCGGCCGGCTCGACGACCGGCGGCAGCCGGTGCCCGCATAACGGCACCGGCCCGCACGGCGGCACGCCAGGCGGCGCGTCGAACAGTGGCGACCAGTACAGACAGAAAATTGCAAGGCGACACGCCGACACTGGTCTTTGCTGGAAGTTGCTGGAACCAGCTACCGTGCCGTTCGTGTCCGAACCGATCACCATCGAGATGCTCGAGCGGCGGATCGACCGGTTACGTGGCGAGCTGCGAAGGGCCGCCACCACCGGTGACCGGATGCAGGCCCGTGCCCTGCGGGCCGAGCTGCGCCAAGCGGAGCACGCCTGGGACGACGCCCTCGCCGACCTGGAGGACCAGGCCCGGCCGGCACCGCAGCCGGTGCACAAGCCGATGCTGTCGATCCGTGAACAGGTGCATCACGCGCTGACCCTGCTCACGGTGCCGGCGGCGCCGAAGCTCATCATCGCCGTCCACGACGCCTTCTTCCCGGGCGAGCTGGTCGCGGCGCGCCTCACCAGCCTGCGGCGCGACGAGGAACGCTCGTTCCGCGTCCAGCCGTTCGGCCGGCCGTACTACCTCTGCCCGGCGCTGACCGCGGACCTGCTGTCACCGGCGCGCGGGCTCCTCGCCCTGTCCACCTGGCCGCTCGAGACCCGGGTGGTCGGGCCGCTCAGTGCCCGCGTCGACTTCCTCATCGGCGCGATCAAGGTCGCCCAGCGGGTGGCGCAGCTGCCCGAGGACGCCCACGACGCCCGCCGGCTGCTCTGGCGCTTCGCCGCGAGCATCCCCGGCGCCGGCGCCTCCGGCATCACCCCCGAGTCGGTCGCCGCGCTGGCCCAGGCCGAGCTGGACGTGCACCTGGAGGCCGACACCGCGGACCGCGCCGCGGCGGCCGGCAGGGCGGCAGAACGCCTGGACGGATCCGAGGCGCTCTTCGGCGCCCGGTTGCAGCGTCTCCGTCGAACAGCGAGCAAGGCATGAAACCGCGAACTGCTTCCCCGAAAGAAGACCGCTCATGGACCCACTGGTCGACCGGTTGGACCGCATCCGCGGCACGGTGGCGCCGCGCAACCACAACGCGCGGACCATCGCGGCGCTCACCAGCAACCCGGGGTGTGGCCGCCGGGGGCTGATGGACGCCGCCGGGGTCAACAAGGGCGCCGTCGCCGGGCAGCTCGGCTTCCCCGCCGGCTTCGGCCAGTCCCGGTTCGCGATCGCCCGCGGCAACGCGTTCGAGGCGCAGGTGAAGGCCGACGGCGCCGCCGAGCTGCTGCAGCTGCTCCGGGAGCGGCTCGGCCTGGCGATCCCCGAGGTCGCATACGACGACCTGTCCAACGTCGGCGGCAACGCCAGCCGCGAGGTCCGGTACGCGCGGACGAAGGCCCTGCTCGCGCGGGCCGCCGCCGACCGCGACGACGCCGGGACGCTGTTCGACCACCCGATGCTGCGGCTGGAGATCGCCGGCTACTACGCGTACCTGGAACCGGACCTCATCGCGTTCCGGGCCGGCGGCAAGTTCCACGTCGTGGAGATCAAGTCGTTCGCGGTCATCGACGGGCAGGCCGACCCGGGGAAGACGGCCGCCGCGGCGACGCAGTCCGCGGTGTACGTGATGGCGATGCGCGAGCTGCTCGCCGAGCTCGGCCACCCGCCGGAGACGGTGTCGCACGAGGTGGTGCTCGTCTGCCCGGAGAACTTCGCGAACCGGCCGACGGCCACCCTCGTCGACGTCCGCAAGCAGCTGACGGTCCTGCGGCGGCAGCTGTCCCGGCTGACCCGCCTGGAGGCGATCCTCGACGCGCTGCCGGCCGGCCTCACCTTCGACCTCGCCTACGACAGCGACCAGCAGGCCACCCGCCCGGCCGACGAGTTGCGCAAGGCCGTCAGCACGATCGACGCCCGGTACAGCCCCGACTGCCTCGGCACGTGCGAGATGGCGTTCTTCTGCCGCGACGAGGCGGCCGGGTCGACGTCCGCGCTGGGCCGCTCGGTCCGCGACGACCTCGGCGGGGTGGAGAGCATCGGCACGGTCCTCGGCCTGGCCCGCGGGACGCTGACGCCGGGCGCCGGCCAGGAGGAGATCGCCGGCCTGCTGCGCTTCGCGCACAAGCTGCGCACCGAGTGCCTCGACGGCATCGGGTAGCACGTGAGCATCCTTACGGCCCTCGCCAGGGCGGAGGCGGTCGAGTCGGGGAAGGCCCAGCCCCTGACCACGGTCCGGCACACGCACATCGCCGCGAACCCTCTCGTCCTCGTGCCGCTCAGCCTCGCCGGTGAGGCGGCCGCGCCCCTCGCCGCGATCGTCGGCACCGACCCGGCCGAGCCGCGACTGCTCGTCGTCGCCAACCCGCGCGACCGCACCCAGCGCTTCGACTTCGTCGCCGAGCTCGCCCGCGTCGTGCTGTCCTATGTGGACGGCTGCGCGCGCAGCGTCGACTCGGGCGCGTCCGGCACGAAGCTGCGGTACGCCGAGGCCCCGCAGGTCATCGTCCCCAACCGGGGCGGGATCGAGTTCGTGCGCCTGCTGGGCCGCTCGACCCGGTTCCGGCGGCCGTTCGGCCCGTTCCCGGTGCACCGCACCGTGCCGATCCTCGGGCAGTGGCTGACGTTCCTGCGCGAACGCGCCGACCACCCCGGCTCGTCGATGCTGCTCGCGATGACCGAGGTCCTCGGCAACCACTGGGCCACCGGGCAGAGCGGCCTGGAGGACGCCAACCTCGCCGCCCTGCTCGGCTGGATCGACCCGCCCGGCGGCCTGGACGGCGCCTCCGCCGCCGCGCTCGCCGAGGACCCGCTGCGCTCACCGCCGGCCGGGCCGAGCACCGACCCGACGTTCGACAACGAGATCCTCGCCCCGGCGCTCGCCGCCGTCGCCCGCTCCGAAGGCGACGAGTTCGCCCGGGAGCGGGCCCTCGCCGCGCTGACCGCGGCCGTCGCCGACCAGGTGCGGCCCACCTGGGACCTGACCTGGCGGGCGGTCCGGCTCCTGCGGGCCCGGCCCGCCGGCGCGTCCGTCGAGACCCGCTGGGCCATGGACCGCGACGTCTTCACCATGTACCACATGGCCCTCGCCGACGGGACCGCGCTGCCGCAGCCCCGGCGGGACAGCGCGGTCGCCGCCGCCGGCCGCCTCGACCGGCTCGAACGCGAGCAGGCCCGGTTCGACGCGCAGCGGGCCCTCGACGACCCGCTCGTCATGGCCGAGTTCCGGCTGTCGGGGGAGGCCTTCACCGGTACCGTCGTCGCCGCGTCGCCGAACCGGGTCGACACGACGGGCAAGAAGGCGGCGCTGCGCCCGCACATCACCGTCCAGACGGACGACCCGGTGCGGCTGGAGCCGGGCGCGCTGCTGGTCTCCCCGGCGCGCCTCGCCCAGCAGGCGATGGTCGTGGAGGTGTCCAGTGTGGACGTCACGCTGGAGCTGTCGAAGGGCATGGGCCGCTCCACGAAGCAACCGGCGCCGGGGTCGGTGCCGGAGGTGGGGGAGCGCGTCACGTACGGCCCGGTCACCGACGCGTACCAGCCGCCGGGCCGCTTCCCGAGCCGCGACGACACCCCGTGGACGCACGGCGGCCCGCCACCGGCGGTCGAGTACGGCCCCAGCGAGAACGACGCCGTGGAGGACTGGTCATGACCGACGTGATCGCCCGGATCCTCGACGACTTCGGCTCGGCCGCCGGACGTGGCGTCGTGGTCGACTCCCCGCCGGGTGCCGGGAAGTCGACGCTGGTGGTGCGCGCCGCTCGTACATTGGCGGAATCCGGTGAACGGCTGATGGTGGTCGCCCAGACCAACGAGCAGGTGGACGACCTCATCGACCGGCTGGCCACCGCCGCGCCGACCATCGCCATCGGCCGGCTGTCCGCGTCGACCTACGTGCCCGCCCAGCGCGTCATCAGGCACGGCACCGTCACCGTCAGCGGCGCCGTCAGCGACATGAACGCCAGCGCCGTCACCATCGGCACCGCCGCGAAGTGGGCCACCGTCACCGACGGCAGCTGGGAGCGGGCGATCGTCGACGAGGCGTACCAGATGCGCTCCGACATGCTGTTACGCGTCGCCGGCCGGTTCTCCCGCGCGCTCTTCGTCGGCGACCCGGGCCAGCTGGACCCCTTCTCCGTCGTCGCCGTGGAGCGCTGGGCCGGCCTGTCCTGGGACCCGATGCAGAGCGCGGTCGCGGTGCTGCTGCGGCACAACCCCGACCTGCCCGTGCACCGGCTGCCCGTGTCGTGGCGCCTCCCGCCGTCGGCCGCGTCGGTGGTGTCCTCGGCGTTCTACCCGTTCACGCCGTTCGAGGCGGGCACGAAGCCGCCGGACCGCCGCCTGGAGTTCGCCGCCCGGGCGCTCGGCGGCGACCACGGCCTCGACGCGACCCTGGAGACCGCCCGCCGGACCGGCTGGGCGCTGCACGAGCTGCCGGCCCGGCACACGGTGCGCACCGACCGGGAGGCGGTCGCCGCGATCGCCGGCCTGGTGAACCGGCTGCTGCAGCGCGGCCCCGTCGCCTACTCCGAGCACGCCCCGGACGGCCGCCCCGTCACCGTCGACCGGATCGCCGTCGGCGCCGCCCACCGCGACCAGGTCGCCGCGATCCGCCAGGCCCTGGCCGGCACCGCCGCCAACGACGTCACGGTCGACACCGCGAACCGCCTGCAGGGCCGCGAGTACGACGTCACCGTCATCCTGCACCCCCTCTCCGGCCGTCGCGACGCGAGCGCCTTCCACCTGGAGGCGGGCCGCCTGTGCGTGCTCGCCTCCCGCCACCGCCACGCCTGCGTCGTCGTCGCCCGGGCCGGCATCGCCGAGCTCCTCGACACCCACCCGTCCGCGGAGCCCGTCCACCTGAACGTCCCCGTCCGCTTTCCCGACGGCTGGGAGGCGAACCAGGCGATGCTCGCCCACCTGCAGGACAGCCACCAGCCCTGAGAAGGCCGGCCCGGGCTCGCTGCGCCAGCGCCGGTACACGGGCGGGCGGGCGTCGCGCGCGGCCGATGCGCGTTCCGTGGGCGAGGGGGTGGTCGGCGGCGGCCGAGCTCGAAGCCCGATCTGGCTGGCGTGGCGACGGGAAGCGGGTACGTCCGGTGGTGCCGGACAGCTTCTGCACCGTAGCACGGTCGATCTAATTGATCTGGACCATGTCACTCACTGTGGTGCGCTGGTGACGGGCTGGTTCGGGCTTCAGCTGTAGACGGTGGTGAGCAGGCGTTTCGCTTCGTACATGGCGATGTCGGCGCGGTGCAGGACGTGCTGGGGCTCCTCGCCGAGGTGGAAGCGGGTGCCGCCGACGCTGGCGCGGGCGGCGACGGACGAGGTGCCGCGCACGGCGATCGGCTCGGTGAAGGCGGCCCGGATCCGCTCCGCCAGCTCCGGCACGCCGGAGGTGCCCAGCGTGCCGTGGGTGAGCACGACGAACTCGTCGCCGCCGAGGCGGGCCACCAGGTCGCCGGTGCGGACGCAGGCGCCGAGGCGGCCCGCGACGGCGGTGAGCAGCTCGTCGCCGGCGGCGTGACCGAGGGTGTCGTTGACGGACTTGAAGCCGTCGAGGTCGATGAAGAGCACGGCGCCCTCGCCGGCGCCGAGGGCGGTGTCCAGCGCCGACATGAACGCGCGGCGGTTCGCCAGGCCGGTGAGGGCGTCGACGTGGGCCAGGCGCCACGTCTCGTCGAGCAGCTCGCAGGTGCGCAGGACCGTGGCGGCCTGGTCGGCGACGCCGGCCATCCGGTTGACGATCTCGCGGGCCCGGCCGGTGGCCTGCGGGGTGTCGTAGGCGGCGACGAGGATGCCGTACGGGTGGTCCGGCAGCGCGATGTCCACGATGATCATCGTGTCGTGGCCGAAGGTGTCGAGCATCGCGCGGATGAACGGCTCCTCGCTGGTGCCGTCGTAGACGCGGGGCTGGCCGCTGCCGTCGCGGAAGCGGTCGAAGAGGGTGGTGTCCTGCGGGGACACGGTGAGGTTCTGCGCCTTGCGGAGCCGGCCGGCGCCGGCGCCCGCGTTGGCGACCAGGCGGAGCTTGCCGCGCTGGTGCAGCAGCACCGAGGCGGAGTCGGCGCCCATGACGGACTTGACGGCGCCGGCGGTGACCTCGGCGACCTCGGTCGAGGTCCGGGCCAGGGTGAGCTGGCGGGCGAGCGCCAGGAGGCTCTCCGCGGTCCGCTGCCGCTCGGCCGCCGTCTCCAGGGCCGACAGCGCGTCGAGGGCGACGGCCGCGAGGTTCGCGTAGGCGTCGAGCATGCGGCGCTCGGCGTCGAAGAAGTCCTCGCAGTACGCGACGAGGTAGCCGTAGTACCGGTTGGGTGAGGCGATGTCGGCGACGAGCGTGCCGGCGAAGCTGGTCGGCGGCGCGTCGGTGAGCACGGCGATCTCGGCGTCGGTGAGCCCGTAGCCGTGCGCCTGCCGCGGCTGGTCCGGCGCGGGGGAGGCGACCAGCAGGAACGCCTGGGCGTTCACCGCGTAGCCGGCCCGGTCGGCGACGAGCGCGAGGGCCCGCTCCGGCTGCTCGGCGGCGACCAGTTCGGCGACCGTGCGCTGCAGCAGCTCCATCCGGCCGGCGAGGATGTCGTCGGCGGCGTCTTCGCGCTGGCGCCCCCGCCACAGCCAGGAGAACAGCCGGCGCTGCCGCCAGCGGACGGTGTAGACGCACGCCTCGGCGCCGCGGACCTGGCACACGTCGTGGGTGACGGTGGCGGCGGGCAGGCCGAAGAGCGCCGGCAGCTGGGTGAGCAGCCCGCGGGTGTAGTCGCAGTCGTAGCGGCTGGGCTGATAGCCGTTGCGCAGCCGGTACTGGACGGCGGCCGTGCCGTGCCCGGTGGAGAGCGTGGACATGTCGGCGGCGGAGTTGAACTTGGCGCTGGTGGTCGCGATGAGCCGGATGAGCTGGGTGGGGCTGCCGAGCAGCAGCAGGCCGAGCCGCAGCGGGGTGTTGACGGTGTACGACAGGATGCTCTGCCCCACGCGCAGCCCGACGGACTCGTCGCCGAGGGCCTGCGCGGCCGCCGCGAAGACGTTGATCTTCGTCTCGTAGGACCACCAGCGGCGGGCGTCGTCGTACGCCTCGGGCGGCTCGTGTTCGCCGGCGAGGTTGAGCACGTGCGTGACCGCGGTGTCGCCGCCCCTGGCGCGCACGTACCGCAGGATGGCGCGCAGGGTGACACCGGCCGTCTCGCGGATCTGTTCCATGGCGCCTCCGGTGCTCGACATCGGCGCTGTGCGGGTGCGGCTGAGGCGTTCCCCGCAAGGACTGGGTAAGACTGCTCACATGGATGGTGAACGGCCGGCGAACGTGGGTGACGAGCGGCCGGCGAATGCGGATGGCGGGCGGTCGGCGGACGTGGGTGGCGGGCGGTCGGCGGACGTGGACGGCGGGCGGCCGGCGGACGTGGGTGACGAGCGGTCGGCGGACGTGGACGGCGGGCGGGAAGAGCCGCTGATCGTGGTCGACGGTGCCAACGTCGTCGGATCCGTGCCCGACGGCTGGTGGCGGGACCGCCGCGGGGCCGCCACCCGGCTGCGGGACGCCCTGGCCGTGCGGGACGCCGCCACGCTGCCCCCGCCGCTGCTCGGCGCGGTGACCCTGGTGGTGGAGGGCGCCGCCCGTGGCGTGCCGCCGGTCGCGGGCGTGCACGTGGAAGCCGCGCCGCGATCCGGTGACGACCACATCGTCGCGCTCGTCGCCGACAATGTCGGTCACCGGCCTGTCGTGGTGGTCACCGCCGACCGGGAGCTCCGCGAACGGGTGCGCGAGCTCGGTGCGAGTATTGTCAGCCCTGGCGAGTTGCGCGCGTCGATCCCATATGGTGGACGGCGAGATTCTATCTAGTGGATAGGATTTGTCGTCAACATGTGCGCACTTCGGCATGGTTCCGGAGGTCGGTGAAGGCTTGACGATCCCATCATACGGGAAGGGATTGACCCGTCGGCGTGCGGTGACCAGGCTGGACTCGTAGACGTGTCGTGAATGGCCGGTGAATGTCGGCCGAAAACATCAGACGAATTGTCATCGATCAATTCTGTGCGGCAGGTTACAGCTCTGTCGCTATGGGTGACGATGCTGGTAAGGTCGGTCTCATGTGCCTTGAGGTACACCTTGACCCGATGTGGGTCTCGCGACGTGCACACCATTTCGACGGCCTTTGTCGAGTGACGGTTCGTTGATTCGGCGTCATTGCAAAGGCTTTTCGAGAGGAATTGAAAATGGCCATTTCGGTCGTCGGTGCGCCTGAGGTGGCGCCCTCGGTGGTCACCATCACCGTGCACATCACCCTCAACGGTGAGGAGCTCCCACCGGAGGCTTCCCGCCTGATCAGCGACCTCGAGGCGCTCGCCGCCAGCCAGGCCAAGCAGCAGATCCAGCGCACCCAGCCCCAGCCCCCGATGCAGCGCGCCGCCGCGCCGGCGCACACGCTGCAGCACGGGCCGTCCCAGCACACCGGCCGCAATTTGCGGCTGGTCGAGACCCCGGACACCGTCGTCGGCGGTGCCGACGCCGCGAAGGTCAAGCGGATCGGCGCGGCCACGCCGGACGCCCCGTCGCTCTTCCTGTGCACCGGCTCCCGGCTCGTCCTGCGCGACGGGGCGCCCGTGCCGCTGACCCGCCGCGAATACGACCTGTTCCTGTTCCTCTGCGAGCACCCGCGCCGCGTGTTCAGCCGGGCGCAGCTGCTGCGCCAGGTCTGGGGCTACGACATGGTCGGCACCGAGCGCACCGTCGACGTCCACGTGCGGCGCCTGCGGGTCAAGCTCGGTGAGGCCGCACGGATCATCGCCACCGTGCGCGGCGTCGGCTATCGTCTCGACGATGACGCCGCCGTCCAGGTTGTCGTTCGCGAGGACTGACCCCCGCATCTCCGCCCCGCTGGTGAGCACCGCCGCGGGGACCCTGCTCCTGGTCGACCTGCTCCGGGTCTGGCTCCCGTCGATCATCACGATCTTCGGGCAGGCCGCCTCGACACCGGCCGAGCTCATGGGCGCGTTCGCGCTCCTGTGGTTCCTGGCCCCGTTCGCGGTGGTGCCCCTCGCCGCCCGGTGGGACTCCGGTCGGCACGCGGCGAAGATCGCGCTCGCCGGGGCCGCCGGGCTCGCCGCCGCCCGGTTCGCGCTGCTGTTCGTCCACGGTGGACAGCCGCAGCTGTACGCCGCCTCGATCGGCCTGCTCGCCGGGCTGTCGTGGCTCGCGGCGACCGCCGTGCGGGGCGGACCCGCGGCGGTCGGTGTCCCGGTCGGCCTCGCCGCCGCCGCCCTGCAGCACGCCGCGTTGCGCACCGTCGACCTGACGTGGCAGTCGCGGTGGTGGGCCGCGCCGCTCGTCGCCGCCGAGTGCCTGCTGTTCATCTGGTACCAGCGGCGCACGGCACCCGGAAGGACCTCCGCCGCCGCCTGGTTCCTCACGGGGCCGGCGATGCTCCTGGCCGGCATGTTCGCGCTGTCCCCGGCGGTCGCGACGGTCGCCCTGTCCTACCGCTTCGACCCGGTCGCCACCACACCCCCGCCCACCGTGCCCGAGCTGCTGCTCGGCCTAGCCGTGGTGGGCTTCCTCGCCGGGGCGACCGGGCCGCTCAGGGGGCGCCTCGAACGGGTCGCTTCAGCGCTGGCGATCGTCGCGGCCGCGATCGTGTTCGGCCTGTCGGACGGGCCGGGCGGGCTGTTCGTCGCCTTGCTGCTCGGCTGCGGCGCGCTCGGCTGGGCGTTCCGCGCCGCGGCCGCCGACACGCCACCCGAGCCCGAGGCCGGCCGGGGCGCCCGGTCCGGGTACGCCGCGCTCGCCGGCATGCTCGTGTTCGCAGTCGCCGCCGTCGCCTACTACGCCGCCTACGACATCGGCTACCCCAACCAGTGGGTGCCCGTCGCGGTCGCGCTCGCCCCCGCCTGGGTCCTGCTGCGGTCCGGGGCCGGGACGCCGTCGACCGGCGTGCCGTGGCGGGCGGGCCTCGCGGCCCTCGCGGTGTGCCTGCTCGTGCCGCTGCTCGGGGCCACTACGACGCCGCCGGTCAAACAGGTCGGCGCGGCGGCCGGTGCGGATCAGGGGCTGCGGCTGGTGGCGTACAACATCCGTATGGGCTTCGGGCTCGACGGCACCTTCCGGCCGGCCGCGACGGCCCGCGCGATCGCCGCGTCGGACCCTGACGTCGTGGTCCTGTCGGAGGTGGACCGGGCGTGGGTGCTCAACGGCGGCCACGACGGCCTGCGGGCCCTCGCGACGCGGCTCGGGATGCGGTACTGGTTCGCCCCGGCCGCCGACGCCGTCTGGGGCGACGCGGTGCTGACGAACCTGCCGGTCGCCGCCGCCGAGACGGTCCGGCTGTCGCCGGTCGGCGCGCCGACCGGCGCCCAGGCTCTCGGCGTCGTCGTGCGGTTCGGCGGGCGGGAGATCGCGGTCGTGTCGACGCACATCCAGCCGCCGCCGGACGCCGAGCCGCTCGTGCAGGTCGGCGAGATCGCCGCGTTCGCGACCCGGTTCGGCGGCGACCGACCGACGTTCATCGCCGGCGACCTCAACATCGAGCCCGGCGACGCGGCGATGCGCGCGTTCGCCGACGCCGGCTACGCGGACGGGTTCGCGGCGTTCCGGCCGGTGCGCACGTTCCCCGCCGACAAGCCCGTCAAGCAGATCGACCACGTCCTTGTCAGGGGCTTGACCTGCGCCGATGTCAGTGTCGGCACGGCAGTGACGTCCGACCATGCGCCGATCGTCACAACACTGCGGTGATTGAGCACCGCGGCGGGTGGGCAACCTGCTCTCAGAGAGAGAAAGGGGCAGCGATGAGCGTCACACATGCGAACGGGAGCAAGGTCGGTGGCCCCGCCATCGACACTCGCGACGACCTTGGCAACACGGTCGACACGATGTCCGCCAAGACCGAGCAGCGCGCGACCGACCTGGTCGAGCAGGGCAAGGACGTGGCACGCCGTCGGCCCGTTCCGCTGGTGACCGCCGCCGCGGCCGGTGTCGCCACCGTGGTTGTCGCGGTGGTCACGGTCGTGCGGAGCCGCCGGAAGCAGACGCCGCGTCAGCGGGCCGTCAAGGCCGCTACCAACGCGTGGCGGAGCACCAGCAAGAGCGTGCGGAAACGGGTCAAGCGGTAACCTCCTCTCCCACTGTCGCGCCCCGCACCGTCAGGTGCGGGGCGCGACGCGTTCCGCGACGGTTCAGGGTGCCGGCATCCGGTACGCGGCGAGCTGGGTCGCCTGCGCGACGATCCGGTCCTGGGCGTCCCAGATCTCGCAGACCTGGTCGACGAGGCTCTCGGTGAGCAGCCGGGCCCGCTGGCGGACCCGCAGCGGACCGGGGGAGGGGATCGCCCGCACGTACACGGTGAGCTCCAGCGTCGGCGTCCAGCCGTTGCTGCCCAGGGTGAACGTCGCCGGCGGGAACGCGTCCGCGGCGAACAGCAGCGACACCGGGTCCCACGCCGCGCCGTCCGGCAGCCGCAGCCAGCCGCGCAGCTCACCGGGCGGGTCACCGACCGCCTGCCAGTCGATGCGCTGCTCGAACTGGTCCAGCATGTCGATGCGCAGCCCCGTGCCGGGCGCCTCCGACGGCGTCGGGAACAGGCCCTCCTCGGCGGCGACCGGCGGTGGCCCGGCGTCCACCCAGCGCGGCGCACCGGCCGCCGCGAGGGTGCCGAGGGTGAACAGCGCCTCGACGCGCGCGCGGTCCTTCTGCCACAGCCGCGCCCGCACCTGGCTCGCGGTGCGGCCGGTGCGCAGCACCTCGACGGTGACGGTGGCCGGGCCGGGGTCCGGCGGCGACAGGTAGACCGCGCTCGCCGACAGCGGGTCGGGGTGCGTGCCGGCGGTCTCGATCGCGGCGCGGGCGAGGATCGCCAGGAGGTAGCCGCCGTTGGGCTTGCCGCCGACGGTCCACAGTGGATCGAGCTCGGCGTCGAAGCCGTCGCCGGCGGGCCGGACCTGCGTCGCCTCGATGAACGCTGCCACGCCTGCCTCCTTCTGGTTGGATGACGGCATGGCGCGCACGCGGCTCTACCGCAACGGTGACCTGGTGGCCGAGGATTTCCCGCTTGACGATATCTCGGAGCACCTCGCCGCCGAGGACACGGTGGTGTGGCTGGATCTCGCGTCGCCGTCGGCGCAGGACTGGGTGCGGGTCCAGGAAGAGTTCGGGCTGCACCAGCTGGCGGTCGAGGACGCGTCGTCGCCCCGGGAGCGGCCCAAGCTGAGCCACTACCGCGGGCACCTGTTCCTCAGCGCGTACCAGGCGAGCTTCGACGGGGACGGCGGTGAGCTGACCGTGTGCCCGGTGGCGGCGTTCATCACCGGCCGGGCGTTGATCACCGCGCACGGCGACGGGTTCGACGTGGACGCCGTGGTGCGCCGGTGGGACGCGACGTCCGAGCTGGCCCGGCACGGTGTGGCGTACCTCGTCCACGGGCTGCTCGACGTCGTCGTCGACGGGCACTTCGACGCGGTGCAGGCGCTCGACGACGCTCTCGAAGCGCTGGAGGACAAGCTCTTCGAGGAGACCCCGCAGGCGGTCCGGGAGGTGCAGCAGCGCAGCTTCCGGCTCCGGCGCAGCCTCAGCCACCTGCGCAAGGTCGTGCTGCCGATGCGCGAGGTGGTCAACGGCCTCACCCGCGCCAAGATCGTCGACGAGGAGATCGCCCCGTACTACCAGGACCTCTACGACCATGTGTTGCGGGTCACGGAGTGGACGGAGGGCCTGCGCGACTTCGTCGCGACCATCCTGGAGTCGAACCTCGCGGTGCAGGGCAACCGGATGAACAACATCATGAAGAAGGTCACCAGCTGGGCGGCCATCATCGCGGTGCCCACGGCTGTTACGGGTTACTACGGGCAGAATCTTCCTTTTCCGGGTTACGAGCACCGCTCCGGGTTCGTGATCTCCGCCGTGCTGATCGTGGTGCTGTCCGTGGGGCTGTACGTCACCTTCAAACGCAAGGACTGGTTGTGACTTCTCAACAGAGCGACAACTTCGATGTTGTGGTCCTCGGCGCGGGCCCCGGTGGCTACACCGCCGCCGTGCGCGCCGCGCAGCTCGGCCTGCGCACCGCGATCGTCGAGGACAAGTACTGGGGCGGCGTCTGCCTCAACGTCGGCTGCATCCCCAGCAAGGCGCTGCTGCGCAACGCGGAGCTGGCGCACATCTTCACCGCCGAGGCCAAGACGTTCGGCATCCAGGGCTCGGTGACCTTCGACTACGGCGCGGCGTTCCAGCGCAGCCGCAAGGTCGCCGACGGCCGGGTCAAGGGCGTGCACTACCTCATGAAGAAGAACGAGATCCGCCAGTACCACGGCCGCGGCGTCTTCCTCGACGACCACACCCTGCAGGTCGGTGACGACACGGTGACGTTCGCCAACGCGATCATCGCCACCGGTGCGACCACCCGGCTGCTGCCCGGCACCTCGCTGTCGTCCCGGGTCGTCACGTACGAGGAGCAGATCCTGTCCGAGGAGCTGCCGTCGTCGATCATCATCGCCGGGGCCGGCGCGATCGGCGTCGAGTTCGCCTACGTGCTGCACAACTACGGCGTCAAGGTCACCATCGTCGAGTTCCTCGACCGCCTGGTGCCCCTGGAGGACGCCGAGGTGTCGGCCGAGCTGGCGAAGCGGTACAAGCGCCTCGGCATCCAGGTGCTGACGTCGACGCGCGTCGACGCCGTCGCGGAGTCCGCCACCGGGGTGCAGGTGACCGTCTCGTCCAACGGCGAGTCGAAGGTGCTCGAGGCCGACAAGCTGCTGCAGGCGATCGGCTTCCAGCCGCGCGTGGAGGGCTACGGGCTGGAGAAGACCGGGGTGGCGCTCACTGAGCGCGGCGCGATCGCCGTCGACGGGCGGCTGCGCACCAACGTGCCGCACATCTACGCCATCGGCGACGTCACCGCGAAGCTGATGCTCGCGCACGCCGCCGAGTCGATGGGCATCGTCGCGGCGGAGACGATCGCCGGCGCGGAGACGATGGAGCTCGACTACGTCATGATCCCCCGCGCGACGTACTGCCAGCCGCAGATCGCCAGCTTCGGCTGGACCGAGGCGCAGGCCCGCGAGCAGGGCTACGACGTGAAGGTCGTCAAGTTCCCGTACACCGCCAACGGCAAGGCGCACGGCCTTGGCGACGCGACCGGCTTCGTGAAGATCATCAGCGACGGCAAGTACGGCGAGCTGCTCGGCGCGCACCTCATCGGACCGGAGGTCACCGAGCTGCTGCCGGAGCTGACCCTGGCGCAGCAGTGGGACCTGACGGTGCACGAGGTCGCCCGCAACGTCCACGCCCACCCGACCCTCGGCGAGGCCGTCAAGGAAGCGATCCACGGCCTCGCCGGCCACATGATCAATATGTAGCGGACGGGTTCCCGGCGCCGCGGGCTGCGCCTCGGTTCCCGAGGACCGGTCCACGCGTTCCGTACTCCGGGACCGGGCGGGATGGCGACACCCGCCCGGTCCGCAAGGTCGGTACGCTTTTGCGTATGCGGCAGGAGTGGCACCACTTCACATACCCCGGTCCCGAGATCTCCCGAGTGGCCGTCGCGGGCAACTCCGAGGACGACGAGTTCGGTCTCGACCACTGGCGCGCCCTGCCCCGTGCGCAGACCCCGCCGTGGCCCGACCAGACGGCGGTCGACGAGGTCGGCAAGCTCCTGGCGTCGGTGCCGCCGATCGTCGCGCCCTACGAGGTCGACCAGCTCCGCGAGCGGCTCGCCCTCGTCGCCGACGGCAAGGCGTTCATGCTGCAAGGTGGCGACTGCGCCGAGACGTTCGCCGACAACACCGAGGCGCACGTCCTGGGCAACGCCCGCACCCTGCTGCAGATGGCGGTCGTCCTCACCTACGGCGCGTCCCTGCCCGTGATCAAGCTCGGCCGGGTCGCCGGCCAGTTCACCAAGCCGCGCTCCGCGGCCCTCGACTCGCTGGGGCTCCCGGCATACCGCGGCGACATGATCAACTCCTTGGACCAGGACCCCGAGGCCCGCGTCGCCGACCCGCAGCGCATGATCCGCGCCTACGCCAACTCGTCCAGCGCCATGAACATGCTCCGCGCCTACCTCGGCGGCGGCATGGGCGACCTGCACGCCGTCCACGACTGGAACAAGGGCTTCGTCGTCACCTCGCCCGCCGGCCAGCGCTACGAGGCGATCGCCCGCGAGATCGACCGCGCGCTGCGCTTCATGCAGGCCTGCGGCGTCAACGACGACGAGGCGCTGCGCACCGTCACCCTGTACTGCTCGCACGAGGCCCTCGCCCTGGAGTACGAGCGGCCGCTCGCCCGGATCGCCGGCGGCCGTCCGTACGGGCTGTCCGGGCACTTCCTGTGGATCGGCGAGCGCACCCGTCAGATCGACGGCGCCCACGTCGACTTCATGTCGCGCATCGCCAACCCGATCGGCGTCAAGCTCGGCCCCACCACCGCCCCCGAGCAGGCCCTCGAGCTGTTCGAGAAGCTCAACCCCGACAACATCCCGGGCCGGCTCACGTTCGTCGCCCGCATGGGCAGCAACAAGGTCCGCGACGCGCTCCCGCCGATCGTGGAGAAGGTCACCGCGGCCGGCTGCCGCGTCGTCTGGCAGTGCGACCCCATGCACGGCAACACCCACGAGTCGTCCAACGGGTACAAGACCCGGCACTTCGACCGGATCGTCGACGAGGTCCTCGGCTACTTCGAGGTCCACCGCGAGCTGGAGACCCACCCGGGCGGCCTGCACGTCGAGCTCACCGGCGAGGACGTCACCGAGTGCCTCGGCGGCGCCCAGGCGATCGTCGACGAGGACCTCCCCGGCCGGTACGAGACGGCCTGCGACCCGCGGCTCAACACGCAGCAGTCCCTGGAGCTGGCGTTCCTCGTCGCGGAGATGCTGCGTGGCTGACGTTCCGTCGGTGGTCGCGGATCTTCGCTCGGACACCATCACCCGGCCGACGCCGGCCATGCGCGCTGCCATGGCATCGGCGCCGGTCGGGGACGACGTCTTCGACGAGGACCCGACGCTGCACGAGCTGCAGTCCTACGCCGCCTCCCTGTTCGGCCACGAGGCGGCCCTCTTCACGCCGTCCGGCTGCATGGCCAACCAGATCGCCCTGCAGCTCGTCGTCCCGCGCGCCGGCGAGCTGCTCTGCGACGCCGACGCGCACGTCGTCACCTACGAGATGGGCGCCGCCGCCGCGTACGGCGGCATCTCCACCCGCACGTGGCCCTTCGCCGGCGGTTCTCTCGACGTGGCCACGGTCGCCGGAATGATCCGCCAGCCCGGCGGCTACACCGTCGCCACCAGCGCGATCGCCGTCGAGCAGACCCACAACCGCGGTGGCGGCAGCATCATCCCGCTGGAGACCCTGCAGGCTCTGCGCACCGTCTGCGACGACGCGGGCCTCCTCCTGCACTGCGACGGCGCCCGCATCTGGCACGCGCACGTCGCCACCGGCGTCCCCCTGGCGACGTACGGGCAGCTCTTCGACACCCTCTCCGTCTGCCTCTCGAAGGGCCTCGGCGCGCCCGTCGGCTCCCTGGTGATCGGCTCCGCCGCCCGCATCGCCGAGGCCCGCCTGATCCGCAAGCGCCTCGGCGGCGGCATGCGCCAGGCCGGCATCCTCGCCGCCGGCGGCCTGTACGCCCTCCGCCACCACATCGACCGCCTCGCCGACGACCACGCCAAGGCGCAGCACCTGGCGGCGGCGCTCGCCCCGACCGGCGCCACCGACCCGGCCCGCGTCGAGACCAACCTGGTCATGCTGGACCTGCGCGAGGCACCGCTGGACGCGGCGCAGCTGACGGCGGCGGCCGCCGCGCAGGGCGTGCTGGTGTCGCCGTTCGGCCCGCGGACGGTCCGCCTCACCACCCACCTCGACCTCACCGACGACGCCGTCTCCGCCGCGGCCACCGTCCTGGCGAAGCTCCTGGCCTGACCGCCGTCCTCGCCGGCTCACGCGGGGACGTGCCTGACCGCCGTTCTCGCCAGCTCACGTGGGGACGTTTGTGTACTCCCCGGTTCACGGGGCGTTTTGTGTACCCCCGGTTCACGGGGACGTTTTGTGTACTCGCCAGCTCAAGGGACGGCTTGTGCACTCGCCGGATCGCGGCGCGGTTTGTGCACTGGCTGGATCGTGCGGACGGGGCAGCTTGCGTTCTCGCCGGATCGTGCGGACGGGGGCGGCTCGCCGGATCGTGCGGACGGGGCGGTTCGTGTTCTCGCCGGATTGTGCGTGGCGAGGCGGTCTGCCGGCGGTAGGTTCCGTGCGCTTGCAGGCGCACGGGCAGGTCGAGGCTGCCGTCGGGGCTGGGGCGGTGCGGGGTTCCGCGCGCTTGCGGGCGCGCGAAGGAGGCGGGACCGGGCGGCGGCGTTTCGTCCTGGCGGCCCGCCGGACGTGGCGGGTGGGAGCGCTGGATGACGGACCTGCTGGGCGGTGCGACGCCGGTCTACTGCACCTTAGCATCCACGCACTAATCGATCTCTAATCGCGGAGTAGGAAGGTCGCTCACCGTAGTATTACCTGCTGGAAGCATGTACTCAGAGGGCGGCGCGGAGCAGGGCAATGTCGGCGGCGTGGTCGGCTGACAGGTCGCCGCTGGGGGTTTCGACGATGAGCGGGACGCCGGCGGCGGCCGGGTGGCGGACCAGCTCCGCGAACGCCGCCGGGCCGATGGTGCCCTTGCCCAGTGACTCGTGGCGGTCGCGGGTGGAGCCGCAGGCGTCCTTGGAGTCGTTGGCGTGGATCAGGCGCAGCCGGCCCGGGCCGACCGCCTTGACCAGGGCGTCGAGCGTGGCGGTCATGCCGCCGGGGGAGGCCAGGTCGTGGCCCGCGGCCCAGGCGTGGCAGGTGTCGAAGCAGACGCCGAGCTGCGGGTGGTGGTCCACGGCGGCCAGGTACGCCTCCAGGTGCTCGACCCTGGACGCCAGCGACCGGCCCCCTCCGGCGCTCGGCTCGACCAGCAGCGGCGGCCAGCCCTCCAGCGCGGCTCGGTCGAGGAGCGGCCGGAGCACCTTCCGTACGACGTCGAGGGCCTTGTCCGCATGGGTGGCGTCGACGGCGGAACCGGCGTGGAACACCACGCCTCGCGCGCGGATCGCCTTGCCGCGGCGCAGGGCGTGCTCGAGGGTGGCCACGGAGCGCTCGACGGTGGCCTCGGTCGGGGAGCCGAGGTTGACCAGCAGCGCGGCGTGGATGTACGCGGACACGCCCCACTCGCCGCAGCCGGCGAGGAACGCGGCGTCCTGGGCGGGATCGCCCTCGGCGAGCGCCCAGCCGCGCGGGTTGGACACGTAGATCTGCACCGCGGTCGCGCCGGTCTGCTCGACGTAGCGCTGCGACGCCTTGGCCAGGCCACCGGCGACGAGCGCGTGCCCGCCGACCGGTGTCTCAGCGATCACTGACAGACCACTGGAAGCCGGCAAGCCGCCGGGAGCCGACAGGCCACTGGAAGGCGGACCCGCTGGAAGCTGGCAGACCATGGCGAAGACGGACCACTCAGAAGTACGCGAGCAGGCGGATGTGCGTGCCCGGCGGCACCTGCGTGCCGGGCTGCGGGTCCATCTGCCGGACCGTGCCGAAGCCCTGCACGTCGACGGCGAACCCCGCCCCCTCCAGCTGCTGGCGGGCCTGGTCGAGCTGCAGGCCGCGGACCTCGGGCACCGTGAGCAGCGCCGGGCCCTTGGAGATCTGCAGGTCGATGACCATGCCGTCGGTGACGCTGTTGCCGTCGCCGATGCTCTGCGAGACGACCTCGTCCTTGGGCTTGTCGCTGTCGACCGGCTCGACCTTGCCGATGGCGATCTTCACCTTGGCGAGGGCCTGCTTGGCCTCTTCGATGTTCTTGCCGATGACGAGCGGCACCTTCACCGGGTTGGGGCCCTTGCTGACCAGGATCTTGATCGTCTGGCCGGGCTTGACCTCGGTGCCGATCTTCGGCTCGGTCTCGATCACGTAGCCGGCGGGGACCGCGTCGTCGAACTTCTCGGCGCGGGTCGCCTGCAGCCCGGTCGCCTGGATGTCGACGAGGGCGAGGTCGTACTCCTTACCGGCGATGTCGGGCACCTTGTGGATCTCGGGGCCGAGCGACAGCGTCAGCGTGATCGTGCCGCCGTCCAGGATCCGCGAGTGCGCGGCGGGGTCCTGGGCGAGGACCTTGTCCTTGGCGATCTTCGCGTCGAACCTCGGCGGGCCGAACTTCACCTTGAACCCGGCGGCCCTGGCCTGCTGGCCGGCCATGTCGCTGGTCATCGTCGTCAGGTCGGGTGCGTCCGTGTAGCGGCCGACGCCGATCCAGTACCCACCGATCGCCACCAGCAGGCCAAGCGTCAGCATCGAGGCGATCACCGCGAGGCGGGTCCGCGGGTTGGCGTTGATCTGGGCGAGCAGCTCCGCCAGCCGGGCGGCGGGACCGGCGGGCTCCGGCTCGGCGGCGCGGCGCCGGCGGGCGGGCGGCTGCGCGGGGGAGGGGCTGGGCAGCTTCGCCCACGACGGCCGGGCCGGCTCCATCGCGCCGGTGCGGTACACGTTCTGCGGCACCGACTCGACCTGCGGCACGATCACCGTCGGCTGCGCGAGGGGCCGCGACCGGGTGGCGAGCTCCACGCCGATGCTCTCGCGGGCGGCCTGCACCTCGGCGAGCATCGCGCCGGCGTCGGTGGGGCGGGCCCCGGGGTCGCGGCGGGTCGCGCGGGTCACCAGGTCGTCGAGGGCCGGCGGGAGCCCCGGCACGTACCGCGAGGGGAACGGCACGTCGCGGTCGACGTGCTGCCACGCGACCTCGACCGGGCGGTCTGCCTCGTAGGGCACCCGGCCGGTCAGCATCTCGAAGAGCACGATGCCGGCGGAGTACACGTCGGTGCGCGGGTCGGCGTGCCCGTCGGTGACGAGCTCCGGCGCGACGTAGGCGACCGTGGCCATGAGGTGCGAGCCGGTCTCGTCGGCGCTGGCCTCGACCGCGCGGGCCAGGCCGAAGTCGGCGACCTTGACCACGCCGTCGATGATGTTGTGCGTGTCGCCGGGGGCCTCCGCGACCAGTACGTTCTCCGGCTTGACGTCGCGGTGGACGAGACCGGCGCGGTGCGCGGCGGCGATCGCGGCGAGCATCTGCTCCATGATCGCGAGGGCTTCCTGCGGCTGCAGGCGGCGGCGCTCGGCGAGCACCTCGCGCAGCGTGCGCCCCCGCACGAACTCCATGACCAGATACGGCAGCCCGTGGTGGGTGCCCTGGTCGTACACCGCGACGACGTTCGGATGGGTGAGCCGCGCGATCGTCTTCGCCTCGTCGGTGAACCGGTTGACGAACCGTGGATCGTGCGACTGTCCTGAGTGGATGATCTTCAGGGCGACGGTGCGCTCGAGTCGCTCGTCGAGTGCGGTGTAGACCGTCGCCATGCCGCCCTTGGCGACACGGGAGCGAACGCGGTAGCGCCCGTCTACAAGCGCACCGAGCAGGGGATCGGCGACCGTGGTATCCATTGGCTGCGAGTGTACGGCTGGTGAACCGGATTCCTCAGCCTCCTGCCATACCACCATTGGTTTGTCCCCGTTTCGGGGCTTTTGAGGTCGTACTGGTTGGCGATGGCGCGGATGCGGAGGGTGACGGACTGGCCGTCACGGTCGGGCTGGGGCTCGCGGAGGGCGACGGCGTGCTCTCCACCGTCTTCGTCGTCGGCACCACCGCCGGCGGCGGCGCGGCGGGCATCGCCAGGACGGGGGGCGGCGCGGACCGCCGCACCTGCGGCCGCGGGGACGCCTTCTGGGTCTCCGGCGCGCTGGTGAGAGTCCCCGGGACGGTGAACGTCGGCTCCGCCGCCGCGGCCGCCACCGACGACGGCGGCGGCGGGGTGCGCAGCGCCGTCAGGCTGCCGGCGACCGCGAGGTACGTACCGGCCGCCCCACCCGCGACGAGCAGCGCCACCCCGCTCGTCGCCGCCACCCGGCGCGGCTGCCCACCGCGCGGGACGGCCCGGTGCCGCGAGGCGAACCCGGTGAACTCCGCCGTCTCCGCGGTCAGCAGCTGCGTCAGCTTCCGGCGGCTCACCTGCCGGTAGACGTCGTAGCGCGCGGAACGCCAGGCACCGGTGACCTCACGGTGGACCTTGAGCCAGAGCCCCACAGCCGTTCCCCTCCGTCGGTATGCGTCCAGCGACATGGCACTGTGTTCCCTGTGACCGAACAACCAGTGGGCCCCGCCGAGTGGCTGACCATGCCGGACGTCGCTGAACGCATCGGCATCCCGGTCAACCGGGTGCACCAGCTCGTCCGGGAGCGCAAGCTGCTGGCCGTCCGCAAGGACGGTGTGCTGCGCGTGCCGGCCGACTTCATCAGCGACGACGGTGTGGTGAAGCACCTGCCCGGCGTCCTCACGGTGTTGCACGACGCTGGGTACAACGACGATGAGGCGCTGCGGTGGCTGTACACGCCGGACGACACCCTGCCGGGCACCCCCGCGGCCGCGCTGCGCGGTAACCGGGCCACCGAGGTCAAGCGCCGCGCGCAGGCCCTGGGCTTCTAGCGGTGCTCCACTTCACGTACCTGCTGGTGCTCGCCGGCTGTCTCTTCGGCGCGCTGTGGCTCGAGCCGCTGCTGAAGGTCGGCGTGCTCCGGCAGGTACGGCGGCTCACCCTGACCATCGCCCCGGTTGCCGCCGTCTTCATCGTCTGGGACCTGCTCGCGATCCGCGCCGGACACTGGACGTTCGACCCGGCGCAGATGGCCGGCGTCGTGTTCCCCGGCGGGCTACCTCTCGAAGAGGTGCTGTTCTTCCTCGTCGTGCCCGTCTGCGCGATCCTCGGCTTCGAGGCGACCCGGCTCACGCTGCAACGCCTCGCCGCGAGGCGACGTCCATGACGTACACGGCAGCGGCCGTGACCGGGGTCGTCGCCGCCGTCCTCATCGACGTCCTCATGATCCGGAGCCGGGTCGTGCTCGGCAAGGTGTTCTGGTGCACCTACCCGATCATCTTCGGCTTCCAGCTGCTGTCCAACGGGATCCTGACCGGCCGCGGCGTCGTCCTGTACAACCCGGCCGACATTCTGGGGCTGCGGCTCGTGTACGCGCCGGTCGAGGATCTCCTGTTCGGCTTCGCGCTGATCGTGCTGACCCTGTCGCTGTGGGTCAGACTGTCCGCTGCGTCGCCGCCTGGGCCAGACCGGTCAGGACCTCCCGCGCCTCCGCCGTGAGCTGCGCCCCGTCCAACGCCCCCAGCGCCTCGGCCGTCAGGTCGGCGATGCGGCGTTCGGTACGGTCCAGGGCGCCGCTCCCGACGATGACCTCCCGCAACCGTCCGACCCCGTCCGCGTCGAGCTCCGGGTCGCCGAGCAGCTTCCACGTGTCGTCGCCCCCGCTGCCCTCCATGGCCGCGGCGACCAGGTAGGTGCGCTTGCCCTCGCGCAGGTCGTCGCCCGCCGGCTTGCCCGTCACGATCGGGTCGCCGAACACGCCGAGCACGTCGTCGCGCAGCTGGAACGCCTCGCCGAGCGGCAGGCCGTACCCCTCGTACGTCTTGCGCAGCTCCTCCGGCGCCCCGGCGATCGCCGCCCCCAGCAGCAGCGGCCGCTCGATCGTGTACTTCGCCGACTTGAACCGCGCCACCAGGCTCGCCCGCGCCGTCGACGTGTCCCCGGTCGCCTGCGTCTGCACGTCGAGGTACTGACCGATCGTCACCTCGGTCCGCATCTCGTCGAACACCGGCCGCGCCCTGGCGAGGGTGTCCGCCCCGAGCCCGCTCGCGTGCAGCATCTCGTCGGACCACACCAGGCACAGGTCCCCGAGCAGGATCGCCGCCGCCGTCCCGAACCCGCCCGGATCACCCCGCCACCCCGCGCGCGTGTGCAGCGCCGCGAACCTCCGGTGCACCGCCGGCTCCCCGCGCCGCGTCTCCGACCCGTCCATCACGTCGTCGTGGATCAGCGCACTCGCCTGCACCAGCTCCAGCGCCGCGACCGCCGCCACCACCGCGTCGTCATCGACCCCGCCCGCGCCCCTGTACCCCCAGTACGCGAACGCCGGCCGCAGCCGCTTGCCACCCTGCAGCACGAGCGCCTCGATCGCGTCGGCGACCGGGGCGAGGGCTTCCAGCTCGATCTCCGCGAGCCGGCTCCGCCGGAGCCGCAGGAAGTCGTCGAGTGCCTGCCGCACCCGCGTGCGAAGGTCGGCCCGGTCGAGGAAGGGGTGCGTCACGGCAGAGACGCTAGCCCGAATCCGCATGGACCGCCGCTTCGGGACCCACCCCTGTCATCCGTCCCGCCTCCCGCCCCGCCCATCCGACGGACCGTTCCACCCTGCGAAATCACTTCTTCACCCACCGTACGACCGAACTACAACCACCCCCGACCCGCCCCCGCCTGCTTGCCCCGACCCGCCTCCGCCTGGTTGCCCCGGCCCGCCTCCGCCTGGTTGCCCCGGCTCGCCTCCGCCTGGTTGCCCCGGCTCGCCTCCGCCTGGTTGCCCCGGCCCGGTCGCGGGTGACGCGGCGAACCGGCGCGTGCACCTCCCTGGCGCGTCGACGGTGCGGCGGTGCCCGGCGGCACCCCGGCCTGTGGCGTCTGGAGCCCTTCGGTGGCTGACTCACAGGCAGCCTGGCGTGCCACCTTGGGCACCCCGCTGCCGGTCGAGGTTTGCCGGAGCGGTGGGGACGGCTGCGAGGTTCAGCTGGCCACCCTTCCCGGGAGCCGGTCCGACCCGGCCGCCCGAGCTCCGGCCGGCGCGGCGAACGAACCAGGGCGGGCGTGCCCCTGGCGTGCCGGTGGAGGTGCGGCGCCCGGCAGGCAGCCGGCGGCGGACTCGGCCAGCTCCGTGTACGCGACCAGCGGCGCGGGACTGCGCCCCGCCCCCGCGGCGGCGTGCAGCGCGGTCTCCAGGTGCCGGAGCTGACGCAGCACCCGGAACGACCCGGACTCGGCGCACGCCAGCAGCGTCTCGGCGGCCGCGGCGCAGGCGGCGTCGAGGTCGCCGGCGGCCAGGTGGGCGCGGGCCAGCGCCGCGCTGACCAGACCAGCGGCGCGGAACCGGACGCTCGGCCCCCGCAGCGCCGCACCGAGCCGGGGCAACGCCGCCGCAGGCCGTCCCGCCGCGGCCAGGCACAGGCCAGTCATGGCCTCCACGTGGGCGTCGTCCAGCCAGTACAGCCACGGCGGCCCGACCGCGGAGCCCCGAAGCGCATGCGCACGCTCCGCCGCGGCGAGGGCACCGTCGCACGACCGCCGATCGCCGGCCCCCGCGGCGGCGAACGCGACCCGCAGCGCCAGGACCGTCGCCGTCGCCGGGTCGCACGCGCCCGCGACCCGCTCGGCCGCGACCGCAGCCCGGACGGCGGCCCGGGCGTCACCACGCTCCCCGGCGGCCTGCGCGACACAGCCGAGCAGGTGACCCGCCAGCGCCCGGTCACCGCCGGCGACCGCCGCCCGCACCCCACCACGCACAGCGCCGTCAGGCACGGGCCGCCCCGCGTCGGCCGAGACCCAGGCATGCAGCTGCACCAGCTCGGCGACCGCCGCCGCCGACCCGCACCCCGCGCCGGCGGCCCGCACCGCCGACCGCAGCTCGGCGAGCACGAGCGCCACCAGCTCGGGCCCCGCGACCAGGTCGTCCATGCGCCGCAACCCGGCGATCCGCCCGCCCACGTCATCCGCCTCGCTCCAGCGAGCCGTGCCCGTGCCTGCGCCGGCACCCGCATTGGCACCTGGGCCAACGCCTGTGCTGGCGCCTGTGCCTGTGCCTGTGCCAGCGCCGGGACCGGGGCCGGGGCCGGGGCCGGGTGGACGCGGGCCGGTCGTGGCGACGGTGAGGCGCGGCGTGGGCCGGGTGGCCTCCGTGCTGGTCGAGATCGAGGTCGTGGGCACGGTCATGGTCATGGTCATGGTCGGCTCCCTTCGCCGGCGGGTGTTGGCCGCGGCACGCTCCAGGTCGTCCAGCGGGGTGTCGAGCACGAGCGCGAGCCAGCACAGCCAGACCCGGCTCGGGATGCGCTCCTCCCGCTCCCACCGGGAGATCTCGTGGCGGGTCAGCGTCGGCAGACCCGACGCGGCGCACAGCAGCCCGGCGAGCCGCACCTGCGACTTGCCCTGTGCCTGGCGCAGGCGGGTCAGCAGCACGCCGAGCGAGTCGCCCGGGTGTGCGGGCGGGTCGATCCTCTGGGACATGGGTCACGACCTCCTGGAACCAGCGACCCCCGTCCTCTCGCGGTCCAGCAGGACGCCCGGCGCGCCGCAGGCCTTCGCGATGCCCGCGGCCGTCGAACCGTCCAACGTCTTTCTACCTCAGGGGTACGACATGATTCGCCGATGCGACCTCCCGGCCGCGGTGCCGGGGGCACTACAGTCGGGGCGTGGCTTCAGGACTTCCTTCTGTGATGGGTGGCGGGCCCGCGGCGATCGGTGACCTGATCGCGGCGGAGGCGCCGACGTTCTCCTTCGAGTTCTTCCCGCCGAAGACCCCGGAGGGCGAGCGCCAGTTGTGGCAGGCGATCCGGGAGCTGGAGCCCCTCCGGCCGTCGTTCGTCTCCATCACGTACGGTGCGGGCGGCACCACCAGGGACACCACCGTCGCCGTGACCGAGCGGGTGGCGACGGAGACGACGCTGCTGCCGATGGCGCACCTGACAGCGGTCAACCACTCGGTGGCCGAGCTGCGCAACGTCATCGGCCAGCTCGCGGGCGCCGGCATCCGCAACTTCCTGCTCGTGCGCGGCGACCCGCCCGGCGACCCGATGGGCGAGTGGGTCCAGCACCCGGAAGGTGTCCTGTACGCGGAGGAGCTCGTCCGGCTCGTCCGCGAGTCGGGAGACTTCAGCGTCGGGGTGGCGGCGTTCCCGTACAAGCACCCAAGGTCGACGGACATCGAATCCGACACGGCCAACTTCGTCCGCAAGTGCCGGGCCGGCGCCGACTTCGCGATCACGCAGATGTTCTTCGACGCCGACGACTACCTGCGCCTGCGGGACCGGGTCGCGGCCGCCGGCTGCGACACCCCGATCGTCGCCGGTGTCATGCCCGTCACGGCGATCGGCACCATCGCCCGCTCGCAGCAGCTGTCCGGCGCGCCCTTCCCGCCGGCGCTCGCCGCCCGGTTCGAGCAGGTCGCCGACGACCCGCAGGCGGTGCGGCGCCTCGGCATCGACCTGGCCAGCGAGATGTGCCAGCGGCTTCTCGACGAGGGCGTGCCGGGGATTCACTTCATCACCCTCAACCGGTCGACGGCGACCCGGGAGGTCTGGCAGCAGCTCGGTGTCGGCGCCCGCGTCTGACGTCCGCGACTGGGACGGTTACGCCGAGCGGTGGGCGGCGGCACACGGCGGCTACGACCCGAGGTCCGCGCCGCCGCTCGTGCGGGGCTGGCTGCGCATCTCGTACGAGCTGGGCGCCGCCCTCGTCCGCATGGGTGTCCGCAGCCCGAACGCCGTCACGGTCCTGGGCCTGCTGCTGTCCGTCGCGGTGCCGCTGACCGTCACCGGCGGCGGCGGATGGGCGTTCGCCGGCGCGGTCCTGGTCCTGCTGTCGGCGGTCGCGGACACCGTCGACGGCGTCCTGGCCGTGGTCACCGGCAGGGCGAGCCGCCTCGGCCAGGTCTACGACTCCACCGCCGACCGGGTCGCCGAGGCCTGCTGGCTGGTGGCGCTGGTCCTTCTCGGCGGGCCGGCCTGGCTCGCGGTGGGCTGCGGTGGCGTGATGTGGCTGCACGAGTACGTCCGCGCCCGCGCCACCGTCGCCGGCATGTCCGACATCGGCACCGTCACCGTCGGGGAACGCCCGACCCGCGTCCTCGTCACGATCTTCGGCCTCCTGGCCGTCGCGGGCGCGACCGCCCTGGGCCGGTGGGAAGCCGCGACGGCCCTCGCGGTGCTCGCGGTGCTCGCCGCCCTGAGTTTTGCCGGCTTTACGCAACTCGCCATCGCCGTCCGTCGCGCCCTGTCATGACCCGGTGACAGCGATCCGAGGCCGTGACCGCGAGGTATTACCATCGGTGACGACGCCGGATGGCGATTTCGGCGGCTGCTGTAAGGTCGCTTGGTGAAGCGGTCAGCCCGCCGCCGACTGCCTCCTGTCCTGCTCGGACAACACGCAACGGCGGTGTCTGCGGCTCGGCGAATCGAACGCTGAACGGCCCGGGCCTTGTGCCACGCGCGCCTCGCAGGGGGCGAGCGGCCGAGTGCACGTCCGTGGTGGCATCGCCGACGCCGGCCCGCGGGTGCGCGACTCGTGCGCCGTCGACCCGCAGCGGGCTACCGTCGGAGGCCCGCCGGCCCGCGGGTGCGCGGCTCGTGCAGGGACCGCCCTCGCACGCGTGATCTGCGGGAACCGGGGCCGGCGCCTGTTTCGTTTGGGCTGGCTGGGCTGCGGCGGGCCCCGACGCCTCGCCCAGCCTGGCCCGGGCGCCAGCCTGGCCCGGGCGCCAGCCTGGCCCGGGCACCAGCATGGCCCGGCGAGACCTGGCCCGAACCGGCCGAACCTGACCAGCCCGGCCCGGCGTGTTTCGTTTGGGCTGGCTGGGCTGCGGTGGGCCCAAACGCCTCGCCCAGCCTGGCCCGGGCACCAGCCTGGCCCGGCGTGACCTGGCCCGAACCGGCCGAACCGGCCCGGCCCGGCGTGGCCTTGCTCGAACCGGGCCAGGTCAGGCGCTGGTCGCATGCCGCGGTCATCCGGGCGTCACCCCGCTATCCGGACGGCCACGGTGCGTACCCAGGCGGATCCGGGACCTCGCCTCGCCTCGATCCCTCTGCGAAACAGGCGCTAAGCGGGGCCGATGCGGTCGGCGACGATCTTGGCGGACAGCATGACCAGGGGCAGGCCGCCGCCGGGGTGGACGGAGCCGCCGACCAGGAACAGGTCGCGGAGGGTGCCGCGGGTCGGGGGGCGGAGGAGGCCGGTGAGGCCGTGGCTGGCGGTGCCGTAGATGGCGCCGCCGGGGGAGCGGGTCGAGGCCTCGAGGTCGGCGGGGGTGAGCACGTCGCGGAAGAGGAGGCGGTCGCGGGGGTCGGCGCCGCGGGACGCGAGGATCGACAGGACGCGGTCGGCGTAGCTGTCCGCGACGCCGGGGGCGCGCCAGTCGAACTCGCCGTGCGGTGGGGCGTTGACCAGGACGAACCATGCCTCGTGGCCGGTGGGGCGGGCGGTGGGGTCGTCGGCCGAGGTGACGAAGACGGCGGGGTCGGCCGGGGGGCGGGCGGGCGAGCCGAAGATCGCGTCGAACTCGGCGTCGTAGTCGCGGGGGAAGAACACGGTGTGGTGTGCGAGCTGTGGCGTCGTGCCGCGGACGCCGAGCAGCAGGACGAACCCGCCGAGGCTGCGCCGGGTGAGGCGGGCCGCGCGGCGTGGGGTGGGGAGCAGGTCGCGGTAGAGGTGGAGCGCGTCGGTGTTGGCGACGACGAGGTCGGAGCGGACGGTGGCGCCGCCGGTGAGGACGACGCCGGCGGCTCGCGGGCCTTCGACGAGGACGGACTCGACGGGGGTGCCGAGGTGGACGGTGACGCCGAGCGAGGCGCACCGGGCGAGCAGCGCGTCGGCGAGCGTGCCGAGGCCGCCCTGGAGGTACCAGCCGCCGAACGCCAGCTCCGCGTAGGGGATCGCGAGCAGCGCGGCGGGTGCGTGGCGGGGGTCGGCGCCGGTGTACGTGGCGTAACGGTCCAGCAGCATCCGCAGGCGGGGGTCGCGCAGGTGCCGGCGGCCCAGGCCGCGCAGCGTCTGGCCGGGGGCGATCGCGGCCAGGTCGCGCAGCCGCCACGCCAGGCCGGCGAGCTGCAGCGGGCTGTCGACGGGCGCGGTGAGGACGTGCCGCCACGAGGTCTCCCAGACGCGGGCGGCGCGCTGCCACAGGCGCCGCCAGTCGGTGGCGGCCTCGGCGCCGAACGCGGCCGCGATCCGGTCCTCGAATCCGGCCCCCGCGCAGGAGTCGAGGGTCGTGCCGTCGGGGAAGTGGTGTCGTACCAGGGGATCCAGCGCGACCAGGTCCAGCCCGGGGGCGGGGCCGCCGGTCTGCGCGAACAGCTCCGCCGCGATCTGTGGCAGGGTGAACAGGCTCGGGCCGGTGTCGAAGCGGAAGGTGCCGGCCCCGGTGACCCGTTCGTGCCGGCCGAGCTTGCCGCCGGCGGTGGTGGCCTGCTCGAACACGGTGACCTTGTGGCCGGCCGCGGCGAGCCGGGCCGCTGTCGCGAGGCCGCCGACGCCGGCGCCGATGACGGTCACGGTTGCCATGTCGGGCGGCCCTTCCAGGAGACGCGGCCGCGGCGGCGGTAGGACCGCAGGACCAGCCACGCGAACAGCAGCACGGACACGGGATGGGCGAGGGCGTCGGGCCAGGCGCGGCCGCCGGTCGTCCGGGCGCTGACGACCCGTCCTGCGACGCCGAGGAGGTAGCCGGCGAGCCCCTGCCAGCATCCGGCGAGGACGGTGAGGGGCAGCAGCACGTACAGGCCGAGCAGCAGCGACACGACGGCCGTGGCGCCGGGCGGGGAGCCGAACGACGCCCACAGCGACTTGCTGTAGCCGTCGACGACCTCGCGCCATGAGGTGTACATGCGGCAGGTGGCCAGGCCCGATCCGTCGGCGAGCGCGATCCGGCCGCCAGTGCGTTTCACCGCGCGGGCCAGCTCGATGTCCTCGAGGACCTTGTCGCGGACCGCGGCGTGCCCGCCGGCACGTTCGTAGGCGGCCCGTGTGACCAGCAGGAACTGCCCGCCGGCCGCGGCGAGCGACGGGCGGGGGGAGCGTTCCATCGCGCGCAGGGGCAGGAACGTCAGCCACGACCACTGCAGCAGGGGCTGGACGAGCCGCTCGCCCGGACTGCCCGCGATGATGCGTGGGTACGGGCTGAGCAGCTGCACCCCCGCGTCGCCGAGCAGCGTGGCGGACGCGTCGACGGCGTCGGGGGCCAGGACCACGTCGGCGTCGAGGAACACCAGCAGGTCCACGTCGCCGGCGAGCGCGGCCGCGTCGGCGAGCTGCTGGCACGCGTGTGGCTTGCCGAGCCAGCCGGGCGGCAGCGGCCTGCCCGCCAGGAGCGTGACGCGGTCGCCGCAGACGGACCGGACGAGGTCGGCGGTGCCGTCGGTGGAGCCGTCGTCGAGGACCAGGATCCTGGGCGCGCCGCGCAGCGCCAGCAAGGCCCGCAGGCACGGCTCGACCCGCGCCGCCTCGTCCCGCAGCGGCAGCAGCACCGCGACCCGGCCGGCACCCGAAGCGCCGGCCCCCGAAGCACCGTCACCCGGAGTGCCGGCCCCCGAAGCGCCGCCGCCGGCAAGGCCCCCGCCGTGAGGAAGCACCACGCCGTCACGCGAACCCGCGTCGTCACGCGAACCCGCGTCGTCACGCGAACCCGCGCCGTCCCGCGAAGCCGCGCCGTCGATAAGACCCGTGCCGGCAGGAGGAACAGCAGCGCCCGGCACGCGGGGGGAGCGCAGCAGGCGTGCGTTGACCACGGTGTGCACGGTCAGCGCGAGCACGAGCAGCACCAGCAGGGTCAGGACCGCGCCCGCCACAGCGTCACCGCCAAGGGGACCGCGACCAGCCCCATCCCCAGCGCACCCCACGCCGCCGACGCGGGCATGCCGAGGAACACCGCGTGCGCGAGAACGCTCGAGGCGTACGTCCACAGGTACAGCGCGTACATCGGCCGGTCATCGGTGGCGGCCGCGGCGGGTAACCAGAGGGTGAGCGCCGCCGCCAGTACCGACGCGACCACCAGCCAACCGAGGTAGTTGGTGAGCGGGATGCCGGGGACGCCGGGCAGCGCGGCGCCGGGGGAGGACCAGTGCCAGTGGCCCTCGGCGACCATCTGCGGGTCGAGGAAGAGGTCCCAGGTCGCCAGGCCCAGCCCCGCGACCCCGGCCCGCGCCCATCGCCGCTCGGTGAGGCGGGCCGCGGCGACCCACGCCGGCCACGCCATCCAGGTCCAGGCGAGGGGGATCGTCAGCGGTACGCCCAGCAGCCTGGGCCCGAGCGAACCGGTGTAGTCGTAGTCGCCGAAGGGGTAGCCGGTGGACCGGCCGGCCGCTTCGACCGCGAACCCGCCGCCGGTGGTGACGAGGACGAGGACGGCGGCGGCGCGCGGGCCGCGGGACAGCCAGGCGTGGCCGACGGACAGCACGAAGCCGGCGGCGACGGTGGCGACGGTGAGCGCGGCACGGGTGCCGCCGTGCACGAGCGGGTAGGCGATCTCGGTGAGGACGAGCGCCGCGAGCAGCGCCCAGAGTGCTTTCACAGCGGCAGTTGCCGGCCGAGGACGGCGAACGGGCGGTCGTCGCCCGGGAAGTTGAAGTGGCGGAGGACGTCGACGAACCCGAACCGCCGGTAGAGCCGCCACGCGCGGGACGTCGCCTCCGGCGCCTCGGGGGTGGACAGCAGCGCCGTCTGCTGCGGGGCCTGGGTGAGCAGGTCGTGCAGCTGCCGGGCGCCGAGGCCGTGCCCCTGCGCGTGCGGCCGGACGTGCAGCTCGACGAGCTCGAAGCAGTTGCCGAGCCAGAACTTGCGCTGCTCCCGGCGCAGCGCGTTGCGCACCTGGTCGTGCCACCACTGGCCGGACGTGCCGCGGTAGCCGTAGCCGAAGCCGAGCAGGTTGTCCTCGTCGTCGAGGGTCGCGACGGCCTGGAACGACTCGCGCCTGGTGTGGCCGGCCACATACCCGCGGCGGGTCTGCAGGAGCTGCACCGAGTAGCCCATCGCCTCCCCATAGACGGCGATGACGTCGTCGAGTCGCGCGAGGAGGTCCTCACCGCGCCACCGCACGAGCCTCACGGGCGGTCCCTCCAACCGATCACCTCGCGGTCGCCGGTGACGTCCAGCACACGGAACCGGGCGAACAACTCCTCCGCATACCAGCCTTCGCGGGCCGTGCGGTCCACGACGGCGGCGTGCTCGGGCTGACGGTACGCGAAACGCACGACATCCGCCGCACTGCGCCAGAGGCTGATCGTGCCCTGGAATCCTACGGGTGCCTCCCCGACGCCGAACGCGCAGAGCATGCCGTCGGCGCCGGGCAGCGCGCGGGACACAGGGTCGATCGCCTTCCAGAACGCGGGCGCCTTCCGGGGCCGTAACCTGGCCCGCGTCAGCACCGCGACGATGCCGTTGTTCGCGTGTACGGGCGGCGCCGCGTCACCGTCGTCGCCGAACGGTGCCCGCCCCGCCCACGTGCCGCGGCTCGCGATCGGCTCCAGCGTGACGGCGCAGGTCGCGGTGGCGCCGCGCATCGGCGGTGCCACGGAGGGGTCGCCGACGATGATCGCCGCCCATCGGGTCAGGTCCGCCTTGCCCGCGCCGAAGTCGCTGCCCTTCCCGGTGCCGAGCAGCTTCACGAACTCCGCCCGGCGCCGCAGCGCCCCCCGGTCGGCGGCCATCCCCCAGAAGGCGAGCGGCACCGCCCGCTTCCGGACCCGCCACACGTGCAGCCGGACGGTCACGCGACCTCGGCGGGGGTGCCGGCGGTGATGCGGACGAGCTCGTCATAGGTGATGGGGAACACCGCCTGGGGGATGCCGCCGGCGGCCCAGACCTCGCCGAACTGGGCCAGGTCGACGTCGACGAGGGTGCGCACGGGCTTCGGGTGCCCCAGCGGCGACACGCCGCCGATCACCTGGCCGGTGTGCTCGCGGACGAACTCGGCGGTGGCGCGCTTGACCTTGCCGGTGCCGAGCAGCGCGGCGACCTTGGCGGTGTCGACGCGGTGCGCGCCGGACGTGAGGACCAGTAACGGGTCGCCGCCGGCTTCGAAGATCAGCGAGTTGGCGATCTGGGCGACCTCGACCCCGACGGCGGCCGCGGCCGCGGCGGCGGTGTGGACGGGCTCGGTGAGGACCCTGACCTGGCACGGGCCGCCGGCGGCGTCGCGGGCGCCGGCCGCGTCGAGGGCGTCCTGGATGGCCTGCACGTTGGGATGAAGCTGCATGCGACCGACTCTAGTTCGGGGCACCGACAGTTTCGGGGCGGCGCGGCGCCGCCTTCGTCTGGACGCGGGCGGTCTCGGCGAGCGCGACCCCGGCGAGGATCAGGGCGCCGCCGCAGATCTGCGCCGTGTTCAGGTGCTCGTGCAGGACCAGCCAGGCCACGGCGGTGGCGATCACCGGCTCGGACATGCCGATGATGCCGACGCTCGTCGGCGGCAGGTGCCGCATGGCAGCGGCGAGCAGCAGGTACGGTGCGATCGACCCGCCGACGACGACGTAGATCAGCAGCAGCCAGACGGGCACGCCGTGGGTGGTGACCGTGGTGCGGGCGAAGTCGAAGTCCCACCACGGCCGGACCACCGAGCCGGCGAGCGCCGACACCGCGAACGCGTACGCGGTCAGCGACAGCGTGTCCCTGCTGGCGACGCCGCGGGCGCTGAGCAGGTAGTAGACGGCCAGCAGGACGGCGGCGCCGAGCGCCGCGGCGACCCCGACGGCGTCGAGGCGCAGCTCGCCCCAGATCTCCGCGACGCAGGCGAGCCCGCCGAGGCTCGCGGCGAGCCCCACCCACAGCCGGGGGCGGACCATGTGCCCCTGGACGAAGCGGGCCCACAGCGCCACCAGTACCGGCGCGGTGTATTCGAAGAGCAGGCTGATGCCGACCGGGAGGCGGCCGATCCCGACGAAGTAGAGCATGGGGACGAAGAAGAAGCCGGCCAGCCCGTACGCGACGAGGACCGGCACCTCCCGCCGGGTGATCCGCAGCCGGGACGGCCGGAACGCCAGCGCGAGCGCGAACAGCCCCAGCGCGGCGCCGCCGGCCCGCAGCGTCGTGAGCTGCGGTGCGTCGATGCCGGTGCCGGCGGCGAGCTTGGCGACGGTGCCGTTGACGGCGAACAGGGCGCTGCCGGCGAGGACCATCGCGACGCCGGTGGCGGGCCTTGGCTGGGGGGTCACCCGCAGAAGATACAGGTCAGGTGTGGGAAGCGGTAACGCCCCTTACGGTGTGGCGACCCAGGCGGTTCGCCGTGCTCGCACGGTGAGGTCCGGCCGCGTCGGTACGGCCTCCGCCAACGCCTCCAGTGCGGCCAGGTCCTCGGGGCTCAGCCTTCCTTCGAGTCCTTGACGGAGGCGGCGCAGGGACGTCTGCGCGTAGCGGCCGGTGGCCTCCGGCAGCGGCGGCTCCAGGTCGATCTCGAAGCGACGCTGCGCCTGGACGGTGAACCCGGCGGCGCGCAGCAGCGGGGCCCAGTCGGCGCCGAGGTGCGGCATGTCGCCGGCGCGCATCGCGGTGACGGCCTCGTGGCAGCGGGTCTCGAGCTCGTCGCCGGGCAGGAACCGGGGGAACGCGTCCATCTCGAACGCCACGAGGTGGCCGCCGGGGCGGATCGCGCCGCGGATGCGGGCCAGGCTGGCGACGGGGTCGGCCAGGTGGTGCAGCGAGTTGGCCGCCCACACCAGGTCGGCGTCGGCGGCCTTTGTACCGTCCGCGCCGTCGAGGTCGGCCTCCACGGTGTGGATCCGGTCGGCGAGCCCCGCGGCTTGGGCCTTGTGCCGCAGGTGCTGCAGCATCTGCGGCGACACGTCGACGGCGGTGACCGTCGCGCCGGGGAAGCGGCGGGCCAGCGCGAGGGTGCCGGCGCCGGTGCCGGCCCCGAGGTCGAGCACGGTCGCGACGTCGCCGGTCTGCTCGTGGACCCAGGCCATGACCTCGGTGAGGTGGTCGTGCAGCACCTCGGCGTCGAGGTCGAGGATGTCGGCGAGGTCCTGGTGATCGTGCTGATGGGCATGGCCGTGGGCGTGGGCGTGGTCGTGGGCCTTGTCGTGGCCGTGCGGTTGGTTGTGGGCGTGGCCGTGCGTGTGGCCGTGTACGTGGTCGTGGGTGTGGCTCTGGGTCATGGCTCGACCATAGCCGCGCTTTGCTGTCGCGGCATACAATCTTGCGTATGACGCAAGACGGTGAGCTCGACGGCCTCGTTCGCAAACGGATCCGCGGCCTGCGGGTGGCCAAGGGCTGGTCGCTCGACGACCTCGCCTCGCGCTGCTACCTGAGCCCCTCCACGCTGAGCCGGATCGAGACGGGCCACCGGCGGATCGCCCTGGACCAGCTCGCCCCGATCGCCCGCGCGCTCGGGACCACGCTCGACCAGCTGGTGGAGTCCGTCGACGACGAGGACGTGGTGATCCGCCCCCGGCGCGACGAGGCGCACGGCGTGACCACCTGGATGATGACCCGGGAGCCGGGGCCGCACGGCGTCTCGGTGGCCAAGATGCGCATCACCCGGGCGGTGCCGGAGGAGCTGCGGGTGCATCCGGGCAAGGACTGGTTCACCGTGCTGTCGGGCACCGTCGTGCTGCGGCTGGGGGAGCGGACCATCCTGGTCGAGCCGGGTCAGGCGGCCGCGTTCTCCACCATGACGCCGCACGCGTTCGGCGCCCACGACGGGCCGGCGGAGATCCTCTGCGTGTTCGACCACGACGGCCAGCGCAGTCACCTGCACGAGTGATCATGCGAACGGATGTTCGAAAAATCTGCTCGCGTCGTTGCGACTTTCCCGGCCCCCGGGTGTAGTCTTGTCTCAGTCGAACGAGTGTTCGAACTGCTTCGGGAAGGCGATTCGCGGCGTTCTTCCCGAGCGCGGTCCGCGACACCGCGGAGGCCGGATTTTCGCGGGTCTGGCCTCAGGTGGGGTCGCTGCTCGCCGCCCACGACCCCCGGGCGGCGGGCAGCGGCCCAGCCGGCCCGCCGGCCGGGGGTGGTGTGGGGAAGCTCCACGCCCGGCCGGCGACGTCGCGCCGTTCGACCGTCACACCTGCCCGGCCCGCGTGTCGCCGCTACTCCCCCAGCGACGGCCCGCACGCACCACGGGGACCCAAGCGGGGCCCACCGACGCACCACAGAGGGAGACACATGCCGGCGAACCGTTCGACCCAGCCGTCCAACGTCAGTCGATTCCCGACCGCCCCGGCCACCGCTCCGGTCGCCGCGGCCGGTGGTGCGTCCCGGCAGCAGCTTCCGGTTCCCGCGCATGCGCTTCCCCACCGCACGCCGCGGGAGCTGTTGACCCTCGCCCGCCGAGGCCTCGAAGAGGCGGCGGAGATCCGCACCGACGGCATGCGCTATGCCACCGCCCACCTCGCCGCGCTCCGCGCCGCCGCGGCGGTCCTCGCCGCCAGGGCCGTGCCCGCCGCGCCGGGCCGCCGCAGCAAGGTGACGAGCGTCTGGTCACTGCTGGTGCTCGTCGCGCCCGAGCTGAGCGACTGGGCGGCCTATTTCGCCGCCGGCGCCAGCAAGCGCTCCGCCGCGGAGGCGGGCATCCCGCGGGTGGTCACCGCCCGGGAGGCCGACGACCTCATGCGCTCCGCGGAGCAGTTCATCGCCGTCGTCGAGGTCGGCCTCGGCTTCTCGTATCAGCCCAGGATCGAGGGCCTCGCCAGCTGACCCGCGGCCGTGCCAGGACAGCACCGCCGGACCAGTCGGCCGCAGCCGCAGCCGCAGCCCGGCCCACGGTCCGATCCACAGCCCGGCCTGTCCGGTTCGGTCGGACCAGCCGGACCAGCTGGCCCACCGGGAGCCGCCGCTCCGGCGAGGCCATCCGGACCGGGCTGACCGGCCGGGGCGGTTGTGCTGCCCGGTGGATGGGGTTTCCGGTGGGTGATCGCCCGCCTTGTCGTTTCCTTTGCAACTGGCCACGGATGGCCTCGGTACGCCCATGCCCTGCCGGTTCCCGAAGTGGAGGCGGTGAGGGCCCGGCGTTGAAGAACCCGGCCGGTGAAGCCTGTGAACCACGACTCCCTTGAGCTGCGGCGTTCGGTCCGCGCTCCGCGGGCCTCGAGGCTCGGCGTTCGTGCCGCGGGCGCCGGGCCGGCGCCGGGCCGGTCGCGTCCGCCGTCGTGGTGCACGAAGCCCCTGTTGCCCGAGCCCGGCATGGTCCGGTCCGTCGCCCTGCCGGGTGGTCGTGCTCGGTCGCGGCCGGTTGTGGGTCGGAGGCGGCCTGGTCCGGGTTCGGGTCCGGGTTCATGCCCAGGTTCATGCCCAGGTTCATGCCCAGGTGCGAGTCCAGGTCCAGATGCGAGTGCGGGCTCGGGGTCGAGGCATGGCTTGCGTTCGGGTTGGGGTCCGTGCCGTGGTCGGGGGGCCGGGTTCAGGTCGGCGTCCTCGCCTGATCGGGGGTTGCCGGGGTGTTCGCCCGGTCGGGGCGCAGCGCCGCCGGTCGGGGCGGCGAGGGGGTTCGCATGCGGGACCGGGGCGGACGACGCTCCGGACGATGAACTTCGCGGGCCCGGCGTGATCCAAGGAAGGATCCGGCTGCCAGCGTCGCCGGATCCGGCCTTCGATCATGGTGCGCGGTCGGTGGACCGGGCGGCAGCGGACAAGGTGAGCGGGCCGCCGGTCCGGGTCGTGCCGGGTCGGTGCTGGGCGGCGGCGTGGAGCGGCGCTCCGCGATCTTCCGTGGAGCGGCGATCGAGCTGAGCGTGCAGCGCGGCATCGATGGCGCGGCGGGTGCGCTGACCTGGGGTAGCGGGTTCGCAGGACCGGCCCGGGTCAAGGACGGCAGGGCAGTGGGGACAGCGTCGTGTCAGGGACCGCCGGAGTGGTGGGCCGGGGCGCGGCGGGGGAGAACGGTAGTGGGGGAGCAGGTGCCGTGGCTGGCATGTCGGCTTCGGCGGCCGCCGAGTCCTACGACACGCGCGTCGGCGAGGACGGTGTGAGCGGGGCCGCCGGCGCGAGCGACGCTGCCCTCCGGCGGGGGCCGCGGTCCGTCCCCGCACCCGGCCTCGACCCCGCCCTCGAACCGGCTCACGACTCGGCTCGCGAGTCCCGGGAGGTGCGGGGCGTCCTCGGCATCGTCGGTGGCCGGGAGAGCGGGGAGGACGGCCGCGCGGCACGGGGTGGTGCGGCGGCGGGGCAGCTGCGGACGGTCGGGGACCGGCGGGAGCCCGGGGAGACCGCGCGGAGGCTGGTCGGTGCCGGGGTGGTGCGGCCGGCCGGCGAGCACGCGGCAGGAGCCGGGCGGAGGCCGGCCGGTGCGGGGGTGGTGCGCCCGGCCGGTGAACACGCCGCGGGGGCCGGGGCCGAGCGGGGGCCGGCCGGTGCGGGGGCGGTGCGGCCGGCGGCGGGGGGCGGGGCCGGGCGGGGGCTGGCCGGGCTGGTCGGTGCGGGAGTGGTGCGGCCGGCCAGCGAGCACGCGGCGGGAGCGGGGGCCGGGGCCGGGAAGGTGCTGCCGGTGCTGGCGGGGCTGCGGGCGTTGCTGCCGGGTGGAGGGCTGCGGCGGGGGGCGACGATCGCGGTGCAGACGTCGTCGGTGCTGCTGGCGTTGCTGGCGGCGGCGAGCAGAGCCGGGTCGTGGTGTGCGGTGGTGGGGATGCCGTCGCTGAACCCGGCGGCGGCGGCGGAGATGGGGGTGGCGCTGGAGCGGCTGGCGCTGGTGCCGGACCCGGGAGCCGAGTGGGCGAGCATCGTCGCCGCGCTGCTGGACGGGGTGGACATCGTGGTGGCGGCCGTGCCGGGGTCGGTCGCGCCGGCGGTGGCGGGGCGGCTGGCGGCGCGGGCCAGGCAGCGGGGCAGCGTGCTCATGCCGGCCGGGGTGTGGGCCGGTGCGGACGTGACGGTGGCGCCGGTCCAGCAGACGTGGGGCGGGCTCGGCGAAGGCCGGGGCCGGCTGCGCTGCCGGGAGCTGACGATCCAGGCCCGCGGCCGGGGCGCGGCGAGCGCCGCGCGTGAGGTGACGCTGTGGCTGCCGGCGCTGGAAGGGCCGCTGCCACCCGTCCGCGACGCGAAGATGCCGCGCACCGCCCCCGCCACCACCCTGCGAAGGGTCGGCTGACGTGCCGGCGCCGGAGCAGGCGCAGCGGACGATGGTGATCTGGTGCCCCGACTGGCCGGTGGTGGCGGCGGAGATCGTGGACGGGTATCCGGCGGAGCAGCCGGTGGCGGTGCTGCACGCGAACAGGGTCCTGGCCACGTCGCCGGCGGCGCGGGAGGAAGGGGTACGGCGGGGGCTGCGGAAACGGGAGGCGCAGGGGCGGTGCCCGCACCTGATCGTGCTGGAGCACGACCCGGGGCGGGACATGCGGGCGTACGAGCCGGTGCTCGCGGCCGTCGAGGAGGTCGCGCCGGGGGTGGAGACGCTGCGGCCGGGGGCGTGCGCGCTCGCGGCCAGGGGGCCCGCGCGGTTCTACGGCGGTGAGGCCGCCGCGGCCGAGCGGCTCGTGGAGCAGATCGCGCAGCGGTGCGACGTGGAGGCGCAGGTCGGGGTCGCCGACGGGACGTTCGCGGCGGGGCTGGCCGCGCGGGCCGGGGTGCTCGTGCCGCCGGGGGAGACCCCACAGTTCCTCGCGGACCTGAGCATCAGCGCGCTCGGCCGGCCACAGCTGGCCGACCTGCTGCGGCGGCTCGGGATCCACACGCTCAAGGAGTTCGCGGCGCTGCCGGGGCCGGACGTGCTGGCACGGTTCGGGTTCGACGCGGCGCTCGCGCACCGGCTCGCCGGCGGGCGGGACGAGCGGCCGCTCGCGCCCCGGCAGCCGCCGCCGGACCTGGACGTGACGGAGACGTTCGACGAGCCGGTCGAGCGGGTCGACGCCGCCGCGTTCGCGGCCCGGGGCCTCGCCGAGCGGCTGCACGAAGGGCTCCAGCGGCACGGGCTCGCCTGCACGCGGCTCGGGATCGAGGCGGTCACCGTCACGGGACAGGAGCTGTGGCGGACCTGGCGGCACGACGGCCTGCTGAGCGTCAACGCGATCGCCGACCGGGTCCGCTGGCAGCTCGACGGCTGGCTCAAGAGCAGGCACACCCCGACCGGCGGCATCGCGCGGCTGCGGCTCGTCCCCGAGGGCGTGGTGGAGCACCTCGGGCTGCAGCCGGGGCTGTGGGGCGAGGCCGGCGACGAACGCGACCGCGCCCACCGGGCCCTCACCCGCGTCCAGGGGCTCCTCGGCCCCGACGCGGTCCTCACCGCGGTCCTCGACGGCGGGCGCGCCGACAGCAGCCGGATCCGGCTCGTGGCGTTCGGCGACGAACGGGTCGCGCGGGGCGCCGACGCGCCGTGGCCGGGGCGGCTGCCGTCACCGTCGCCGGCGACCGTGTACCGGGAGCCGCTGCCCGCCGCCGTCACCGACAAGGACGGGCAGGTGGTGCGGGTCGGCGGGCGCCTGGAGCTCAGCGGCGCCCCGGCGTACATCCAGACAGGCGGGGAGCCGCAGCAGGTGATCGCGTGGGCCGGGCCGTGGCCGGTCGACGAACGCTGGTGGGACGACGAAGGGGCCAGCCGCCGCGTCCGGTTCCAGCTCCGGCTCGCCGACGAGCGGGCGATCCTGGCGGTCCTCGAGGACGGCGCCTGGCGCGTGGAAGGGCTCTACGACTGATGGGATTCAGCAACCCCGACATCCCCTGGCGGGAGTTCGAACGGAAACTGACCGGCAGGGGCGCCGGGAAAGGCGAGTACCACCCGGACGTCCTCGCCGCCGACGACGGCGACGGCGGGGACTCGCCGGCGTGGACCCGCAAACGCGAGGCGTACACGGCACCCCCGCTGGAAAAGCCCACCGACGCGGTCCCGTACGCCGAACTGCACTGCCACACCAACTTCAGCTTCCTCGACGGGGCCAGCCACCCCGAAGAGCTCGCCGAGACCGCGGCCCGCCTCGGCCTGGAAGCCGTCGCGATCACCGACCACGACGGCTTCTACGGCGTCGTCCGGTTCGCGGAGGCGGCCAGGGAGCTCGACATCCGGACCGTGTTCGGCGCGGAGCTGTCGCTGGGGCTGCCCGGCCCGCAGAACGGCGAACCCGACCCGCTCGGCCGGCACCTGCTCGTCCTGGCGCGGGGTCCGCAGGGGTACGCGCGGCTCGCCCGCACCATCAGCGAGGCCCACTTCCGGGGCGGTGAGAAGGGCCGGCCGGTGTACGACCTGGAGGAGACCGCGGCGACCCTCAAGGACCACGCGCTGATCCTCACCGGCTGCCGGAAGGGGCATGTCCCGGCGGCGCTGCTGGAGCACGGTCCGGAGCAGGCAGCGCGCGAACTGGACCGGCTCGTAGCGCTGTTCGGCCCCGAATCGGTGGCGGTGGAGCTGACGTCGCACGGCGACCCGCACGACGACGAGCGCAACGACGCCCTCGCCGACCTCGCCGACGCGAGGAACCTGCCGACGGTCGCGACGAACAACGTCCACTACGCGACCCCGGGCCGCCGGCGGCTGGCGACCGCGCTCGCCGCCGTCCGCGCCCGGCGCGGCCTCGACGACATCGACGGCTGGCTGCCCGCCGCCGGCACCGCCCACCTGCGCGGCGGCGCGGAGATGGCGGCCCGGTTCGCGGCCTGGCCCGGCGCCGTCGCCAGAGCCGCCGCGTACGGCCGGGAGCTCGCGTTCGACCTGCAGCTCGTCGCGCCGCGGCTGCCGGACTACCCGGTGCCGCGGCCCGGCATGTCGGAGATGGACTGGCTGCGGCACCTGACGATGACGAAGGCCGCCGACCGCTACCGCGGCAACGCGAAGGCGTACGCGCAGCTGGAGCACGAACTGGCCCTGATCGAAGAGCTGAACTTCCCCGGCTACTTCCTCGTCGTGTACGACATCGTCACCTTCTGCAAGGAGAACAACATCTACTGCCAGGGCCGCGGATCCGCGGCGAACTCGGCGGTCTGTTTCGCGCTCGGCATCACCAACGTCGACGCCGTCAAATGGGGCCTGCTGTTCGAGCGGTTCCTGTCCCCGGAACGCGACGGGCCACCCGACATCGACATCGACATCGAGTCCGATCAGCGCGAAAAAGTCATCCAGCACGTCTACGAGAAGTACGGCCGGCGCTACACCGCCCAGGTCGCGAACGTCATCTCGTACCGGCCGAAATCCGCGGTCCGGGACATGGCGAAAGCATTCGGGCACTCGCCGGGGCAGCAGGACGCGTGGAGCAGGCAGGTCGAACGGTGGGGTGACGTGAGCACCGCCGACGTCGACGACATCCCGCGGCCGGTCCTCGACTTCGCCAACGAACTGCAGACCTTCCCGCGGCACCTCGGCATCCACTCCGGCGGCATGGTCATCTGCGACCGGCCCGTCATCGAGGTGTGCCCCGTCGAGCACGCGAGAATGGCGGGCCGCACCGTCCTGCAGTGGGACAAGGACGACTGCGCGGCCGCCGGGCTCGTCAAGTTCGACCTGCTCGGCCTCGGCATGCTGTCGGCGCTGCGCTACGCGTTCGAGATGATCGGCGGCGAGCTCGACATCTCCCTCATGCCGCTGGACGACCCCGAGGTCTACGACATGCTGTGCCGGGCCGACTCCGTCGGGGTGTTCCAGGTGGAGAGCCGCGCGCAGATGGCGACCCTGCCCCGGCTCAAGCCGCGCGAGTTCTACGACCTGGTCGTCGAGGTGGCACTGATCCGTCCAGGACCCATCCAAGGCGGCTCGGTCCACCCGTACATCCGCCGCAAGAACAAACAGGAGAAGGTCACCTATCCGCATCCGCTGCTGGAACCGTCGCTGAAGAAGACCCTCGGCGTGCCGCTCTTCCAGGAACAGCTGATGCAGATGGCGATCGACGTCGCCGGGTTCACCCCCGCCGAATCCGACGAGCTGCGCCGCGCCATGGGGTCGAAACGGTCGATGGAGCGCATGCGTCGCATTCGTCAGCGCCTGTACGAAGGAATGGCCGGCAACGGGATCACCGGCACGCTCGCCGACGAACTGTTCGACAAGCTGTCCGCGTTCGCGAACTACGGCTTCCCGGAAAGCCACGCGATGAGCTTCGCCTATCTCGTGTACGCGAGCGCCTGGCTGAAGCGCTACCACCCCGCGGCGTTCTGCGCGGCACTGCTCAACGCGCAGCCGATGGGGTTCTACTCGCCGCAGTCGCTCGTCGACGACGCCCGCCGGCACGGCGTCACCGTCCGCCGCCCCGACGTCAACCTCAGCGACGCCCGGGCCACGCTGGAGCCGCCCCTGCCGTCGGAGGTTTCCGTGGACGGGCCCGCCGGCTGGGGGCGGGGCGGGCCGGTCGTCCGGCTCGGGCTGTCCGCGGTCCGGTCCCTCGGCGACGCCGTCGCCGAACGGATCGAGGCGGTGCGCGCCGGCGGCGGGCCGTTCACGTCGATGAGCGACCTCGCCCGGCGGGCCGGCCTCACCACCCCGCACCTGGAGGCCCTCGCCACCGCGGACGCGTTCGCCGGGCTCGGGCTCAGCCGGCGGGAGGCGCTGTGGGCGGCGGGCGCGGCGGCGCGGGAGACGGAAGGGCGGCTGCCCGGCACGACCGGCGGCCTCGAAGCGCCGATGCTGCCCGGGATGGACGCCGTGGAGCGCATGATCGCCGACGTGTGGGCGACCGGCCTGGCGCCGGACGCGCACCCGGCGCAGTTCGCGCGGGACTACCTCGACCGGATCGGCGCGCTGCCCGTGGAGCGGCTGCACACCGTCGACCACGGGCGCAGGGTCTCCGTCGGCGGGATCGTCACGCATCGCCAGCGCCCGGCGACCGCGGCCGGGGTCACGTTCATCAACCTGGAGGACGAGACCGGGATGCTCAACGTCACCTGCACGCCGGGGCTGTGGCAGCGGTACCGGAGGGTCGCCCGGACCGCGAACGCGATGGTCGTCCGCGGTGTCCTCGAGAAGGTCGAGGGCGTGCTCAACCTGCGGGCCGACCACCTGGCGGCGCTGAGCCTGCCGATCCGGTCGGCGTCCCGCGACTTCCGGTGACCCCCGCTGGGGATTTTATGTGGATTCGTTCTTTTTCGTCCGCAGCAGCCACCAGAGGCCGACGACGGGCAGGACCAGCGGGACGTAGCCGTACCCCTGGCCGTAGTCGGACCAGACGGTGGCGTCCGGGAACGCCTCGCTGTCCACCACGCTGAGCGTGCCGACGCTGAGGACGCCGAGCAGTTCGAACCCGCAGGCGGCGAGCGCGACCCGGCGGGCGCCGCGGGCGAGGGCGACGGTGGCGACGATGTAGACGGCCGCGGCGAGCGCCGACAGCGTGTACGCGAGGGGTGCGTCACCGAACTTCGTCGCGATCTGCACGCTCGCGCGGGCGGACGTGGCGAGCGCGAACACGCCGTAGATCGCGACGAGGACCCGGCCGGGCCCCTTGCGGATGGTGGTGTCGTCAGCCATTCCAGATCTGTCCGAGTCGCAGGATGAGCACCGGCACGATGACGGCGGCGCTGCCGATGAGCAGGGAGCCCCAGCGGGTCGGCTCCATCCTGGCGAGGACGGCACCGGCGGGCGGCAGGAGCACCGCCGTCAGCATGTACCCGACGAGGGTGACGACCTCGCCGCCCTCCTCCGGGCCGTGCCCGCGGGCGAGCCCGATGCCGAGCGCGACGACCTGCGCCAGCACGAGCAGCCCGACGACACCCAGCCCCAGGAACAGCGGGCGGGTCGGTTCGCGGTGCCGGAAGAACTCGGCGAACGCCCAGGCAGCGAGGGCGAGCGACAGCACGTACACGGCGACTGCCAGAGGCCCGATCACGGCCGTCAGCGTAATGCCGCGGGCCCGGAGCGCCCGCCCCGGGTGATGACACTGGGGACATCGGGTTCGAACGGCGCCCCCAGCTGCCGGGGAACACGTCCCGCGGCGCGCCGCCGGTTCGGGACTGTCGCCTACCTGGCACTGCGCTGGGCGGTGGCACGTTTCGGGGATTCAATGCTTTCCGAGAACGCCTAACGTCATGGGTGACAGCAAGGCAACACGGACATCAGTGAGCTGGGGGAATGACATGAGCGAGTGGGACAGCGGCGACACCGGCGACCACGGTTACGACGGCGGCACCGACTACGGTCACGCGGAGGCCGGCGCGGACCATGAGTCGCTGAACCAGCTGCACGAGGTGAACGCGGCTGACAGCAACTACGACTCGAACTTCGGCGTGTACGAGCAGGACTCCCAGTCGGCCGAGTCGACGTCGTTCGACCAGGGCCACGAGGTCTCGTACAGCACGCCGGCGGGTGTGGAGTACCACGAGTCGGACTTCACCTCGTACGACCACAACGAGGTGAACGCCGACCACGTGTTCGCCGCGGAGGGCGAGGAGCACGCGTCGGTGTCGGAGTACAGCGAGCTCGAGGCCCTGCAGGCCCGCCTCGACAGCACGTTCGCTTCGACCACGCAGCTGCACGCCGACGGCGGCGGCGCCGCGCTGGGTGTCGCCTCCAACTGAGTTCCGCAACGAAAGGCCGGCCCTCCCGGGCCGGCCTTTCGTTGTTGCGGCGGGTCCGGGACGTTCAGTGGCCCAGGACGGGGTGCGGCACGTACGGCGCCTCGAGCCGCTCGATCTCCTTGTCGTCCAGGGTCAGCTCGGTCGCGGCGATCGCGTCCTCCAGGTGCGACAGCTTCGTCGCGCCCACGATCGGGGCCGTGACGACCGGCTTGGACAGCAGCCACGCGAGCGCCACCTGCGCCGGAGCGACCCCGCGCTCGCCGGCCACCTCCGCGTTGACGTCCACGACGGCGAAGTCGTCGTCGGTGTACATGGAGCTGAACGCGTCACTCGCGGCCCTCGTCGTGCGCCGCTCGTCGCCCCGCCCGCGGTTGCCGGCCAGCATGCCCCTGGCCAGGGGGCTCCACGGGATGACGCCGATGCCCTGGTCGGCGCAGAGCGGCAGCATCTCCCGCTCCTCCTCGCGGTACACGAGGTTGTAGTGGTTCTGCATCGACACGAACTCGGTCCAGCCGTTGACCCGGGCCGTGTGCTGCAGTTTCGCGAACTGCCACGCGTACATGCTGGAAGCGCCGATGTAGCGGGCCTTCCCCGACCGCACGACGTCGTGCAGCGCCGCCATGGTCTCCTCGACCGGGGTCTCCGGGTCGAAGCGGTGGATCTGGTACAGGTCGACGTGGTCGACGCCGAGCCGCCGCAGCGAGTTGTCGATGCCGGCGAGGATGTGCTTGCGCGACAGCCCGGAGTCGTTGGGCCGGTCGCTCATCACGCCGAACACCTTCGTGGCCAGCACGTAGTCGTCGCGGCGCGGGAAGTGTTTCGCCAGCAGCCGCCCCGTCACGGTCTCGCTGGCGCCGAGTGAGTAGACGTCGGCGGTGTCGAAGAACGTGATCCCGGCCTCGACGGCACGCCGCACGAACGGGTCCGCGGCCTCCTCGTCGAGCACCCAGTCACGCCACGACGGATCGCCGTAGCTCATCATGCCGAGACAGATCTCGGAGACCTTCAGCCCGGTCCGGCCAAGTCGCACCTGCTTCATGTCTGAAAAACTATCGCGGTGCAGACGCTCGGACGCCTTCATCTCATCACGGACACCCGCCCCGGCCGCGACGTCCTCGGCGTCGTCGGGCACGCGCTCGCCGCCGGCTTCACCGTCGTCCAGGTCCGCCCGGAGGACAGCGTCACCGACCGCGAGGCGTACGAACTCACCCTGCGCGTCATCACCCTCTGCCGCGCCGCCGGCGCCGTCTGCCTCGTCAACGACCGCCTGCACATCGCCCTCGCCGCCGGTGCCGACGGCGCCCACGTCGGGGCCGACGACCTGCCCGTGTCCGCCGCCCGCCGCGTCCTGGGCCCGCACGCGATCCTCGGCGCGACCGCCCGCAACCCCGTCTCGGCCCGCCAGGCGGTCGCCGACGGGGCCTCCTATCTCGGCGTCGGCCCCGCGTACGCGACCACCACGAAGACCGGCCTCCCCGCCGCCATCGGCCCTGCCGGCGTGCGCGCCGTCGTCGAGGCGGTCGACGTCCCGGTCATCGCCATCGGCGGCGTCACACCGTCCCGCGCCGCGACCCTGTTCGCGGCGGGCGCCCATGCCGTCGCCGTGGTCGGCGCGATGAGCACCGCCCCCGACCCCGCCGCGGCGGCCGCCGCCTTCGCCGCCGTCCTCGCCGCCGCCCCTCCGTCGCCGGCATCACCGGTCCCGGTGCTCCGTTCCCATGCCGATTCCGCGACGGCTCCCGCAACCGGCTTCGGGGCGGCTTCCGGGAATGCTCACCCGGCCGCCTCCATGACCACCTCGACCTCCACCTCTTCGTCGGTCGCGCCTTCGTCGGTCGCGCCTTCGTCGGTCGCGCCTTCGCCGGTTGTGCCTTCGCCGGCCGCGCCCTCTTCAACCACCCCCTCCACGTCCAACTCGACCGCCTTCTCTTCGCCCGACAAATGCGAAATGTCGGATAAATCCGGGCGCTTGCGCCTGGATTCATCCGGGGGAGGCGGGTCTCACCCGTCCGGGGGAGGTGGTGAGCTGCGGGTGCAATCGCCGGGTGGTTTCCGTGCCAGCGGCCATGTTGCGCCGTCGGGGCGGGGGCAGATTTCCGCTGGAGGGGTCGCGTGAAGGTCGGGATCGTCGGGGGAGGGATCGTCGGGCTCAGTATCGCGTGGGAGCTGGCGCGGCGGGGGGAGCAGGTCACCGTGTACGACCGGGACCCGCGGCGCGGGGCGGGCCGGGTCGCGGCGGGGATGTTGGCGCCGGCGGCCGAGGCGAGCTTCGGGGAGGAGGCGCTGCAGGAGCTGATGCTCGAGTCGATGCGGCGCTGGCCCGCGTTCGCGGCGGAGCTGAGCGCGGCGACCGGGATGCCGCTGGGGTACCGGACGGAGGGGACGCTGCTCGTCGCGCTCACCGAGGACGACCTCACCGAGGTGCGGCGGCTCGTCGACTACTACCTGCGGGCGGGGCTGCCGGTCGAGCCGCTGCAGGGGCGGAAGCTCCGGGAGCTGGAGCCGATGCTCAGCCCGCGGGTCCGGGGCGGGGCGAAGGCGGCCGGGGATCATCAGGTCGACCCGCGGCTGCTGCTCGCGGCGCTGCGGTCGGAGCGGCTGCCGGTCACGTGGGTGGAGCGGGACGTCGAGGATCCGTCCAGCCTGCGGGACGATGTGATCATCATCGCGACCGGTGCCGGGATCGCGCGGGTGACGGGGTTGCCGGTGCGGCCGGTGAAGGGACAGCTGCTCCGGTTGCGGGGTGCCGAGCCGCTGCTCACGCACGTGGTGCGGGGCGTCGCGCTGGGGCGTCACGTGTACCTGGTGCCGCGCGCCGACGGGGAGCTGGTCGTCGGGGCGACGGAGGAGGAGCGCGGCGCCGACACGACGGTGACCGCCGGTGGGGTGCTCGACCTGCTGCGTCCGGCCGCGGACCTGCTGCCGGGGGTCGCCGAGCTGGCGCTCGCGGAGACCCTCGCCGGACTGCGGCCGGGGACCCCGGACAACGCCCCGATCCTCGGCCGGCTCGAAGGGCAGACGCACGACAACGTGTACGTCGCGGGCGGCCACTACCGGCACGGAGTGCTCCTCGCACCGGTCACCGCGCACGCCATCGCCGACCTGGTCACCAAGGGATCGACGGATGTGGACATCAGTGCGTACGGGGTGAGCCGCTTTACCTGAGGACCGCGGCGGGGTTATGGTCAGCTCGTACCCCACGGGAGTCCGGTATGACCGGGCTGAGAGGGGGGCTGTCAGCCCCCGACCGTCGAACCTGATCCGGATCATGCCGGCGCAGGGAGTCAGGAGTGAGCCGTATGCAGCTCGTGGTCAACGCGGTCGCCGCCGATGTGGACGACACCGCGACCGTCGCCGACGTCGTCCGTGGCCTCGCCGGGGTCGAGGACCCGCGGGGCGTCGCCGTCGCGTTGAACGGGTCCGTCGTGCCGAGAGCAAACTGGGCCGAGACCAGGCCGGTCGACGGCGACACCATCGACGTCCTCACGGCGGTCCAAGGTGGCTGACCTCGGCAACAGCGCCGGCAACGGCATTGGCACCGCTACCGGCAACGGCATCGGCAGCGCCGCCGGCATCGGCAGTGGCGACGGCGCGACGCTCACCATCGCCGGGGTGGAGCTGCCGTCGCGGCTCATCCTCGGCACCGGCGGGGCGACCAGCCACGCCGCGCTCGAGGCCGCGATCCGGGCCAGCGGCACCGGGCTCGTCACGGTCGCGCTGCGCAGGCTCGACCCGGGCGCGCCGTCGCTGCTCGACGTCGTCGAACGGTGCGGCGTGCGGCTGCTGCCCAACACCGCCGGCTGCTACACGGCGACCGAGGCGGTGAAGCTCGCCCACCTGGCCAGGGAGGCGTTCGACACGGCGTGGGTCAAGCTGGAGGTCATCGGCGACGAGGAGACGCTGCTGCCCGACGCGGTCGAGCTGGTCACCGCCGCGGAGCGGCTCGTCGAGGACGGGTTCACGGTCCTGCCGTACACCACCGACGATCCGGTGCTCGCCCAGCGGCTCGCCGACGCCGGATGCGCCGCGGTCATGCCGCTCGGCGCGCCCATCGGCTCCGGCCTCGGCATCCGCAACCCGCACAACATCGCGCTCATCCGGCAGAAGGTGGCCGTGCCGGTCATCCTCGACGCCGGGATCGGCACCGCCTCCGACGCGGCCCTGGCGATGGAGCTCGGCTGCGACGGGGTGCTGCTCGCGACCGCGGTCACCCGCGCCGAGCACCCCGCGCGCATGGCGGAGGCGATGCGGCTCGCCGTCGAAGCGGGCCGCCTCGCGCACACCGCCGGGAGGATCCCGCGCCGCCTGTACGCGACCGCCTCGAGCCCGATGGGGGGACTGCCATGGTGACGAGGCTGGTGCTGTTCACCGACCGCCGGCAGGCGCACCGGCCGCTCGACGAGGTGGTCAACCGCGCGATCGACGGGGGCGCGCGGCTGGTCGTCCTCGGCGAGCAGGACCTGCCCGACGGCGAGCGCGCGGCCCTCGCCGACCGGCTCCGCGGCATGCTCGACGGCGTCAAGGGCCGCCTCGTGCTGGCGGAGGACACGACCGCGTTCCGCAAGTGCCACGACCAGGCGGAGCTCTTCGCCGCGGCCGAGGCGAAGGTGGGGTTCGCGACCCTGTCGCCGATCTTCCCGACCCGGTCCAAACCCGGCTACGGCCCCCCGCTGGGCCTGGCCGCCCTCGCCAGGATGGCTCTGGTCGTCCCGCTGCCGGTGTACGCGCTGGGCGGCGTCGACTCGCCGGCGCGGGTCCGGGACTGCCTCGACGAGGGGGCCGCCGGCGTCGCCGTCATGGGCGCCGTCATGCGCGCCGACGACCCCGCGAGGTTCGTCAAGGAGCTGATGACGGCGTGACCGCCCCGGAGCGTAGCGGAGGGGTGGGCACCATGGGCGCGGTCCGTCGGTCAGGCCGACGCCGGAGCGCAGCGGAGGTGGCGGCGTGACCGGCCCGGAGCGCAGCGGAGGGGTGGGCACCATGGGCGCAGTTCGTCGGTCAGGCCGACGCCGGAGCGCAGCGGAGGTGGCGGCATGACCGCCCCGGAGCGGAGCGGAAGTGGCGGCGTGAACCCGAGCGTCGCCCTGACCATCGCGGGGTCCGACTCCGGCGGGGGCGCGGGGATCCAGGCGGACCTGAAGACGTTCGCCGCGCACCGGGTCTTCGGCACCAGCGTGATCACCGCCCTCACCGCGCAGAACACGATCGGCGTGCAGGGCATCTCCGCCGTCGACCCCGGGTTCGTCGGGGCGCAGCTCGACGCGGTACTCGCCGACCTGCCCGTCGCCGCCGTCAAGACCGGCATGCTCGCCACCCCCGAGACGGTCGCCCTCGTCGCGTCGTACGCGCCGCGGCTGCCCGGCCTCGTCGTCGACCCGGTGCTCGTCGCGTCGTCCGGCGACCGGCTCTTCACCCGCGACGCCGAACGCGCGTACCTCGACCTGCTCTTCCCGCACGCCACCGTCGTCACGCCCAACCTGCGGGAGGCGTCGGTGCTGCTCGGCCGGGACGTCACCGACGTCGACGACGCGGTCAAGGCCGCCCAGGACCTCGCCGCGACCGGACCGAAGTGTGTCGTGGTGAAGGGCGGCCACCTCCGCGGCAGCCGGGACGCCGTCGATGTCGTCTGCGTCGCCGGTACGGTCGAGCTGCTGTCACTGCCGTGGGTCGACACCGCGAACAACCACGGCACCGGGTGCACGTTCGCCGCGGCGACCGCGGCCAGGCTCGCGCTCGGGGAGGACCTCGGCGAGGCGCTCGCCGGGGCGAAGCAGTACGTGCAGTCGGCCCTGGCCGCGTCGGCCGGCTGGCGGCTCGGCGCCGGGCACGGTCCGCTGGCGTGGGGCCCCTTCTCCGGCCCGCTTCCATAACCCACCAGGTCCGGCCCGCGGATTCTCCGGTCCGGCCCGCTCACGCAGTACATCTGCCGAAACGCGAACAGGTGCGCCCGGGGCGTGCCCGCTTCGCCGTCCCCACGAAAGGATCCGCCATGAAGCGCAAGGTCCACGTCCAGGGGTCGCGGGGCGACATCCGCGTGCCGTTCGCGGAGGTCGAACTGAGCGGCGGCAACCCACCGGTGCGCCTCTACGACACCAGCGGCCCGTTGAACGACCCGCCGGCCGGCCTCCCCCCGCTGCGCGCCCCGTGGATCGCATCACGCGGTGGCGATCATGGAGGAGAGCGGACGCAGCTGTACTACGCGCGGCAGGGGATCGTCACGCCGGAGATGGAGTTCGCGGCGATCCGCGAGGGCGTCGAACCGGCGCTGGTGCGCGACGAGATCGCGGCCGGCCGGGCGATCCTGCCCAACAACGTCAACCACCCCGAGAGCGAGCCGATGGTCATCGGCAGCCGCTTCCTGGTGAAGGTCAACGCCAACATCGGCACCTCCGCGGTCTCCTCCGGCGTCGAGGAGGAGGTCGCGAAGCTCACCTGGGCGACGAAGTGGGGCGCGGATACGGTCATGGACCTGTCCACCGGCAAGCACATCCACGCCACCCGCGAGGCGATCGTGCGCAACTCGCCGGTGCCGATCGGGACCGTGCCGATCTACCAGGCCCTGGAGAAGGTCGGCGGCGACCCGCTCAAGCTGACCTGGGAGGCGTACCGCGACACGATCATCGAGCAGGCGGAGCAGGGCGTCGACTACATGACCGTCCACGCCGGGGTGCTGCTGCGGTACGTGCCGATGACCGTCGGCCGCGTGACGGGCATCGTCTCCCGCGGCGGTTCGATCATGGCCGCCTGGTGCCTGGCGCGGCACGAGGAGAACTTCCTGTACACGCACTTCTCCGACCTGTGCGAGATCTTCGCCCGGTACGACGTCGCCTTCTCCCTCGGCGACGGGCTCCGCCCGGGCTCGATCGCCGATGCGAACGACGAGGCCCAGCTCGCCGAGCTGCGCACCCTGGGTGAGCTGACGAAGGTGGCGTGGGAGCACGACGTGCAGGTGATGATCGAGGGCCCCGGGCACGTGCCCATGCACAAGATCAAAGAGAACGTGGACCTGCAGAAGGAGTGGTGCCACGAGGCGCCGTTCTACACGCTCGGACCGCTCACCACCGACGTCGCGCCGGCGTACGACCACATCACCAGCGCCATCGGTGCCGCCATGATCGCCATGTACGGCACGGCGATGCTCTGCTACGTCACGCCGAAGGAGCACCTCGGGCTGCCGAACCGCGACGACGTCAAGGCCGGCGTCATCGCGTACAAGATCGCGGCGCACGCCGCCGACCTCGCCAAGGGGCACCCCGGCGCGCAGGCGTGGGACGACGCGCTGTCCAAGGCGCGGTTCGAGTTCCGCTGGGAGGACCAGTTCAACCTGGCCATGGACCCCGACACGGCCCGGGCGTACCACGACGAGACGCTGCCGGCCTCGGCCGCGAAGACCGCCCACTTCTGCTCGATGTGCGGCCCGAAGTTCTGCTCCATGAAGATCAGCCAGTCGCTGTCGCTGGAGATGCAGGCGAAGTCCGAGGAGTTCGTCGCGTCGGGCGGGCAGGTATACCTGCCGGTTGTGTCGTAGGTGGGTATTAAGGTCGGGGGGTGGAGTCCTCAGTGGCGTCGCCACGCACCGCGGTGGTCTGGCAGGTCCTGCGACGCGAGATCGCCGCGGCCGACCACCCCCTGACCGCCCTCGACGTCGGCGGCGGCACCGGCGGGTTTGCCGTGCCGCTCGCCCGCGCCGGGCACGCCGTCACCGTCGTCGACCCCAGCCCCGACGCCCTCGCCGCGCTCACCAGGCGGGCCGACGAAGCCGGCGTCGCCGACCGGATCACCGCCGTGCAGGGCGACGGCGACGGACTCGCCGACCTCGTCCCGCCCGGCAGCGTCGACCTCGTGCTGTGCCACAGCATGCTCGAGGTCGTCGACGACCCGCACAAGGTGGTCACCGCGCTCGCCGCGACCCTGCGTCCCGGCGGCGCCGCCAGCGTCGTCGTCGCCAACCGGGCCGCCGCCGTCCTTGCCAAGGCGATCGGCGGGCACCTCGCCGCCGCGTCGCTGCTCGTCGCCAGTCCCGACGGGCGCGGCGACAGCCGCGACCGGCTCAGCCGGCGATATGACGCCGGCACCGCCACGGCCCTGCTGACCGGCGGCGGGTTCGAGGTCGAGCAGATCCACGGCGTCCGGATCATCACCGACCTCGTGCCCGGCACTGTCGCGGAGAGCGAGCCGGAGGCGCTGCAGGCGTTCGAGCTGGCCCTCGCCGGCACCCCGCCCTACCGGGACATCGCCACCCAGCTGCACCTGCTCTGCAGGAAACACTGATGGGCCCGCTCGACCCCGTCGCGCCCCGCTATGGGCAGGCCAGCCTCGCCGAGATCATGCCCAGCGTGCTGAGCGTCCTCGGGATGCCGTATGAGCGGGACGCCCTCGGCCTCGGCGCCGCCCTCGCCGGCGTCGACCGGGTCGCCGTGCTGCTCCTCGACGGGCTCGGCTGGCACCAGCTCGGCGTCGCCGCGCCCCACGCGCCCACGATCACCGACTTCCTCGGCGGCCGGCTCGGCACCGCCCGCTCGATCACCGCCGGCTTCCCGTCGACGACCCCGGTCAGCCTCGTCACCCTCGGCACCGGCGCCCCGCCCGGCGCCCACGGCATCGTCGGCATCGTGCTCAACCAGCCCGGCACCGACAAGCTCGTCAACCACCTGCACTGGGAGGACCAGCCCGACCCGGCGCAGTGGCAGCCGCTGCCGACCGCGTTCACCCGGGCCGGCAACGCGGGGCTCGCCCCCACCGTCGTCAGCAACCCCAAGTTCGAGCGGACCGGCCTGTCCGTGTCCGCCTACCGGGGCGCCCGCTTCGGCGCCGGGATCGCCTTCGACGAGGTCGCGGCCTCGATGCTGGCCGCGTTGCAGACCTCGCGCCTCGTGTACGGGTACCTGCCCGACATCGACCGCGCCGGCCACGACTTCGGCATCGGGACCGGCGAGTGGCGGACCGCCGTCGCCGACGCCGACCGGCTCCTCACCCGCCTCGTCGACGGGCTGCCGCCCAACTCGGCGCTCGTCGTGACCGCCGACCACGGGCAGCTCGACATCCCCGCCGACCGGCGCCTCGACCTCGACCAGGACGCCCGGCTGCGCTCCGGCGTGGCGGTCGTCGCCGGTGAGCCCCGGGTGCGGTATCTGCACGCCATCCCCGGCGCGCACGACGACGTCATCGCCACCTGGCAGGGGGTCCTCGGGGACCGGGCCACCGTGCTCAGCCGCGAGGAGGCGGTCGCGGGCGGCTGGTTCGGGCCGATCCCGCAGCAGCACCTCGCCCGCGTCGGCGACGTGGTCGTCATCTGCCACGAGCGGTGGGCGATCATGGCGACGGAGCACGAGCCGCTGCGGTATACGAAGATGGTGGCGTTCCACGGGTCGAGCACGGCGGCGGAGATGCAGATCCCGCTGCTGGTGGTGCGGAGCTAGACCGTCGTCAGCTGCCGTGTGTCAGCTTCCGCATGATCGTTTGGAGCTCGGGGCCCACTTCGACCGCGTGCTCGAGGACGATCTGCAGCAGCTCGTGCCTCGACGCGGCGACCACCACGCCGGGTGCTCCCGCGACGGGGCCGTCCTGGAGGACCGCCACCCGCGCCCGGCGGATCCCGAGCTGGCCGGCCCGGTTGAGGAACGTCTCGCCGCCGGCCGGCAGCGGCACCCTCCGCGCCCTGGTCCAGCCCGCGACCAGGAGCACGGCGAGGGCGCACCGGTCCGTGCCGGGCCGCCACCCGTCGCCGCCGCTGGTCACCAACCCCTGCGCGACGCAGCGGACGAGGTCCGGATGCTGCAGCCGCAGGCCCTCCACGGCCGCGACGACGGGCGCCAGCGGCGACGTCAGCGCGAGGAGGGCCATGCCAGGAAGGTAAGGCAATCCTAACTTCCCGTCAAACGCGGCTTGCCGCTTTGTAGCGCGCCTTTTGTCGGGGGGTCTGGCTAGAGTGCGGGCATGGGGCGGAGCCAGGTGGTGCCGAGGGACGGTTCGGGCGCGGGGGAGTTCGGCCCCGACGCCGACGACACCGGCTGCACGGTGCTGCACGTCGACATGGACGCGTTCTACGCGTCGGTCGAGATCCGACGCCGCCCGGAGCTGCGCGGCAAGGCCGTCATCGTCGGCGGCGCCGGCCCGCGCGGCGTCGTGTCCGCCGCCAGCTATGAGGCCCGCCGGTTCGGGGTGCACAGCGCCATGCCCGGCAGCAGGGCCCAGCGGCTCTGCCCGCACGCGGTCTTCCTGCCGCCCGACTTCGCCGCGTATACGGAAGCGTCCCGCGCCGTCATGGCGATCTTCCGCGACGTGACGCCGCTGGTCGAGCCGCTGTCGCTCGACGAGGCGTTCCTCGACGTCGCCGGCGCCCGCAAACTGCTCGGCCGCCCCGCCGAGATCGCCGCCCTGATCCGCCGCCGGGTCGCCACCGAGCAGCGGCTGACCTGCTCCGTCGGGGTGGCCTCGACGAAGTTCATGGCGAAGCTCGGCTCGACCCGCGCCAAGCCCGACGGCATGGCCGTCGTCCCGACCGCCCTGGCCCTGCGGTATCTGCACCCGCTGCCCGTCAGCGCCCTGTGGGGCGTCGGCGACCGGACCGCCGAGACCCTCCAGCGGCTCGGCCTCAAGACCGTCGGCGACCTCGCCGCCGCTCCGCTCGGCATGCTGCGCGCCGCGGTCGGCGACGCCACCGCCCATCATCTGCACGAGCTGTCGTGGGCGCGTGACCCCCGACGGGTGATTCCCGACCATGTGGAGAAGTCGATCGGCGCCGAGACCACGTTCGACGTCGACGTCAGCGACCTGTCAATCATCCGACGCACGATGCTCGCCCTGTCCAACAAGGTCGCCCAGCGCCTGCGCCATGCCGACCAGGCCGGCCGCACCATCGCGGTCAAGATCAGGCTCGCCGACTTCCAGACGCTCAGTCGATCACGCACCGTAGACATCCCGACCGACGTCGCCCGAGAGATCTTCGAGATCTCCTGGGCCCTGTTCACCTCCGCCCGCCCTGGCGAGCGCATCCGCCTCATCGGCGTCCGCGTCGAGGGGCTCACCTCCGCTGACGGAGCGCCACGCCAGATGACGCTCGGTGAGCGCGACCACGGCTGGCGCGACGCCGAGCGCGCCGCCGACGCGGTCGCCGCCCGCTTCGGCGCGGGCCTCGTCAAGCCCGCCAGCCTCCTGCGCGGCGACGGCCTCCGCCGCGACGGAAACGGCGCCGCACCCGCCCCCGACTCACCTTCCGGACCCCCGACACGCCACAATGGGGGCAGATAGAGCCCGACTCGACGGAAAATCGGCACGGCCGGACCATCGTCCCGCTTTCCGACCCGGTGAGCCCCTCGTAAACTTGCCAGTACGCAGCCCGACGGGCTGTGCCGGACTGTCGGTCCATCAGGGTCGACCTTCGCGACCGGGGAGGAGTGCCGTGCCGCTCTCGGAACACGAGCAGCGGCTGTTCGAGCAGATCGAGCGGTCGCTAGCCGAGGACCCCAAGTTTGCCTCGGCGGTGCGAGCCACCGACCCGCGGTTCCATGCCAAGCGTCGGATGATCGCCGCCGCGGTGCTCCTACTCGCCGGCATGGCGCTACTGGTCTATGGCGTCGCCATCTCAATCCCACCCCTCGGCGTCGGCGGCTTCGTCGTCATGCTGGGCGCCCTCGTCTTCGGCGTCCAGGCATACCGCCGCGGACAGAGCACCGACCTGCACGCCGTCGGGGGCACCGCTACACGCCGCACCCGGCAGCGCAGGGGCGGACTGGTCGACCGCCTGGAAGAACGCTGGCGCCGCCGCCCTGAAGGCGACGCCTGACCCACCCGGGCACGGCAAGGGCGCGTCGACATGTTCCTCGTCGACGCGCCCACCCGTCTGCCCGCTGATGGACGGCTTCCTCCGTCGGCCGCCTCGCTCCACACCTTGACCCAGCCCGCCTCACCCCTCAACCGCCGGCTGCCTCGCTTCACTGTGCCTGCGTCGTGCCTGCGACATCGTCTCGCGACCGCGGCGAGAGGCCGTTCACCGCCGTCCCGCCTTGCCCTTGTCCCTGCGTCGTGCCTGCGACGTGCCTGCGACGTCGTCTCGCGACCACGGCGAGGGGCCGTTCACCGCCGTCCCGCCTTGCCCGCGTCGCGCCTGTGCTGCGTCGCGCCGCTGGGCTGTCGCGATGGGTCGTGGCGGTGCTTCCCCTGGCGGCGTCAGGGCGGGGAGGCGGCTGGCGGCGCGGCTGTGGTGAGTCATGTGCTGTGCATGCGGACAAGGATCAGGCCGGCACGGGACAGCGGGGTCGACGGTGGGCGTGCCGGTGGGCAGGTCGCAGGGTGAGTCGGGTGGGCGGCGTGAAGAGGGCAGGCGCCCCCGGACGGGGAAAAAGCGTCCGGGGGCGCCTGGTGGAAAGGCAGGTCAGCGGTCGACGCGGCGGGCCACGAAGCGGCGCACGCTGATGGCTCGCATGAGTTTGTCCCAGGCTCGGCCCAGGGCGAGGGTGGCGGCGCTGGAGCGTTGGCTGGTGGCGGAGCGCCAGCGGCGCAGGACCGACGGGGGCAGGAGGACCGCCAGGATGCGGGTCTTGCGGCTGGAGCGGGCGGCGAACGCGGTCCTCACGTCGTCGACGGCGGAGCGGAGCTGGCCGCCGGTCAGCGGGGTCCTGGCGTAGCGGGCGTGCTCCTCCACGGTGCTCAGCAGGCGGACGCCCTGCTCGGCCTTGTCGCGGAGGCGTTCCTTCGTGACAAGGCGGTTGACCGTGGCGCGGGGGGTTTCGGCGTCGTCGACGGGGACGTTGTAGTCGATCATCGTGTCGACGAGCTCGTCCCAGGCGTGGTGCGCCTGGGAGCGGGCCACGGGGTCGTCGGCGACGAGGACCATGACGCCGGGTGGGGCGTCCTCCAGCGAAGGCGAGGGCGACGGCGGGGGTGACGGTGGAAGGCCGGTCGCCGCCTGGAGCCGGGAACGCCTGGTCCGGCCGCGGATGAGGGCCGGGGACAGCAGGAGGGCGACGACGAGCAGGCCGCCCAGGAGCCATCCGGCTGCCACGGCGAGGGTGACGAGGACCGGGGTGCTGTCCACCGTGCCGCCGCCGGTGCCGACGTTGCCGGGGTTGTTGCCGCTGTCGCCGGCGGGGGCGGCCTCGGCGCTGCTGTTCGGGTTGGCGCTGCCGCGGTTGCGGAGGTTCTCGTCGGCGGGGTCGATCTGCTCGCCGGTGGTGTTGGGCAGGTACGACGGGGACACCGACCCGCCGATCGACTGCGGGGGCGTGGCGTCGAAGGGCAGCCAGCCGTAGCCCGGGAAGTACACCTCGGTCCACGCGTGCAGGTTGAAGTTGGTGAGCGTCATCGTCTGGCCCTGGCGGGTGCCGCCGCGGGCGAAGCCGAAGGCGACCCGGGCCGGGATCTTCGCCTCGCGCAGGAGCCAGCCGAAGGCGGCCGCGTACTGGGCGCAGTAGCCGCGCTTGTTCTTGAGGAAGTCGACGATGGCCGAGCCGCTGGTGTCGAAGCCGGTGCTCGTGTCGTAGACGAAGCCGTTGGCCAGCGAGAAGGACTCCCAGATCGCCACGACCTTGTCGTACTCCGTGGTCTTGCCCTTGATGAGCTCGGCGACCTTGTCCTTGACGGTGTTGTTGGCCGGGACGGTCAGGGCGCCGTGCACCGCCGGGTCGTTCTCCTTGACCGGCGCGGCCTTGCGCAGTTCGTCGGGGCTGATCTCGGGGCGGGTGTACTCGACCGTGTACTTCTTCTTCGCCGTCGTCTGCTTGCTGGCGTACACGACGGCGGTGTTCGGGTCGAACGACCAGTTGCTGTCGATCTTCTCCAGCTTCGTCGGCCAGGTGTAGATCGGCAGGAAGTAGATCGCGAGGTCGTTGGTGATCTCGATGCTGGCCTTGTGGGTGGTGGTCTTCACGGGCCCGCTCCAGCCCGGGGCGGGCAGGCCGGCGCTGACGCTCTTGCCACCGGTGATCGGCTTCGCGTTGAAGCCCTTGCTGGTGAGCTCCTCCAGGACGTTGAAGCGCAGGTAGAACGGGTCGGGGTCGTTGCTGACGTTGGTCACCTTGACCATGTCGACGGACTTGTCCCGGTTGAGCTGGCCGGAGAGCAGGGCGAACATGCTGACCTGCCGGCCGCTCTTGCCGCCCGGGCCGATCCCGCCGCCGCCACCCGCGCCGGCGCCGATCGAGCCGATCACGCCGGCGGGCATCGCGAACGGCACGAGCGGCAGCAGCACGGCCGCGATCACACCGACCGCGCCGAGGCGCTGGCCGGCGGCGGCGAGCGGCGAAGGCTCCCACAGGTCGACGTCGCGGCCGTCGCCGGTGAAGCGGCGGCCGAAGCGGCGGACCCGGTCGACGTTGTCGGTGACCAGCAGCCACAGGAACCCGATGGCACCGAGCGCGAACGGGAACCAGCTGGTGCTCTCGACGGTCACGGTGACCGGCACCGAGTAGATCGCGAGCATCGGCAGCCCGGCGAGGGCGGGGCGGCGCAGCACGACGGCGAACAGGTCGACGACGAGAGCGACGACCGCGACGCCGAGCGTGGCCAGGAACAGGAAGCCGGGCCGGTCACCGACCGGCGTCGCGAACTCGCTCATCTCGGTCGACGCGGTGCTCAGCAGCGAGCCGAAGTGCTTGATCGTGCCGGGGGAGGGGATGATCCCGAGGTACTCGTTGGAGCTCGGGTAGAGCCAGGTCAGCCCGAACAGCGCGGCGACCGCCATCGCGGCGCTCGGCGCCCACGTCGGCGCCCGCAGGCTGCGGACCAGCACCGCCACGCCGCACATGGCGGCCACGACGAGGAACGCCCGGACCGCCCAGGTGATCTCCTCGAAGACGTTGAACAGCGGCAGCGCCGACAGGTAGGCGGACCCCGCCGCGATCAGGGTCAGGTGCTTGCGCTGGTTCACCGCACGCCTCCGGCGACGCTCTCGGCCGACGCGGCCCGCCAGGCGAAGCCCTGCGACCCCCGTCCGGCTTGTGGCCACAGTGCCGGCAGTTTCGCACCGTGCGGCACCTCGACGACCCGCCATCCGCTGCGCAGCAGCGCGAGGGAGGCGACACCATGGGCCTTGTCGGCCTCCTCGCGGGCCGCCGTCGGCAGGTTGAGCCACGTCGAGGAGTCGATGAACAGGGCGACGCAGGTCGCGTTGTTGGACCGGAACCCGGCCAGGAGCTCGGCCTCCGCCGACGACAGGAGACCGAAGACGCCGATGATCAGCCCGCCGTCGCTGCGCCGGCGGACCCGCTCGATGAGCGTGCCGATGTCGCCGCGCTGCGCCAGTCGTACATCGGCCAGCTGATCGAGCAGAGGACCGTCGCCGTCGATCTCGGTCGCGTCGACGTCGACCCCCGCGTCGGTGACCAGGCGCATCTTGTAGCCCGCGTGGCGCAGGTGCACCGCGACGCTGGCCGCGGCGGACACCGCCCACTCGAAGCTGGCGGTCGGTCCCTCGCCGCGGTGGGCGGTGGAGCGGGTGTCGAGCACGACCGTCGCCCGGCTCTCCCACGGCTGCTCCTCGCGGCGCACCATGAGCTCGCCGGTCCGGGCGGTGGAGCGCCAGTGGACCCGGCGCAGGTCGTCGCCGTAGCGGTACTCGCGGGTCGCGGCGTCGTCCTCGCCGTGCACGGCCACCGACCGGGCGCGGCTCTCCCCGGAGCCGGCGAACTCGCCGGCGAGGCGCACCGACGGCAGCGGCACGACCTGCGGGATGACGGTGAGCCGGTCGACCGACGGGAACGCCCTGGTCAGCTCGCACAGCCCGAACGGGTCGGTGAGTCGCACGACCAGGGGGCCGACCTCATACCTGCCGCGGACGTCGGCACGCACCGTGTAGGCCACGGAGCTCGCCTGGTGCGCGCCCAGCTTCTCCAGCACCAGCCGCGGCCGGCTGCCGAGCGCATACGGCAGCCGGTCCTCCAGCAGCATCGTGCCGGTGGGCAGGCGGGACAGGTTCTGCAGGCGGAGGATCACCCGGGCGCTGGCGCCGACCTGCACCCGGTGCGGGTCCAGGGTGCGGCTGCAGGACAGCCGGTACCGGGTGCGGCCGACATACGCGGCGGACAGCAGCGGCAGCGCCGCGAGCAGCACCGCCACCCGGAGCAGGTCCCGCTCGCCCAGGATGAGCGACGCGATCAGGGCCGCTGCGGCGGCGGCCAGGAAACTACGGCCCCGGGTGGTGAGCCCCCGCAGCGCCTCCCGCATGCTCAGCGACCCCCGAACTGTTGCCCGCGCGGCTGGGTGCGGTCGGCCGGTCTGTCGTACGGCGAACGCGGCTGCCGGTCCGAGGGGAGCGGCAGCCGGTGGACGAGCTCGGCGATGATCGCGTCGGTGGTGCGGCGGGACAGCTGCGCCTCGGCGGTCGGGATGACCCGGTGCGCGAGGACCGGCACGGCCAGGGCCTGCAGGTCGTCGGGGAGCACGAACTCGCGCCCTTCGAGGGCGGCGACGGCGCGGGCCGTGCGCAGCAGCTGCAGCGTCGCGCGGGGCGACGAGCCCAGGCGCAGCTCACCGGACTCGCGGGTGGCGGTGACGATGTTGACCGCATACTGCTTCACCGCGTCGGCGACGTGCACGTCACGGACGGTGGCGATCATGCGGCGGACCTGGGTGGCGTCGGAGACGGGCAGGATGTCGTCGAGCGCGTCGTGGCGGCCGTGCACGTCGAGCATCGCGAGCTCGGCACCCATGTCGGGGTAGCCCATCGCGATCCGGGCGGTGAACCTGTCGCGCTGCGCCTCCGGCAGCGGATAGGTGCCTTCCATCTCGATCGGGTTCTGCGTGGCGATGACCATGAACGGGACCTGCAGCGGGTAGGTCGCACCGTCGACCGTGACCTGCCGCTCCTCCATGCTCTCCAGCAGCGCCGACTGCGTCTTCGGCGAGGCCCGGTTGATCTCGTCACCGACGACGATGTTGGCGAACACCGCGCCCGGCTTGAACTCGAAGTCGCGCGTCTCCTGGTTGTAGACGCTGACGCCGGTGACGTCGCTGGGCAGCAGGTCGGGCGTGAACTGGATGCGCCGGACCGAACAGTCGATCGACTTCGCCAGGGCCTTGGCGAGTTTGGTCTTGCCGACGCCGGGAACATCTTCGATGAGGAGGTGGCCCTCAGCGAGCAGCACGGCGAGCGCGAGCCGCACGGTGGCGGTCTTGCCCTCGATGACCTGCTCGATGTTGGCGACGATCGCATCGGTCGCGGCGCGGAACTCCGGGCTGGGGAGTGGGGCCCCGAGCTCCTCGAACGTGCGGTGCCTGGTCAACTGGCCTCCTCGTGTCCTGCTGTGGCCACCGTTAGGTGATAGACCCGTAGGTGAACCGCCCGGTTGCACGAAAACGTTGGCAAGCCGAGCCGTTTGTATCCCCTCAGGCTAGCCGGGGATCGCACACCGCGCCGCACCGGAAAACGTCATTCAGGACATCACGGTCGTGACTGTCTGCAACGTTTTTTCCGCGGGCCCGCGGCGAGCCGCACGTACCCCCGCAAATGTCCAACAAACGGATCTCCCGGGATGCGGTCCGCGCCGATTCCGGCAGACTGGGACCCATGCAAGAGGGGCAGAACGTCGGGCAGCTCCTCAACGGTCGCTACCGCCTCACCGACCGGCTCGGCGAGGGCGGCATGTCGGTCGTGTGGCGCGCCCACGACGAGATCCTCGGACGGGCCGTCGCCGTCAAGGTCCTCGCCGGCCCGTTCGCCGCCGATCCCGCCTGGCGCCACCGGATCCGGATCGAGGCGCGGGCCACGGCGAGCCTTTCGCACCCGAACGTCGCGGGTGTCTACGACTTCGGCGAGACCGCCGGGGGCAACCCGTTCGTCGTCATGGAGCTGCTGCGCGGGCCGACGCTCGCCGAGCGGCTCGCCGCGGGACCGCTCAGCCCCGCCGTGACGATCCGGGTCTGCGCCGAGATCGCCGCCGGCCTGGCCGCCGCGCACGCCGAGGGCTTCGTGCACCACGACGTCAAACCCGGCAACGTGGTGCTCACCCCGGGCGCGGCGAAGCTCCTCGACTTCGGCATCGTCGGCACCCTCGGTGATCCTGACAGCGGTCTCGACGCCGCCGGCCTGGTCCTCGGCACGCCCGCCTATCTCGCGCCGGAGCGCCTGGTCGGCGACGAGGCGGTGCCCGCCAGCGACGTGTACGCGTTCGGGATGCTGCTCTACCGGTGCCTCACCGGCCGCCTGCCGTGGGACGGCGAGGCCACCGCCCAGATGCTGCGCTCGCACGTGACCGTCGCGCCCGATCCGCTGCCCGACCTGCCCGGAGTGCCGCCGCAGGTCCGGGACCTGTGCATGCGCTGCCTGGTCAAGGCGCCGGCCGCCCGCCCGTCCGCGGAGGAGGCGGCGGCCGTGCTCGCCGCGGCGGCGGGCGTGTCGCCCCGTCCAAGTGCCGAGGAGCCGCATCTTGTACCGGAGGTGCCGACGCCCCTGACCGCCGCGGGAAGCGCGCCCCGGACGGACGGCACCACGGCCCTCGGCGCCGCCACCGCCCCGGTCGGCCCCGCCCCGGTGGAGCCCGACCGGGTCGCGCCGGCGGAGCCCGGCCTGGACGCGTCAGTGCAGTCCGACCGGGTCGCGCCGGTCACGGGTGAGCGCGCGACGGACGCGGTCGGTGACGACGCGGGTGAGCGGCGGCGGGTGCTCGCCGGGCTGGCGGTGGTGGTGACGGTGGCGGCGGTGCTGGTGACGTTCGCGCTGAGCCGCCCGACCAGCGAACCGCAGGTCACCACCGGGGCGGCGGTGGCCCGCGGCGCGCCGGCCGCGGCCGGCTCGCCGGACGCCTCGGCCAGTCCGCCGGGCGCTCAGCCGGGCACCGGCCAGAGTGCCAGCGCGGGCGGCGCAGCCGGCGGATCGGGCGGCGGCGGCCCGGTCGGTACAGACGCCGCGAACGGGAACGGAAACCCCGGACACACCGGCAACACCGGCAAGGGACAGACCGCACCCGCGGCGGGGCCGTCCGTCAGGCTCGGCACGGCCGGTGGGGTCGTCGTCGCGGCGTGCGCCGGCGACCGGGTCAACGTCACCGGCGCCGAGCCCGCCGCCGGTGGCAGCCTGGTCTCCCTGCAGGCGGGGCCGCGCAACAAGTCGCGGGTGGAGTTCGCCCTGGGCGGGGAGCGGCTGCGGTTCGAGGTGCGGTGCGCCGGTGGTGTACCGGCCGCTGTGCGCGCCTGAACCACGCGGGTGAACGCGCCGCACGCGGGGGCGGCCGAAACGCGCTGCGAGCGGCCGCGGACCCTGCGGTACACTCCGAAGCATGACATGGGCTGTCCGGCTTCTTAGCGAGCCGTGCTGACGCACTGACTGCGTCCGCACGGCGACCCCTCCTGCGTGAGGGGTTTTTTCATGCCCGGACAATGTTGGACACCCGAGACCTAAGGCGGCGAGAAGTCATGAGTGAGGCTGTGACCGACGGAGCGGTCGACATCCCGCCCTACCGTTACACGGCGGCGATGGCGGCGGACATCGAGGCGTGCTGGCAGGACTACTGGTCGGAGCACAGCACCTTCTACGCGCCGAACCCGACCGGCCCGCTCAGCGACCCGAGCCACCCGCGCGCGGGCGCGCCGAAGCTGTACGTGATGGACATGTTCCCGTACCCGTCCGGCTCGGGGCTGCACGTCGGTCACCCGCTGGGCTACATCGGCACCGACTGCTACACGCGGTACTTCCGCATGGCCGGCTACAACGTGCTGCACCCGATGGGGTTCGACGCGTTCGGCCTGCCCGCCGAGCAGTACGCGGTGCAGACCGGCACGCACCCGAGGGTCACCACCGAGGCCAACGTCGAGCGGTACCGTGGCCAGCTGCGCCGGCTGGGGCTGGCCTACGACGACCGTCGCAGCGTCGCCACCACCGACACCGAGTTCTACCGCTGGACCCAGTGGATCTTCCTGCGGATCTTCAACTCCTGGTTCGACACCGACGCGCAGAAGGCCCGCCCGATCGAGGAGCTGATCGAGCAGTTCTCCTCCGGCGCGCGGGCGCTGGAGGACGGCCGCGCGTGGGCCGACCTGACGCCGGTCGAGCGGCGCGAGGTCGTCGACGGGTTCCGGCTGGCGTACATCTCCGAGGCGCCGGTCAACTGGTGCCCCGGGCTGGGCACCGTGCTGGCCAACGAGGAGGTCACCCCCGACGGGCGCAGTGAGCGGGGCAACTTCCCCGTGTTCAAGCGGAGCCTGCGGCAGTGGATGATGCGGATCACCGCGTACGGTGACCGGCTGCTGGACGACCTGGAGCGGCTGGACTGGCCGGAGAAGGTCAAGACCATGCAGCGCAACTGGATCGGCCGGTCCCGGGGCGCGCACGTCGACTTCGCCACCGACGGCGGTGCCGCGATCCGGGTGTTCACCACCCGGCCCGACACGCTGTTCGGCGCCACGTACATGGTGCTGGCCCCGGAGCACGAGCTGGTCTCCTCGCTGGTCCCCGCCGCCTGGCCGGACGGGATCCCCGAGGTCTGGACCGGCGGGCACGCCACCCCGGGTGAGGCGGTCGCCGCCTACCGCGCGTTCGCGGCGGGGAAGTCCGACGTGGAGCGGCAGGCCGACGCCAAGGAGAAGACCGGCGTCTTCACCGGCGCGTATGCGGTGAACCCGGTCAACGGCTCGCGCATCCCCGTCTTCATCGCCGACTACGTGCTGGCCGGCTACGGCACCGGCGCGATCATGGCGGTGCCGGGCCAGGACGAGCGCGACTGGGAGTTCGCCGAGGTCTTCGACCTGCCGATCATCCGGACGGTGCAGCCCACCGACGGTTTCGACGGGAAAGCCTTCACCGGCGACGGCCCGGCGATCAACTCCTCCTTCCTGGACGGCCTGGGCGTCGCCGAGGCGAAGGCCAGGATCATCGACTGGCTGGAGGCCGAGGGGCACGGCGTCGGCGCCATCACGTACCGGCTGCGGGACTGGCTGTTCAGCCGGCAGCGGTACTGGGGCGAGCCGTTCCCGATCGTGTACGACGAGACCGGCCTGCCGATCGGGCTGCCCGACTCGATGCTGCCCGTCGAGCTGCCCGAGGTCGAGGACTTCTCGCCGCGGACGTTCGACGTCGACGACGCCGACAGCATGCCCGAGACGCCGCTGTCGCGCGCCAAGGAATGGGTCGAGGTCACGCTGGACCTGGGCGACGGGCCGAAGGCCTACACCCGCGAGACCAACGTCATGCCGCAGTGGGCGGGTTCGTCCTGGTACGAGCTGCGCTACCTGGACCCGTCGAACAAGGACGACCTGGTCGCCGCCGACAACGAGCGGTACTGGATGGGCCCGCAGCAGCCCGGCGACGTCGGCGGCGCCGACCTGTATGTCGGCGGTGTCGAGCACGCCGTGCTGCACCTGCTGTACGCGCGCTTCTGGCACAAGGTCCTGTTCGACCTGGGCCACATCAGCAGCGAGGAGCCCTTCCGCAAGCTGTTCAACCAGGGCTACATCCAGGCCTACGCCTACACCGACGAGCGCGGCGTCTACGTGCCCGCCGAGGAGGTCGAGGAGCGCTCACCCGGGCAGTACTTCTACAACGACGCTCCGGTGAAGCGCGAGTACGGCAAGATGGGCAAGTCGCTGAAGAACGTCGTCACGCCCGACGAGATGTGCGAGCGGTACGGCGCCGACACCTTCCGCGTCTACGAGATGTCCATGGGCCCGCTGGACGTGTCCCGCCCGTGGGAGACCCGTGCGGTCGTCGGCGCGCAGCGCTTCCTGCAGCGCGTCTGGCGCCTGGTCGTCGACGAGCAGACCGACGCCACCCGGGTGACCGACGAGGCCCTGGACGACGAGACCCGCCGCCTGCTGCACCGCGTCATCGACGGCGTCCGGGTCGACATTGAGGAGATGCGCTTCAACACCGCGATCGCGAAGCTGATCGAGCTGACCAACCGCGCCACGCAGGTCTCCCCGGCCGGCGCCCCCCGCGAGGTCGTCGACCCGCTGGTGCGGATGGTCTCCCCGTTCGCGCCGCACCTGGCCGAGGAGCTGTGGCAGCGCCTGGGCAACGGGTCGTCGATCGCCTACGCCGACTTCCCGGTCGCCGACCCGGCGTTCCTGGTCGCGGAGTCGGTGAAGTACCCCGTGCAGGTCAACGGCAAGGTCCGCGGCACGTTCGAGATCGCCGCCGACGCGTCCGAGGAAGCGGTCCGCGAGGCCGCCCTGGTCGAGGTCGCGGCGCAGCTGACCGGCAAGACCCCGAAGAAGGTCATCGTCGTGAAGGGCCGCATGGTCTCGATCGTCGTCTAGGCCTTCGTGTGACACAGCACGGCGAAGGGCGCCTCCGGTTCTCCGGAGGCGCCCTTCGCGGTCGGTGGCTACTTGTCGAGGACGGCGGAGAGGCGCTCGTCGCGCAGCCGGGTCGGCCAGCGGTCGTCGATCGGCTCCATGGTCATGCCGGTGGCCCAGCGCAGGAGCAGGTCGGCGATGCCGGGGTTGCGGGCGAGGGCCGGGCCGTGGGAATACGTGCCGAGGATCCGGCCGTGCCAGGCGCCCTCGGAGCGGCCGTCGTTGCCGATGCCGGCGGTGACCCGGGCCAGGGGGCGGACACCGGGCCCGAGGTGGGTGCGGCCGCCGTGGTTCTCGAAGCCGGTGAGGGTCGGCAGGCCCAGCGCGGGGTCGCACTCGCCGGCCAGCTCGCCGACGGCGCGGGTCTCGCCGCGGTCGGAGTCCAGGTCGAGCAGGCCCAGGCCCGCGCACTTGGCGCCCTTGGCGTAGAAGGAGTTGCCCAGCAGCTGATAGCCGGCGCAGACGGAGAAGACGGTGGCGCCGCGGTCGACGGCGCGGCGCAGGCCGCCGTCGGCGATGAGGCGCTGGGCCGCCAGGGCCTGCGGGCCGTCCTCGCCGCCGCCGATGAGGTACACGTCGCCGTCGGACGGCACGGCCTGGTCCGCGCGGACCTCGGCGCACTCGACGGGCAGGCCGCGCAGATCGGCGCGGCGGGCCAGGATCAGCAGGTTGCCCCGGTCGCCATACGTGGACAGCAGGTCCGGGTACAGCCAGATCAGGCGCAGGCGCGACTCAGTTGACACGGTCCAGCTCCGCTCGGATGTCCTGGAATGCGGTGTAGTTGGCGATGACCTCGAGCCGGCCCGGCGGGATCAGCGTGAGCGCCTGCGAGAAGGACTTGACGTGCTCGAACGGCACCTCGTTGACCTCGAGCCGGACCGCGAGGTCCATGGCCCGGTCACCGGTGACGAGGACGCGCCGCCCGCGCAGGGGCGAGAAGTCCACGTCGTAGAGCCACGACGTGTCCAGCCCGTCGGGGTCGCGGGCGTTGATGGACAGCAGCGTCGGCACGTCGTCGGCCATGTCGAAGGCCTCGAGCCAGCCCGCCGGGTTCTTCGACAGCAGCAGGCGCACGACCCTGCCGTCGCGCTCGACCACCGCGTACCGGCCGGCGATCGAGGCGACCTTCGCCAGCTCGGGCACGGCCTTCGCCGGGGGGACGCCGAAGTGGGCGGCGACGGCGAGGGCGGTCGCGGCGTTCGCGCGGTTGACCCGGCCCGGCAGCTGCAGCTCGATGTGGTGATACGTGCCGGTGCTGTCGACCACCCCGTCGCCGGAGACGGCCCAGCTCGGCACGGGCCGGCTCAGGTTGCCGGCGACGCAGGCCCACTGGTCGCCGTTGCGCTCGATCGACGAGCCGCACTCGGGGCACACCCACGAGTCGTCGTGGAAGCGCTGGCCGGCGGCGACCCAGGTCACGCCGGTGCCGGAGGCGACCGCCTTGCCCGCCGCCCACACCACCATCGGGTCGTCGGCGTTGGCGACGAGGTGCAGGTCGCGGCCGGGCAGCGCGTCGCGCCACAGGGCCGCCATCATCGCGACCTCCTTGGCCCGGTCCAGCTGGTCGCGGCTGAGGTTGAGCAGCGCGACGACCTTCGGGCGGGTCGCGTCGAGGACCTGCTTCAGGTAGTGCTCGTCGACCTCGAGCACCGCATACGGCGTGGCGCCCGCCTTGGCCAGCGCCGATGTGTGCCCGGTGGGCATGTTGGCGCCGAGGCTGTTGGTGGCGACGTCGCCGAGCACGCCCATGGCGGCCGCGGTGAGCCGGGTCGTGGTGGTCTTGCCGTTGGTGCCCGAGATCAGGGCGATCTCCCGGCCCGCCGCGAGCTCGGCGAGGAGGTTGGGGTCGACCATCAGGGCGATCCGGCCGCCGATGACGGAGCCGTCGCCCCGGCCGGTGGCGCGGGACAGTGCGGCAGCGCCGCGCGACAACGATGTGGCGAGCTTCGCCCGCATCGGGAGCTTGTGGTCCGTCATCTCACTTCCACTGTCTTCCGGCGATGCCGCAGACCCTACCTGCCACGGATCACGCGCCCAACGCCGTCCACCGTCCGACAACCGACCGCGGGCTCACTCCACCGCTCGTCCCGGAACCCTCCACTTCCCTCCACCAACGCCGGGCCGCGCCCGCCGGGGACCTTAACGGAGCCATAAAGCACCGGCGAAGTCCGACCTGATGAGCGGTTCGTCCATATTTACGATCGGCCGAACCGACCGTACGGGTGACCGGTCGGCCAACCGCCCTCCACCTCGACGCACCCCGTTTGACGTGGGATTTCTTCACGCACGCCGATGTCACTTCCGGTGTTTTCGCGTTGACGGTGGAGGGAAGTGGAGTACAGTGGAGCGCGATGGCGGAGCCGGGGGGCTCGGCCGGCCCCGGGGGGACCGTTCGCGGTGGGAAGGGGTGGATGTCGATGTTTCTCGGCACCCACACTCCCCGCCTGGACGACAAGGGCCGGTTGATCCTGCCGGCCAAGTTTCGGGATGAGCTGGCGGGAGGTGTCGTGATCACCAAGGGGCAGGAGCGCTGTCTCTACGTGTTTCCCGGCGCCGAGTTCGCCCGGATCGCCGAACAGCTTCGTGCGACACCGATGACCCACAAGGCCGCCCGGGCCTACAGCAGGGTGTTCTTCGCAAGCGCTCACGACGAGGTCCCCGACCGTCAGGGTCGGGTCACCATCCCGCAGCATCTCCGCGAGTATGCCGGGCTGGACCGCGAGCTGGTCGTGATCGGCGCGAGCACCAGGGTGGAGATCTGGGACCGCCAGGCGTGGGACACCTACCTCGCCGACAGCGAAGAGGACTTCGCCGGGATCGAGGAGGGGGTGCTGCCGGGCGGGCTGTGAGGTCCATCTGCAGGCACCCAGTCGAACGCCGTGCCGCGAGCTCTCCAGCCGCTCCAAGGTCCTGACGCCACTTCCCCGGCGCCAGGGCGGAGTGGGCGGATGGGGAGCTGGCGGTACGGCGCTCGTGCACTACCGCACCGAACAGCAGCACCGACAGCACAGCACGCACCGCACAGTACGCACCGCACGGAACGCGCGGTGGCGCACGGAAACGCGCGGCAGCGCACCGGAAACCGCCGACGACGACCCGCGAAGCAGGACGTGAATCACGTTTCAGCTCACCGGAGCACAGGGAACAGCAACGTTCAGCACGACGGCGGGCCGCGAATCCGCCGCGGTAGGGGGTCGACGATGGGGGAGCGGGACATTCACGTTCCCGTGCTGCTCGAGCGCTGTCTCGAGCTGCTCGCCCCGGCGTTGGACCGCGCGGGCGCGCTGCACCTGGACGCCACGCTCGGCCTCGGCGGTCACGCCGAAGCCGTGCTGCTGGCGCACCCGGGGGCGCGGCTGCTCGGGCTGGACCGCGACACCCAGGCGCTGCGCCTCGCCGGGCAGCGGCTGGCGCCGTACGCGGACCGGACCCGCCTCGTGCACGCCGTCTACGACGAGCTTGAGGAGGTGCTGGACGGTGCGGGGATCGACGGTGCGCTGTTCGACCTGGGGGTGTCGTCGATGCAGCTCGACGAGGCCGATCGTGGGTTCGCCTACGCCCAGGACGCGCCGCTGGACATGCGGATGGACCAGACGCGGGGCATCACCGCGGCCGAGGTGGTCAACACGTACAGCCACGGCGATCTCGCCCGCGTCCTCCGGGTGTACGGGGAGGAGAAGTTCGCCTCCCGGATCGCGCAGGCGATCCTCCGCGAGCGCGGCAAGGGGGAGCTGAACTCCTCCGCCAGGCTGGCCGAGCTGGTCCGGGACTCGATCCCGGCGCCGGCGCGGCGGACCGGCGGGCACCCGGCCAAGCGCACGTTCCAGGCGCTGCGGATCGAGGTCAACGGCGAGCTCGCCGTGCTCGAGCGGGCGCTGCCGGCGGCGCTCGACGCGCTGAAGCCGGGCGGCCGGATGGTCGTGCTGTCGTACCACTCGCTCGAGGACCGCCTGGTCAAGCAGGCGATCGTCGGGCGGTCGCGGTCGACGGTGCCGGTCGAGCTGCCGTTCGAGCCGGCGGGCAGCGAGCCGGAGCTGAGAGTCCTCACCAGGGGAGCGGAGCTCCCCGACGCGGCCGAGGTGGCGGCCAACCCACGGGCGGCGTCCGTGCGGCTCAGAGCCGTCGAACGCAGGGAACCCGCGGACAGCAAGTAACTGCAACAAGGCACAACCTCTGGGGGAGGTGTGAGATGAACGTGACGACACTGCCGGCCGACCGGCCGCGCAGAAGTCAGCAGGGTGCATCGCGGTCGGGGGGCCGGACCACGGCGCGCCAGGTTGACGAGCGGAGCGACGCGCCGATCATCGGCGCGACGGCGCTCCAGCCGGAGCGGGGGACCACCCAGCCTGCACCGCAGGACAGGCCGGCGAGGGAGCGGCGGACGCCGCACGAGAAGACCCGGGACGAGCAGCGGCCAAGGCTGCGCGTCGCACCACCGGCGCCGGTCACCGCACCGCGCGCGCCGTTCGTGGCGCTCGTGCTCGTGCTGGTGCTCATCGGCGTGGTCGGCATCCTCGTGCTCAACACGCGGATCGCCGAGAACGCGTTCCGGCTCGACGCGCTCAGGACGAAGCAGAGCACCCTCGACCGTGACGAGGCGCGGCTCCGCAGCGACCTGGCCGACAAGGAGTCGCCCGTGACGCTCGCGGCGCGGGCCAAGCGGCTGGGCCTCGTGCCGTCGCGCACGCCGGCGTACCTGCTGCTGCCCGACGGCAGCAAGCTCGAGATGCCGGGTCCGAGCAAGTAACGCAGGCACATCCCCGGCCCATCCAAGGCACCTCTCAGGCACAGCGACGAAGCCAAACTCAACAACGGGAAGTTGCAGGACGATGGCTGGCGACACTCCTGATCGGCGGAGCAGCACCGAGCGGCGCGGGGGCGCCGGACGGGAGGCCGGTCGCGGCAGTGACGCCGGCCGGCAGCGGACGGGCGGTCGCGCAGGCGCGGGGGGTGCCGGTGCGGCCGCCCGTTCCCGTGCCGGCGGCGACCCCGCGGCCGGCCCGACGGCCGGATCGGGGGCCGAGCCGCCGGTGCGCGGCACGATGTCCGAGGCGCGCCGCTACACGCCCCGGGGGCGCTCCGTCCGCGACGCGTCGGTCGAGCACGCCGGCACGGGGCGGGGCGACCCGTTCCGGCCGGCGCTCGAGGTGCTGCAGGGAGGCCGCACCGACACCGGCCGCCGGGCCGCCGGCCGGGCCGCCGACAGCCCGCGCGGCACCGATCCGGACACCGCCGCGGAGTCCCACCCGCGAAGGGCGACCGACCCGCGCAGGACGACCGACCCGCGCAGAGCGACCGACCCGCGCAGGACGACCGACCGGCGTGGCGCGGCCGAACCGCGCAGGACGGCGGAACCGCGCAGGACAGGCGATCCACGCAGGACGGGCGATCCGCGCGGCGCCGTGGGCCAGCGGGCCGCGAGGGTCGGCATCGACCGGGAGCAGCCCCGCCTGCGGTCCGTCGCGCGCGAGGCGCCCACCGCACCGGACGAGCGGGCCGCGGACCCGCGGGTCCGGACGGGCACGTCGAGGACCAACCAGGCCAGGACCGGCGCGCAGCCGCTGAAACGCACCGGCGCCACCCGTACACCGGCGAGAAAAACCACTCCGGTGCGCAAACCCCGCAAGCAGAGCCGGGTCCGGGTCCCACGCCTGCCGCGCACCAACCGCGCGCCGAAGCTCGCCGAGCCACGCCGCCGGCTGCGGCTGGCCACGGTCCTGGCGCTGCTGATGTTCGCCGCGATCGGCATCCGGCTCGTCCAGCTCCAGCTCACCGACGCCAGCGCCTACGCCGCGCAGGGCCTCAATGCCCGGCTGGTGCACGACGTCCTGCCCGCGTCCCGCGGCGCGATCCTCGACCGCACCGGCAAGATCATCGTGCACTCGGTCGAGACGCGCTACGTCGCCGCCGACCCGATGGTGATCAAGGATCCGGAGAAGGCGGCGGACGACCTGTTCGCGGTCCTCGCCAAGTACGGGGTGCTGCGCTCCGACCTGGTGCGCAAGCTGACCCCGCACAAGGGCGCCGACGGCAAGACCGACGTCCGCTACGAGTACGTCGCGCACCAGATCTCGATCGAGGACGGCGAGCGGATCGGGAAGCTGAGCTTCGCCGGCGCGCTGGAGATCGGCCGCGACGAGCGCCGGCACGCGCCCAGCTACGACCTCGCGTCCAACATCGTCGGCTACACCAGGAAGTCGGACCTGTCCGGCCAGCTCGGCATCGAGAAGGCGTACGACCAGCAGCTGCGCGGCATCGACGGTATGCACACGTACGAGCGCGGCCAGGGCGAGCTCAACAAGCCGCTGCCGCAGGGCGTGCAGGAGCTCAAGCCGGCCCGGCCCGGCAGCTCGGTCGAGCTGACCATCGACGCCGACCTGCAGTACCTGGTGCAGAACACGCTCGGCACCCGGATGGCGGCGCTCGGCGCGACCTTCGGCACCGCGATCGTGCTCGACCGTCAGACCGCGGAGGTCATGGCGATGGCGAGCTACCCGTCCTTTCCCGCCAACGACCCCGGCAAGTCGGACCCCGAGGATCTCAAGGACCAGTGCACCGCGACGGTCTTCGACCCGGGCTCGGTCCACAAGGCGATCGTCATGGGCGCCGCGCTGCAGGAGGGGCTGATCACGCCCTCGTCGACGATCGTCGTCAACTCGAAGGTGAAGAAGGGCGACACGACCTACACCGACCACCCGCCACAGAAGGACGGCACGCCGATGACCATCCCGGGCATCCTCGCGCTGTCGTCGAACGTCGGCACGATTGCCGTCGCGGACATGCTCGGCAAGGACAAGCTGTACGAGTACCAGCGCAAGTTCGGTCTCGGCCAGCGCACCGGCGTCGGCCTGCCGAACGAGTCGCCGGGGCAGCTCCTGCCGCCGGGGGAGTGGACCGGCTCCAGCCCCGGCTCGATCCCGATCGGCAACGGCGTGGCGACGACCGCGATCCAGATGGCCGCCGTCTACGGCGCGATCGCCAACGACGGCCTGTGGGTGCAGCCGACGCTGGTCCGGAAGATCATCGCGCCGGACGGCACGGAGACGAAGCCACCCGCGCAGGTGACCCGGCGGGTGCTGGATCCGGTGCACGCGCAGGAGCTACGCACCATGCTGGAGGGTGTCACGACGCTCGGCGACGCGACCGGCCACCAGGCGGCGATCCCCGGCTATCGGATCGCGGGCAAGACCGGCACGTCGAAGCTGCCCCAGGACGGCGGCTACGCCCCCGGCGAGGTGGTGTCGTTCATCGGCATGGCGCCGGCGGAGGCGCCACGCTACGTGGTCGCCGTCACCGCGCACGTGCCCAGCGGTGCGGGAGGTTCCGTCGCCGCGCCGTTGTTCAAGGACATGATGGCCGTCACCCTGAGTAGCTTCGGAGTGGTGCCGACGGGCACCGAGCCGCCGAAGCTGACGATCTACCCGTGACACCGGCTCTGCCACTTCCCGGCGGGACGGGTAGGGTCTGACCCCGTGCCCGGCTATCCCCGACCGAGGAGTGTCCGCCCCGTGCTCGCCGTCGAGCTGGCGGCCCTCGCCGGTGCGCCCATGGTGGCGCAGGACGGCGAGGTCGCCGTCACCGGCGTGACCCACAGTAGCTCCGCGGTGCGCCCCGGTGACCTGTACGCGGCCCTGCCCGGGGCGCGGGTGCACGGCGCCCAGTTCGCCGGCCAGGCGAGGGAGGCCGGCGCGGTCGCCGTGCTCACCGACCCGGCCGGCCTCGCACAGATCAGCGACCTGCCCGCGATCGTCGTCGACGACCCGCGCGCGGCGCTCGGTGCCGTCGCCTCGCACGTGTACGGCGAGCCGACCCGGCAGCTGACCACGATCGGCATCACCGGCACCGCCGGCAAGACGTCCACGGCGTACCTCGTCGAGGCCGGCCTGCGGGCCGCCGGCCAGGTCACCGGACTCATCGGCACGGTCGAGACCCGCCTCGGCGACCTCACCGTCGACAGCGCCCGCACCACGCCCGAGGCGACGGACCTGCACGCGCTGTTCGCCGCCGGGCTGGAGCGCGGCGTCGAGGCCGTCGTCATGGAGGTCTCCAGCCACGCCCTGGAGCTCGGCCGGGTCAACGGCGTCCGGTTCGCCGCCGCCGGCTACACGAACTTCGGCATGGACCACCTCGACTTCCACCCCGACGTCGAGGCGTACTACGCGGCGAAGGCCCGCCTGTTCGACGGCCGCGCCGCCACCGAGATCCTCAACCTCGACGACGAGCGGGTCATGCGGCTGCGCAAGCCGGCGACGTGGACCTACTCGGCGGCCGGCGACCCGGCCGCGGACTTCCGCGCCACCGGCGTCACGCCCGACGGCTACGGCCAGCGGTTCACCGTCACCCGGCGCGACGCCTCCGTGGCGTCCGGCGTGGGCCTGCCCGGCCGGCACAACGTCGCCAACGCGCTGCTCGCGATCGCCGCCCTCGTCGCCGTCGGCGTCGACCTCTCTGTCGCGGCGAAGGCCGTCGCGGAGGCGCCCGGCTCGCCCGGCCGGATGGAGCGGGTCGACGCCCCCGGCGACGTGCTCGGCGTCGTCGACTACGCGCACAAGCCCGACGCGATGGTCGAGGTCCTCGCCGCGCTGCGGACCCTCGCCGCGTCCCGGGGCGGGCGCGTCATCTGCGTCGTCGGCGCCGGCGGCGACCGTGACCGGGGCAAGCGGCCGCTGATGGGGCGGGCCGCCGCGGAAGGCGCCGACCTGGTGATCGTCACCGACGACAACCCCCGCACCGAGGACCCGGCGTTCATCCGGTCGGAGGTGCTCGCCGGCACCGCCGGCGCCGCGGCCACCGTCGTCGAGGTGGACGGCCGCCGGGCCGCCATCGACCAGGCGGTCGCGGAGGCCCGGCCCGGCGACGTGGTGGCGGTGCTCGGCAAGGGCCACGAGCGCGGCCAGGAGATCGGCGGCGAGGTCCTGCCGTTCGACGACCGGGTCGAGCTCGCCGCGGCGCTGCGGGCGGCGTCATGATCCCGTTCACCGTCGCCGAGATCACCGCCGTCGTCGGCGGCACCCTGCACGCGACCGACCTCCCGGCGGCCGGCGCGGCGGTCGTCGACGGCCCGGTCGAGTACGACTCCCGCAAGGTGGGACCCGGCGGGCTGTTCGTCGCGTTCGCCGGCGCGAAGGTCGACGCGCACGACTTCGCCGCCAAGGCCGTCGCCGACGGGGCCGTCGCGGTCCTCGGCAGCCGGCCCGTCGACGGCGTGCCCACGATCGTCGTCGAGGACCCGCGCGCCGCCCTGGGGCTGCTCGCACGGGCCGTCCTGGAGCGGCGTGACGACATCACCGTCGTCGCGGTCACCGGCTCGTCGGGCAAGACGAGCACCAAGGACCTCATCGCCGCGCTGCTGCGCACCGCGGGGCCGACCGTGGCGACCACCGCGTCGGAGAACAACGAGCTCGGCACCCCGTACACCGTGCTGAAGGTCGCCGCGGACACCCGCTACCTGGTGCTGGAGATGGGTTCCCGCGGCGCCGGGCACCTGCGGTACCTGTGCGAGATCGCGCCGCCAGACGTGTCGGTCGTCGTCAACGTGGGCACGTCGCACATCGCCGAGTTCGGCTCCCTGGAGGGCACCACCCTCGCCAAGGGGGAGCTCGTCGAGGCGCTGCGCCCGGACGGTCTCGCGATCCTCAACGCCGACGACGAGCGGGTCCGGTCGATGGCGTCGCGCAGCGCCGCCCCGGTGCGCCTCGTGGGCGAGTCAGAACTGTCGGATGTGCGCGCCACGGACGTCGTGGACCTCGGCCGCGGCCGGTTCGGCTTCACGCTGCACCTGCCCGGCGCGGACCCGGTCGAGGTGCGGCTCGACGTCGCCGGGCGGCACCAGGTCGGCAACGCGTCACTCGCCGCTGCCGTGGCGTCGCACGCCGGTGTGGATCCGGCCACGATCGCCGCCACACTCGGCGATCTAGAGGGCTTGTCGAGCCGAAGGATGGATGTCTTCGACCGTGCCGACGATGTCACGGTCATCGACGACTCGTACAACGCCAATCCGGCGTCCATGGCGGCGGCGCTCCGGGCGCTCGTCGCGGTGGCCGGCGGGCGGCGGATGATCGCCGTGCTCGGCTCCATGGCAGAGCTCGGTGAGTATGAGCGAACCGGACATGAGGAGGTCGGTCGCCTCGCCGCTGAGCTCGGCGTCGACCGCCTCGTGGCCGTGGGCGAGCAGGCCGCGCCGATCCTGCACGGTGCGTCCGTCGTGGCGAGTTGGGGAGGAGACCCGGTGCTCGTGACCGATCAGGAGGCCGCCGTCGCGCTGCTGCGCGCCGAGCTGCGGCCCCGCGACGTGGTCCTGGTCAAGGGATCCAGATACCGGACGTGGGACATCGCCGACGCCCTGCGGGCGGGCGCCAGGTGAGGGCCGTCTTCGTCGCCGCGTTCGTGGCGTTCCTCATCTCGCTGTTCGGCACCCCGATCGCGATCAAGTACTTCACCAGGCTCAAGGCCGACCAGCCGATCCGCACCGACGGACCGCAGGGCCACCTGGGCAAGAAGGGCACGCCCACGATGGGCGGCGTGGTGTTCATCTTCGCCACGCTCATCGCCTACACCGGCGGGCACATCGCGCTGACCACGCTGCCGGACCAGCAGCTGCGCCCGAGCGGCCCGACCGCGACCGCGGTGGTGCTGCTGGGCCTGTTCGTCTTCACCGGCCTGCTCGGCTTCCTCGACGACTACCTCAAGGTCGCCAAGCGCAACAGCGACGGGCTCAACAAGCGCGGCAAGCTCATCGGCCAGGCGCTGATCGGCGCGATCTTCGGCGCGATCGCCCTGTACGTGCCGGCGAAGCAGACCGGCGACTCGGTCGTCACCACGGTCGCCAGCCCGAAGCTGTCATGGGTGCACGACATCGACTGGCTCGACATCACCAAGATCGGCGCCGTCGTCTTCTTCGTGTTCGTGGTCATGTCGATGTCCAACGCGGTGAACCTCACCGACGGCCTCGACGGCCTCGCGACCGGCACGTCGATCCTGGTGATCGGCAGCTACATGGCGATCGCGTTCTGGCAGTACCGGCACTGGTGCGCCGACCCCGAGTACACCGCCAGCTACTGCTACGACGTCCGCGACCCCCTCGAGATGGCGCTCATCGCCGGCGCGGCCGTCGGCGCGCTGGTCGGCTTCCTGTGGTGGAACACCTCCCCGGCGCGGATCTTCATGGGCGACACCGGCTCCATGGCGCTCGGCTCGCTCATCGCCGGCCTCGCCGTGGCGACCAAGACCGTCCTGCTGCTGCCGCTGATGGGCCTGCTGTTCTTCATCATCGTCGTGACGTGGATCATGCAGATCGGCTCCTACCGCACGACCGGCAAGCGCATCTTCCGGATGGTGCCCCTGCAGCACCACTTCGAGCTCGCCGGCTGGAGCGAGGTCAACATCGTGGTCCGCTTCTGGATCATCGCCGGCCTGGGCATGGCCGCGTCGCTCGGCCTGTTCGCCGCCGACTTCCTGCGGGTGATGAGCGGCTCCGGCTGATCCCGCCCGCCGGCCGCGCCGGACATCGAGCCGGTCCGACACGCCGGGACCCCGTGGTCGCCAGACCTCGCGGGTCCCGGCGGCATGATGGTCCCCATGCGGGGCGATGGGGAGCAGGACACGTCGGCGGCGGCCGCGGCGGTGCCACCGGCGCCGGCCAACCAGACGACCTCGGCGCCGGGGGCACCCGCGTCGCCGCCCGCACCGCCCGGCAGCGGGATCCTCGGCTGGTTCGACGCGCTGCGCGGCCTGCTCGACCGGCCGCTCGCCTCCTACTACCTGCTGCTGTCCAGCGTCGGGCTGCTGGTCTTCATCGGCCTGGCCATGGTGTTCTCCGTCACCGGCATCGAGGGCGTCGCGGAGACCGGCGACCCGTTCGGCCCGGTGTTCAAGCAGACGATCTTCGCCGTGGTCGGGCTCGTCGTGTTCTGGGTCTGCCAGCGGCTGCCGGTCCGCACGTTCCGGGCCATCGCCATGCCGCTGCTCATCGCCGCGTTCGTGCTCATGGCCTTCGTCGACCTGATGGGCTGGCTCTCCGCCAGCCGCACCCCGCCCGGCGAGAAGGTGAAGGCGATCCGGCTCGGCCCGATCTGGGCCGAGGACCTGTGGCTGCACCTCGGCGGCGTCCAGGTGCAGCCGGCGGAGCTCGCGAAGGTCGCCCTCGTCGTCTGGGGCGCCGACCTGCTGGTGCGCAAGGGGCGCACGATCCTGTCGTGGCGGGAGCTGTTCATGCCGCTGCTGCCGGTGACGGTGGCGCTGCTGCTCCTCGTCGGCTACAACGACCTCGGCTCCATGATCTGCCTCGTGGTCCTCTTCACCGGGCTGCTGTGGGCGGCCGGCGCGCGGTTGCCGGTCTTCGCCTGGCTCGGCGGCCTCGCCGCCGCCGGCGTCCTCGCGCTGATCCTCCTGCCGGCCGAGAAGGACTACCGGCTGGCCCGCATCAAGGTGTTCTTCGACCCGTCCATCGACCCCGACGCGCGGAACGGGCGCTACCAGTACCTGCGCGGGCTGTGGGCGATCGGCAACGGCGGCTGGTTCGGCGTCGGCCTCGGCGAGAGCCAGCTGAAGTGGGGCCGGCTGCCCAACGCGCACAACGACTTCATCTTCGCCATCGTCGCCGAGGAGCTCGGCGTCGTCGGCTGCCTGGTCGTCCTCGTCCTGTTCGGCATGCTCACCTACACGGGCCTGCGCATCGCCCGCCGGGTCGAGGACCCGTTCCGCCGGCTCGTCGCCGCCGCGATCACCATCTGGTTCGTCGGGCAGGCGATCATCAACATCGGCGGCGTGGTCGGGATCATGCCGATCACCGGCCTGCCGCTGCCGTTCATCTCCGACGGCGGCACCGCCCTGGTCGTGGCCCTCGGCGCGGCCGGGATGCTCAGCTCCGCGGCCCGCGCCGAGCCCGACTGTGCCAGAGCCATGCACGCCCGTCCGCCGCGAAAGTGGGTGCGACTACTCTGGGCGCCGTTGCCGCCGCTGCCGCGCGCCCGCGCCGACAGCGACGGTGACGTCCCCTCGACACGCGCGACGGGCCGTCCACTGACGCCGCAGGGCGGCAGCCCAGGGCGGACCCGCGGAAGGAGCTCCTGATGGCAGCGCTGCGCTCCGTGGTGCTGGCCGGCGGAGGCACCGGCGGGCACATCTACCCGCTGCTCGCCTTCGCCGACTGCCTCCGCAGGCACGACCCGGGCCTGCGGATCACCTGTATCGGCTCGGAGCGTGGGATGGAGGGTGAGATCATCCCCCAGCGCGGCTATGACCTGCGCCACGTCCCGGCCTTCCAGCTGCCCCGCTCCGTGAACATGAACCTGGTCCGCACCCCGGACCGGATGTACAAGGCGGCGAGGGCCACCCGCGAGATCCTCGACGAGGTCGAGGCCGACGCGGTGGTCGGGTTCGGCGGCTACGTCTCCGTGCCCGCCTACATCGCCGCGTGGCGGCGCAAGACCCCCACGGTCATCCACGAGGTCAACGTGCCCGTGGGCGTGGCCAACAAGATGGGCATGCGCTTCACGAAGCACATCGTGCTCGGCTTCCCCCACCAGGCGCAGCAGATCCCCGCCGTGGCGCACGCCGAGGTCGTCGGGGTGCCGCTGCGGCAGAGCATCGCCGGCCTCGACCGGGCCGCGCTGCGGGAGCGGGCCCGCGCCCACTTCGGCCTCGACCCGCACCTGCCGACGCTGTTCGTCTTCGGCGCGTCGGCCGGCGCCCGCTCGATCAACCTGGCGGTGTCCGGCGCGGCCAAGCAGATCACCGGCTCCGGGGTGCAGGTGCTGCACATCATCGGCGCCCGCAACGACGACGTCGAGGTCCCCACCGGCCTACCCGCGCCGTACGTGAAGGTCAAGTTCCTGTCGGAGATGGAGCTCGGCTACGCGGCCGGTGACCTGGCGCTGTGCCGGGGCGGCGCGATGACCTGCGCGGAGACCGCCGCGGTCGGCATGCCGGCCATCTACGTGCCGCTGCCGTGGGGCAACGGCGAGCAGCGCCGCAACGCGCTGCCGGTCGTCGAGGCCGGTGGCGGCCTCATCGTCGAGGACGGCGACCTCTCCCCGCAGTGGGTCACCGACACCGTGGTGCCCCTGGTGCGCGACGGCGCCCGGCTCGCGGCGATGAGCCGCGCCGCCGCCGGTTACGGTCGCCGCGACGGCGACGAGGCCCTTCGCCGGTACCTGCTGAAGGTGGTTGGAGCATGACCTCGGAAACACAGCCGGCGCTCACCGCCGAGGACCTCGGCAGGGTGCACCTGGTCGGGGTGGGCGGGGTCGGCATGAGCGGGCTCGCCCGGCTCCTGCTCACCAGGGGCATCCCCACGTCCGGCAGCGAGCTGCGCGAGTGGCCGCAGCTGGCGGCGCTCAAGGCCCTCGGCGGCACGATCTTCCGCGAGCACCAGCCGGCCAACCTCGACGGGGTCGACACGGTCGTCTACTCGACCGCGATCCCGCAGGACCACATCGAGCTCGTCACCGCCCGGGAGCGGGGGCTGCGGCTCATGCACCGCTCCGAGGCCCTCGCCGCGACGATGGTCGGGCGCAGGAGCGTCGCGGTCGCCGGTACCCACGGGAAGACGACGACGACGTCGATGATCACCCTGATGCTGCAGCACGCCGGGCTCGACCCGTCGTTCGTCATCGGCGGGGAGATCTCCGAGGTCGGCTCCAACGCCCACCACGGCAGCGGCGAGCTGTTCGTCGCCGAGGCCGACGAGAGCGACCGGTCGTTCCTGCTCTACAACCCGCACGTCGCGGTCGTCACCAACATCGACGCCGACCACCTCAACACGTACGGCGACCTGCAGGGGCTCGAGGACGCGTTCGTCGAGTTCTGCGCCCGCGTCGAGCCCGGCGGCTTCGTGGTCACCTGCGCCGACGACCCCGGCGCCCAGCGGATGATCGTGCGGGTCCGCGAGGCCGGCGGCGACGTCGTCACCTACGGCACCGCCCCCGACGCCGACCTGCGCCTGTCGGAGGTGCGCTCCTCCGCGCAGGGTGTGCGCTACGTGGCGCACCACGACGGCGTGCCGCTCGGCGAGGTGCACCTGCCGGTCCCCGGCGCGCACCTCGGCCTCAACTCGGCCGGGGCGCTGCTCACCGCCCTGCGGCTCGGCATCCCGGCCGAGTCGGCGATCGAGGCGCTGTCGACGTTCCCCGGGGTGCGGCGGCGCTTCGAGTTCAAGGGCGCCGAGGCCGGCGTGCGGATCTACGACGAGTACGCGTATCACCACGTCCCGATCGAGGCGGCGATGCGCACCCTGCGCGAGGTCGCCGGGGACGGGCGGCTGATCGTGGTGTTCCAGCCCTACCGGATGTACCGCACCCGCGACTACCTGACCGAGATCGCCGCCGCGCTGTCCCTGGCCGACGAGGCGATCATCATGGAGGTGTTCGGCCCGGGCGAGGTCCGCGAGCCGGGGGAGGGCGGGGTCGCGCTGACCGCCGCCGTCGACCTGCCCGAGGACCGCAAGGTGTTCGTGCCGTCGTGGGAGGACGTCCCGGGCGAGGTCGTCGCCCGCGTCCGGGAGGGCGACGTCGTCGTCACGATGGGCGCGCCGCCGATCTCCCTCATGGGTGACGAGCTGCTCGCCGCGCTCAAGAACACCGGCGACGGATACGTCGGCCGGCACAACCGGCCCGACGGCGAATGATCGAGGACTGACCGCCCTTGACGTCCACGCGCGGCTGGCGGCTGGTCCTGGCACCCCGCTCGGCGCCCGCCGGCTCGTCGCAGCGGCGCTTCGCGCAGCGGGCCCGGCGGCACCGCCTCCGCGCCGCGCTGTCCTGGCTGGTCGGGCTCGGCGTCGCCGCGCTGCTCGGCGGGGCCGTCGCCGTCGTCTACGCCACGCCGGTGTTCGGGGTCCACGGGATCCGGGTCACCGGCGTGTCGGCGCTGGCGGCCCAGGACGTCCGGGAGGCGGCCGGGGTCGCCACCGGCACGCCCCTGGCCCGGCTCGACCTCGCCGCCGTGGAGCGGCGGGTGCGGGCGCTGAAGCCGGTACGGACGGTCAGCGCCTCCAAGGACTACCCCCGCACCCTGGTGCTCGCCGTGCGCGAGCGGACGGCGATCGCCGCGGTGCCGGCGGCCCTGGGGTTCGTGCTGCTGGACGCCGACGGCGTGGCCTACCTCCCGGTCGGCTCCGTGCCGGCGGGCCTGCCGGTGGTGCGCCTCGCCACGCCCGCCCCCGGCGACCCAGCCACCCGGGCCGCGCTGACCGTCCTGGCGGCGCTGCCGCCGTGGCTGCGGTCGCAGATGGTGGCCCTGGCCGCCGACACGCCGACGCGGGTCCGGCTGGAGCTCACCGAGCGCCGCACGGTCGTGTGGGGCGACGCGACCCAGAACGAGGCCAAGGTCAGGGTGCTGCAGCTCGCGAAGCTCCAGCCGGACAAGACCCTCGACGTGAGCGCGCCCGGGGCGGTGCTGGAGCGGTGACCCGTTCCGACGTCCCCTTCCTCGGCGACGAGCGGGCGCTGCTGCTGGGGTGGCTCGACTGGCACCGGGAGACCGTCCACGTGAAGTGCGCCGGGCTCGCCGAGGAGGACGCCTGGCGGACCCCGCTGCCGGCGTCACCGCTGACCAGCGCCGCCGGGCTGGTGTCGCATCTCACGGCGGTCGAGTCGTACTGGTTCGAGCGGGTCGTCGCCGGTCTCGACGTGCCGGTGCCGTGGAGCGCCGGGGACGACGACGCCGACTGGCGCCGGGTGCCCGGCGCCACCCTGGCCGGCAACCTCGACCGGTACCGGCGCCAATGCGATGTCTCCCGCGCCCTGATGCGTGACGTCGATCTCGCCGGGACGGCCGCGGGACTGCGGCACGGCGAGCCCGTTTCGGTCCGCTGGGTGCTTCTGCACATGATCGAGGAGACCGCCCGTCACAACGGACACCTCGACGCCGTTAGGGAATTGGTCGACGGCGTCGTCGGGGAATAGGCGACACGCCGGGCGGCGGTCCTTGGATCGCGACAGTCGGGCCCTTACCTTGCGATAAGGCATTAGTTGACATAACTATAAGCCTCTAGTAAAGGGTGAGGGTTTGCGGGACCCGCATCCAGTGCGTCTGCATGGCGGACGCCGCCCGTCGCGGGGCCGGGCTTCACCAGTCTGACGGCTCCGGGAAGGATCGGCGCTCGCCAACCTCGAAAGGAAAGGCAGTCCGATGACACATCCGCACAACTATCTCGCGGTCATCAAGGTCGTCGGCATCGGCGGCGGCGGGGTCAACGCCGTCAATCGCATGATCGAGGTTGGCCTCAAGGGCGTCGAGTTCATCGCGATCAACACCGACGCCCAGGCCCTGCTGATGAGCGACGCCGACGTCAAGCTCGACGTCGGCCGGGAACTGACCCGCGGGCTCGGCGCCGGCGCCAACCCCGACGTGGGCAAGAACGCCGCCGAGGACCACCGGGACGAGATCGAAGAGGTGCTCAAGGGCGCCGACATGGTCTTCGTCACCTGCGGCGAGGGCGGCGGCACGGGCACCGGCGGCGCGCCGGTGGTGGCGAACATCGCGCGGAAGCTCGGCGCGCTGACGATCGGCGTGGTCACCCGGCCGTTCTCGTTCGAGGGCAAGCGCCGGCAGGTCCAGGCCGAGGCCGGGATCGAGGAGCTGCGCAACCAGTGCGACACGCTCATCGTGATCCCCAACGACCGGCTCCTGGCGCTCGGCGACCGGGGCATCTCGATGATGGACGCGTTCCGGCAGGCCGACCAGGTGCTGCTCTCCGGTGTTCAGGGCATCACCGACCTGATCACCACGCCCGGCCTGATCAACCTCGACTTCGCCGACGTGAAGAGCGTCATGAGCGGGGCGGGCAGCGCCCTCATGGGCATCGGCAGCGCGCGCGGCGACAACCGCGCCGTCGAGGCGGCCGAGTCGGCGATCTCCAGCCCGCTGCTGGAGCAGAGCATGGACGGCGCGCGCGGCGTGCTGCTGTCCATCGCCGGCGGCTCCGACCTCGGCCTGTTCGAGATCAACGACGCGGCGCAGCTGGTCACCGACGCGGCCCACCCCGACGCCAACATCATCTTCGGCGCGGTCATCGACGACGCGCTCGGCGACGAGGTGCGCGTCACGGTGATCGCGGCCGGGTTCGACGGCGGCGCGCCGGCCTACCGGCCGGTCGAGGCCCGCGCCCCGCGGCCGCAGCACCACCAGCCGAAGGAGCCGGCCCCGGTCGAGCGCCAGGCCCCGCCGCCGCCCCGGCGGGTGCTGTTCGACGACGTCGACGTGCCGGACTTCCTGAAGAACGGCGCCTGAAAGAATCGGGTGGGTCCCTCGGGACCCACCCGATTCTCTTTCGAGCTGGAGGTGTCTGTGAGCGACGCACGGAGCTTCGAACTGGAGTGCCTGTGAACGACGCGCGGACCGAGGAGATCGCACGCAACCTGGCCGTGGTCCGTTCCCGTGTCGCCGACGCCTGCAAGGCCGCCTCCCGGGACCCCGGGGAGGTCACGCTGATCGCGGTCACGAAGACGTACCCGGCCGACGATGTGGCCCGCCTGGCGTCCCTGGGCGTGCTGGACGTGGGGGAGAACCGCGACCAGGAGGCCGCCCCCAAGGCTGTCGCGTGCCCTCCTGAGCTGCGCTGGCACTTCATCGGGCAGCTGCAGCGCAACAAGGCGCGGTCGGTCGCCTCGTACGCCGGCGTCGTGCACTCGGTGGACAGCCTGCGGCTGGTGGACGCCCTGGCGGATGCCGCCATCAGGGCGGAGCGGAGCACGCCGCTGGGCGCGCTCGTGCAGGTGAGCCTCGACGACGACGAGCACCGCGGCGGCGCCGTCACCGGAATGATCGAACAGGTGGCCGAATCAATCGCGGCGAGCCCCGCTTTGACGCTCAAAGGTGTGATGGCCGTCGCGCCGCTCGGATGGGATCCGGACGAGGCATTCGAGCGACTCGCCGCCGTATCCGCCCGCCTGCGGATCTCCTTTCCGGACGCGGACTGGATTTCCGCGGGCATGAGCGGCGACCTCGAATCCGCGATTTCGCACGGCTCGACACATGTTCGTGTCGGTAGCGCATTGCTCGGAAATCGACCCCCGCTGGGGTAGCCTGGCCGCGGGAACGGAAAAACTACACGGGTGTGGTTCTGCGCCGGCGGGGCGGTGTCACACCATCGTGATCGGTGGCACCGACAACGGGGGGAAGTGCCGCATGGCGGTGGACGGAGGAGCGCGCATGGGTGCTCTGCGCAGGGCGGGTGTATGGCTCGGGCTCGTCGAGGACGAGGACGAGCGGGGGTACGACGACCGTCACTACCGGGGCTACGGTGACGACTTCGCCGACGACGAGGACGACGTCGACGAGGTGCCGGCGCCGCGCGCCCGCATGACCTCCGACCGGCTCTCCGTGTCGGACCGGCTCTCCACCTCCTCCTCGGAGCGGCTCACGGCGTCCGAGCGGCTCACCGCCTCCGAGCGCCTCACGGCATCCGAGCGCCTGACCGCCTCCGAGCGCCTCGCCGCGGCCGAGCGGCTGACGACCTCGGAGCGCCTCTCCGCGGCGGAGCGGGACGCCGCCGCCGCGAGCCGCAGCACCGTGCGTTCGATCACTCGGCCCACCACGGTCAGCTACCCGACACGAGACAACCTGGCGATCGCGCCGCAGCCGTTGACGAGGGAGCGGCCAGTGGTCGAGGAAGAGGCCGACGACCGCCGCTACGCGATCACGACGCTGCACCCCACCACGTACAACGAGGCCCGGACCATCGGCGAGCACTTCCGTGACGGCCACCCGGTGATCATGAACCTCACCGAAATGGACGAGGCCGACGCGAAGCGTCTCGTCGACTTCGCGGCAGGACTGGTATTTGGCCTGCGTGGTAACTTCGAGCGGGTGACCAACCGAGTCTTCCTGCTCTCTCCGGCAAATGTCCAGGTCACCGCAGAGGACAAAGCTAAGATCGCCGAGGGCGGGTTCTTCAACCAGAGCTGATGCGAGGACTCAACGGCCGTGGTGTCCATCACCCTGCAGATCGTGTACCTGCTGCTCTACCTGTTCCTGGTAGTGCTCCTCGCTCGCTTTGTCATGGGCTACGTGATGCAGTTCGGCCGCCGCTGGCAACCGGGCCGGGGCGCGGCGGCAGCGCTCGAGGTGGTGTGGAGCGTCACCGATCCGCCGCTCAAAGCGTTGAGGCGGGTGATCCGTCCGCTGCGTATTGGTACCGTGGCCGTGGACCTGTCTTCGCTTGTGCTGCTGGTTATCCTGTTCGTGCTGATGAACGTCGTGGTAAGGCAACTGATCGAGGTGTTCTCGTGACTCGCCCCGATCGGCGGCCACGCGGCCGCAACTGACCCGAGGAGTTTCGATGCCGCTGACCCCGGCCGACGTCCACAACGTCGCCTTCAAGAAGCCCCCCATCGGTAAACGGGGCTACGACGAGGAGGAGGTCGACGCCTTCCTCGACGAGGTCGAGCGCGAGCTCGCCCGTCTGATCGAGGAGAACAACGAGCTGCGCGCGCAGCTCGAGCGCGGTGGTGGCGGTCGCGCCCCCGCCGGTCCCAGCGGCGGCGACCCGCGCCTGGCCTCGGAGCTGGCCGACCTCAAGACGCAGTTCGAGCGCGTCCAGCGGGAGAAGCAGTCCGCCGAGCAGGCCGCTCGCGGCATGCAGCAGGAGCTGGACCAGATCCGCTCGCAGGGCGGCCCGAGCGGCGGCGACGGCGAGCAGCAGGCGCTCCGCGTCCTGATGATGGCCCAGCGCACCGCGGACGACCACGTGTCCGACGCCCGCCGCGAGGCCGACAAGCTGCTCTCCGACGCCCGCACCAAGGCCGAGGAGGTCACCCGCGACGCGCGGGCGAAGGCCGACGCGCTGGAGCGCGACGCCCGGCAGCGGCACCAGGAGGCGATGGGCGGCCTCGACGCCAAGCGCACCGCGCTGCAGAAGCACATCGAGGAGCTCAAGCAGTTCGAGCGGGAGTACCGGACCCGCCTGAAGGCGTACCTGGAGAGCCAGCTGCGCGACCTCACCGGTCGCGAGCAGAGCCTCGAGGCCGAGATGGCCGCCCGCAACGAGGCCGCGCCCCGCGCCGCGACCGGCGGCACCGGTCTCGCCACGGCGGGCCTCTCGGGTGGCTACGAGGGCGCGGGACGCTAGTCCTCCCGGTTCTTGCAGGTGACCAGCACAGAGCACTGATCCGACACGCCGGTCAATGCGACACGCGGCGCCCCAGCCGAAATTCGGCTGGGGCGCCGGTCGCTATCCGGGGTCTCGTTCGTTGTACGGGCTGAGAGACACTCGCCCGGGACCGTGCGCAGCATCAGCCGGGATCGCTATGCGGAGGGGTAGGCCGTGATCGTCGGAAGTCTGCTGCTGATCGTCGTGGCCGTGGGCCTGCTCGTGGTGGGCCTGCTGCAAGGCGCCGACGCCCTGTTGGTGGCGTCGATCGGGGCGAGCCTCCTCGCGGCCGTCGCCCTCATCGTCGGCGGCCGCCAGGCCGCCGCCGCCCGCTCGTCGCGCACCGTGCGCACCGGCCGGCAGGTGCCCAACGACGAGCGCTACGACCCGTTCGAGTCCCACCTGGACGCCGACAGCGTCCGCGAGGCCCGCCAGCCGGTCGGCGCCGGCGCCCGATCCACCGGCGGCACCACGTACGGCCGCGGCGCCACCACCTCCACGACCGGCGCCGGCTCGGGTGGCGCGCCCCGGCTGGGGGACAGCGGCCGGACCGAGGCCAACCTGCCGCCCGTCGACGAGACCGCGATCACGACGCCCGTCCGCGACGAGCCGGCCGTGCCGCAGCAGCCCTACGACGACTACCCGGCCGCCCCGGACGGCGAATGGTCCGTCGACGGCGAGGAGTTCGACGACGAGGACCCGGAGGACGAGCCCCCGATCCAGGCGTCGTCGCCCGCCGACATGGCCCGCGTCGCCACGATGCAGGACGAGGTCCTGGTCATCGACGGCCGCCCGCGCTACCACGTGCGCGGCTGCGTGCACCTGCTCGGCCGGGAGAGCGAACCCCTGCCGATCAGCGAGGCCGTCGAGCTCGGCTTCACCCCGTGCAGCGTCTGCGAACCGAACGACGCCGTCCTCGCCGGCCGCGCCTGACCCGCGCCTTCGGCAGTCTGCCCTCGCTTCCGGCCCAGCCTACTACCATCCGTGGCGAACGGATCACTACGGGTGCTGATGGTGGTGAGGTGACCGGTCCGGGTGATGATCCACCGATCCGGTCCATCGCCCACGAACGGGTGAACCTTCACAATGGGGCATGCCCACCATCGCGATCCGCGTCAAGCCGGGTGCCTCGCGCACCGCGGTCGGCGGTAGTCACGCCGGACCGTACGGCCCAGCGCTGATCGTCGCGGTCGGCGCCCGCCCCGTCGACGGGCAGGCCACCGAGGCCGCGCTGAAGGCCCTCGCGAGCGCGCTGGGGCTGCGGCCGTCGGCGCTGCGGCTCAAGGCGGGCGCCGCCAGCCGGGACAAGCTCGTCGAGCTGCCCGAGACGTTGCCGGAGGGGCACGCCGCACGGCTCGCCGCGCTGATGGACACCTCGCGTTGAGCCACGACTTCAACCTGGCGCTGCTCATCGGTGCGGCGGTGCTGCTGGTCTGTGTGGGCGCGGTGCGGCTGTCGGTGCGGCTCGGCCTGCCCAGCCTTCTGGTGTACCTGCTGCTGGGCGTCGTGATCGGCGAGGCGGGGTTCGGCATCGACTTCGAGAACGCGGAGCTCACCCGTACCCTCGGCATCTGCGCACTCGTGGTGATCATCGCCGAGGGTGGTCTGACGGCTCGCTGGTCGACGCTGCGTCCGGTGCTGGGGCCGGCCGTGGTGCTGTCGACGGTGGGCGTCGCGGTGAGCGTGGCCGTGGTCGGCGTGATCACGCACTTCGCGCTCGGCGCCGGTTGGCAGCAGTCGCTGCTGTACGGGGCGGTGCTGTCCTCCACGGACGCCGCGGCGGTCTTCTCCACGTTGCGCAGGATGCCGGTCCGGCCGCGGCTCGCCGCGATCCTGGAGGCCGAGTCCGGCATCAACGACGCGCCGGTGGTGATCCTGGTGGTGCTGCTGTCGCTGCCGGAGGGGGTCACCGGCCCGTGGTGGGAGCAGCTGGGCCTGGTCGGCTACGAGCTGCTCGCCGGCGCCGTGATCGGGCTCGTCGTCGGGCTGGGCGGGGCCTGGGCGCTGCGCCGCGCCGCGCTGCCGTCAGCCGGCCTGTACCCCCTGGCCGCGGTCGGCCTGACCGTGCTGGCGTACGCGGTGGGATCGGTCGCGCACGCGTCGGGCTTCCTGGCGGTGTACGTGACCGGCGTCGTGCTCGGCAACGCGCGGCTGCCGCACCGGCGGGCGATGCTCGGCTTCGCGGACGGGCTGGCGTGGCTCGCCCAGATCGGGCTGTTCGTGCTGCTCGGCCTGCTCGCCTCGCCGCGCGAGCTCGGCGTCGCGGTGCTGCCGGCCCTGGTCGTCGGCCTGGTGCTGATCCTGCTCGCGCGGCCGCTGTCGGTGCTGGTCAGTGTCACCCCGTTCCGGTTCGGCTGGCGTGACCAGGCGTTCCTGTCGTGGGCGGGGCTGCGCGGCGCGGTCCCGGTCGTGCTCGCCACGATCCCGTTGTCGGCCGGCCTGCCAGGGGCGCAGAAGCTGTTCAACGTCGTGTTCGTGCTGGTCGTGGTCTACACGGCGGTGCAGGGGGTAACCCTGCCACCGGTCGCGAAGCGGCTCGGCGTGGCGGCGCCCGGCGAGACGACCGACCTGCAGGTCGAGTCGGCGCCGCTGGAGCGGATGGGGGCCGACCTGTTGCAATTGGAGGTGCCGGTCGGCTCGAAGCTCAACGGCGTGCACGTGGACGAGCTACGATTGCCTCTCGGCGCGGTCGTGACGCTGGTGCTTCGCGACGGTGGCGCGTTCGTGCCGGAGTCGCAGACCCGCCTCAAGACCCGCGACAGTCTGCTGATCGTCGCCACCGAGCAGGTGCGTGACGCGGCGGAGCGCAGGCTGCGAGCGGTCAGCCGGCGAGGAAGACTTGCGCGCTGGTTTGCCGAACATGGCGAGGATCGGCGCCAATAACTGATCCAATTGGTCGGAATGCGTGTGGCATGTTTGTCGGACGCGTGTACATTCCGTATTCTTGCCAGCCACTGGAGTGCGCGACGCGCGTCGCGCGCCCGTTTTGCATCTGGGGGAAGCCATGGCCGAGCGAGCGGGTGGCGTGCCGAGAGGCGCGTCCGCGAGCACCGCCGGGCAGCATGACGCCGCTGATGTGACGCGTGTGACCACTGTGACAACAGCACAGAAACGCGGCACTCGGCAAGCGGCGGCTCGGGGGAGCACAACCACGTCGGCGCAGAGCAAGCGCGGCAACACTGGGGGGCTTGCGGACGACGCGGGCGGCTCAGGCACCACATCCAACACGTCGCCGATCGCCGCTCGTGCGGCCAAGGGAGCCACGATGGCCAAGACCGCCGAACCGAAGACCGCCGCCGCCAAGGCCCGTGGCACGCGCACCGCCGCGGAGACCGAGAAGATCCGCGTCGCGCTGATCGAGCGGCGCGACGAGCTCAAGGCGGAGCACGACCAGACCCTGGCCGAGATCGCCGAGCTGCAACAGCACCGGCTCACCGACTCCGCCGGCGACGACCAGGCCGACACCGGCACCAAGACGTTCGAGCGCGAGCAGGAGATCACCCTCGCCAACAACATCCTGGAGCGGGTCAACCAGGTCGAGCGGGCCCTGGAGCGCCTCGACGAGGGCGGCTACGGCTGGTGTGAGAAGTGCGGCAACGCCATCCCGGTCGAGCGGCTGGCGGCGTTCCCGTCGGCTACGCTCTGCGTCACCTGCAAGCAGTTGGAGGAGCGACGCTGACCACCCAGGACGACACCACCACGACCACCCCCCGCGGCAGCCGGCGAAAGGCCTGGAGCCTCTTCGGCGCTGTCGCGGTCGTGGTGATCGGCATCGATCTCGCGGTGAAGGAGTGGACGACCTCCGTCATCGCGCACGGCGATCCGGTCAAGCTGTTCGGCGGCCTGATCTACGTGATCTACGCCCGTAACAGCGGCGCCGCGTTCAGCATGTTCAGTGACCTGACGTGGGTCTTCCCGATCATCGCGCTGGGGGTCATCGGCTGGCTGCTCGTCATGGTCCGCACGACCGTGTCGGTGCCGTGGGCGGTCGCCCTGGGCCTGGTGCTCGGCGGCGCCGCCGGCAACCTCGGCGACCGGATCTTCCGGGCGCCGAAGCCGTTCCACGGGCACGTCGTGGACATGTTCAGCTTCCTCGACGACCACGCCGGGCACTTCCCGGTGTTCAACATCGCCGACTCGGCGCTGACGATCGGCGTGGCTCTGGCGATCCTGCTGGAGTTCACGGGCCGGCGCCGCGACGGTGCGCGCGTGACGGGGAAGGACGCCGACCCCGATGCGTGAGACCCGGTCGATGCCGGTCCCCGACGGTCTCGACGGCAGCCGGTTGGATCAGGCGCTGACGAGGTTGTTCGGGTTCAGCCGTACCGTGGCCGCGGCGCTGGTCGAGGCGGGTGACGTCGCCGTCGACGGGCAGATCCGCGCGAAGTCCGACAAGGTCACCGGCGGCGCCTGGCTCGAGGTGACCCTGCCCGCGCCGCCGTCGATGGTCGCCGTCGAGGCCATCCCCGTCGACGGCCTGCGCATCGTGCACAGCGACGACGACATCGTGGTGGTCGACAAGCCGGTCGGCGTCGCCGCGCACCCCAGCCCCGGCTGGACCGGTCCGACGGTCATCGGCGGGCTCGCCGCGATGGGGCTGACGATCGCGACCAGCGGCGCCGCCGAGCGCCAGGGGGTCGTGCACCGCCTCGACGTCGGCACCACCGGGCTCATGGTCGTCGCGAAGAGCGAGATGGCCTACAGCGCCCTGAAGCGGGCGTTCAAGGAGCGCGAGGTCGAGAAGCGCTACCACGCGGTCGTCCAGGGGCACCCGGATCCGCTGCGCGGCACCATCGACGCCCCGATCGACCGGCACCCCGGGCACGACTACAAGTTCGCGGTCGTCTCCGGCGGCCGGCCGAGCGTCACGCACTACGACACGATCGAGGCGTTCCCGTCGGCGAGCCTTCTCGACGTCAAGCTGGAGACGGGGCGCACCCATCAGATCCGGGTGCACTTCTCCGCCCTGCGGCACCCGTGCGTCGGTGACACCACGTACGGCGCGGACCCGACGCTGTCGGCTCGGCTGGGCCTCACGAGGCAGTGGCTGCACGCCCGGGAGCTGGGCTTCATCCACCCGCGTGAGGGTGAGTACGTGTCGTTCGTCAGTGACTACCCGCCGGACCTGAGCAACGCCCTGGAGATCCTCGCGGCCTGACCGCCGTGGCGCGCACGGCGGTCAGGCGTCTGCGCGGAGCGCCTAGACGAGGGTGACGTCGTCGGCGTAGATCGCGCCCGTGCCGTACCAGCCGTGCAGCCACACCTTGATCGAGGTGGAGCTGCCCGTGTTGACCGTGACGGTGAGCTTCGTCCAGGTCGAGCCGCCCGGCGTCCAGGTGCTCACGTCGCCGGTGCCGGTGGTGGCGCCGAGGAACGCGTAGTTGCCCTGCACCCAGGCGCTCAGCGTGTACGTGCGGTTCGCCGACACACCGACGGTCTGCGAACACTGCGCGGTGTCCGAGCTGGACGCGGCCGCCTTGAGCGCCTTCGTGCCGCTGTGCACGGGGGTGGTGACGACGCTGCCGAGCGCGCACGTCCACGGGCTCAGGGCGCCGGTCTCGAAGCCGCCGTTGACGATCCCCGATCCCGGCGGGGTGCTCGGGCTGGTGCTCGGGCTGGCGCTCGGGCTCTTCGACACCGACGGGCTGGGCGAGCCGGGGCCGCTGCCGCCGCTGGTGAACGGGTTGAAGATGTGGGAGAACTCCCAGGTCTGCTGCTGGATGCCGGAGCAGTTGTCGGCCGCCGCGCCGCCGGGGCAGCCGCCGTTGTCGCGCTGCAGCGCCCAGAACGACAGCGCCGCGATGCCCTGCTGGTTCGCCCAGTTGAGCACGGTCCGCGCGTCGGCGAGGGTGAACGTCTCGGCGGGGCCGAAGTCGTCGACGCCGATCATCTCGGTGACGCCGATCATGGCCCACCGTTCCGCCGCCGTCTTGGCCGGCCATAGCTGCCCGAGCTGGGTGTGCAGCCCGTTGGACGCGGTGATCGTGTCCTGGGCCATCTGGTGCGGCTGGTTGTCGTAGTAGTCGAACGTCATCTGGTTGACGTAGTCGATCCGGGCGTTGTTGGTGACGGCGTTGCGCAGCACGGCGAGGCCGCTGGGGGCGAGCCCGGTCGTGGTGGTCGGCAGCGTGTACTGGAACTGCACGGTCCGGCCGTTGGCGGCGGCCCAGTCCTGGGTCAGCTTGATCGCCTTGTTGCGCCGGTCGATGCCCGCGGTGTTGGTCAGCGAGTTGTCCTCGATGTCCAGGTCGATGCGGGTCACGTCGTACGTGGTGATCACCTTCTGGAACTGGGCGGCGATCTGGTTGACGTCGGTGCAGCTGTCGGCGATCTCGGTGCCGCCGTTGTCGGCCGCGTAGCCGCCGAAGCTGGGGATGACGTCGCCGCCCCGGGCGCGGATCGCGGCGATGTCGGCGCCGAAGGTGGAGTTCGCGATCGGCATGGACGTGTCGCCGTTGAAGTAGACGGTGCACGAGCCGCGGGTCGCGGTCTGGACGAAGGCCAGGGTCAGGTGCTTGACCCCGGACTGCTGGGACAGCCCGTTGAGGCTGTCGCCGGTCCACGCCTCGAAGTACGGGGCGAAGACGTGGGCGGGGAGCGTGGCGGCCGCCCGGGCGGGGGCGGCGACCATGAACGCGACGGCGGCGCCGAGCACGGCGACGGCGGTCGCGATGGCGGGAGCTCTCACGAAGGCACCTTTCTATTAGGAAACCTTCCTGATAGATAGTCTTCACTGGCAACCCTGTCAAGAGGTGTGCAACTTGCCTGTGCGACGCTCGACGCGCGATGAACTTCTTCCAGCGGCTCGACCAGCGGCTCCTCCCCGCCGCCGGCAATGTCCTCGCCCGGCTGTTCCGGGGCGCCGTCCGGCTGCGCGTCTTCACCGCCGTGGTCGCGCTGGTCGCGGTCACGGCGACCCTGCTGGTCGTCCACGGCGCGCAGCAGCACCAGCGCAGCGATCCGTCCCTGGGTGACGTCCTGCGCGTCGGCGTCGACGAGGGCGGCTCGATCCCGGCGTACGTGCGGCGCTCCGCCGACGAGCTGGCCGCGCTCACGGGTGACCAGTCCGTGTACGCGCTGGTGTCGTTCACCGCGTACCTCGGCCCCGACCGGCTGCCCCCGGTGCTGTCCGGCGTCGCCCTGTCGAGCGTCTTCGCGCGGGTGCCGCTGCCGGGCGAGCAGACGGAGCTGGTCCGCCTCGGCGCCTACGAGGTGCCGGCCGACGTGGTGAAGGCGATGGACGCGACCGCCGCCCGCAAGGCCGAGGAGGCCGCGCGCTACCGGCAGCTGCTCGACAAGGCCGGCAACCAGCCCAGCGACGTCCGCGCCGTGTACCTCGACGGGGCGATCATCGCCGACAAGGAGGCGACCGCGTACCGGGAGCACTGCTCGTGCGTCTACGCCGCGGTGATCTATGCCGCACCGGCCGGGTTACGGGCCGTCGCGGCCCGTCCGGAGACCCGCGCCGTCGATCCGATCACCGACCTGCGCCGCCTCGACCGGACGGTGTTCCTGCCGCCGCTGCCCGAGCAGGCACAGGTCGCGGGGCCTGTCGCGTCGCCCGGTCCGCCCTGAGGCGATATCTCTTCGGCCTGTCGTGCAGTTGATGCAGGGGATGCTCCCGCAGGTGTGGTCCGAATAGTGTTCGGTCCGTAGCCTGGGGTACGGGTGGACGCTGCGGTGCGGAGGGAGGGCCAGCGTGGCTGAGCGGGCCGATGCCAGGTGGGACAGGTCTTCGGAGCCGCCCGCCCGTTGGCGCTCGCTGCTGGACCGGGCTCTGCTCGGCCGGTCAAGCCCGGGTGATCTGGATTACGACGGAAGGTTCGAGCGCCCCAGCGCCCCATATCCGCCCGCGCGGCCCTACGATGACGAGCCAATGCATCCCAACGGCACGCGCCCCCTCGCCGACGCTCCGCCGCAGCGTCGGGTCGACCCCTATGAGAGTCGTCGAGGTCCTCAGGTGGAATATCAGGCCCGCCCAGCGGACCCGGCCGAGCAGATGGTGCAGATCCTGCGCCAGGAGATCCCGGCCCCCAAGGTCCTTGCCTTCGCCAACCCGAAGGGCGGGGTCCACAAGACCACCGCGACCGTGCTGACCGCCGCCACCATCGGCAGCGTGCGCGGCAAGGGCGTCATCGCCTGGGACGACAACGAGCTGCGCGGCACCCTCGGCCTGCGCGCCGGCAGCGCCAGGCACGCCCGCACCATCCGGCACCTCATCGCCGACCTCGTCCGGGTGGAGAACGCCTCCGGCTACGACCTGTACGACCAGCTCGACGACTACCTGCGGCACGCCTCGGACGGCTCGTACGACGTCCTCGCCGGCGAGGAGAACCCACGCTTCGCGCAGCGGCTCGACCCGCACACGGTGCGCCGCGTCCTGGAGCTGCTGCGCCGCACCCACGACGTGATCTGCGTCGACACCGGTAACAACGTGGAGAGCCCCAACTGGCAGACCGTCCTGCAGGCCGCGGACCAGCTGGTCGTGACCAGTGTCCCGCGGGAGGACGCGGCGTTCACGGCCGACTGGATGCTCGACCTGCTCGACGAGGCCGGCATGGACGAGCTCGTCGCCAACGCGGTGACCCTGCTGTCCTGCCCGACGCCCAACCCGACGCCGCTCATCGACGACCTGGCCGGGCACTTCCGCTCCCGGACCAGAGCCGTCGTCGTCGTGCCGTACGACCCGGCGCTCGAGAGCGGCTCCAACATCGAGTACACGATGCTGGCGCCGGCGACGAAGCGCGCGTGGCTGCGGGCGGCGGCCGTGATGATGGACCCCTACGCGCGCTGAAGTTCTTCGATCGCCGCGGCGAACACGCCGGCGTGCCGGTCCACCTGGTGCTCCGTGGTGGCCGGTGACATGAGCGCCATGTTGTGGAACGGGGTGAGCAGGATGCCCCGGTTCGCCAGGTACACGTGGAGGTAGTCCTCGAGGTCCGCGTCGGCGGCTTTCGCGCTGTCGGTGCCGTTGCGCGGGGCCGGGTTCACGAAGCGGTACTCGACGCGCGCGCCGAGCCGGCTCACCGACCACGGCAGGCCGTGCGCGTCGATGACCTGCTTCGTCCCGGCTTCGAACCGCTCCGCGAGGGCCTCCATCCTGGCGAACGCCTCGTCGGTCAGGACGTGCTCCAGCGTCGCTCTGGTGGCGGCGATGGACAGCGCGTTGCCCGCCAGGGTGCCGCCGACGCCGCCCATGTCGATGAGGTCGAGGTCCGTTCTCCGGCTGATCCGCTGGGCGATCTCGGTTGAGAGCCCGTATGCGGCCGCCGGGATGCCGCCGCCGATCGCCTTGCCGATGGTGACCACGTCCGGCTCCAGGCCCCACCGTTTCGTGGCGCCGCCCGGGCCGGCGGAGAACGTGTGGGTCTCGTCGTTGACCAGGTACGTGCCGTACCTGCGGGTCAGCTCCCGTACCCCTTCCAGGTAGCCCGGCTCCGGCAGCACGATGCCGATGTTGGTCAGGGCGGGCTCCATGACGACCGCGGCGACGTCGCCGTGCGCGAGCTCGCGTTCGAGGCCTTCGAGGTCGTTGTACTCCGCGACCCGGCTGGTGCTGGTGACGTCGCAGGGGGCGCCGACGTTGCCTTCGCGGCTGCGCGGGCCCTGGTCGCTCGTGACGATCAGCGACTCGTCGACCGACCCGTGGTAGCAGTAGCTGTTGAAGAGGATCTTCGGTCGGCCGGTGACCGCGCGCAGCAGCCGGATCGCCCAGCGGTTGGCGTCGGTGGCGGTGAGCGCGAAGCTCCACTCGGTGGCGCCGAACCGCCTGGTGAGCTCCTTGCCCACCCAGGCCGCGTCCGGGGTGGGGAGCATGGCGCAGGCACCGTTCGAGAACTGCTCCTGCACCGCGTCCCGGGTCGCCTCCGGGGCGTGACCCGCCATGGCGGCCGTGTCGCCGAGGCAGAAGTCGGTGTACTCGTGGCCGTCGACGTCGGTGAGCGTCGCGCCGCGGGCCGCGGCCAGGTAGAGCGGGAAGCCGGCGGCGCTCTTGTTCATCCAGGTCATCGGGACGCGGCCGAACAGGTTCCCGGCGTTCGCGTACTCCTCGGCGGAGCGTGGGTTACGGTCGGCGAAGGCGGCTCGCTCACGGCGCAGCAGTGCGCCCAGACGGTCACGGTCGATCATGCTGCGAGTCTCGCAAAGTGTCGTACCCCGGGGATAGGTTCTGCGACGTGGGGGAGTCGTTCGTACATCTGCACGCGCACACCGAGTATTCGATGCTGGACGGGGCCGCGAGGCTGGGGTCCCTGTTCTCCGAAGCGGCCCGGCTCGGCCAGCCCGCGCTCGCCATGACCGACCACGGCAACATGTTCGGTGCCTACGACTTCCACCGGCAGGCCGTCGCCGCCGGGGTCAAGCCGATCCTCGGCATCGAGGCGTATCTGACCCCAGGCACCCACCGGGGCGACCGCACCCGGGTCCGCTGGGCGGCCGGCGGCGAGGACGACGTCTCCGGCGGCGGCGCCTACACGCACCTGACGATGCTCGCCGCCGACGAGACCGGGCTGCGCAACCTGTTCAGGCTGTCGTCGCGGTCCAGCATCGAAGGCTACTTCTACAAGCCGCGCGCCGACCGCGAGCTGCTGGCTGAATATTCGCGCGGGGTGATCGCCACCACCGGCTGCCCGTCCGGTGAGGTGCAGACGCTGCTGCGCATCGGCGACTTCGAGCGGGCCTGCGCCGCCGCCGCCGAGCTGCGCGACATCTTCGGCCCCGGCAACCTGTATCTCGAGCTGATGGACCACGGCCTCGGCATCGAGACCCGCGTCCGGCAGGACCTGCTGCGGCTCGGCAAGCGGCTCGGCCTGACCCCGGTCGCCACCAACGACCTGCATTACACGCACCCCGGCGACGCCGACGCTCACGAGGTGCTGCTGTGCGTGCAGTCCGCGACGACCCTCGCCGACCCGAAGCGGTTCAAGTTCGACGCCCGCGACTTCTACCTCAAGTCGGCCGGGGAGATGCGCGCGCTGTGGGACGCCGAGGTCCCCGGCGCCTGCGACGCCACCCTTTCCATCGCGGATCGCATCGAGTCCTATGCGTCGGTGTTCGCGCATCGCGACCTCATGCCGCGGTTCCCGGTGCCCGACGGCGAGACCGAGGACTCGTGGCTGCGGGCCGAGGTGCAGCGCGGCCTGGCCCGGCGCTTCCCGGCGGGGATCCCGGCCGACCACGCCCGCCAGGCCGAGTATGAGCTGTCGGTGGTCAGCAGCATGGGCTATCCGGGCTACTTCCTCGTCGTCGCCGACCTCGTCGCATACGCCCGCGGCGAGGGCATCCGGGTGGGTCCCGGCCGCGGGTCCGCCGCCGGTGCCCTGATCGCCTACGCGCTCGGCATCACCCAGCTCGACCCGCTGGAGCACGGGCTGCTCTTCGAGCGGTTCCTCAACCCCGAGCGGGTCAGCATGCCCGACATCGACATGGACTTCGACGAGCGCCGCCGCGGCGAGGTCATCCGCTACGCCACCGAGCGCTATGGCGACGACCGCGTCTCCCAGATCATCACGTTCGGCACGATCAAGGCCAAGGCCGCCATCAAGGACTCGGCCCGGGTCCTCGGCCTGCCGTTCTCCGTCGGCGAGCGGATCACGAAGGTCGTCCCGCCGCCGGTGCTCGGCCGCGACATGCCGCTCAGCGGCGCCTTCGACCCGGCCCACCCGCGCTACCAGGAGGCCGCCGAGCTGCGCCGGCTCTACGAGAGCGAGCAGGAGGTCCGCACCGTCGTCGACACCGCCCGCGGCCTCGAAGGGCTCAAGCGGCAGTGGGGCGTGCACGCCGCCGGCGTCATCCTGTCCCGCGAGCCGCTGCTCGACGTGCTGCCCATCCAGCGCCGCGAGCAGGACGGCGCGATCATCACCCAGTGGGACATGGGCGCGTGCGAGGACATCGGCCTGCTCAAGATGGACCTCCTCGGCCTGCGCAACCTCACCATCCTCGACGACGCCCTCGACGCGATCCGGCAGAACCGGGGCGTCGACCTCGCCGTGGAGACCGTGCCGCTCGACGACAAGGCGACGTATGAGCTGCTGTCCCGCGGCGACACGATCGGTGTCTTCCAGTTCGACGGCGGCCCCGTCCGCGCCCTGCTGCGTTCCATGGCGCCCGACACGTTCGCCGACATCTCCGCCGTCGGCGCGCTCTACCGGCCCGGCCCGATGGGCGCCAACGCGCACAACGAATACGCCGACCGCAAGAACGGGCGCCGCCCCGTCACCCCGATCCACCCCGAGCTGGCCGAGCCCCTGGCGGACATCCTCGGCGACACCTATGGCCTGATCGTCTACCAGGAGCAGGTCATGGCGATCGCGCAACGCGTCGCCGGCTACTCCCTCGGCGCCGCCGACCTGCTGCGCCGCGCCATGGGCAAGAAGAAGAAGGAGATCCTCGACCGGGAGTTCGCGCCGTTCTCCGCCGGCATGCGCGAGCGCGGCTACTCCGACGGCGCGATCCGCACCCTGTGGGACCTGCTCGTGCCCTTCTCCGACTACGCGTTCAACAAGGCGCACAGCGCCGCCTACGGGCTCGTCGCCTACTGGACCGCGTACCTGAAGGCCAACTACCCCGCCGAGTACATGAGCGGGCTGCTCACCTCGATCGGCGGCGACAAGGACCGCTCCGCCTTCTACCTCGCCGAGTGCCGGCGGATGGGCATCCGCGTCCTGCCACCCGACGTCAACGCCTCGCAGGGCCGGTTCTCCGCCGTCGGCGCCGACATCCGCTTCGGCCTCAGCGCCGTGCGCAACGTCGGGCCGGCGGTCGTCGCGGCGATCGTGCGCGCCCGGCCGTATGCCGACTTCTACGACTTCCTCGCCAAGGTCGACCAGGTCGTGTGCAACAAGAAGACGATCGAGTCGCTCATCAAGGCGGGTGCCTTCGACTCCCTCGGCCACACCCGGCGCGGCCTGATCGCCGTCCACGCCGACGCCGTCGAGTCCGTCATGACCACCAAGCGCAACGAGGCCATCGGGCAGTTCGACCTCTTCGGCTCCGCGGCGCTCGTCGCGTCGCCGCCCGTCCCCGCCATCGAGTGGGACAAGGCGGAGCGGCTCGCCTTCGAGCGCGAGATGCTCGGCCTCTACGTCTCCGACCACCCGCTGCGCGGGCTGGAGGAGGTGCTGCGCCGCTCCGCCGACCGCTCCGTGGCCGCCCTCGCCGACGAGGAGACCGTGCCCGACGGCACGCCCGTGATCCTCGCGGGCATCCTCTCCGGCGTGCAGCGCCGCGTCACCCGTCAGGGCCGCCCGTGGGCGTCGGCGACGCTGGAGGACCTCGACGGCGCCGTCGAGGTCATGTTCTTCCCCAACACGTATGAGCTGGTCGAGCAGCACATCGCCGAGGACGCGGTGGTGGCGGTGAAGGGCCGCGTCGACCGCCGCGAGGAGGCGCCCCGCCTGATGGCCAGCGACCTGGCCGTCCCCGACCTGACCGCTCCGGCCGGCGGGCCGCTGGTGCTCTCCCTGCCGCCGGACCAATGCACCACGCCGGTGGTCGAGCGGCTGCGGGAGGTCGTCGGCCGGCATCCAGGCTCCACCGAGGTGCAGGTCGACCTGGTCAACGGCCCCCGCCGCACCCTCATCTCGATCGGGCCGCAGCGGGTCACGGTCACCGCCGAGCTGCTCCGGGAGCTCACGTCGCTGCTGGGGCCGGCCGCGGTGCCCGGCGGTGGTCCATCCGGCGGTGGTCCATCCGGCGGTGTGACTTCCGGCGGCGGCGCGGGTCGGGGCGCCGGCGCCGGGCCTGGCAGGATGGAATCGTGAGCATCGCCCCGATCGAGCCGATCGACCAGCCGGAGCTTCCCAAGCCGTCCCCGCGGCGGCGCCGGTCGCTCGGGCTGGAGGCCCTGTTCGGCCTGGTCGTCGCCGCTGTGGTGGTCGCTTTCGGCGCCCCCGTCGGCCTGCTGTGGTCGTGGGTCGCGCCGAAGGTGGAGCTGGTCCAGACGCCGTATGGCCCCGCTCCCATCGAGGCCGCGCCCGAAGGCTACTTCGCCGACGACGGCTGGTTCATGATCCTCGGGGCGGCGGCCGGAATCCTGCTCGCGGTCGCCGCCTGGATCGTCCTGCGCCGCTACCGGGGCCCGTTCATCCTCGCCGGCCTCGTCATCGGCTCGGCAGCGGCAGCGGCGCTCGCCGCGTGGCTCGGCAACAAGGTCGGCTATGCGCACTACCTCGACCTGGCCGAGCACGCCCCCGTCAACACCCACATCTTCCGGCCCGCCAAGGTCCGCGCCGGCGAGGCCGGCCTGTGGCTCGGCTTCGTCCCGTGGGTCCGCGGGTCCCTGCTCATCCAGGCGCTCGTGGCCGCCGTGATCTACACGTGCCTCGCGGGCTTCCACACGTCGCCGACCCTGACCCACGACCCCGACCCCGACGTGCCCACCGGCGACCCGTACTTCCCCGGCTACCCGCACGACGGCGGCCCGTACGCCGGGCCCGCCCATCCCGCGTTCGGCTCCCTCGACCCCAGCCGGCCCGGCCCTGTCTATCCCGGCCCTGCCCAGCCCGGCCCCGGCATTGGCCACGCCCAGCCCGGCTTCGAGCAGTCCGCCCAGTCCGGGCCCGGTCACGAGCATCCTGGGTATGCGCATCCCGGCCACGGCCAGTCCGGATACGGCCCACCGAGCGGCGGCACCGCCCCCTTCGGGCAACCCATCGCCGAGGGCAACCCTTCGGCCGGCCTTCCGCCATGGCCCGGCCCGCCCACCGGCGACCGGTCCAGCGCCGGCAACCCGGCCACCGGCGACCAGCCCGCGTCCGGCCAGCCATACGGTGACCCGGCACCCGGCCGCCCCGATCTCCGCAAGCCCACGTCCGGCGCCACTGGTGCGGGTGGACCGCCCTCCTCGGGCCAGCACGACGGTGGCATCCCCGGCACACCGACCCCACCGCCACCCGGCACGCCCTGACCCGCGACCAGGCCGGCCCGACCCAGTTCGTGACACAACCCGAGAGCGCGACCCCGCCCTCCGGAAGGCGACGCCGCTCTCCGATCGCGCCGGTCTCCGGCCGCGCGAGTCTTCGGCCGCGCCGGTCTTCGGTTGTACTGGTTCTCGGTCGTGCCGGTCGTCGGTCGTGCCGATCTGTCGGTCGCACTGGTCTTCGGCCGCGGTCTCGGCGCGGTCTCCGACTGTGGTCTCGGTCGTGCCCGGGTCCCTCAGCCTCGGTCGTGGGCTCAGGCGCGGTCTCCGGCTTCGGTCCCGGACGCGGCCCGGATCCGTCCGCGGCCGCGGAAGCAGCCCCGCCTCCGGCCCCGGCCCATCGCGTCCCCAGACGCGGCCCCGGCCCAGCCCCGTCGTTGTTCTCGAACTCGGCCCCGTCTTCAGGAACTGCCCCGCCTCGCACTCGCATCCGGCTCCGCCCTGGGGTGCGATTCGGGCCGCTCGCGGTTTTCAGGGAGCGGCTCTGCCTCCGGGCTGGCTCATCCCTGTCCCGGGTGCGGGCGCGGTTCGGGCCGGTCCGTGGTCCCGGGCGTGGCTCCGCGCGGTCTTCGCGCTGGGTCCGTGTTCGGTCGCGGTTCGGGTCCGCTTGTGGTTTGGGCATGGCTCCGCCCCGGTCTTCGCGCTCGGGGTTGTCTTCGAACGCGGTTCAGGTCCGTCTGCGGTCTCGGGAGTGGCCATGCTTCCGGCCGGGCTCATTCCTGTCCCGTGCTCGACGTGGCCCGGCTTGAGCGCTGCCCTGGCCTTGTGCTCGGACCCGTCTCGGAGGCGGCGTGGTTCGGTCGCGGGCGGGCGCCGTCCTGGTGCGGCCGATGCGCAGCCCCAGGTGCGGCCACGTTTCCGGCCGTGAGACAGCTTGCGGAGCGAGGCGCGGATTTGAGAGTGGCCCGCGTCCTCAGGGTGAACCTGGCCACCGGAGCCGTGAGTGCCGGGCGTCGTGGGGTGTTCCTGTGCGCGGGCGGGCCGGTGTGTTCGCGGCGCGGCGAGGCAAGGCGGGGGCTGCGCTGTGCCGGCGACGTGACGGCGGCGAGGGTCAGTTGGGGCTGGAGGGCACGGCGAGGTCCGACAGGGCGACCGGGACTGCGCGGACCTGGCCGAGGAGGGCTGCCTCGCGGCGGAGCAGGGCGCGTTCGGCTTTCAGGCGGCTGGTCGTGTCGGGCTCGGCGAGCAGTGACTGCCGGTCCTCCAGGGTCAGCGACGCCGTGGCCGCGACCAGGTGGGACAGGACCGTGGGGTCGTCGGGCAGCTGCTCGCCGTCGCCGTCCTCGTCGCTGCGGACCGCCTTCAGGTACTGCTGGAACGCGGCGAGGACGCCGGCCGCCAGCTCTTCCTCGCGGTCGGGCTCGCCCTTCGGCTCGGGGAGCCATTCGATCTCGCCGGTGAGGTACGGGGCGTCGTTGCGGGCGAGGCCGAGCAGGCGGAAGCGGCGGCGGCCGACGGTCATGAGGTCGAAGCGGCCGTCGGCGAGCTCGGTGATCTGGCGGATCTCGGCGGCGCAGCCGATCTCGTACAGCGACAGGGCCTCGCCGGCGGTGATCGACGCGTCGGTGGTCTCTCCCTGCTCGCCCTCGACGCGGCCGACCTCCCAGCCGCGGCGGATCGCGATCACGCCGAACTCGCGGGGGAGGTCGGCGGGCAGCTCGGCGAGGTGCTGGACGAGCGTGCGGTAGCGGGGCTCGAACACGTGCAAGGGCAGGACCAGGCCGGGGAACAGCACCGTGCCGAGGGGGAACAGCGGCAGGAGGGTCCGCTCGGGTTCGTTCGCTTCCTCCACGGGCGAAGCCTAGCCGAGCGGACCCCGTTTGCCGCACCGCGACGGCCACTGCGAAACAGACGGGCGTCGAACGGGCCAGACCGGAACGGTCCGTTCCGCTCAGGCGGTACAGTGGCGGCATGACGAACCTGTCCGGCCGGCGCGTGCAGGCGGCCCGCAACGACGGTGTGATCCTCGCCGCGGCGCGCGACGTGTTCCTGGAGGACCCGAAGGCACCGATCGCCGCCGTCGCCGAGCGGGCCGGGGTCGGGATCAGCGCGTTGTACCGGCGGTACAAGGGCAAGGACGACCTGCTCCGCACGCTGTGCCACGACGGTCTGCGCACCTTCGTCGCCGAGGCGGAGGCGGCCGCCGAGGAGCCGGACGGGTGGGCGGCGCTGGTGCGGTTCCTGCGCGGCGTCGTCGAGGCGGACGTGCACTCGCTCACCGTGCACCTCGCCGGCACGTTCACCTCGACCCCTGAGATGCGCGCGGATGCGGTACTGGCGGGCGCGCTCGCGGGTGACCTGGTGCGGCGGGCGCACGAGGACGGCGGGCTGCGCCCGGACGTCGTGGTGGCGGACGTCACGCTGATCCTGGAGGGGTGCGCGGCGATCCGCGTGCCGGACCGCGACCGCACGGCGGAGCTGCGCCGCCGCCATCTGGCCCTGCTGCTGGACGGGATGCGGGTGCCGGACGCCGCTGACCTGCGGTCGGTGCTGCCCGGGCCGCCACCGGACGCGGCGGAGCTGAACTGGCGCTGGGCGCAATCCCGACAGCCCGCACAGCGGGATGCGACCGAATAATTGTCAGTGGTTCCGCCTAGACTCCCAAGGGTGCTGAACCGGATCGACCTGCGCGGCTCCACCACGGATCCCCGCCGTCTGCTGCCCCGTGCCGCCCTGGATGTCTCCGTCGCCACCGAGCAGGTGCGCCCGATCGTCGAGGCGATCCGCGAGCATGGGGCGAGCGCGGTCCGCGACGCCACCCGCCGGCTCGACGGGGTGGAGCTGACCGATCTGCGGGTGCCGGCCGAGGCGATCGCCAAGGCCGAGGCCGGGCTCGACCCGGCCGTGCGCGCCGCGCTGCTCGAGTCGATCAAGCGGGCCCGCAAGGTCCACGGCGACCAGCGGCGCACCGAGGTGACGACGCTGCTGAGCACCAGCGGCACCGTCACGCAGCGGTGGATCCCGGTCCGCCGGGTGGGGCTCTACGTGCCGGGCGGTCTCGCCGTGTATCCGTCGAGCGTGATCATGAATGTGGTGCCGGCGCAGGTCGCGGGCGTGCCGTCGATCGCGGTCACCAGCCCGCCGCAGAAGGACACCGGCCTGCCCAACGTCAACATCCTGGCGGCGTGCGCGCTGCTCGGCATCGACGAGGTCTACGCGGTGGGCGGCGCGCAGGCGGTCGCCATGTTCGGCTATGGCGACCAGGAGGGCTGCGAGCCGGTCGACATGATCACCGGCCCGGGCAACATCTGGGTCACCGCCGCCAAGCGACTGCTCCGCGGCGTCGTCGGCATCGACGCCGAGGCGGGGCCGACCGAGATCGCGATCCTCGCCGACGACACCGCCGACCCGCGGCACGTCGCCGCCGACCTGATCAGCCAGGCCGAGCACGACCCGCTCGCCGCGAGCGTCCTCGTCACGCCGTCGCTGGAGCTCGTCGAGGCCGTCGAAGCGGAGGTCGCCCGGCAGGTCGCGGCGACCAAGCACCTGCAGCGGGTCACCGAGGCGCTGACCGGCATCCAGTCGGCCACGGTCATCGTCGACGACCTGGAGCAGGGGCTGCGGGTGGTCGACGCCTACGGTGCCGAGCACCTGGAGATCCAGACCCGCGACGCGCGGGCCGTCGCCGAGCGCGTCTGGAACGCGGGCGCCATCTTCGTCGGCGCCTGGTCGCCGGTGTCGCTCGGCGACTACTGCGCGGGGTCCAACCACGTGCTGCCCACCGGTGGCTGCGCCCGGCACTCGTCGGGCCTGTCGACGCAGACGTTCCTGCGCGGCGTGCAGCTCATCGAATACGGGCGCGACGCCCTCGCAGAGGTGGCCGACCACGTCGTCGCCCTGTCCGAGGCCGAGGATCTGCCGGCGCACGGCGCCGCCGTGAAGGTGAGGTTCGCACAGTGACCGGCCTGCAGGACCTGCCGCTCCGCGACGAGCTGCGCGGGCTGACGCCCTACGGCGCGCCCCAGCTCGACGTGGCCGTGCGGCTCAACACCAACGAGAACTCGTATCCGCTGCCTGACGAGGCCGTCGCGGAGATGGAGAAGGCGCTCTCCGCCGTCCTGCGCGACCTCAACCGCTACCCGGACCGCGACGCCGTCGCCCTGCGCACCGACCTCGCCGCATACCTGCGGCACGGGCTGACCTGGCGCAACGTGTGGGCGGCCAACGGGTCCAACGAGATCCAGCAGCAGCTGCTGCAGACGTTCGGCGGGCCGGGCCGCACCGCGCTCGGCTTCACCCCGTCGTATTCGATGCACCCGCTGCTCGCCGCCGGCACCGGCACCGCGTGGATCGACGGGCGGCGCGACGCCGACTTCACGCTGACCGCCGAGCACGCCGTCGCGAAGGTCCGCGAGCACCGGCCCGACGTGGTCATCCTCTGCTCGCCCAACAACCCGACCGGCACCGCGCTGCCCCTCGACGTGGTGCGGGCCGTCGCGGAGGCCGCGCCCGGGATGGTGATCGTCGACGAGGCGTATGCGGAGTTCGCGCGCCCCGGCACGCCGTTCGCGCTGTCGCTGATCGAGCAGTTCCCGCGGCTGGTCGTCACCCGCACGATGAGCAAGGCGTTCGCGCTCGCCGGCGGGCGGGTCGGCTATCTCGCGGCCGGCGAGGCCGTCGTCGACGCCGTGCAGCTGGTGCGGCTGCCGTACCACCTCTCGGCGCTGACCCAGGCCGCCGCGCGGGCGGCGCTCGCGCACACCGGCGCGCTCCTGTCGACCGTGGACGTGGTCAAGGCCCAGCGCGACCGGATCGTCGGGACGCTGCGCGGCTGGGGCCTGACGGTCGCCGACAGCGACGCCAACTTCGTGCTCTTCGGCGCGCCCCGCGGCGACAGCAAGGGCGTCTGGCAGGCGCTGCTCGACCGCGGCGTGCTGATCCGTGACGTCGGCGTCCCCGGCTGGCTGCGGGTCACCGCCGGTACGCCCGAGGAGACCGACGCTTTCCTGAACGCACTGGAGGAGTTGCTGTGAGTCGCACCGCCAAGATCGAGCGGGTCACCAAGGAGACCAAGGTCTCCGTGGAGCTCGACCTCGACGGCACCGGGGTCGGCGAGATCTCGACCGGCGTGGGCTTCTACGACCACATGCTCAACCAGATCGCCAAGCACGGCGGGTTCGACCTGCGGGTGCACACCGTCGGCGACCTCGAGATCGACGCGCACCACACGGTCGAGGACACGGCGCTCGCGCTCGGCGCCGCGTTCGCCGAGGCGCTCGGCGACAAGGCGGGCGTCACCCGCTACGGCAACGCCCAGGTCCCGCTCGACGAGGTCCTGGCATCCGCCGTCGTCGACCTGTCGGGGCGGCCCTACATGGTCCACGACGAGCCGGCGAACATCGCCCCGCACATCGGCGGCAACTACCCGACCAGCCTGACCCGCCACATCTGGGAGTCGTTCGCCCACTCCGCCCGGGTCACGCTGCACGTCAGCATCCTGCGGGCGGGCCGGCACGGCGCCCAGCCCGACGCGCACCACATCGTCGAGGCCCAGTTCAAGGCGGTCGCCCGGGCGCTGCGCCAGGCGTGCGCGCTCGACCCCCGCAACGCCGGCGTGGTGCCCAGCACCAAGGGCGCCCTGTGAGCCGTGTCCTGTCCGGTCGCGGCGCCGGGCCGGTGGCCGGCCCATGGTGAGCGTCCTGCTCTTCGCACTCGCCGGGCTGCTGGTGGGTGGCGCGCTGTCGCTGCGACAGCAGAGCACGTCGAAGGTGCCGTTCGTGATCACGCTGCTGCTCGCCGCCGTCGCCGCGGCCGGCGGGCTGCTCTGGCTGCTGTAAAGGGGACGGCATGAAGAAGGTGGTCATCCTCGACTACGGCTCCGGCAACCTGCGCTCCGCCGAGCGGGCCGTCGCCAGGGTCGGCGCCGAGGTCGAGGTCACGTCCGACCTGGGCAAGGCGGCCCGGGCCGACGGGCTCGTCGTGCCGGGCGTCGGGGCGTATGCGGCCTGCATGGCCGGCATCGACGAGCTCGGCGCCGGCCCGACGATCGCCGAGCGGGTCCGCGTCGGCGCGCCGGTGCTCGGCATCTGCGTCGGCATGCAGGTGCTGTTCGAGGAGGGCGAGGAGCACGGCGTCGTCACCAAGGGCCTCGGCCTCGCGCCCGGCACGGTGACCGTGCTGCGGGCCCCGGTCGTGCCCCACATGGGGTGGAACACGGTGGCCTGGCCCGCCGGCACGGTCCTGGGCGCCGGCCTGCCCGCCGACACCCGGTTCTACTTCGTGCACTCCTACGCGCCCACGCCCGTCGAGGCCCAGCGGGCCGCGGGCATCCAGGTCGCGACCACGGTGCACGGCGAGCCGTTCGTCGCCGCGTTCGAGTCCGAGGTACTGCGAGCCACCCAGTTCCACCCGGAGAAGTCCGGCGACGCGGGGGCGACGCTGCTGTCCAACTGGCTCGGCAGCCTTGTCTAAGGAACGCGCCCGCCGGCGGGCGGTGCTGGAGGCGGAGCGGGCCGAGCGCCTGCTCAAGGCCGAGCGCCGCCGCCGCCGGCGGATCGCCGCCCGGCGGCTGGTGCCGAAGGTCAAGATCGGCCGGACCGGTAAGCTTTTCGCACGTCGTTCCCGCGGCCAGCGCTCCGTCATCATCTTGCTCGTCCTGGTGGCACTCACGCTCATCTGGCTGCTCGTCGACACCGTCGCGGCCCGGATCGGCCTCAGTGCCCTCGTCATCGTCGCCACCCCGGCGCTCACCGTGCTCGTCTTGGACCGAAGGATCTGACCCATGGCCCTGCAGCTCCTGCCCGCAGTCGACGTCGCCGACGGCCAGGCGGTCCGTCTCGTCCAGGGCGCCGCCGGCAGCGAAACCACCTACGGCGACCCGCTCGAGGCCGCCCTCGCCTGGCAGCGGCAGGGCGCCGAATGGATCCACCTCGTCGACCTCGACGCCGCGTTCGGCCGGGGCTCCAACGCCGAGCTCCTCGCCGACGTCGTCCGCCGCCTCGACGTGCAGGTCGAGCTCTCCGGCGGCATCCGCGACGAGGCCTCGCTGCGGGCGGCCCTGTCGACCGGCGCGACCCGGGTCAACCTCGGCACCGCCGCCCTGGAGAACCCGGACTGGTGCGACCACGTCTGCGCCACGTACGGCGAGCAGGTCGCGGTCGGGCTCGACGTCCGCGGCCACCAGCTCGCCGCGCGCGGCTGGACCAAGGAGGGCGGCGACCTGTTCGAGGTGCTCGACCGCCTGGAGCGCGCCGGCTGCGCCCGCTATGTCGTCACCGACGTCATGCGCGACGGCACCCTCACCGGGCCCAACCTGACCCTCCTGCTGGAGGTCACCGGCCGCACCAAGAGGCCGGTCATCGCCAGCGGCGGCGTCTCCAAGCTCGACGACCTGCGCCAGCTCGCCGCGCTCGAACCCGCCGGCGTCGAGGGCGTCATCGTCGGCAAGGCCCTGTACGCGGGCGCCTTCGACGTCACCGAGGCGCTCAAGGTCCTGGCCGAGCAGCCGTCATGACCGTCGCGGTGCGGGTCATCCCGTGTCTTGACGTCGACGCGGGTCGGGTCGTCAAGGGCGTCAACTTCGTCAACCTCCGCGACGCCGGCGACCCGGTGGAGCTCGGCGCCGCGTACGACGCCGCGGGCGCCGACGAGCTGGTCTTCCTCGACGTGACGGCCTCGTCCGACGGGCGCTCCACGATGCTCGACGTGGTCCGCCGGACCGCGGAGACGGTCTTCATCCCGCTCACCGTCGGCGGCGGCGTGCGCGCCGTCTCCGACGTCGACACCCTCCTACGCGCCGGCGCGGACAAGGTCGGGGTCAACACGGCCGCGATCGCCCGGCCGGAGCTGATCGCCGAGATCGCCGAACGGTTCGGCAACCAGGTGCTGACGCTGTCGCTGGACGTGCGCCGGGCCGCCGGTCAGCCGAGCGGCTTCGAGGTGACCACCCACGGCGGCCGCCGCGGCGCGGGCCTCGACGCCGTCGAGTGGGCCGCCCGGGTCGCCGAGCTCGGCGCGGGTGAGATCCTGCTCAACTCCATGGACGCGGACGGCACCAAGGACGGCTTCGACCTGGAGCTCATCAAGGCCGTCCGCGCGGTCGTGACGATCCCGGTCATCGCCAGCGGTGGCGCGGGCGCCCTGGAGCACTTCGTCCCGGCGGTGGCCTCAGGCGCCGACGCGGTCCTCGCCGCCAGCGTCTTCCACTTCGGCGACCTCTCCATCGGCGACGTCAAGACCACCCTCCGGGACGCCGGCCACCCCGTCCGCTGACGACCACGGTGGGCGAGCCCGGCCCGCCGGCGACCGCCCGGCGGTTCGCCGGCCGGTGACCGCCCCGGGCGGTCCGGTCGCGCCCGGGGCGTGGTGGTCGCTTCCACGGAGTTGGCGGCGCGGGCGGACGGCCGTGCCGGGTGGGCGAGTCGGTCGCCTCCACGGAGGTGGCGGGGCCGTTCCCGGGGCGTAGTGGCAGCTTCCACGGAGTTGGCGGTGCGGGCGGACGGCCTTGCCGGATGGGCGAGTCGGTCGCCTCCACGGAAGTGGCGGGGCCGTTCCCGGGGTGAGCGGCGGGTTGTGGTTTGCCACGGTCCGGTCGGGTTTGCGCCGGTGGTTGGCGGATCGGCGTGGGGCGGGTTGGGCGGGGGCGTTCCCACGGCGGGTGGCCGATTGTGGATTGCCGTGGTCCGGCTGGGGTTTTGTGCCCGTGGTTGCGCGGAGTGTTCCGGACCATGGGTGGTTGGCGGCAGCGGCCCGATGGGCGGCGTAGGGGCGGTTGCCAGGTCGCGGTTGCGGCGGGTGCCCCAGAGCCGTTGGTTGCTGTGGTCCGCGTCGCGCGGCGTGCCCCAGCGGGTGGCCGTGGACCGCGCACCACGGCGTTGCTCCGGACCTGCGCTGCGCGCATGAGGGCTGGTCGAGCGGCCCGGCTTCGACGTTCGAGCGGCGATGTGCGATCTACCGGGGTGGATCGCACACGCGTCGTGGGCCGGGTCAGTCGCCGCGTTTGCCGGTGGTGACGGCGATGCCGACGAGCCAGCCGACGAAGAGGCCGTAGCCGGCGGCGGTCGCGGCGGCGTTGAAGGCGCCGAGCAGGGTGGGGTCGGAGAGCAGGAAGTCGGTGGCGAAGCCGGCGAGGGCGGCGCCGAAGATCAGCGATGCCCAGCCGAGGATGAAGGCGCCGCCGCCGGTGACGATGGAGCGGCCGGCGATGGCCAGGATGAGGGCGGTGAAGAGGACGAGGAGGAGGGCCTTCAGGTCGTTCGCGAGCAGCTCGCGGGCGGCCTTGCCGGAGTCGTCGTGGGGGACGAGCCACCAGCGGGGCCAGGTGAGCAGGTGCAGGAACCAGCCCCACACGGTGCTGGTGTCCGCGTGCCGGTCGGCCCATTCCGAGAAGATCTGGTTGCCGAAGAGCAGGACGAGGAGCAGCGTCGCCAGGACGCCTGCGCCGGTGGCAGTACGGGTGCGTCCGAAGATGGCCATAGCATCAATGTAAGGGGCGCCGGGAAAACTCGCAGAAATGAATGAGTGAGTGAGCGTTTAACTCGCCAAAAGCATGTTGAGCTGCGGTTATACGACGTGAATGCCGTGGTCTGCGGGCCAGTGGTCGCGGTGTGACCAGGCGTCGCGCAGGGCCGCGACGGTCGCGGCGATCGCGGGACGGCCGCCGGCGGCGGCACGCCAGGCGACGCTGACACGGCGGGCGGCCTCGGGGGTGATGGGGCGCGCGACGACCCCCGGCGGGAGGGTGCTGCGGGCCAGCCGGGGGATGAACGCGACGCCGAGGCGCTCGGCGACGAAGGTCAGCTGCGTCTCGAACTCGTTGACGAGGATCGTGGGGCGGGCGCCGGGCAGCATCCGTTGCAGCCACTCGTGGCAGACGGTGCCGGGCTTGGAGGCGATCCACCGCTCGCCGCGCAGCGCGTCGAGGCCGACCGGGCCGGACGAGCCGGCGAGCGGGTGGTCGACGGGCAGGATGAGGTCGCCGACGTCGAGGCCGAGCTCCACGCTGGCGACGCCGGTGGGGTAGGTCGCCGGGATGTCGAGCCACTCGTCGATGAGCGCGACGTCGACGGTGCCGCGGAGGATGCCGTCGAACGACGACTCCCGGTCGCCCTCCTGCAGGGTCGGCTCCAGCTGCGGATGGTCGACGGCGAGGCTGCGCAGGGCGTGCGGCAGCAGCCCGCGGCACGCGGTCGGAAACGAGGCGATGCTCAGGTGCCCGGACACCGTCTCCCGGTGGGCGGCGAGCGCGGCCTCGGCCTCCTCGACGACGGCGAGGATCCGGCCGGCGTGCTCGACCAGGACCCGCCCGGCCTCGGTGAGCCGCAGCCGCCGGCCGTCCTTCTCCACCAGTGTGCTTCCGGTCTCCCGCTCGAGCTTGGCGAGGTGCTGGGAGATCGCCGACGGGGTGCAGTGCAGGGCGCCCGCGGCGGCCGTGACCGTGCCGAACACGGCGACGGCCCGCAACGCCTGCAGCCTCGGCAGATCAAGCATGAAGCGATGCTACAACAACCATGTAGAACCTTTCGATGGTGCTTCACGGTTATGCGGGCAGACGATCGACGCATGAAACATCGTGACGTCGCGCTGGCGATCCTGGTCTCGGCGATCTGGGGCGTGAACTTCGTGGTGATCCACGTGGGGCTGGACAGCATGTCGCCGCTGCTGTTCTGCGCGCTGCGGTTCGGGGCGGCGGCGCTGCCCGCGGTGCTGCTGGTCGGGCGGCCGAAGGTGCCGTGGCGGTGGGTGATCGCGACCGGGGTGGCGCTCGGCGTCGTGAAGTTCTCGCTGCTCTTCGCCGGGATGGCGGCCGGGCTGCCGTCGGGGCTGTCCGCGCTCGTCCTGCAGAGCCAGGTGGTCTTCACCTTGATGTTCGCGATGGTACTGCTGGGAGACCGGCCGGGCCGCCGGCGCTTCGCCGGGGTGGCGCTGTCGGGGGCGGGGATCGTGCTGATCGCCTCGCAGCTCGGCCTGGACCGGCCGCTCGGCGCGTTTCTGCTGGTCGTTGCCGCGGGTGCGGCGTGGGGACTGGCGAACATCGCGATGCGCAAGGCGCAGGCCGCCGACATGCTGAACTTCATGGTGTGGGTCAGCGCGGTCGCGACCCCGCCGCTGGTGGTGCTGACCCTCGCCGTCGACGGGCCGGACGCGGTCTGGCGCAGCCTGCGCGGCCTGGACCTGACCGCTCTCGGCGCGATCGCGTACATCGCCTACCTCAGCACGCTGTTCGGCTTCGGCGTGTGGGGCAGGCTGATCGCCCGCTACGACGCGGCGACGGTGGCCCCGTTCGCGGCCCTGGCCCCGGTCTTCGCGCTGCTGTCGGCGGCGCTCCTGCTGGGCGAGCGCCTGCACTGGTACGACGCCGCCGGCGGCGCCGCCATCCTCGGCGGGGTGCTGCTCGGCGCGGTGCGCGTCAGGCGGGAGCCGCCGCCGGGTCCGGCCGCGGGTCCGGCAACCGGGGGTCCCGGAGCGCGAACACCGGCAGGAACAGCTGCGTGAGCGGGCCGATGCCGAACGCGTACAGGACGGTGGCGACGCCGACCGAACCGCCGAGCAGGAAGCCCGCGGCGAGCACCGTCACCTCGATCGACGTGCGCGCCACCCGGATCGACAGCCAGGAGTACCGCGCGGCGAGGCCGGTCATGAGCCCGTCGCGCGGGCCGGGCCCCATGCGGGCGCCGAGGTAGAGCGCCGTCGCCACCCCGTTGAGGACCACGCCGGCGACCATCAGCGCGCCCCGCAGCCACCACGCGCCGGCGTCCGGCACGACCCGCAGGGTCAGGTCGGCGGTGACGCCGATGACCACCACGTTGCTGACAGTGCCCAGGCCCGGCCGCAGGCGCAGCGGGATCCACAGCAGCAGCACGAGCGCGCCGACCGCGCAGACCACGGTGCCCAGGCTCAGCCCGGTGCGCTTCGAGATGCCCTGCTGGAACACGTCCCACGGATCGAGCCCCAGATGGGCCCGCACCAGGAGGGCGATGCTCACCCCGTACACCAGCAGACCCAGCTGCAGCTGCACGAAGCGACGCCCGAAGCGGTGGCGCAGTGGGATGGGATTGGTCTTGCCTGGGGCGTCCATGCGTGCCACCCTAGGGCCAATCCGTCACAAGCAAAGAGCCAATTGAGGGGGACTGGCCTTGTCCGCGATCGTCCGGGGTGCGCAACTGGCCCGCATGCTCAATGCCTGGCAGGTCGCCGTCGGCGTGCGCGGGCCGGCCGGCCGCCGCCCCGAGTACGTGGTGCTCGCCAGCGCGGTCCGTGGCCTGCTCATCGACGGACGGCTGGCGCTCGGTGTCCGCCTGCCCGCGGAGCGCGAGCTCGCCGCGGCGCTCGGCATCAGCCGGACCACCGTCACCGCCGCCTACCGTGAGCTGCGCGACAGTGGCCACCTCAGCAGCCGCCGCGGCGCCGGCAGCTGGACGGCGCTGCCCGCCGGCCACCGCGTCGGCACGTCCGGGCTGTGGACGCCGAGCGACGACGCGGACCTCATCGACCTCGGCTGCGCGGCGATGCCCGCCCCCGCGGAGCTCACCGAGGCGGCCACCGAGGCGATCGCCGAGCTCGGCCCTTACACGCTCGGCGCCGGCTACCAGCCGATGGGGCTGCCGGTGCTGCGCGAGGCGATCGCGCACTGCTACACGGAGCGCGGCCTGCCGACCGACCCCGACCAGATCATGGTCACCGGCGGCGTCCAGCAGGCCCTCGACCTGCTGCTGCGGCTGCTGGTCGCGCCCGGGCAGCGGGCCCTGGTCGAGACGCCGACGTACCCGAACGCGTTGAGCGCGTTCACCGCCAGCCGCGCCCGGATCAGCGCCTACGCGATCGGTCCCGACGGCTGGGACGAGGACCTGCTGCTGTCGACGGTCAGGGCGGCGCAGGCGCGGGTCGCGTACCTGATCCCCGACTTCCACAACCCGACCGGCCACCTCATGCAGGCGTCGCTGCGGGAGCGGCTGCCGTCCGCCGCGCACGCCGCCGGCACCGACCTCATCATCGACGAGTCGTTCGTGGACCTGGCCCTCGACGACGTCCCGCTGCCGTCGTCGGTGGCCGCGTTCGACCGCAGCGCCCGGGTGCTGACGATCGGCGGGATGAGCAAGCCGTACTGGGGCGGCCTGCGCATCGGGTGGGTCCGTGGGGCGGCGCCGCTGATCGCGCGGCTCGCTGCGGCGCGGGTCGGGGTCGACATGGCGTCGCCGGTGCTCGACCAGCTCGTCGCCGTCCAGCTGCTGCGCCGCCGGTCGGAGATCGTGTCGGCCCGCCGCCGGCAGCTGCTCGCCCGCCGCGACACCCTGGCCGCCGCGCTGCGCGCCGAGCTGCCGGAGTGGCGCTTCGTCCTGCCCGGCGGCGGGATGGTGCTGTGGGTCGAGCTCGACGCGCCGGTCTCCAGCGCCCTGGCCCGGTCGGCCGAGGAGCTCGGAGTGCGGGTCGCCCCCGGGCCCCGCTTCGGTGCGGACGGCACCATGGAGCGGTTCATGCGGCTGCCGTACACGCTGCCGGAGGCCGACCTCGTCGAAGCGGTCCGCAGGCTGGCCGCCGCGCGCGCCGACCTGGACCGCCCCCGCCGCCACGCCTGGTCGTCCCCGGTCGTGGTCGCCTGACCCACTGCTTCCGTGATCCGGAAGACTTCTTGCTGCTCTGGCGACCAGAAGTCTTCCGGATCACGAGGGGGCGCTGACGGCAGCGACGGCCGTGCGCACGACGGACCGGAGCCATGCTCTTGCACTTGGTCCTGCTCTTCGGGTCTGGAAAGCGTCATGGCCTCCGGGATGGCGGTTCCCGGAGGCCATGACACTGTGGGGTGTGATCAGAGTTCGGCGAGCGACCCCGCATACATGCGGTCGATGTCCGGGGCGAAGGACTTCTCGACCACACGGCGCTTGACCTTGAGCGACGGTGTGAGCTCACCGTCCTCGATGGACAGGTCGCGGCTGAGGATGGTGAACTTCTTCACCGTCTCCCAGCGGTTGAGCTTGGTGTTGAGCTCCTTGACGTAGCCCTCGACCAGGGCGTTCGCCTCGGGTGACGCGGCGATCTCGTCGTAGGGCTTGCCGGCGAGGGGGGTGCCGTCGGCCCAGCCCTTGATGGCGTCCGGGTCGAGGGTGACGAGCATCGTGACGTAGTTGCGGGCCTGGCCGACCACGACGCACTGCGAGGTGTACGGGCAGACCGACTTGAACAGGCCCTCGATGTGGCTCGGCGCGACGTACTTGCCGCCGGAGGTCTTGATGAGGTCCTTCTTGCGGTCGGTGATGCGCAGGTAGCCGTCGGCGTCGAACTCGCCGATGTCGCCGGTGCGGAACCAGCCGTCCTCGGTGAACGACGCGGCGGTCTCGTCTGGCAGGTTGTGGTAGCCGCGCATGATCGGGGTGCCCTTGAGCAGGATCTCGCCGTCGGTGTCGAGCTTCGCCTCCAGGTCGCCGAGGGCCTGGCCGACGGTGCCGATGCGGGGGGACGCCTCACGGTTGACGAACGAGCCCGCCGACGTCTCGGTCAGGCCGTAGCCCTCCAGGATCGGCAGGCCGGCGGCGAAGAAGAACTCGCCGATCTCCTTCGACAGCGGTGCGGAGCCGGAGACCATGGCGCGCATCCGGCCGCCGAGGCGGGCGCGGAGCTTGCTGAACACCAGCTTGTCGGCGATGCCGGCCTGGACCTTGAGCATGCCGCCGGGCTGCCGGCCGGCGAGGCGCTCCGCCGAGGCCTGCTTGCCGACCTTCATCGCCCAGGTGAAGATCTTCCACTTGGCGCCGCCGTCGGCCTGCGCGCCGGTGACGACCCGGTTGTAGACCTTCTCGAAGACGCGGGGCGCGGCGCACATGAGCGTCGGCTGGATCTTGCCGAGGTTGTCGATGAGCTTGTCGACGCGGCCGTCGACGTACGTCGGGAGCCCCACGTACACGATCCCGCACAGCAGCGTCTTGCCGAACGAGTGCGACAGCGGCAGCCACAGGTACTGCAGGTCGTCGGCGGTCAGCAGGCCCATGTCGACCTGCGTGTAGCCCTGCCAGACCCAGCCGGCGTGCATCAGCTCGACGCCCTTGGGGCGGCCGGTCGTGCCGGACGTGTAGATCAGGGTGGCGAGCTGGTCGCCGGTGATGCCGGCGACGATGCGGGTGATGAGCTCGGGGTCCTGTTCGAGCGCCTCGCGACCGGCGGCCTCCAGCTGCGCGAGGGACAGGGTCTTCTTCTGCTCGCCGCCGTTGGGGACGCCGTCGAGGAGCACGATCGCGGCCAGGTCGGGCAGGTCGGCGCCGTCGAGCTTGGCGGCCTGCGCCGCGTCCTCGGCGAAGAGGACCTTCGAGCCGGAGTCGGCGACGATGTAGACGGCGTCCTCGGGCTCGGTGGTCGGGTAGACCGTCGTGGTGGCCGCGCCGGCGAGCATGATGCCCAGGTCGGCGAGGATCCAGTCGAGGCGGGTGTTGGCCAGGATGCCGACGCGGTCCTCGGGGCGCACGCCGAGCGTGGTGAGGCCGGCGCCGATCGCGCGGGCGTGCTCGTCGACCTCGCGCCAGGTGAGCCAGGCGGGGTCGCCGGCGTCGTCGGCCGCGGGCTTGCCGAACGCGCGCTTGTCGGGGGTCTCGGCCACACGGTGCAGGAACATGTCCGGGATCGAGCGGTAGGGCAGTTCGAGCCGCTGGGTCTGGGTCATGTGGGGCGCCTCCGGGCTGGCGTGGACGTAACGGTGACTGGCATCACGTCCCGTCGGTTACTGGAGGGTAAAGGGTCTGTCGTGTTACCGGCTAGACCCGAAACCGAAACGTAGTGGAACGCCGAATCCCGTTGCCTGGGGCCAGATTCGAGACTCAGAGTCCCAGCCGCGCCGTTCTGAGCCGCTCCGCGATCGCATCGGGGCCGGTGACGGTCACGTCGGCGTGCGCCTGGCGGCCGGTGAAGAACAGGAGCAGCTCCGAGGGCTTCCCGTGCACCCGTAGCGCTTCTCCGCCTGTACCGACAGTGAACGGCTCCCCGCCCGCGGCCTGCACGGTGACCGCGGCCGGGAACCGTCGCGCGGACAGCTTCGCGGCCGCCTTGAGCCGCTTCGCCACGGCCTGCTCGTAGGCCGCGTCCAGCGTGCGCGGGGTCCACTGCGGGACGGCCCGCCGCACGTCCTCGTGGTGGATGAGGAACTCGGTGATGTTGACGGCCTCCTCGGCGAAGGCGGGCCTGACCCAGAGCGCGGGCCTGCGGACCTTGCCGACCAGCTGCGCGTAGTCACCCGCGGCGAGGCGGTCCTGGACCTTCTTCGTGTGCCCGGCGACCGGCTTCAGCAGGATGCCGGCCGCGGCGTCGGGGCGGCGCTCACGCAGCACGAGATGCGCGGCGAGATCACGGGTCGCCCAGCCGTCGCAGAGGGTCGGCGCGTCGGGACCCGCGGCCAGGAGCGTCTCGGCGAGCGCCAGGCGCTCTGCCCGCGCGAATGAAGTCATACACGTAACGCTAGTCGGGTTCCGGCAGAGCCGGTTTCTGTCGTACGCCGTCGGTAAGGTTGCAGACGGTCGGGGCGACTTACCGGCCCGACGCTACGGAGGGCGGATGTGACCAGCGGCAAGGTGCTCCTCAAGGGGCTGTGGGTGCTCGGCCGGGCCGTCCGTGACGAGCCTCACGTGTTCGCGATCTCTGTGGCCGGCAGCGTGGTGTTCAGCCTGCTGACCATCGCGACCGCGTTCGTCTCCGGGCGGGTCGTCGGCGAGATCGCGCTGCCCGCGATCGACCAGCGGCACGTCACGCTCGGCACGCTGCTGCTCGGCGGCGTCGCGATCCTCGCGGTCAGCCTCGGCAAGATCCTCGGCATCTTCGGCCGGCGGCTCGGGGCCGGGGCGATGCAGTTCCGCCTCCAGGCGCGCTACCGGCAGGCCGTCACCCGGCGCTACCTGCGGCTGCCCCTGGAGTGGCACCAGCGGCACGCGACCGGGACGCTGCTGTCCAATGCCAACGCCGACGTCGAGTCCGCGTGGTATCCGATCGCGCCGTTCCCGATGGCGGTCGGCACCGTCGTCATGCTCGTCGCCGCGATCGTCTCGCTCTTCGCCACCGACTGGGCCATGGCGCTCGTCGGCGTCGCGATCTTCCCGACGCTGCTCGGGGTCAACGTCGCCTATTCGCGCCGCATGGCGCCCCGCGTCGCGAAGGCGCAACAGCTGCGCGCCGAGGTGAGCGAGGTCGCGCACGAGAGCTTCGACGGCGCGCTCGTGGTCAAGACGATGGGCCGGGAGGCGGCGGAGACCGAGCGGTTCTCGGCGAAGACCATCGAGCTGCGCGACGCCACGATCCAGGTCGGGCGGGTCCGGGCGATGTTCGACCCGGTGCTCGACGCGCTGCCGAGCATCGGCACCCTGGCCGTGCTCGTCGTCGGGGGCCTGCGGTTCCGCCAGGGCGCCGTCGAGGTGGCCGAGGTGGTCAGCGTCGCGTTCCTGTTCACCGTGCTCGCGTTCCCCGTCCGGGCGATCGGCTGGGTGCTCGCCGAGCTGCCCCGCAGCGTCGTCGGCTGGGAGCGGATCCGGCACGTGCTGGACGCCGAGGGCGACATGGCCTATGGCACGACCACGCTGCCGGACGTCCACAAGCCGGCGGCGCTGCGGTTCGAGGACGTGCACTTCGCGTACGCCGACGCCGACGGCAACCGGGGCGGCGACGTGCTGAGCGGGGTCACGTTCGACGTGCCGGCGGGGCGCACGGTCGCGCTCGTCGGCTCGACCGGCTCCGGCAAGTCGACGATCGCCGCGCTCGCCGCCCGGCTGGTCGACCCGCACACCGGCACCGTCCGGGTCGACGGCGTCGACGCCCGCGACCTCAGCCAGGAGGCGCTCGTCGGCACGGTCGCGCTGGTCGCCCAGGTGCCGTTCGTCTTCGACGACACCGTCCGGGGCAACGTGACGCTCGACCGGACCACCACCGCCGGCCACGCCATCGACGACGAGGCGGCCTGGGCAGCGCTGCGCCTCGCCCAGGCCGACGGGTTCATCCACCAGCTCGCCGACGGGCTCGACACGAAGGTCGGCGAGCGCGGCACGTCCCTGTCCGGCGGGCAGCGGCAGCGGCTCACGATCGCCCGCGCCCTGGCCGGCGCGCCGCGCCTGCTCGTGCTCGACGACGCGACCAGCGCCGTCGACCCGCGCGTCGAGGCCGCGATCCTCGCCGCGCTGCGCCGCGACGACGACCGGCAGGCGTCGATCCTCGTGGTCGCGTACCGGCGGGCCACGATCGCCCTGGCCGACGAGGTGGTCTGGCTGGAGCGGGGCAGGGTCGCCGCCCGCGGCACCCACGCCGACCTCCTCGCCACCGTCCCCGGCTACGCCGACCTGGTCACCGCGTATGAGAAGGCCGAGGCCGAGAAGGAACGCGAGCACGTCTTCGACGACGAGGAGTCCGTGACCGCATGATGGTTTCCGCGCTCGCCCCGGCCCGTCCGGGCGCTTCAGCTCGTCCGGTGGTCGCCGCGGACGCCGGCTTTGCCGTGGTGACACCGGCGGCTGGCTGGTCCCGGTGGGGGCACGTGCCGGAGGGGGCGGCGTGCAGTCTGGCCGGTTCGGTCGGACGGCTTGAGGCTTCGGGTCCGTCTGCGGCAGGTGCCGGCGACCGGGTCGGGCCGGTGGTGTGGCCGGCGCGGCGGGCTGCGGGCGGCTGGGTGCGGGAGCGCGGTGAAGTGACGGGCTTGGGGGTCGCCGGGGAGACGGGTCGTGCGGTCGGGTCTCGTCCGCATCACCGGGGCTTCGACGGCGTTGCGGTCGGTGGTCGTTGCGAAGGCGCCGTCGGTTCGGGGCTTGTTCGCGGACGCGGTGCTGCGGTCAGCGGTCGCGCGGAAGGTGTCGCCGGCTTGGGGTCTGTTCGCGGGCGCGGTGTCGGCGGCGCCATGAGGGCGCACGGTTGTTCCGGCCGGGGCCGTGCTGGCCTGCCGGTCCGGGGGCGCCGCGAGGGTCGTCTGGGCAGCGTCGTCCTGGCAGGTCAGCGATGCGGGGCCGTCGAGTCTGGGGTGTGTGGTCCGGGGCGTGGCCCGCGCCTTGAGTGTTCGGCGGGGTCTGTGAGCGGGCTTCGTGGCGGTGGTGGTTGTCGCGGGTCGGTTGGGCAGAGACTTCGGCTGGTGGTGGGTTGGGTGTCTGGTCCGGGGCGCGCCCGGCGGGCCGGGCGTGCGGCCGGGGTGATGCGCGGTCGCGGCGGAGGGGCTGGGGTGCGTGGGGTCGGGTTCGGGTCTGGTCGGTGCTCAAGGACGGCGGAGGTGTCGGCATGACGGCGGCGACTGCTGAGGCGGCGGAGCAGGCGAAGGCCGGCGGGGCGCCGAAGGTGGGGGTGCTGCGGCGCGGGCTGAGCCTGTCGCCGGAGCTGTTCACCGGGCTGGCGGGCACGCTCGGGCTGGCGGTGCTGGCGACGGCCGGCCGGGTGGCGGTGCCGGTCGCCATCCAGCAGGGCATCGACAAGGGGCTGCGGGCGCCGGGTGGGCCCGACGTCGGGGTGCTCACCACGATCGTGGCGATCACGGCCGGGGTGCTGTTCCTGACGATGCTCAGCGCGGCGATGATGAACGTGCGGCTGTTCACGGTCACGGAGACGGCGCTGGCGGGGGTCCGCACGCGGACGTTCCGGCACATTCACGATCTGTCGATGCTGCACCAGCAGTCGGAGCGGCGCGGGGCGCTGGTCTCGCGGGTGACCGGGGACGTGGATCAGATCAGCCAGTTCCTGCAGTTCGGTGGGCTGATCTTCCTGATCAGCCTGGGGCAGCTCCTCGTGACGACCGGCGTCATGGTCTTCTACTCGTGGCAGCTGACGCTGGTGGTGATCCTCGCGTTCGCGCCACTGGTGTTCGTGGTGCGGCACTTCCAGCGGCGGCTCAGCGTGCTGTACCTGGACGTGCGGGAGAGCATCGGGGCGATGCTCGGGGCGATCGCGGAGAGCGTCGTCGGGGCTTCGGTCGTGCGGGCGTATGGCGTGCAGCACCGCACCGCGGAGCGGCTCGACACGGCGATCGACCGCAGCCGGCGGGCGCAGTTCCGGGCGCAGACCAACAACGTGGTCAGCATGAGCTTCGGCGAGCTGGCGGCGGGGCTGGCGCTCGGCAGCGTCGTCGTGGTCGGCACGCTGCTGGGCGTGGACGGGCAGCTCACCATCGGCCAGCTGACCGCGTTCCTGTTCCTGGCGACGCTGTTCGTGCAGCCGGTGCAGGTCGCGACCGAGGTGCTCAACGAGGCGCAGAACGCGATCGCGGGCTGGCGCCGTGTCCTGGACATCATCGAGACGTCGCCGGACGTCGCGGACCCCGGTGACGACGGCCGGGACCTGCCCGAAGGCGCCGTCGACGTGCGGTTCGACCACGTGCACTTCGCGTACCCGGACGGGCCGGAGGTGCTGACCGACGTCGATCTGACGGTCGCCGCCCGTACGCGGGTCGCGGTCGTCGGGGAGACGGGCAGCGGCAAGACGACGTTCGCGAAGCTGCTGACGCGGCTCATGGACCCGACCACCGGCGAGGTGTTGCTGTCCGGGGTGCCGCTGACCGAGGTGCGGTTCAGCTCGCTGCGCAGCCGGGTCGTCATGGTGCCGCAGGACGGGTTCCTGTTCGACGCGACGGTCGCCGACAACGTGCGGTTCGGCCGGCCGGACCTGAGTGACGTGGACCTGGAGCTGGCGTTCACCGAGCTCGGGCTGCTCGACTGGGTCGACGGGCTCAGCGACGGCCTGCGGACCGAGGTCGGCGAGCGCGGGGAGGCGTTGTCGGTCGGTGAGCGGCAGCTGGTGGCGCTGGCCCGCGCGTACGTCGCCGACCCCGACCTGCTGGTGCTCGACGAGGCCACGAGCGCCGTCGACCCGGCGACCGAGGTCCGGCTGCAGCGGACCCTGGACGCGGTCACCAGGGGGCGGACGACGATCGCGATCGCGCACCGGTTGTCGACCGCGCAGAGCGCCGATGAGGTCATCGTGGTGGACAAGGGGCGTGTCGTGCAGCGCGGCCCGCACGCCGAGCTCGTCGCCGATCCGGACTCGATCTACGGCCGCCTGTACGCGTCGTGGCTCGAACAGACCCGCTGACACCGGCCACCCGCGGCTCGTGCGGCCGTGCGGCCCGCCAGTTCGTGTGCCGCGCGCCTGGCGGCCCGGCGGGTCGTGCCCGGCGGCTTGTGCGGCCCGCGGCTCGTCGCGGTGGGTTCGCCGGGGGTGGTGCATGCTGCCGGGGATCGACGGGAGGCCGCGCGTCGGGGGTGGTGAACTGCGGCGGAGGGCCTAGAGTGGCGGTGTGCCAGCCGTAAGGCGTCGATACGTGCCGATGCAGGTCCGGGTCGCGGTGACGGGGTTCAACGCGATCGGGGGCGTCATGTTGACCCTCGCGCTGACGGCGTTCGGCGTGCTGCTGTCCGGGATGCAGGTCGACCCGGCCAACCAGGGCGGCACCGGCTACCTGGACTTCGTGCTGTTCTTCAACGCCGTGCTGTTCCTGTTTCCCCTCGCGGTGGTGCTCGTGTTCCTCGGCATGCGGATCAAGCGGGGCGAGCACTGGGCGTGGCTGGCCAGCCTGGTGTTCTGGGCGTTCGTCGGGGCGATGGCGCCGCTGCTGACGTGGCTGCTGCCGGCCCCGCTGCCGTTCGCGGTCGTGCCGGTCTGCTGCGCCGGCGTGCTGGTGGCGCTGCTGTTGACCCCGCAGGCGAGGTACCACTGCGCCGACGTCGACGAGTAGCCGAGCCGGCGCTCCGCGGTCAGCGCTTCGAGGCCCGGCGTGGCGGTCAGCGCTTCGAGGCCGGTGCGATGGCCGGCAGGGGCTCGGTGAGGTAGCGCTGGATGGTCGGCGCCACGCTGTACACGATCTCGTCCTGCGACATGGTCGTCATCGGCTCGATCTTCAGGATGTAGCGGACCATGACGAGGCCAGCCATCTGCGACGCGACCAGGGCGGCGCGCTTCGGGGCCTCCGCGGGGTCGAGCTTGAGCTGCGCGACCACGCGGCGCAGGATCTGGCTCACCAGGAACTCGCGCAGCATCCGCGCCGACCACTCGTGCTGCATCGCGCTGCGGAACAGGGCCGCGGCGGACGAGCCGGCGGGGGAGTCCCACACGCCGAGGAACGTGCGGATGAGCCGCTCGCCGACGTCGTCGAGGCCGCCCTCGAAGACCTTGGGCACGATCTCGCCGGGGTCGATCGGCGCGTCCATCGTGGCGAGGAAGAGCTTGTCCTTCGCCCCGAAGTAATGGTGTACCAGCGCCGGGTCGACCCCGGCGCTGGTGGCGATCTGGCGGATGGACGCCCCGTCGTAGCCACGCTCGGCGAACGCCTCGCGGGCGGCACTCAGGATCGCCTGGCGGGTGTCCTGGTTGCCGGGGCGTCGTCCGGTGCGTGCCATGAGCCTTCTTCCCGTCGTGCCGTGTTCGATCAGGGGGTGCGCCGGCGCAACGTCGCCGCCCCGAGCAAGAGTGCCACGATCACGCACCCGACGATGATGCCGAGGTCCCTCCACATGACGCCGGTCGGTTCGGTGTGCGCACCGAGCTCGGTGAGCGCCTGCACCGCGTACGACATGGGAAGAACATCACTGATGGCCTGCAGCCAACCGGCCATCTGGTCGCGGGGCTGCAGCAGCCCGCAGAGCAGCACCTGCGGCAGGACCACCGCCGGCATGAACTGCACCGCCTGGAACTCACTGTTGGCGAACGCGCTGACCAGCAGGCCGAGCGCCATGCCGAGCACGGAGTTGCCGACCGCGATCACGCCCACGAGCCACGCCGGCCCGAGCGTGTCCAGGCCGAGGAGGAGGTACGCGAGGGCCGACGCGATCGCCGCCTGCACCGCGGCCGCGACGGCGAACGCGATGCCGTAGCCGAGCAGGATGTCGACCTTGCCGATCGGTGTGGTCAGCAGCCGCTCCAGCGTGCCGGTGGTGCGCTCGCGGAGCATCGCCACGCTGGTCAACAGGAACATGATCACCAGCGGGAACACGCCCAGCATGATGAGCCCGACGCGGTCGAACAGCTGGGGATTGGTGTCGTACAGGTAGCGCAGGAGCGTGAGCAGCACCGTCGGCACGACGAGGATCAACGCGATCGTGCGCCGGTCGTGGCGGAGCTGCCGCAGGATGCGCCCGGCGGTCGCGAACGTCAAACGGGCGGACATGTCAGGCCACCTTCTCCTTCTCCGTCTCCTGCGCCTGTACGAGTCGCAGAAACGCCTCTTCCAGGTCATCCGAGCCGGCCCGCTCCCGAACGGCGGCGGGCGACTCGTCGGCGATGAGCAGCCCCTCGCGGATCAGCAGGAGGCGGTCGCAGCGGCCCGCCTCGTCCATCACGTGGCTCGACACCAGCAGCGTCGAACCGGCCTTCGCCAGGGCGTGGAACCGTTGCCACAGCTCGTTTCGCAGCACCGGGTCCTGGCCGACGGTGGGCTCGTCCAGCACGAGCAGCTGCGGCTTGCTCACGATCGCGCAGGCGAGTGACGCCCGGGCCCGCTGACCGCCCGACAGGGTCCCGACGAGCTGGTCCTTGGCCTGGCTCAGCCCCACGTCGGACACGGCCTCGTCCGCAGCGGCGGCGCCGAGCCCGTACAGCGAGGCGAAGTACCGCGCGTTCTCCCGGACGGTCAGGTCCGCGTAGACGCTCGGCGCCTGCGTCAGGTAGCCGACCTTGTCGCGCAGCGGCCTCGACCCCGCCGGATGCCCCAGCACCGTCACCGTCCCGCTGACGATCTTCTGCACGCCGACGACCGCCCGCATGAACGTGGTCTTGCCGCTGCCGCTCGGTCCGAGCAGTCCCGTGACGCTCCCGCTGGGCACCGTGCAGGTGAAGTCGTGCAGCACCCGCCGCTTGCCCCGCGCGATGACGAGGTGTTCGACCTCGATCGCGTTGGCCATCTTGGATTCCTCCGGTCACTCCCTGGAACTCAACGGTTGATGAACTCAACGGTAGATGAAATCTTGAACGCGCGTCAAACACGAAACGGGGCGGACCGATGTCTGCGGTCCGCCCCGTTTCGCGCTTCTCGTCACAACGCGAGCACGCGCTCCAGGAACTCCTTGTACTGCCGCAACGCCACCCGCAGCGCCTCGGTGTCGGGGTTCTTGGCCGTCCGGTGCGGGTCGATCGCCAGCTGCTGCTCCTGCAACTTCTCGGCAAGTGTCTCGATGGCGTCACTCACCACCGCCGACGCCCGCGTCAGCGCCTTCACCGGGTCGTCGACGAACTTGGACTCCGCCTTGACCAGCCGCGACCGGAACTTGTCCGCCCGCTTCGGCTTCCACAGCACGATCCGCTGCTCGGCGAGGTCACCGGGGCGGAGCGGGAGGGGCCCAGCGGTCGCGTACTCGAGCTCCTCGTCGTCGTCCGCTTCCACCTCGGCCACCGGCTCGACGGTTTCGTCGTCGCCTTCGTCCTCAGCCTCGGCCTCCGCGACCGGCTCGTCGTCCGCGTCCGCGTCCTCGTCCTCGTCCTCCGCGTCGGCCTCCGCGACGGGCTCGTCGTCGTCCTCGTCACCTTCCGCGTCCGCGTCTGCTTCTGCCGTGGGCTCGTCTTCGTCGCTGTCGGCGTCGGCTTCCGCGGCGGGCTCGTCGCCGCTGTCGGCTTCCGCCCCTGCGGCCGGCTCTTCGTCGGCGCTCACCTCGTCGGTGCTCACCTCGTCGGCGGTCAGCTCGTCGATGTCGGCGACCAGGTTGACGTCACCGGCGCTGCCGTCCTCGTCGTCGGTGTTGTCGACCCCTGCCTCGATCGCGTCGGCCAGGACATCGGCCGGGGTCTCGCCCTCAGCGTCATCGCCGTCCGCAACCTCGGCCGCGATCTCCTCGACCTCGCCCGCAGCGTCTTCCGCTCCAGCCTCCTCCACCGCAGCGGCAGGCTCGACCTCGGCGTCGTCCTCCTCGACTGTGCCCGGCTCCTCGACCTCAGCCTCAGCCTCGGCCTCAGCGTCAGCCTCGACCTCAGCGTCAGCCTCGACCTCAGCGTCAGCCTCGGCGGTGGGTTCGTCTTCGTCGCTGTCGGCGTCGGCTTCCGCAGCGGGCTCGTCGTCGCTGTCGGCTGCGGCTTCTGCGGCGGGCTCTTCGTCGGCGCTCACCTCGTCGACGTCGGCGACCAGGTTGACGTCCTCGGCGCCGTCACCGTCCGCGTCCTCCGCGGCGGCCTCGGCCTCCGGCTCGCTCTCGACGGCCTCGTCCTCGACGTGCTCGACCGCGGCCTCGGCGTCGGGCTCGGCAGCTTCGTCGCCGCCGGCCTCGTCCTCAGCGGCACCTTCTTCGGCGGCTGCTTCAGCCTCCGGCTCCGCCGCGACCTCGTCGCTCTCGACGACGGCCTCGGCCTCCGGCTCCTCGCCGGCCTCGTCCTCGGCGGCCGCTTCGACAGCGGGAGCTTCGTCGTCCACCGCCGCTTCGGCCTCAGGCTCCGCATCGGCAGCCTCGTCCTCGACCGTGGCCTCCGCGTCGGGCTCGTCGGCCTCGTCGCCGCCGGCAACTGCCTCGTCCTCTACGGTGGCCTCCGCGTCAGGCTCGGCGGCCTCGTCCTCGGCAACTGCCTGGTCCTCGACGGTGGCCTCTGCCTCGGGTTCGGCAGCTTCGTCGCCGGCTTCGTCGTCCGTGGCCTCTGTTTCGAGGGCGGCCTCGGCCTCATCGCCAGCAGCGTCGGCCTCATCGCCAGCAGCGTCGGCCTCGTCGGCAGCCGGCCCGTCCTCGGTGACCGCCTCAGGCTCGGCAGCCTCCTCATCGGCAGCCACCTCGTCAGCAACCGCCTCGGGTTCGTCGTCGGTGGCCTCATCGGCCACGGCTTCCGGCTCGTCGTCGGAGTCCGACTCGGCTGCGGGCTCTTCCACTACGGCGTCGGTGGCGGCGTCGTCCTCAGCAGCCACGTCCTCGGACGCCTCCGCCTCGCCGGCAGCGTCGTCGGCGTCGTCGGCTGCCACCTCTTCGACCGTCTCGGCTCCTTCGGCGTCGTCGTCTGCGGTGGCTTCGGCGGCGGGTTCGTCGTCGGTGGCGACCTCTTCGGCGGCGACTTCGTCGATGGTGTCAGCTTCGGCGTCAGCGGCCTCGGCGGCGAGGTCGGCGGCGGGTTCGTCGTCGGTGGCGACCTCTTCGGCGGCGACTTCGTCGATGGTGTCAGCTTCGGCGTCAGCGGCCTCGGCGGCGAGGTCGGC
>NZ_JBIAYW010000003.1:351081-374851 GCF_042898305.1 Dactylosporangium sp. NPDC000521
GGCGGGTTCGTCGTCGGTGGTGACGGCTTCCACGGCCTCGGGTTCGGTGTCGGCGGCGGCGTCTTCGTCGTCGGAGGCGGCTTCGGCGGCGACCTCTTCAACGGTCTCGGCCTCTTCGGCGTCGGCGGAGGTGGCCTCGGCGGCGACTTCTTCGATGGCCTCAGGCTCTCCGGCGTCGTCGTCCGCGGTGGCTTCGGCGGCGGGTTCGTCGTCGGTGGAGGCTTCTTCGGCGGTGACTTCTTCGACGGCCTCGGCGTCGCCTTCGTCGGCAGCGGCCTCGGCGGCGGTCTCTTCGGCGGTGGCGTCTTCGGTGGTGACGGCTTCCGGGGCCTCGGGTTCGGTGTCGGTGGCGTCGTCTTCGGCGGCGGAGGTGGCTTCGGCGGCGACCTCTTCAACGGCGACGGCCTCGGCGGTGGGCTCGGCGTCCGTGTCGTCGGCGGTGGAGGCTTCGGCGGCCAGTTCGGTGTCGGCTGGGGCTTCGGCGGCCAGTTCGGCGTCGGCCTCTTCGGCGGTTGCCTCCTCCAGGGCCTCGGGGGCGGTGGAGGGGTCTTCGAGGGTGTCGGTCGCTTGGAGGTCGGCGGTCGGGGTGGGCTCGGCGGCGTGTGCGTCGACCCCAGCGGCCGGCTCCTCGTCGGTGGAGGCGGGGGACTCCTCGTCGGCGGGGCCGACGATGTCGGAGATGTCGTCGGGGACGGCGACGGTGATGGCGGCGTCGTCCGCGAGCGGCGAATCGATGACCGGCGACTCCGCGACCGGTGCCGGCGCGGCATCTGCCGAATCCGAACCCGGGTCCGAGTCCGTGGACGAGCCGGACACCGAGCCGGACACCGAGCCGGACACCGAGCCGGACACCGACCCGGACACCGAGCCGGAGGCCGAGTCGGAGACCGAGGCGGCGGTCAGGTCCACGGCCGAGTCGGACGCTGAGTCGGCGGCCGCAGCCGAGTCGGAGGCCTGGTCCTCAGCCTGGGTGAAGGCCGGAGCGGGGTGGGAGGCAAGTTCGGCGCCCGACGCCGAGGCGGCGGCGGCTGAGATCAGCGGGACGGTGTCCTCGACGGGGCGGCGCTGCTCGGGGACGCCCGGTGGGGTTGTGACTTCAGGGGAGGGGCCGGTCTGGTCGTTGACGTTGGGGTGCATGGGGGAGGTCCTCCGTCCGCTCGGTCGGAACGGGGGGAGGGTGCCACCCGTTCAGACTGCTGTGGGCTCAGCGCTGGGGTCGCGGACGCCGGGAGGCCAAACGGCGCCCGGCCCGGTGCCGCCGGGCCGACGGCAAGCGGGACCCCCGGGCGAGGAGGGTCGGCCGACGGCAGGCGGGGAGGGATGAGCGACCGCCCAGACTTCCGTGCGGCGCACCGTCAAGGTACTCCGCAAACACGGCCAGCCATAGACCCCAAACCTGCGGGAGAGGGCCGTGCGGGAGAATTAAGGGGTGTCGTCGAACCTTGATCCAGAAGTCGCGGACCGTCTGCGTCGTAACGAGGCCGGGTTGGTGCCTGCGGTCGTGCAGGAGCACGGGACCGGGCAGGTGTTGATGTTGGCGTGGATGGACGACGAGGCGTTGCACCGGACGCTGACGACGGGGCGGGCGACGTACTGGTCGCGCAGCCGCAACGAGTACTGGGTGAAGGGCGAGACGTCCGGTCACGTCCAGCACGTCAGGTCGGTGGCGATCGACTGCGACGGCGACACGCTGCTGGTGACGGTCGAGCAGACCGGCGCCGCCTGCCACACGGGCAACCACACCTGCTTCTACACGGATCTGAAGGTGGCGCGATGACGACCGGAGCGGTGGCGCCGGACGAGGCGACGTTCCGCGAGCTGGCGAAGACCAGGCGGGTGGTGCCGGTGACCCGGCGGCTGCTCGCCGACGGTGAGACGCCGGTCGGGGTGTACCGGAAGCTCGCCGGTGGCCCGGGCACGTTCCTGCTGGAGTCCGCGGAGCAGGGCGCCGGCTCGGCGGGTGCGGTGTGGTCGCGGTACAGCTTCATCGGCGTCCGCAGCGTCGCCACGCTCGTCGAGCGGGACGGTGGCGCGCAGTGGCTCGGCGAGCCGCCGGCCAACCTGCCCACCACGGGCGACCCCACGCACGTCCTCAGACGGACCGTCGAGGCGCTCACCGGCGACGACGCCGACCTCAAGGGGCTCGACCTGCCGCCGCTGTCCGGCGGTCTCGTGGGGTTCCTGTCGTACGACGCGGTCCGGCGCTTCGAGCGGCTGCCGCAGCTCGCCGAGGACGACCTGCACCACCCCGAGCTCGGCATGATGGTGGCGACCGACCTGGTGGCGCTGGACCACTTCGAGGGCACGGCGCTGCTCATCGCCAACGCCGTCCTGCCCGACAAGGGCGCCGACGAGGCGACCACGACGGCGGCGTACCACCAGGCGATCGGCCGCCTGGACGCGATGACGACGGCGCTGTCCCGGCCGACGCCGCCGCTGGTGTCCACAGTGGACAAGCAGGGGCCCGGTGAGGTGGTCAGCCGCACCCCGGCTGGGGAGTATCCGAAGGCCGTCGAGGTCGCGAAGGAGGCGATCCGGGCCGGGGAGTGCTTCCAGATCGTGGTCGCGCAGCGGTTCGAGCGGGCCACCGACGCCGACCCCCTCGACGTGTACCGGGTGCTGCGCTCCACGAACCCGAGCCCGTACATGTACCTGCTGCGCTTCGAAGGCTTCGACGTCGTCGGATCGTCGCCGGAGGTGCACGTCAAGGTCGACGGGCGGCGCGCGCTGCTGCACCCGATCGCGGGCACCCGCTGGCGGGGCGCGACGCCCGAGGAGGACAACGCGCTCGCCGCGGACCTGCTCGCCGACCCGAAGGAGCGCGCCGAGCACGTCATGCTCGTCGACCTCGCCCGCAACGACCTGGGACGGGTCTGCAAGCCCGGGACGGTCGAGGTGCCGGAGTTCATGACCGTCGAGCGGTACAGCCACGTGATGCACATCGTGTCGACCGTCGTCGGCGAGCTCGAGGACGGCCGGACCGCGTTCGACACCCTCGCCGCGACGTTCCCGGCGGGGACGCTGTCGGGGGCGCCGAAGGTCAGGGCCATGGAGATCATCGAGGAGCTCGAGCCGACCCGGCGCGGCCTGTACGGCGGCGTCGTCGGCTACTTCGGCTTCGGTGGCGACATGGACACCGCCATCGCGATCCGGACCGCGCTCATGCGGGACCGGATGGCGTACGTGCAGGCAGGCGCAGGCATCGTCGCCGACTCCGACCCGCTGTCGGAGGAGACCGAGACCCGCAACAAGGCCGCCGCCGTCCTCGCCGCCATCGCGACCGCCGAGACCCTGCGACCGGCCCGATGACCGATTCCGAACAAAGCCCGACGACCGCTCCCGAACGAGGCCCGACGACCGATCCGGAACGAAGCCCGATGACCGACTCCGAACGAAGCCCGCAGACCGCCGGCGGCCGCACGCACGGCAGGCGGGGGCTGGCGGTCACCACCGTCGCGACCGCGGTCGCCTCGGCGGTGGTGCTGTTCGCCGCCACCCGCCACTGGGACGCGGTCATGACGCACCAGGTGTCGCCGCTGCCGCCGATGACCGAGTACCGCACGGGCAGCGAGCTGTCGCCGTGGCTGCCCGCACTCGGCGCGGTCGGCCTCGCCGGCGCGGGCGCCCTCCTCGCCACCCGCGGCCGGCTCAGGACGATCGTCGGCGGCCTCCTCGCCCTCGCCGGCATCGGCATCGTCGGCGCGGTGACCGAGGCCCTGCAGCACCACATCGACGTGGGCTGGCCGATCGTCACGATCGTCGCGGCGCTCGTCGTCGTGGCCGCCGGCGCCGTCACCATCCGCGCCAGCGACACGTGGCCGGAGATGGGCGCCCGCTACGACCGGCCCACCGCTCGTACCACCGCGAAAACACCACAGGCGGAGCTCTGGGACGCCCTCGATCGGGGCGAGGATCCGACCGCGGACAAGTAGGGTTTCGCCTATGGCGAGCAGCAGCAAGGAAGTCCTCGAGGTCGCCGGGCGCGAGGTGACCGTCACCAACCCGGACAAGGTGTACTTCCCCCAGTCGGGCCGCACGAAGCTCGACGTCGTCCGCTACTACATCGCCGTCGCCGACGGTGCCCTGCGCGGCGCGGGCGGCCGGCCGATGGCGCTGAAACGCTACGTCAACGGCATCGAGGGCGAGGCGTTCTTCCAGAAGCGCGCGCCCGAGAAGCGCCCCGACTGGATCGAGACGGCGCAGCTGCGGTACCCGTCGGGCCGCACCGCCGAGGAGATCGTGCTGCGCGACGCGGCCCAGCTCGCCTGGGTCGTCAACCTCGGCTGCCTGGAGCTGCACACCCACTCGGTCCTCGCCGAGGACGTCGAGCACCCCGACGAGCTGCGCATCGACCTGGACCCGGTGCCGGGGGTGCCGTGGTCGCAGGTCGTCGAGGTGGCGCTGGTGGCCCGCGACGTGCTCGCCGACCACGGACTCGTCGGATGGCCGAAGACCTCCGGTTCGCGCGGGTTTCACGTGTACGCGCGGATCCACCCCAACTGGACGTTCGCCGAGGTCCGCAGGGCCGCCGAGGGCTTCGCCAGGGAGGTCGCCCGCCGGGCGCCGGAGATCGCGACCGGGGCGTGGTGGAAGGAGGAGCGGCACGGCGTGTTCGTCGACTACAACCAGAACGCGAAGGACCACACCACCGCGTCCGGCTACTCGGTCCGCCCGTCCGAGGAGGCCCGGGTCTCCACCCCGCTCACCTGGGACGAGGTGCCCGGCTGCGACCCGGCCGACTACACGATGGAGTCCGTGCAGGGCCGGCCGGACGCGTGGGCCGGGATCGAGGACGCCCGCGGCGACCTGACGCCGCTGCTGGAGCTGGCCGCCACCTTCAAGAAGCGGGCGCCGGCGAAGAAGGGCACGGGCCGCCGCGCGCCGACCATGCCGCTGATCGAGATCGCCCGCGCCGCGACGAAGGAGGAGGCCCTCGAAGGCCTCGAACGCTGGAAGGCCCGCCACCCGGCGGTCTGGCCGCTCCTAGAGCCCGCCGACGTCCTGGTCGACTCGATGCGCGGCGTCAACAGCCTGTGGACCCGCATCCGGCTCAACCTGATCCACGTCCCGGAGGCCGACCGCCCGCCGCAGGAGCCCCTGGAGGTCGACTACGACCCGTTCGCGAAGTGGAAGGAGATGCAGGCCCGCGGCGAGACCCCGGCCCGCTGGCGCCGCCCCGCGGACGAGGAGCCGGTGCCCTAGACGCGCAGGAGGTGGCCGCTGGTCGTCGTGCTCCACCGCGCCGCCCCGCGGACGAGGAGCCGGTGCTCTAGACGCGCAGGAGGTGGCCGTCGCCGAGGTTGTGCTCGGCGTCGTGCTCCACCGTGCCGCCCCACAGGAGCACCATGTCGGGGCCGGCCACCACGGTCGCGGCGAAGCGCCTGCCGCCGGGCGGGTCCGGCAGGCGGAGCCACTCGCCGGTCGCCGGGTCGAGCAGGTGCCCGCCGACCGTGACCCGGCCGCCGGTGCTGAGCGGCGGGTCCACCGGCAGCGGACCGGCCGGCCGCGGCGCCGCCGGCAGCGGCCGCCACGCGCCGGTGCCGAAGGCGAGGATGCCGCCCTCGGGGTAGGAGCGGCCCCAGTTGCCGATCCGCCCGCCGTCGGCGCTGCCGGTGCCGGTCCACACGACGGTGCCGCCCGCGGTGGTCACGCTGCCGCCGAGGATCTCGGTGGTCGTGGGTGCCGCCCACGTCGTCAGCGCGGCGTCGAGCGTCGCCAGCCGCAGCAGCGACGGCTTCGTGGCGCCGGGGTCCGGCACGAGATCCTTCGCGCCGAGCAGCAGCCGGTCGCCGGTCCACACCGCCGTGCGGTCGAAGGACGGGCCGAGCGGGTCGTCGGGCAGGACCCGCCACGCGCCGGTCGCGACGTCGAACGCCGCGTCCACGGCCGGGCCGTGCTCGTCGGTCCCGGCGATGACGACCGGCGTGCCGCCCGCGTCGAGCAGTAGCCCCGTGCCCGGCGGCGGGGGCAGCCGCGTCCAGCGGTCGCCGTCGTACCCGAGGAACGCCGCCGGGGTCAGCGCGTACACCCGGCCTCCGGCGGCCACGAGCTGATCGCCCTCGCCCAGCGGCACCGGCGCCGCGGCGATCGGCCGCCAGGTGCCGTCCGCGGGGTCGTACGCCGCGCCGTCGGTCAGGCCGGCCACCGGCGCGCAGGACGCGGTGGGCGGGCACGGCCGCTCCGCCGATCCGCCCACGACGACGAACCGCCGCCCGTCCCACACCCCGAGCGCGTCGTGCCGCGCAGGCAGGGGCGCCGGGGCGACCGCGGTCCACGACCGGTCAGCCGCCGGCGACTGCCCGCCCGCCGGCGCGCAGCCCGCCAGGGTGACCGCGACCGCCAGCGTCGCCACGCCCCTCCGCATGCCCGCAGTATGTCGCGGGACCGCCCATGATCGTGGCCCCTAGTACGACACGACGAGGACCTCCGGCTCCCAAGGGGTCGGCTCGTCGACCCAGCCCGCGAAGAGGACGAGCCCCGTCGGCCGGTGCTCGGCGAGGAACCCGAACGGCCGGTCGAACGTGACATGGACCTGCTCGTTGTCCCCGGTCGGCGCACCGCCCGCCAACAGCTCCAGGACGCTGACCGCGGCGGCCTCGAAGCCGCGGGCGGTGAACGTGGCGGTCGCCGCCTGCGTCCCGTGCGACACGGCGAGGGGCCACGGGCTGAGCCCGGGGAAGTGCCCACGCGTGTGGTCCGTCGCCGCGCGGAGCCCGAAGAGGTCGGCGTGTGCGAGGAGGTCGTGGTCGGCGCTGACGGTGAACCTCGGCACCGTCAGGTACAGGCCGGGCGGCTGCCACCCGCGCCCGACCTGGACACCGGGCCCGTCGACCCGGTCCGGCCCGGTGCGGGGTGTCTCGATGCCGGCCGCGAGGACGTCGCCGGGCGCGACACCGGGCTCGCCGAGGAGCAGCACCACGTCGATGTCGTCGGACCCGCGGACGGTGACCGTGGTGAGCGGCCGCCCGCCGGCCGGGCTGACGACCTTCAGCGGGCCGGGCACCGCATGGAACCGGGTGAGCCCGACCAGCTGCCGCGACCGCCACGGCCCCTCCAACGGCCACAGCAGGCCTTCGTCGAACGGCTCGTCCCACGTGGTGGTGACGGCGAGGGCGCTGCCGAGCAGCAGCAGCGTGGCGTCGTCGACCGGCGCCGGCAGCCGGGGGATCAGGCCGCCGGTCCGCGAAGCGGCCCACGCGTCAAGGGGCGCCTGGTCGCCGGTGAGCACGCCCGCGACGAGGGACCGCCACGACGGGGTCAGCGGCACGTCGGCGCGCGGCCACAGCCCGATCGCGGTCCGGACCGCGGCGGAGGACGGCAGGGCCAGCGGCGCGGGCGCGACCGCGAGCAGCTCGTCGCGGGCCGGGCCGGACGCGGCGGTGGCGAGAAGGTGCAGCAGCGGGTGCACGCCGGCGCCGGACAGCACCGTGCCGGCGGTGACCGTGCGGGCCCAGGCGGCGGTGAGGGCGTTCGCCGCGGTGGTCTCGGGGGTCCCGGGGGTCTCGGGGGTCTCGGGGGTCATGGCGTCGTGACCCAGCCGGCGACGAGGACGAGGCCGGTCGGGCGGTGCACGGCGAGGAAGCCGAACGGGCGGTCGAACGTGACCGTCACCCGCAACCTCCGTGCGGTCGGCACAAGGTAGGCGAGGGGGTACATGGAGAGGGCGGTCACCGTCGCGGCCTGGAAGCCCAGGGCGGTGAACGAGGCCACAGCCTGCTGGCGGGCCGACGACACGACCAGGTCGACGGGGCTGATCCCGGGGAACGTGCCGTCCCGCGCCGCGGTCCGCAGTCCGAAGAGCCGGTCGAGGGCCAGGAGGTCGTGGTGGGCGGCCACGTCGAACGACGGCAGGCTCACCACCAGCTCGGGCTCCGGCGAGGCGGCGTCGACCTCCTGGGCGGTCACCCCGGGGCCGTCGGTCGACGGGGTGGCCCGGGACCGGCCGTCGATGGCGGTCGACAGGACCGAGCCGGGGGCGGCCGCGTCGGCGCCGAGGGCGAGGACGACGTCGATGTCCTCGGTGCCCGCGACGGTGAGCAGCGTGACGTCGTCGACGCGGCGCAACGGTTCGAGGGCGTCGGCGGCGATGTGCTTGCGGAACAGGGCGGGCAGCGGGCGCCCGGACCAGGGGCCCGCGGCCGGGGTCATGGTCGAGTCGTCGAACGGCTGGACCCACCCGGTGACCACGGACAGCGCGGACGCGAGCACGAGCCCGGTGTCGCCGCGGACGGCGACCGGCAGCGTCGTGATGCGCCCGCCGGTCCGTGCGGCGGCCCACGCGTCGAGGCGCCGCTGGTCGGCGGCGGGGTCGCCGGACAGGCGGGTCCCCGGATCCCAGCCGGGGGTGAGCGGGAGGTCGGGCCGCGTCCAGACGCCGGCCGCGAAGCCGGGCGGCAGCGGCAAGGGCGAGGGTGCGACCGCCAGCAGCTCGTCGCGGGCCGGGCCGGAGGCGACGCCCGCGAGCAGGGCGAGCAGCGGGTAGACCCCTGCGCCGGAGAAGACCGCAGGGCCGTCCGAGGCGGCCGCCCAACGCGAGGTCAGGACGTTTGCCGCAGTGACGCTCATGTACTCAACCATACGAACGGCAACGCATTATGCCCTAGCCCATCAGGTGACGTCGGCCATACCCCCACGGCCATCCACGGACCGGGGGGCTCCTAGCATCGGACGCATGACCACCGGAGAGGGGAGCTCCTTGATCAACGCGGAATCTGGCCGTGTGCTCGACGAGATCCTCGCCGGCGTGCGCGAAGACTTGGCCATCCGCGAGGCGCAGAAGCCCCTGGACGAGATCAAGGCAGCCGCGGCGCAGGCGGCACCGCCCTTGGACGCCTACGCGAAACTGAGGGCCCCCGGTGTCGGGGTGATCGCCGAGGTCAAGCGCGCGTCGCCGTCGAAGGGGCAGCTCGCCGAGATCCCGGATCCGGCGGAGCTGGCCAAGGAGTATGCGGCGGGCGGCGCCCGCGCCGTCAGTGTGCTGACCGAGGGCCGCTGGTTCGGCGGCAGCCTCGACGACTTCGCCGCGGTGCGCGCCGCGGTCGACGTGCCGCTGCTGCGCAAGGACTTCGTCGTGTCCCCGTACCAGGTGCACGAGGCCCGGGCGTATGGTGCCGACCTCGTCCTGCTGATCGTGGCCGCGCTGGACCAGAACACCCTGTCGGGCCTCCTCTACCGCATCGAGAGCCTGGGCATGACGGCCCTGGTCGAGGTGCACGACGAGGAGGAGACCGACCGCGCCCTGGAGGCCGGCGCGCGGGTCATCGGGATCAACGCGCGCAACCTGCGGACGCTCGAGGTCGACCGGACGGTGTTCGAGCGGATCGCGCCCGGCCTGCCCAACGACGTCGTGAAGATCGCCGAGTCGGGGGTCCGCGGGCCGCACGACCTGATCCGGTACGCGTCGGCCGGCGCCGACGCGGTGCTGGTCGGCGAGGGGCTCGTCACGCAGAAGAGCCCGCGTGACGCGGTCGCCGAGCTCGTCACGGCCGGCAGCCACCCTGCGACGCCGAGGCCCGCCCGGTGAACGCGTTCCTGTCCGCCGCCGGGCTGCTGCCGGACCAGTCGGGGCACTTCGGCGAGTTCGGTGGCCGGTTCGTCCCCGAGGCGCTGATCGCCGCGCTCGACGGCCTCGACGCCGCCTACCGGCACGCCCAGGCGGACGAGGCGTTCCAGGCCGAGTTCGGCCGGCTGCTGCGCGACTACGCCAACACCCCGTCGCCGCTGTACCGCGCGGACCGGCTGTCCGCGCACGCCGGTGCCCGCGTGTTCCTCAAGCGTGAGGACCTGAACCACACCGGCGCCCACAAGGTCCGCAACGTGCTCGGCCAGGCGCTGCTGACGAAGCGGATGGGCAAGCACCGGGTCATCGCCGAGACCGGCGCCGGCCAGCACGGCGTCGCCAGCGCCACCGCCTGCGCCCTGCTCGACCTCGAGTGCATCGTGTACATGGGCGAGGAGGACACCCGCCGCCAGGCGCTCAACGTCGCCCGCATGCGGATGCTCGGCGCGACCGTCGTGCCCGTCACGACCGGCTCGAAGACGCTCAAGGACGCGATCAACGAGGCGCTGCGCGACTGGGTCACCAACGTCGACACGACCCACTACCTGCTCGGCACGGCCGCCGGTCCGCACCCGTTCCCGGCGATGGTCCGCGACTTCGTCAGCGGCATCAGCGTCGAGGCCCGCAAGCAGATCCTGGAGCAGACGGGCCGGCTGCCCGACGCGGTCGCCGCGTGCGTCGGCGGCGGGTCCAACGCGATCGGCGCGTTCCACGCGTTCGTCCCCGACGAGAGCGTCGCCCTGTACGGCTTCGAGGCCGGCGGTGACGGCGTCGACACGGGCCGGCACGCGGCCAGCATCACCGGCGGCTCCACGGGCGTGCTGCACGGCGCCCGCACGTACCTGCTGCAGGACGAGGACGGGCAGACCATCGAGTCGCACTCCATCTCCGCCGGCCTGGACTACCCGGCCGTCGGCCCGGAGCACGCGTACCTGCACGACACCGGCCGCGCGATCTACGAGCCGGTCACCGACGCCGAGGCGATGGACGCGTTCAAGCTGCTGTGCCGGACCGAGGGGATCATCCCCGCGATCGAGAGCGCCCACGCGGTCGCCGGCGCGCTGCGGGTCGTCCCGAAGCTCGCCGCCGACCTCGGCCGGGAGCCCGTCGTCCTGATCTGCCTGTCCGGCCGCGGCGACAAGGACATGGACACCGCGCGCGACTTCTTCGGGGTGTGACGACAGTGAGTGTTTCCGTGGCTTTCGAGAAGGCACGGGCTGAGGGCCGCAGCGCGCTCATCGGCTACCTGCCGGCCGGGTTCCCGACCGTGCCCGGCGCGATCGACGCCATCAAGGCGATGATCGACAACGGGGTGGACATCGTCGAGGTCGGCCTGCCGTACTCGGACCCGGTCATGGACGGCCCCGTCATCCAGCGGGCCACCGAGGCGGCCCTCGCGGGCGGCTTCCGGGTCGCCGACGGGCTGCGCACCGTCGAGGCGGTCGCCGCGGCCGGCGCGCCGATCCTCGTCATGACGTACTGGAACCTGGTCGAGCGGCACGGCGTCGACCGGTTCGCCGCGGACCTGGCCGCCGCCGGTGGCGCCGGGCTCATCACGCCCGACCTGATCCCCGACGAGTCGGGGCCGTGGCTCGCCGCGTCCGACGCGCACGGCCTGGACCGGGTGTTCCTGGTGTCGCCGTCGTCGACCGACGCCCGGATCGCGATGACCGCCGGGAAGTGCCGCGGGTTCGTCTACGCGACCAGCGTCATGGGCGTCACCGGCGCCCGCAGCAGCACCAGCAGCGCCGCTCCGGCCCTCGTCGAGCGGATCCGCAGGGCCGACCCGGCCGTGCCGGTCGCGGTCGGTCTGGGCGTCTCCAACGGCGACCAGGCCGCGGAGGTCGGCGCGTTCGCCGACGGGGTCATCGTCGGCAGCGCCCTCGTCCGGTGCCTGCAGGACGCCGCGACCCCGGCCGAGGGCGTCGCCGCCGTCGCCGCGCTGAGCGCCGACCTGGCGGAGGGCGTCCGGCGCCGCTGAGCCGCCGCGCCCGACCGGAGTCGCGCTGAGCGCAGACGTCGCCGAGCGCCGACGCGGCGGAGAGCGGGCGGCGCGGCTCAGTCACTCCGCCCGACCGGAGTCGTTGAGCCGGGCGTGCGGCGATTTTTCCGATTGGTGCCTGTAGCGCTCCTGCTTTCCGCGACGCCCGGTCTCGCGCTGGCCGTCCCCGGCACGGAGCGCCCCGCGCCGACCGTCGTCGACGCCGGCTGGCGGCAGGACGGCAACGACCCGGGCCGCAGCGGGTACCAGCCGGTGACCCCGTACCTCGGCACGGGCTCCGCCGCGCGGCTCGACACCGTGTGGACCGCGCCCGTGACCCGCCCCGACGAGCAGGTCGGCGGCGCGGTCGTCGTCGACGGCGTCCTGCTGCGCTCCTCCGGCGGCCCGACCGGCCAGATCCGCCGGTACGACGCGGTCACCGGCGTCGACCTCGGCCCCCTCGTGGACGCTCCCGACCGCAGGTTCGGCCAGCTCGCGTCGGTGCCTGGCGGCGCGGGTGGAGCAGGCGGCGCGGGTGGCGCGGCCGGCGTGCTGCTGGTCGAGTCGCAGGCGATCGACGTGCCGTCCGGCGACCTCGGGGCGCGCTTCCTCAGCGCGTACACCGGCCGCGGCGGCACACTGTGGGAGACGACGCTGCCCGGCGAGGTGTCCGGCGGGTTCACCGTCGTGGGGGACCTGGTGCTGCGCTCGGCGGGAGCGACCCTGACCGCGCTGCGCCTGGACGGCGGCGCCGTCGCGTGGACCGCGCCCCTGGACGGCGAGGTGGGCCTGCACCCGCCCGTCGCGGACGCCGGCCGCGCCCTGCAGGCGTTCGAGGCGGGCACCGGCACGGGCCTCGCCGCGTTCGACCTGAAGACCGGGGCGCGGGTGTGGCGGCAGGACGTCAGCGGCCCGTGGGTGATCGCGGCCGGCGGCGTCGCCTACACCACCGGCGCGGGTGGCGTCTGCGCCGTGTCGGTCGCCGACGGCGCCCGCCGCTGGTGCGACACCGAGACGTTGACCGATCCGCGTTCGGCGGCGACCGACGGGCGGACCCTCATGGTCCTCGACGCGCACGGCCGCGCCGCCGGGTTCGCGGTGGGCGACGGCACGGTCCGCTGGACCCGCGACTGGGGCATGGCCGGCGCCGAGGTCGCGACGTCCTACTGGTCGCCGGTGACCGGCGGCGGCGTGCTCTACGCGGTCGTGTACCAGTTCGCGATCCGCGACGGCGCGCCCGTGCACCGCACCGAGCTGCTTGCCCTCGACGCCGCGGCCGGGACCGTCCTGCTGCGCCGCGAGCTGGCCTTCGATGCGCTGCACGGCGCCGAGCCGCTGCTGCTGTCCGGCGACCACGTGTACTTCGCGGCGCTCGAAAAGCTGTTCGCGCTCGGGGTACGCTGAAGCCCATGTACGCCGGTCGAATGATGCGCCCCGTCACGGGGTCCGTCGGCGTGCGCTAGTCCCGCTCACCACTCGCCCCTCGGTTCTGGGGCGAGCCGGATCAGGTCGTCCCCGTCCAGGAGAAGACCGGAGATCCGCCATGAGCTTCTACGTCACCACCGCCATCCCGTACGTCAACGCCGCCCCGCACCTTGGGCACGCCCTGGAGCTCGTCCAGGCCGACGTGCTCGCCCGCCACCGGCGGCTGCGCGGGCAGCGGGTCAGGTTCCTCACCGGCACCGACGAGAACGCGTTGAAGAACGTCACGGCGGCCGCCGCCGCGGGCGTCGACGTGGCCGCGTTCGTCACCGCGAACGCCGACCGGTTCGCCGCGCTCCGGCCGGTGCTGGACCTCTCGTTCGACGACTTCATCCGCACCGCCGCCGACCCCCGCCACCGCCGGGGCGTCGAGACCCTGTGGCGGCGCACCGCCTCGAACGGCGACTTCTACCGGCGCGACTACCAGGGCCTGTACTGCCAGGGCTGCGAACAGTTCTACGAGCCGTCCGAGCGGTGCGCCGAGCACGACGCTCCCCTGGAGGTCGTCACCGAGTCCAACTGGTTCTTCCGGCTGTCGGCGTACGCCGGCCGCGTCCTCGAGGCCCTGGAGTCCGGCGAGGTCCGGGTGGAGCCGGCCGCGAAACGCAACGAGGTCCTCGCGTTCGTCCGGGCCGGCCCGCAGGACATCAGCGTGTCCCGGCCGGCCGCCCGCGCGGGGGGATGGGGCATCCCCGTCCCGGGTGACCCGTCGCAGGTCGTCTACGTCTGGTGGGACGCCCTCGCCAACTACGTCACCGCCCTCGACGGGCCTGAGCTCTACCGTGCGTGGTGGCAGGACGCCGCCGAGCGGGTGCACGTGATCGGCAAGGGGATCGTGCGCTTCCACGCCGTGTACTGGATCGCGCTGCTGCTGTCCGCGGGGCTGCCGCTGCCGACGACGATCTTCGTCCACGAGTACCTGACGGTCGGCGGCGCGAAGCTCTCCAAGAGCGCCGGCAACGCGGTCGACCCGGGGGACCTCGCCGGCCGGTTCGGCGGGGACGCGCTGCGCTGGTGGCTGCTGCGCGAGGTGGCGCCGCTGGGGGACACCGACTTCACCGAGGAGCGGTTGCGGCAGCGGTACCACCAGGACCTGGCCAACGGGGTCGGCAACCTCGTCAACCGGACGGTGAGCCTGGTGCGGCGGTACCGGTCCGGCGTCGTCCCGGGGTCTGCTCCGGACGGCGGGCTGTCGTCGGCGGTGGACCGGGCCCTCGCGGGGTCTGCTCCGGACGGCGGGCTGTCGTCGGCGGTGGACCGGGCCCTCGCGGGGCCTGCTCCGGACGGCGCGCTGTCGTCGGCGGTGGACCGGGCTCTCGCGGGGTTCGACTTCCGGGCGGCGACCGAGGCGCTGTGTGCCGCTGTCGCAGGCGGCAACCGGCTGGTCGAGACGGCCCGGCCGTGGGAGCTCGCGAAGCAGGGCCGGGACTCGGAGCTCGACGCGGTGCTCTGCGAACTCGTGGCCGTCTGCCGGGAGGTGACCCGCGAGCTGGCGCCGTTCCTGCCGTCCGGTGCGGCCCGGCTCGCCGCGCAGCTCGGCTCCGGCGACCGGGTCGGCACCCCCGACCCGGTGTTTCCGCGGCTGGCTTAGCGCAGCGCCGCCCGCCAGGTGTCACGGATCGCCTCGGCGCCCCACGCGTTGGGCTCGATGTGGCCGCACAGCCACAGGTCGCGGTTGGCGGGGCGGGGATCGGCGGCGGTCACGTCGCCGGCCTTCGCGCCGTGGCCGAGGAACGCGGCGTGCAGGTCCGCGACCACCGCGCCGTGCCGGGCCGCCGCGTCGCGGATCGCACCGTTCAGCGCCGCCAGGACCTCCAGGCCACCCGGCCACGACGGCAGCCCGGCCCAGGCCAGGTCGCCGGTGCCGTCGGTGGGGTCGTACACCGTGCTGACGATCACACGGGCACCGGTCGCGGCCAGAGTGGGCAGCACGACCTCGAAGTTGCCGGCGGTCCTGGCGAGGGTGCGCTCCGCCGCCTCCCGGTCCGGTCCGCCCTTGACCAGCGTCTCCAGCAGGTCGTTGCCGCCCATCGTCAGCGTGATCAGGGCGGGCCGGCCCTCGACCTTGTCCAGCTGGAAGCGCACGACGTCGTCGCTGGTCGCGCCGTCACGGGCGAGCAGCGTCAGGTCGATGCCGAAGTCGTCGGCGAGCAGCGAGGCGGCACCCAGCCCGGGTCCGCCGGCGTAGTCGTCGATGGACATGGAGTCGCCGAGCGCGTAGTAGGCCACGGGACCAGTACATCATCCAGGTCCCGTGATTTTCCGGCCGCCGTTTCCGGCCGCCATGACCCGGTCGTCGTGCCGCCGCCGTATGTCGACCCGCCGCGCGCCGGCCCCGGGCTACTTCGACTCTCGAGCGCCGCCGCCCCGGTCATTTGGACTCGTAGCGCGGCTTCGCCTCAGGCTGTTCGACTCGTAGCGCGCTGCCGTCCCGGGGCGTTTCGACTCGCAGCGCGCCGCCGCCGCGGTTATGTCGACTCGCTGCGCTCCCCGACATAACCGAAATGTCGGACATGTTCGCGGAGCGGACATGTCCGGTGCCTGCTCCGGTGCCTGCTCCGGTGCCTGCTCCGGTGCCTGCTCCGGTGCCTGCTCCGGTGCCTGCTCCGGTGCCTGCTCCGGTGCCTGCTCCGGTGCTGCTCAGGCCTCGACGGCCTCGACGGCTTCGACCTCGCGCTGGATGTCGCGTTTGATCTGGCGGATCACCCCGGTGCGGCCCGCGCTCGCGTCGGCGATGGCGGTCCGCGTGGTGGCGGTCAGCGGCTCCGGCAGCGAGGCCGGGTCGTGCCACGCCAGGCGGCTGATCCGGCCCGGCGCGTTGAGCGCCGGCCCCCCGCCGCCGTCCAGGCGGCCGCGGAACACATGGACGAACAGGTCCGGCATCGCCTCGCCGCAGCCGTCGCCCGTCACCTCGTACAGGCCGACGAGCTCGACGATCTGCGCTTCCAGGCCGGTCTCCTCGAAGATGTCGCGGACGGCGGCGTGCACCGGGCTCTCCGCCGCACGGACCCGGCCCCCGGGCAGGCCCCACAGCTGGTGACCGCCCGCCTGCTGGCACAGCAGCACGCGGCCGGCGGCATCCTCGATGATCGCGGCGACGGCGGACGTGACTTCGTAGCTCATATTCGCACTCTAGGCGCCATAGCGGACCGTTGCGACACCTTCGCTGGTGGTGATCTTCGCCGGTCGGAGTGGCTTTCCGTCGACCGTCGGGTGGCGAATTGGGCGAACCCAGGGCATCGCGTTTCGGCGGATCGGCGGTAGCGTGTTCACCCGTGGATGCTGCCCTTACTCCGCTGGCCGCGATCCCCAGCCCCACGCAGGGTGTCTGGGAGATCGGACCGTTGCCGCTGCGCGCCTACGCACTGTGCATCGTGCTCGGCATCGTCGCCGCGTGCTTCATCGCCGACCGGCGGCTTCGCCACCGCGGTGCCCCGCCGTGGGTGATTCTCGACATCGCGGTGTGGGCGGTGCCCACCGGCATCATCGGCGCCCGTCTCTACCACGTCATCACCTCGCCCGAGGCCTACTTTGGCGACAACGGTGACCTGATCAAGGCGTTCAAGATCTGGGAGGGCGGCCTCGGCATCTGGGGCGGCATCGCGGGCGGCGCCGTCGGCGCCTACATCGCCTGCCGCCGGATGAACATGCCCTTCGCGATGGCCGCCGACACGCTCGCCGTCGGCCTGCCCGTCGCGCAGGCGCTCGGCCGCTGGGGCAACTGGTTCAACAACGAGCTCTACGGCAAGGCCACCGACCTGCCGTGGGGGCTCAAGGTCTACACCTGGGACGCGAAGGCCGGCCACGCCCAGATCGTCAACGGCGAGCCGATGCCGCTCGGCACCTTCCACCCCACGTTCCTCTACGAGTTCCTGTGGTGTCTCGGCGTGGCCGCGGTCGTCTGGTACGTCGACAAGCGCTGGTCCCTGGGCAGGGGGCGGGCGTTCGCGCTGTACGTGGCGCTGTACTGCGCCGGCCGGTTCTGGATCGAGGCGCTGCGCATCGACGACGCCCACCACTTCCTGGGCATGCGCCTCAACAACTGGACGTCGCTCATCGTCTTCGCCGCCGCCCTGGCCTACTTCCTGCTGGTGCGCGGGCCGCAGGAGCGCGTCACGTACGACGAGAACGGCCGCCTCACCCCCGTCACCGGCGCTGAGCCGTCATTCGAGCCCTCCGCCGTGTCCGCGCCGGCCTCGTCGGACGATTCCGACTCTTCCGACTCTTCGGACTCTTCGGACGCGGCTGATTCGTCCGATCGGATCTCGCTGGAGAAGCCGGACGAGTCGGATTCAGTGGATGCTGACGGTGGCGAGGACGCGGAGGCGGGCGACGCCGAGGAACCGTCGGGCAGCACCTCGGACAGCTCGTCCGCCAGCACGTCCGGTAAGGGCTGAGGTAGCGAGCGGATGCGCACCGCTGTCGTGGTGGGCGCCGGCATCGGCGGGATCGCCGCGGCCGGTGCGCTCGCCCGGACCGGCTGGCAGGTCACCCTCCTCGAACGCGACGACCGGCTCCGCCCGGGCCGCGGCGCGCTCGTCCTGTGGCCCAACGGGGTCCGGGCGCTGCGGGGCCTCGGCCTGGCCGGCGGACTGGACGGCATCGCCACCCCCGTCCCGCCGGTCGGCATCCGCCGCCCCGACGGCCAGTGGCTGGTCCGTCCCGGGGCCGTCGCGGAGGACGTCGAGTCGCCGCCGGTGGTCGTACACCGGGAAGATCTCCACGACGCGTTCATCGCGGGACTCGGAGACCAGGTCGACATCCGCAGCGGCATCGAGGTGCAGCCCGCGAGGGTCCACCGCGAGCGGCCCGCCGTCGGTGACGGCCGGGTCACGTTCGAGGCGGACCTGATCGTCGCCGCGGACGGGGTGCAGAGCGCCGTCCGCCGCCGGCTCGCGTCCACCACCTCGTTCGCGAGCGCGGGCGTCGCCGCCTGGCGGGCCGTCATCCCCTGGTACCGCGTGCCCGACCTGCCGCCTGGCCTCCCCGACCACGGCGAGACCCTTGACGCCGGCCACCGGTTCGCCCACGCCTCCCTCGGCGAGCGCGGCTCGTCCGGCGGCTCCACCCGCGGCGGCATCTCCTGGGTGGCCACCGTTCCCGGCGCCCTGCGCCCCGAGCCGCCCGCCGGCCAGCTCGCGCTGCTGCGCCGCTGGTTCGCCGGCTGGCACGCCCCGATCCCGCAGCTGCTCGCCGCCACCGAGCCCGACGACCTGGTCCAGGAGCCGGTCGGCGAGCTGACCCCGCTGCCGGAGACGTTCGGCGTCAAGGCCGGCGGCGGCGGCTACGCCCTCGTCGGCGACGCCGCCCACGCCATGCCGCACCACCTCGCCCAGGGCGCCTGCCTGGCCCTGGAGGACGTCGCCACCCTCCAGGCCGTCCTCGCCGGCTCGCGCGGCCCTCTCGCGCCGGCCCTGGACGAGTACAGCCGCCTGCGCCGCCCCAGGGTGACCAGGGTCCTCCAGCAAACCCGCCGGGTGGCCGCCGTCCTGCAGCCCAGGGGCGGCCTCACCAGCCGCGCCGTGGGCGCCGCCCTGGGTCGCGCCAACCCCCGCACCCTCGACAAGGCCGCCGCCGCGGCCGCCGAATGGTCCGGCCCGACCTCCACCTGACCTCGCGCTGCCGCCGAAGCGGTGCCCCGGAAACGGTGTGGAGTTTGACGATGTCCGGTTGGGACCTCGCCACCGCCCTCGCCGCCCGATCGGCCCGGAGCCGGTCGATCGGGGCGTCGATCGGGGCATGGTGCTGGCGCTCGGTGCGATCCGGCGGTGCCTGCCGTTCCTGCGACACAGCGTCGGGCAGTATCCGGCGCGGGCCGCGGCGGTGCCGGTGATCCGGGAGGCGTTCGCGTGGGCGTCCCCTGCCGGCGGCGGGCCCGACGCCGACCGGCTGCGCGCCGCCCTGGCCGGGTTCGCGCCGGAGGAACCGGACGACCCGATCCTCGACTCCGAACGGGTTGGCGAGGGCTGCTGCGCATCGTCCGGGACTGGCGATCCGCCGCCGGCGACCAATGGGCCTAGCCGGACGCGGAGCCGTGTTCGACGCAGATGGCAGACCAGCCCCGCGGCAGGACCTGGACCTTCATCCGGCGGCGGCACTGCGGGCAGAAGCGGGGCGGCTCCAGCTCCCGTGCCGCCGCGCACGCCGGGTGCGGTGCGTCGCCGGTGAGGGCCTCACCGCAGCGGTCGCACCAGACGGTGGTGTCCATGCTCGTCACGGGGGCGGTCACAGCGTCGCCGACAGGGCCTTGACGGGCATGCTCAGCTCGTCGAGCAGGGCCAGGTCCTTGTCGGCGGAGCGGCCCAGCGTCGTGAGGTAGTTGCCGACGATCACGGCGTTGACGCCGCCGAGCAGGCCGTCGCGGGTGCCGAGGTCGCCGAGGGTGATCTCGCGGCCACCGGCGTACCGCAGCAGCGTGCGCGGCAGGGCGAGCCTGAACGCGGCGATGGCCCGCAACGCGTCCTTCGGGTCCAGGACGGGCTGGTCGCCGAGGGGAGTGCCCGGGCGGGGGTTGAGGAAGTTGAGCGGGACCTCGTGCGGGTCGAGCTCCTGCAGCTGGATCGCGAACTCGGCGCGCTGCTCCACCGTCTCGCCCAGGCCCAGGATGCCGCCGCAGCAGACCTCCATGCCGGCGTCGCGGACCATGCGCAGGGTGTCCCACCGCTCGTCCCAGGTGTGGGTGGTGACGACCTGTGGGAAATGCGACTTCGCGGTCTCGAGGTTGTGGTTGTACCGGTGGATCCCCAACGCCGCGAGCTGGTCCACCTGCTCCTGGGTCAGCATGCCCAGCGACGCGGCGATGTTGATGTCGACCGCGGCGCGGATCGCCGCGACACCGTCGGCGAGCTGCGTCATGAGCCGCTGGTCGGGGCCGCGGACGGCGGCGACGATGCAGAACTCCGTGGCGCCGGTCGCGGCGGTCTGCTTCGCGGCCTCGACGAGCGACGGGATGTCGAGCCAGACGGCGCGGACCGGGGACGTGAACAGCCCGGACTGCGAGCAGAAGTGGCAGTCCTCGGGGCAGCCGCCGGTCTTGAGCGAGACGATGCCCTCGACCTCGACCTCCGGGCCGCACCACGTCATCCGCACCTCGTGCGCGATCGCGAGATAGTCGGGCAGCTCCTCGTCGGAGCAGCGCAGCACGGCGAGCACGCCCTCGAGGTCGAGCCCGACTCCGGTGTCCACGACAGCCTTGGCAGCATCAAGCATGCTCGTACCTTACAAAACGTTAGGGGCGGGCGCCCCGCCCGAATGCGGTCGGCTATGTTGTGCAAATCTCACAAACGGCATCGTCGATGTCCTACAACGAGAACGGTAGGGTGCGGGAGTGCGCGACGGATCCTGGGTGTCCACGCCGGACGGCTCCTGGTTGTCCACGACGGACGGCTCCTGGTTGTCCACGCTGGACGCTGAGGCCGCTGACCGGCGGGCCGCCGGGCTGCGCCGAGAGCTGCGCCCGCGCGGTGCCGACGACGACGTGATCGACCTCGCCGGCAACGACTACCTCGGCCTGTCCCGGCACCCCGATGTGCTCGCCGCCGCGGCCCGGGCCCTCGCCGACTACGGGCTCGGGGCGACCGGCTCGCGGCTCGTCCGCGGCTCCACCGGCGCGCACCAGGCCCTCGAAGCGGGCCTCGCCGGCCTGCTCGGCGCGCAGACCGCGCTCGTGTACTCGTCCGGGTACCTCGCCAACCTCGGCGCCATCCGCGCGCTGGTGCGGCCCGGCACGCTCGTGGTGTCGGACGCGCACAACCACGCCTCGATCGTCGACGGCTGCCGGCTCGCCTGCGCGGGAAGCGCCTCGAAGGGCGCCGCGACCGTCGTCGCGCCGCACGCCGACCCGGCCGCCGTCCGGGCGCTGCTCGCCGCCTCGCCCGACCGGCCCGCCGTGGTGGTGACCGAGAGCGTGTTCTCCGTCGACGGCGACCTCGCGCCGCTCGCCGAGCTGTACACCACCTGCCAGGCGCACCCCGGCGGCGCACTGCTGCTCGTCGACGACGCGCACGCCCTCGGCGTCATCGGCCCCCGCGGCGCGGGCGGGGTGGCCGCCGCCGGCCTGTCCGGCCTGCCCGGCGTGATCGTCACCGCGACCCTGTCGAAGTCCCTCGGCGCCGCCGGCGGGGTCGTCGCGGGCCCGCACCAGCTCGGCCGGCAGCTCGTCGACACCGGCCGCACGTTCATCTACGACACCGCCCTCCCGCCCGCCGTCGCCGCCGGCGCCCTCGCGGCCCTCGACCTCCTCGTCGCCGGTGACGACCTGCGGGCCGAGCTCACCGCCCGGGCCGCGACCGCGGTCAGCCGCCTGCGCGGCGAGGGCCTGGAGGTGTCCGACCCGTCCGGCGGGGTGATCTCCGTCGGCGCGCCGAGCGCCGACGAGGCGTTCGCGTGGGCGGCCGCCTGTCGTGAGCGGGGGGTCGCGGTAGGCTGCTTCCGCCCACCGTCCACACCGGACGGTCGGTCACGCCTTCGGCTCACCGTCAACGTCGGCGTGCCACCGGCGGCGTTCGAGCACGCGCTCGACATCGTCGTCAAGGAGCGCCCCTGACCTTCGCGGGCGCGCCGACCACCCGAGCGGCGCCCTGGAGGGTGTGCCGACCGAACCGCGCCTCCCGGCGCCCGTGAAGGACGTGCCTTGAGCGATCCGCGCACCGCCGACCACGACGTCTCGCCCGCTGAGGCCCTCCTGTCGGAGGCGCTGCGCTCGGAGGCGGTGCTGTCGGAGGACGTGACCCCGGCGGATACCGAACCCATCACCGGGCCCGTCGTCATCACCGGCACCGACACCGGCGTCGGCAAGACCATCGTCACCGCCGCCATCGCCGCCGCCGCGACGGCAGCGGGGCGTCGGGTCGCGGTCGTCAAGCCCGCGCAGACCGGCACCGCCGAGGGCGACGAGCCCGACGCCGTGACCGTCTCGCGGCTCGCGGAGCCCGTCACGGTGCGGACGCTCGCCAGCTTCCCCGACCCACTCGCCCCGCTGGCCGCGGCCCGGGTCGCCGGCGATGACCCGCTGACGGCGGTGATGGCGCAGCTCGCCCTGCGCTCCATCGTCGAAGAGCACGACGTCACCCTCGTCGAAGGGGCCGGCGGGCTCCTCGTGCCGATGGGCGAGGGCGGCTGGACGATGCTCGACCTCGCCGCCGCGCTCGGCGCCACCGCCGTGGTCGTCGCCCGCCCCGGCCTCGGCACCCTCAACCACACGGCGCTCACGCTGCAGGCACTCGCCCAACGGGACATCCCGGCGGTCGTGGTCCTCGGCACGTGGCCGGCGGATCCGGAACTCGTCCACCGGACCAACCTGCACGACCTCGCCGGCGACCTGGTCGGCGCGGTCCCGGACGGTGCGGGCTCGCTCGCCCCTGCCCTGTTCCGCCGGGAGGCCGCGCACTGGCTCGCGCCGCTGCTGTACGGTCGGTTCGACCCGGTCGCGTTCCGCTCCCACAGCCGCTGACCCGACCCGCCGGCGTTCCAGGCCACCACGACGGCTTTTCGAAGGCTCTTGACGGCTCTTCGTCGGCTTTCGATGGCTTCCGTCGGCTTTCGATGGCTTTCCGGCGGCGCTTCGACGGGTCCGGCGGCCATGACGGAGCTTCGGCGTTTCGGAGGACCGCGACAATCGATGCGAGGAGGTACGGTCACGCCATGACCGAGATCGACCCAGGTGCCGGTGCCGCCGCCGAGTCCGCACCTGACCAGGACCGCCGCGCCCACGCCAGGAAGCGGCTCGACGACGCGACCGCCAAGGTCACCACCGAGGCCCGCACCGAGTCCCGCGAGCAGGTCCGCGACCTCATGGGCTGGTCATGAGCGACCCCATCGGGCTGGTGCTCGACCCGTCGGCGGTGCTCGCGTACACGCAGGGCGACACGGGCGTCGCCGACCTGGTCAGCACCGTCCTCGCCGACGGCGGCACGGTCGTGGTCCCGGCGGTGTCGCTGGCCGAGACGCGCAGTGAGCTCGCGTACGCCGAGGAGCTCGCCCGCCTCGACACCCTCCTCAGCACGGCCACGGTCGCCCCGCTCGACGGCGTCGACGCGGTCGGCCTCGGACGGCTCGCGTCCCGGCTCAACGGCAGCCTGGGCCTCGCCCACGCCGTCGCCGAGGCCCACCGCCACGAGGCCCGCCTGCTCACCGCCCACGCCCCCACGGTCCGCCGCACCATCGGCGAGCTCGACGGCATCGTTGACCTCTGACCTGCGGCTCTGGACGGTCTGTAACGGGAAGCGATGACACGGATTCGCTCCGCATTCGCGATTTGGTGGGCGGTGTTACGGTCGACGAAGAAGGCCCGCCGGTCACCGGACCCGAACTGTGCCTGACAGCGGACGCCGCCAACGAGCAGCCCGGCCCCGGACAGCTGACCCCCTGATGCGACGCCGCCCGCGCACGGCCCGCGCGTTGTCGGCGCTGTGCACGGCCCGCGCGTTGTCCGGCTCGCGCGGTGTCCGGCTCGCGCGTTGGCCGGGGTCGCCGTTGGGTCGGGACGTGAGCCGTCCGAGGCCCGGCCGCGTCGCCGTCGCCGTCGCCTTCGTGCGTCGCCCGGGCCGCGTACGGCCCGCGCGTTGTCCGTCCCTCATACGGCCCGCGCCGCGGGCTCGCGCGTTGGCCGGGGTCGCCGTTGGGTCGGGATGCGAGCCGTCCGAGGCCCGGCCGCGTCGCCGTCGCCTTCGTGCGTCGCCCGGGCCGCGTACGGCCCGCGCGTTGTCCGTCCCTCATACGGCCCGCGCCGCGGGCTCGCGCGTTGGCCG
>NZ_JBIAYW010000003.1:374951-462074 GCF_042898305.1 Dactylosporangium sp. NPDC000521
GGGTCGCCGTTGGGCCGGGACGCGGGCCGTCCGAGGCCCGGCCGCGTCGCCGTCGCCTTCGTGCGTCGCCCGGGCCGCGCATGGCCCGCGCGTTGTCCGTCCCTCATACGGCCCGCGCCGCGGGCTCGCGCGTTGGCCGGGGTCGCCATTGGGTCGGGACGTGAGCTGTCCGAGGCCCGGCCGCGTCGCCGTCGCCTTCGTGCGTCGCCCGCGCTGTGCATGGCCTGCGCGTCGCCCGCGCCGTGCATGGCCTGCGCGTCGCCCGCGCCGTGCACGGCCCGCGCGTTGTCCGTCCCGCGTACGGCCCGCGCCGCCGGCTCGTGCGTTGGCGGGGTCACCGTTGGGCCGGGACGTGAGTTGTCCGAGGCCGTGTCGCCGTCGCCGTCGCCTGCGTGCGTTGGTCGTTACGGCGACAGGTGGCTCGCTGTTGCGAGGACGCTGGCGGGCAGGGTGAGGCGGAACGAGGTCTCGTCCAGGCGGACCTCGCCGCCGCAGAGGCTGGCGACGGCGCTCGCCACGCGCAGGTCGGCGGGCTTCTGCGGGTCGCTGGGGCGGGGCTGCGGCGCGGTGAGCTCGCCGTGGGCGACGATCTTCGCGTCGATCGCCGGGACGGGGTTCGCGCGGAGGGCGATCTCGATGTGGGCGCGGCTCGGTGCGGTCGTCGCGAGCCACAGCACGAGCTGGCCGACGAGGTGCCGGCAGACGAGGTCGTCGACCGCGACGTGGACCGTGGCTGGGGCGTCCGCGTGGATGCTCACGGCGCCGGCGACCGCCACGCGCCGGGCCAGGTCGACGGCGTCGCGCAGGACCGCGACCAGGTCGGTGGCGCCGGCGCGGTGGGCGTCCGTGGGGTCTTCGGCGACGGTGGCCAGGGGGAGGATGACGCCGTCGACGTAGCGCTGGAGGCGGAGCGCGTTGCGGTCGATGGCGTCGAGGCAGGCGACACCCTCGCGCAGGGCGTCCGCGGCCGGGGTGCCGGCGAGGTCGTCGCGCAGCAGCCGGGTGTACGCGAGGATCGACGTCAACGGGGTGTGCAGCTCGTGGCGCAGTCGTGCCGCGGGATCGTCGCCGGTGGAGAACACGCGTGCTCCTTTCGTCGTGCTCGGATGCCCGCGCGGCCCGAGACATCGACGCTAAACCGGCTTCCGACCTGCCGGCTGACCGACAGGCGAGCAGGTCACCCGATCGGGACAGCCACGCGTTCCGCACCGGCGAGCGAGGTCGGCCGGTCAGGAGCAGCCGTGCCGGCGAGCAAGGCCGGCCGACCCGGTGAGCGAGGTCAGCCGATCGGGAGCAGGTGGGACGTGGCCCGTGCCGGGGGCTGCTGGGTCGCGCCCGGCAGCAGGTCGGGGCACAGCGCGGCGCGCAGGGACGCCTGCACCGCCGACGGGTCGGTGCCGGCGTCGACGACCGTGAAGCGGGAGGCTTCCGGCAGCGCCCGGTACGCCTCGTCACAGGCGGTCAGGTAGTCCAGCTCCTCGTGGTCCTTGCCCCGCGCCTCGACCCGTGCCTGCGCCACGAGCGCCGGCACCGACAGGTAGAAGACCAGGTCGGGCTGCGGCAGGAGACGGAAGAGCAGCCGCGCGGGCCAGAGCCTGCCCTTGCGGACGGTGATGCTGGTGTACTGGCAGTAGGTGTACCGGTCCATCACGGCCACCGTGCCGGTCAGCCGGGACAGCAGCAGGGCCTTCGTGATGACCAGGCCCCGCAGCAGCGTCTCCACCAGCAGGAAGAGCCGCACGCCGAGCAGGTCCTCGGCGTCGCGGCGGCCGAGGCGCTGGGCCAGCCGGCCGAAGAAGACCCGTCCGGCGGCGTTGCGGTGGTAGCGGGCGGGGGTGCCGCTCGCGTCGAGCCAGTCGGCGAGCCACCGCGCCTGGGTGGACTTGCCGGCGCCGTCGATACCAATCAGTGCCACTGTACGGATCACCTTCCCAACGGTAAGCCGTCGCGGGTGAAGTGCCAGTGAAGATGAACGCTATCCGACTGATCGAAGGCTGATCGAAGGCTGATCGAAGGCTGATCGAAGGCTGATCGAAGACTGATCGAAGGTGACGGATCAGGGCAGGACGACGACGCTGGTGCCAGCGGGGACCGCGTCCAGCAGGACCTTCTGCGCGGCCGGCGGCATCCGGACGCAGCCGTTGGAGCGGCGGAAGCCGAACTCGTTTCGGTACCACGCGTGGATGCCGGTGTGCGCGTCCGCCAGACCCTCGGCGACGGCGCCCTTGTCGTCCGGGACGGCGCCGAGGGCGAGGACGTCGAGCCCCGCGTACACCTTGCTCGGCAGCGACGAGCGGCCCAGGACGAACGTGCGCCCCAGCGGCGTCGGGGTCTCGGCCGCGCCGATGGTGACGGTCCACGTCTGCTGGGTGACGCCGTCGCGGACCCAGGTGAGCGTGAACGCGCCGCGCCGCACCACGAGCTGGTCGTGCAGCGGCACCTTGTTCCAGCCGCCCTCGGGGAGCCAGCCGATGCTGCGGTTGAGCGACGGCAGCAGCACCGCGACCCAGCCGGCCTGCCGGGCGACGATCGGCATGACCAGCGGCACACCGCTGATGTCGGGGGTGAGGTAGGCGCGGGCGGTGCCGCCGGGCGCGTCGTAGGCGGCGAGCTTCACCGTCGGGTGCACCGCCTCGGTCAGCGGCGCCGTCGAGGACTGGTCGGGGTCGGCGGGGAACCCGGTCGCGGCCTTCGTGTAGGTGATCGTCGGGATGCCGGCGGGGGCCGGAGCGGCTGAAGCGGGTGCGGACGCCGGCGAGGACGCCGACGGCGCGGCCGAGGCGGGCGCGGCAGGCGGCGCGGACGACGCGACCGGGGCGGCGGCGCGGGGCTTCGACGAGCCGCAGGCCGCGACGCCGGTGAGGCAGATCGTGAGCGCGGTGAGGGCAGCGGCGCGGCGCACGATCATCCGTCCAAGATAGCGGAGCCGCCGCCGGCGGTCTGTCGTCCGGTCGGCCGCCGAAGGTCCGGAGCGGCCGAAGGAGCGGAGCAGCGGTCGAGCAGGTCGAGGGCGACAGGCAGGTCGTCGGCGCCGATCATGCCGTACCCCACGACGAGCCCGTCCACCGATGGGGCGTCGAGGAAGAACCCGGCGAGCCGCTCGACCGCCACGTCCGAGTCGCGCAGGCGCGAGACGACCAGCGGCACGTCGACGTGCGGGGCGGCGACGAGCGTCACGTGCAGGCCCGCCGACGACGGCACGAGCGTGAACCGGTCGGAGAGCACCCCGCGTGCCGCGGCGGTCACGAGGTCGTGGCGGGTCGCGTACACCCGCGTCACCGACCGCACGTGCCGCCGCAGCTGCCCGTCGTCGATGAACGAGGCGAGGGCGGCCTGCGCGGCGGGCTCGGTGTGCCAGTCGGCGAGGCGCTTCGCCGTGACGAGGGCCGGGCGCAGCGACGCGGGCGCGACCAGGAACCCGAGGCGTAGCGCGGGCAGGAGCGTCTTGGCGAACGAGCCGACGTAGACGACCCTGCCTGCCCGGTCCAGGCTCTGCAGCGGCTCCAGGGGGCGGTCGGAGTAGCGGAACTCGCTGTCGTAGTCGTCCTCGACGATCGCCGCGCCGTGCCGTTCGGCCCATCCGAGCAGCGCCGACCGGCGCGTCATCGTCATCGGGACGCCGAGCGGATATTGGTGCGAGGGCGTCACGTACACCAGCCGCGCGGACCTCGGGAGCGCCTCGACGACCAGGCCCGACCCGTCGACGGGGACGGGCACGACGCGGGCGCCGAGCGACTCGAAGGCCAGCCGCGAGGGTGGGTATCCGGGCTCTTCGACGGCGACGACCGTGCCGGGCTCGATCAGGACCCGGCCGACGAGGTCGAGGCCCTGCTGGGCGCCGTTGGTGACGATCACGTCCTCCGGCGACGCGCGCACCGACCGGGACAGCCCCACCGACCGCGCGATCGCCGCCCGTAGCGCGGGCAGGCCGGCCGGCTCGCCGTAGTCGGGTGACGCGCTGAGCGACCGCGTCAGCAGCCGCCGCCACGTGGCGAGGGGGAACAGCGTGCCGTCCGGGTGGCCGGCCCGCAGGTCGTACCGCGCCGGGGCGACGGAGGGGGAGGCGGATGAGAGGGCGAAGCGCGGCGACGGGCGCAGCGCGCCGACCGGGGCACGGCGCGACCCGGACGCCGGCGGCGGCATCGCCACGAATGTGCCCGCGCCCGCCCGCCCTTCCAGGAACCCGTCGCCGACGAGGCGGTCGTAGGCGGCGGCGACCGTGTTGCGCGACACCGCCAGGTCCCGCGCCAGCTCCCGGCTCGGCGGCACCCGCTCGCCGGCCCGCAGCCGCCCGTCGAGGATCGCGTCGCGGACCTGCCGGTAGATGCGGGCCGCCTGGTCACCGCGGCCGCCGAGGGTGATGTGCAGATCCAACTTGGCCCACTCGAACTAGTACGACATTGGTACTTCTACCGGGCCAAGCCCGAGCCTAGCGTCGATCGTATGCTCACCGTCAAGCAAGGCGCGGCCCTGTCCGTCGGCGCCGTCCTCGGCACCGGCGTGATCGCCCTGCCCGCCCTCGGCGCCCGGGCCGCCGGCCCGGCCTCGCTCGTCGCGTGGCTCGCCCTCGTCGTGCTCTCCGCGCCCCTCGCCGCCACGTTCGCCGCGCTCGGCGCCAGGTACCCCGACGCGGGCGGCGTCTCCACGTACGTCGGCACGGCGTTCGGCCCGCGCGCCGCCGCCGTCGTCGGGTGGATCTTCTACCTCGCCGTCCCCGTCGGGTTCCTGCCCGCCGCGAGCTTCGGCGCCGCCTATGTCACCGCTGTCGTCGGCGGCGGCCACCGTACGACCATGCTCACGGCCGGAGCCCTCATCGTCGTCGTCGCGGGCCTGAACTTCGGCGGCGTGAAGGTCTCCGGCAAGGCGCAGCTCTGGCTCGCCGGCATCCTCGCCGCGCTGCTGCTGCTCGCGGTCGTCACCGCGCTGCCCCACGCCGACCTGGCCAACCTGCGGCCGTTCGCCCCGCACGGCTGGCTCGCGATCGGGCCCGCTGTCGCCGTGCTCGTCTGGGGGTTCGCCGGCTGGGAAGCGCTCACGTCACTCGCCGCCGACTACCGCAACCCGCGCCGCGACGTGCCCCGCGCCACCTGGATCGCCGTCGCCGTCGTCGGCGTGCTCTACCTGCTCGTCGCCGCCACCAGCCAGCTGGTCCTCGGCCCGCGTGCCGGCACCGTGGCCGCACCCCTCGCCGAGCTGCTCACCATCGGCCTCGGCCGCGACGTGAAGGTCCTCACCGCGCTGGTCGCGCTGCTGCTCACCGGCGGCGCGGTCAACGCCTACTTCGCCGGTGCCGCCAAGCTCGGCGCCGCGCTCGGCCGGGACGGGGCCCTGCCCGCCTGGTTCGCGAAGGGGGCCGCCGCCGGGCAGGTGCCCAGGCGGTCGCTGGCGGTGGTCGCCGGGCTCGCCGGTGCGACGATCACGGTCGCCGGGCCCCTCGGCGTCGGCGCGACGCCGCTGATGCTGGCCACGACCGCGTCGTTCGTGGTCGTGTACCTCCTGGGCACGGCCGCCGCCGTGAAGCTGCTCCCCGCCGGCACGTGGTCCCGGCGAACGGCGATCGTGGCGCTGCTGTGTGTGATCGGGCTGCTCGCCCTCACCAAGTGGTACGTACTGTGGGCGGGTGGGGTGGCCGTGGTGGCGCTGGGTTACCTGGCGGCCACCGGGCGGCGTCAGCGCAGGTCGGGCTCGATGATGTGCACGGCGGCCTCCTCGGCCGACGCCGCGCCGCCGTCGATGCCCACGTCGGAGCCGATCTCGTCCTTCTCCTCATCCTCGCCCCAGCCCTCGTCGGGGGCGACGAGCCGCCCGGCCCGCCGGTCGCCGACCTCGCCCGCGTCGAAGAACTCGCCGGACTCGGTCGTCGTGCCGTAGTCGTCGAGGTCGGGGCGGGCCACCGGGTCCGGCTCCTCCTGCTGCAGGCGGCGGTCCCAGGACTCGCCCCGCTGCGCCTCGGCCTGGGTGACCCCGAACGCGTTCAACCCGAGCGGCTTCTCCGGCGGCGAGTACCCCTCGTCGAGGGCGTCGTCCAGGCCGCGGTCCGACAGGGTGTCCTCGGCGGACAGCTGGCCTTCCTCGTCCGGTGCCGGGTCCCAGCTCGCGGTGTGAGAGCTCATGATCACGTCTCCTCGGTCGGTCGCAGGTGGCGTGGCGCTGCCGTGCTGCATACCCGGCAGCGCCACATTCGACCCTAAATCACCGGATCGCGCCCTGCTTGGTGACCAGCCTGGTGACCTGCCTGGTGGCTGGCTCGGTGGCTTCGGATCAGCTCAGCGTACCGGTGGCCGCTCGCCTTGATCGTGCGCTGCTGCGTGTCGTAGTCGACCCGGACGAGGCCGAAGCGCTTGTCGTAGCCGTACGCCCACTCGAAGTTGTCCAGCAGCGACCAGGCGAAGTAGCCGTCGACCGGAGCGCCCCGGACGACCGCGTTGCGGACCGCGTCCAGGTGCTGCTCCAGGTAGTCGACGCGCTCCTTGTCCTGGACGTCGCCGTTCGGCTCGACCGTGTCGGCCCACGCGGAGCCGTTCTCCGTCACGAGGATGCTGCGCGGCCGGTACGTCTCGGCGACCCGGACCAGGATGTCCTCCAGGCCCTTCGCGTAGACCTCCCACGGCATCGCCGTCTCGATCGAGCCCGGCACCGGGATCTGCCGCACGAACGGCGCGTGGGAGCCCGGGTCGTCGACGATGACCTGGCGGAAGTAGTAGTTGATGCCGAGGAACTCCGTCGGCGCCGCGATCAGGTCCAGGTCGCCGTCGCGGATGGGCACCTCCACCTGATACGTGTCGAGCATGTCTTCCGGGTAGCCGAGGCCGTGCAGCGGGTCCAGCCACCAGCGGTTGATGTGCCCGTCGGCGCGCCGAGCCGCCGCCACGTCCTCCGGCCGGTCGCTGCCGGGCTCCGTCGGGCTCAGGTTCAGCACGATCCCGACCGCCGGCGGCAGCTGCGCCGACGCGCGGATCGCCTGGTTCACCAGGCCGTGGCCGAGCAGCACGTGGTGCGACGCGCGGACCGCCCGGGTCAGGTCCCGCTCGCCCGGCGCCATCCGGCCTTCGAGGTGCCCGATCCAGCAGACGCACAGCGGCTCGTTGACGGTGTTCCAGTCCGCGACCCGGTCGCCGAGCCGGCCCGCGACGACCGCCGCGTAGTCCGCGAACGCCTCCGCCGTCGCCCGTTCCGGCCAGCCGCCCCGGTCCTGCAGCGCCTGCGGCAGGTCCCAGTGGTACAGGGTCGCGAACGGCCGGATGCCCGCCTCGAGCAGCCCGTCGACGAGCCGGTCGTAGAAGTCCAGGCCGGCCTCGTTCACCGCACCCGTCCCGGCCGGGATGATCCGCGGCCACGCCACCGAGAACCGGTACGCCTCCAGGTTCAGCCGGCGCATCAGCGCGATGTCCTCCGGCCAGCGGTGGTAGTGGTCGCAGGCCACGTCGCCGGTGTCGCCGTTGTCGACGTTGCCAGGCGCATGGCTGAAGGTGTCCCAGATGGACGGTCCACGGCCGTCTTCGGTGACGGCGCCCTCGATCTGGTACGCCGCGGTCGCGGACCCCCAGATGAAGTTCGGTGGCAGGTTGGACAGATCCAGCACGGGACGGTTCTCCTCTTGGTGGTTGAGGACGGGGGTTGCTTGCGCCTTGCCTGACCGCGGCGGCGGCTCGTGTGACCGCGCCGGCGCGGTGCCCTACTTGACCGCGCCGGCGGTGAGGCCGGCCACGAAGTACCGCTGCAGCGCCAGGAACCCGGCGACGACCGGGACGCTGACGACCAGGGACGCGGCCATCACCTGGTTCCAGTACACCTGGAACTGCGTGGAGTAGGCCTGCAGCCCGACGGCGAGGGTGCGGCTGTCCTGGTCCGTCATGATCGACGCGAACAGCACCTCGCCCCACGCCGTCATGAACGCGTAGACGGTCACCGCGACGATCCCCGGCACCGCGGTCGGCAGGATGACGGTGAACAGGGTCCGCATCGAGCCGGCGCCGTCGACCTGCGCCGCCTCGTCCAGGCCGCGGGGGATCGAGTCGAAGTAGCCGGCCAGCATCCAGATCGAGAACGGCAGCGAGAACGTCAGGTACGTGATGACCAGGCCCAGGCGGGTCTGGTACAGGTCGACGCCGCCGGCGGTGCCGAGGTTCACGTAGATGAGGAACAGCGGCAGCAGGAACAGGATGCCGGGGAACATCTGCGTCGACAGGACCGCGACGGAGAACACGCCCCGGCCGCGGAAGCGGTACCGGCTGATCGCGAACGCCGCGAAGACCGCGATCACCACCGAGAACACCGCCGCGACCGACGCCACGATCACGCTGTTGAGCAGGTAGTTGCCGAGCGGGACGGTGCTCCACATGTCGACGAACGCCTGGAACGTCAGCGTCGAGGGGAACCAGGTGAAGTAGTCCTGCACGTCCTGCAGCGGCTTCAACGCCGAGCTCACCATCACGTACAGCGGCGTCAGCACGAACGCGGCCAGGAACGTCAGCACGATCCAGCGGGCGATCCGCTCGCCCCGGCCCTCACGCATGGATCCTCCTGCGGTTCGTGATCACCAGGTAGACGGCCGTGACCAGCAGCAGGAACAGCAGCAGCGCCACCGACATCGCCGAGCCGGTGCCGAAGTCCCAGGTGCTGAACGAGCTGTTGTAGATGTGGATCGAGATCAGATCCGCCTCCGGCGGCGCGGAGCCGCCGAACAGCACGTACGGGGTGTTGAAGTCGTTGAACGTCCACAGGAACAGCACCAGCAGCAGCACCTGGTTGATCGGTCGCAGCGACGGCAGCGTCACCGCGGTGATCCGCCGCCAGAACCCGGCGCCGTCGATCGCGGCCGCCTCGTACATCTCCGTCGGCACGTTCTGCAGGCCGGCGGTGATGCACAGCAGCGCGAACGGCCACGTCCGCCACACCGACACGACCAGCAGCGCCCAGAAGCTGTTCTCGCCGATGAGCCAGAACGGCCGCTCGCCGTCGACGAGCCCGAGCTGGTCGACGAGCACGTGGTTGACCAGGCCCGTGTCCCGCTGGAACAGGAAGCCCCAGGTGATGACGGCCGCGTAGACCGGCAGCGCGTACGGGGTGAGGAACAGCGTGCGCAGCAGGGCCCGGCCGCGGAACGGCCGCTGCAGGAACACGGCCGCCGACAGGCCGAACAGCCACGAGATGAACACCGACAGCGACGTGTACAGCACGGTGATGCCGAACGAGTGCAGCAGCGCCTTGCCGGTCTCGCTGTTGACGTCGAGCGTCGCGCTGTAGTTGCCGAACCCGACGAACGGCGCGGTCGACCAGTCCTGGATGTGGAACTGGGTCAGCTCCAGGAGGCTCATCCACACGCCGACGAGCATCGGCACGACGTGGATCGCGATCTCCAGCAGCGCGGCCGGCAGGACCAGCATGTACGGCAGGTACTTGGACCGCAGCCGCCGCCGGCGACGCTGCTGGGGGGTGGCCTTCCGCTGCGACGGCATCGCCCGCGCGTGATGCTGCCGGACGTCCGGCGCGGCGTGCATCGGCCGGCGTACGGGGACGGTCGCCGACCCCCGGGCCGATGCCCGCATCGGCGTCACCCGCCGCGGCGCCGTCATGCCGCCACCTCCGCTTCGCTGCGGCGTCGGCCTGAACCGGGCACTGCGCTCATGATTCGCGGCTCCTCGCTCCGCTGCGGCCCGCTCATGCCTTCATCCGTTGCTCGACGGCCTTCAGCTTCGCCCGGATGGCGGCCTCGGTGATCGGTTTGTTGTTCGCGGCGTTGGCGAACTGTTCCTTCATCACCGCGCCGACCAGGGTCTCGAACTGGCTCTCCGTGGTCACCTGCGGTAGCGGCGACGCCGTCGAGGCGAGCACCTCGGCGAGGATCTTCTGCTCCGGCGCCTGGAACGCCGGGTTCGTGAGCGCGCCCTTGACCGACGGCAGCGACCCGTACACCTTGTTGAGGGCGACCTGCTCGTCGTCGCTGGTCATGAACTTCACGAACTCCATCGCGCCGTCCAGGTTCCTGCTGTGCCGGAAGACCGCGATGTTGATGCCGGCGACCATGCTGTTGACCTTCCGGCCGCCGGCGGGCGGGTTCGCCGGGAACGGCACGTGCGTGATGCCGTACTCCTCGGGGCGCATGCCCTGCGCCTGGAACGCGGACCCGGCCGCCTGCCACAGCAGCATCGCCGCCTTGCGGTTGGCGAAGTCGGACAGCGACTCGTTCTTCGCGTACTCGGCGTTGCTCGGGTTGACGATCTTGTCGACGGCCATGAGGTCGATGTACCGCTTGATCGCCTTGACGTTCTGGTCCGTGTCGAACGTGGGCTTGCCGGACAGGTCGAACCACTCGCCGCCGTACTGCTGGCTGAACGTGAACGCGTGGTGCGCGTTCTCCGACAGGTTCGCGCCCTCGATCGCGAGGCCCCACTGCTTGCCGTTGGTGAGGCGCTTGCCGACCTCGACGAGCTCCTCCCAGGTCGCCGGGGGCTTGCTGATGCCCGCGTCGGCGAACATCTGCTTGTTGTAGTAGAGCGCGTACGACAGCGAGTAGAGCGGGACCGCCGCCGGTGCCTTGCCGGGCGCGCCCGCCGAGGCGAGGGCCGCCGGCACGAACCGGTCCCGGCCGCCGATCCGGTCGAACGCCGCCGCGTCGAACGAGATCAGCGCGTTCGTCGCCTGCAGCGACGCCGACCACGTATTACCGATGTTGACCACGTCGGGGCCGCGGCCCGACGTCGCCGCCGCCAGCAGCCGGTTGAGCAGATCCGACCACGGCACGACCTCGACCTTGACGTGGATGCCGGTCTGCTGCTCGAAGCGCTCCAGGACGGGGGCCAGGGTCTGCTTGTCGAACTCGAGGCTGCTGCCCTGGTTGCTCGCCCAGTAGGTCAGGGTCTTGGCGTCCGCCACGGGGTCGCCGCACGCGGCGAGCGAACCGGTCAGCAGGGCGGCCGCCATCAGTAACGCGAGCCTTCGTCTCGGCACGGTGTCTGCCCTTTCGATGGGTGCCGACCGGCGTGCCGAAGCGACCGCAGGGATTGGGGCTGCGGCGTGACGGTCGCACGCTCGACAGGGGGGTGCAGGTGGTGCTGGTCCCAGCCGAACGGGGTGTTGCCGCGACCAGTTGGTTTCTGTCGGGACTTAAATAATGTCGTCATTAAAGTGGCGCGTCACCTGGACGTCAAGGTCGGGAGGCGCTCCCGCCGGTCCGTACGATCGGACAAAACGGGATTGTTCACGTCGCGATCGAAGTATGTCTTGACGGCGGTGCAACCTCGGCGTAACACTCGTGATTCTGAGAGAGCGCTCTCTCATGTGCGGCTTCGACATGGCGATGTCGACGACCGTCGACGCACCGCCTTGCCTCGACAGGTCACCGCTCACGGTTCCGTCCGCCCAGCTCACGGCCCCGCCACGTCCCCCGACTGACAGGCAGGATCATGAAATTTCCGCGTTTGTCGCGTTATCCATCCGCGCATGCGCTTGCTGATGCGCCGCCGCGGCGCAACGGTCTGCGCCGCTGGCTCCTCGGTGGCGCCGCCACCCTGATGCTCTCCACCGCCGTCGCCGCGATCGCACTGCCCGACGCGAGCGCCGCGCCGACCCTGCTGTCGCAGGGCAAGCCCACCACCGCCTCGTCCAGCGAGAACGCCGGTACACCGGCGACCGCCGCCACCGACGGCAACACCGGCACCCGCTGGGCCAGCGCCTTCGCCGACCCCCAGTGGATCCAGGTCGACCTCGGCGCGCCCGCCGCCCTGTCGCAGGTCGTGCTCAACTGGGAAGCCGCGTCCGGCAAGGCGTTCCAGATCCAGATCTCCAACGACGCCGCGACCTGGACGCAGGTCTACAGCACCACGACCGGCGCCGGCGGCACCCAGACCCTGAACGTGACCGGCACCGGACGCTACGTGCGGATGTACGGCACGCAGCGCAACACCGCCTACGGCTACTCGCTGTGGGAGTTCCAGGTCTACGGCGAGTCCTCGCCGACCGGCCAGACCTGCGGCCCGACGAACCGCGCGATCACCCGCCCGGCCACCGCCTCCTCGACCGAGAACGCCGGCACGCCCGCGAGCGCCGCCGTCGACGGCAACACCGGCACCCGCTGGGCCAGCGCCGCCTCCGTCCCGCAGTGGATCACCGTCGACCTCGGCGCGTCGTACCAGGTCTGCCGGGTGGTCCTGCGCTGGGAGGCCGCCTACGCCAACGCCTTCCAGATCCAGGTCTCCGCCGACAACTCGGCCTGGACCACGATCCACTCGACCACCACCGGCACCGGCGGGGTCCAGACCATCGACGTGACCGGCACCGGCCGTTACGTTCGGGTCAACGCCACCGCCAAGGCCACGCAGTGGGGCGTCTCGCTCTGGGAGTTCGAGGTGTACGTGTCGGGCGGCGCCAACCCGTCGAGCAGCGGCCCCACGAGCAGCGGCCCGATCGAGACGCCCGACCCGAAGAACCCCAACTTCGGCCCCAACGTCTCCGTCTTCGACCCGTCGCAGCAGGCCGCCGCGCAGGCCCGGCTCAACCAGATCTTCGCCGGCCAGGAGACCAACCAGTTCGGCACCGAGCGTTACGCGGTGCTGTTCAAGCCCGGCAACCACACCATCGACGCCAACGTCGGCTTCTACACCCAGGTCGCCGGCCTCGGGTTCTCGCCCGACGACGTCAACATCAACGGCCACGTCCGGGCCGAGGCCACCTGGTTCGGCGGCAACGCCACCCAGAACTTCTGGCGCGGCGCCGAGAACCTCTCCGTGACCCTGCCGAACACCGGCAACGGCGTGCAGGTCGAGCGCTGGGCCGTCTCGCAGGCCGTGCAGTACCGCCGCATGCACCTGCGCGGCGGCAACAACGAGATTCAGCTCTGGAACGGCGGCGACGGCTGGTCCTCCGGCGGCCTCATGGCCGACACGAAGGTCGACGGGCGGGTCGTCTCCGGCTCGCAGCAGCAGTGGTACACCCGCAACAGCGAGCTCGGCAGCTGGGCCGGGTCCGTGTGGAACATGGTCTTCCAGGGCGTGACCGGCGCGCCGCCGCCGCACTTCCCGAACCCGTCGCACACCGTGATCAACCAGACGCCGCTGCAGCGGGAGAAGCCGTTCCTCTACATCGACGGCACCGGCACCTACCGGGTGTTCGTCCCGGCGCTGCAGAGCAACACGACCGGCACCAGCTGGTTCGGCAAGACCCCGGCGGGCTCGTCGATCTCTCTCGACCAGTTCTTCATCGTCCGCCCCGGGCACACCGCCGCGCAGATCAACGCGGCGCTCGCCGCCGGCCGGCACCTGCTCGTCACGCCCGGCGTCTACCACCTCAACGCGCCGCTGCAGGTGAACAACCCGAACACGGTCATCCTCGGGCTCGGCCTCGCCACGTTCGTCCCCGACGGCGGCGTCACCGCGATCAAGGTCGCCGACGTCGACGGCGTCAAGCTCGCCGGCCTGCTCATCGACGCCGGCACCGTCAACTCGCCGACGCTCGTCGAGCTCGGCCCGGCCGGCTCCTCGGCCTCGCACGCCGCGAACCCGACGTCGCTGCACGACGTGTACTTCCGCGTCGGCGGCGCCCACGTCGGCAAGGCCACCGTCAGCCTGCAGGTCAACAGCAGCAACGTGATCGGCGACCACATGTGGATCTGGCGCGCCGACCACGGCAACGCCGGCACCTTCGGCTGGACCGTCAACACCGGCCAGAACGGCATGGTCGTCAACGGCAACAACGTCACGATGTACGGGCTGTTCGTCGAGCACTACCAGCAGTACCAGGTCATCTGGAACGGCAACGGCGGCCGCACGTACTTCTTCCAGAACGAGATGCCCTACGACCCGCCGAACCAGGCCGCCTGGATGAACGGCTCCACCCGGGGCTGGGCCGCCTACAAGGTCGCCGACGCCGTGAGCACGCACGAGGCGTGGGGGCTGGGCAGCTACTGCTACTTCAACGTCAACCCCGCCGTCGTCGGCGAACGCTCCTTCGAGACCCCGGTCAAGGCGGGCGTCGCCTTCCACAACATGGTCAGCGTCTCGCTCGGCGGCGTCGGCACGATCAACCACGTCATCAACAACACGGGTGGTCCGGCCAACCAGGCCAACCAGATCATCTACGTGACAGGGCTGTAAGAGCTTTATCCCCTGCCGAGCCGGAGGACCTACCCGCCCAGGTCTTCCGGCTCGGCGCCTGTCCATCGACCGGTTGACAGCCGGCTTCAGTCCTCCGGTCGTCCCGCTGCGGCAGGTGTACGGGGTTCGATGGCCGCATGACACCGATCGAAGTGCACGGGCTGCGCAAGGCGTACGGGGGCATCCCGGCCGTCGACGGGATCTCCCTCTCCGTTGGGCCCGGGGAGGTCTTCGCCCTGCTCGGGCCCAACGGCGCGGGCAAGAGCACCACCGTCGAGATCCTCGAAGGCCACCGTCGGCGCGATTCGGGCGACGTACGGGTGCTGGGGGAGGACCCGGCCACCGCCGGCCGCCGGTGGCGGTCCCGGATCGGGATCGTGCTGCAGACCGCCACGGACGCCGCCGACCTCACGGTCCGCGAGACCGTCCGGCACTACTCGCGCTTCTACCCTGCCCCGCGCGATCCTTCACTCGTGCTCGACCTCGTCGGGCTGCCGGACAAGGCCGGCGCCCGGGTGCGGACGCTGTCCGGCGGGCAGCGGCGCCGCGTCGACGTGGCGCTCGGCATCATCGGCAACCCCTCGCTGGTCTTCCTCGACGAGCCGACGACCGGCTTCGACCCGGAGGCGCGGCGGCAGTTCTGGGCGCTGATCCGCTCCCTCGCCGCCGACGGGACCACGGTCCTGCTCACCACCCACTACCTCGAAGAGGCCGCGGCGCTCGCCGACCGGCTGGCGATCATCGCGGGTGGGCGGATCGTCGCCGCCGGTACACCGTCCACTGTGGGCGGACTGGCCACTGCCCAGGCCACGGTCACCTGGCGGGACGGCACCGGGCTGCACGAGGTGCGCACCGACTCGCCCAGCAGCGTCGTCGCCGCGCTGCCGCCCGACGCGCTCGATCTGCGGATCCGCCGCCCCAGCCTGGAAGACGTCTACCTCGACCTGATCGGAGCCCGGTCATGACCATGCCGTCGTTGTACGCGATGGGCCGCGCGCGTGGTCACGTCGAGGTGCTGCAGCTCGTGCGGCAGAAGGACGCGGTCATCTTCACGTTCGCGTTCCCGGCGCTGCTCACGATCCTGCTCGGCCTCATCTTCGACACGCCCGTGTCGCCGGGGTCGCCCACCACGCACAGCCAGGTCTTCGCCGCCGGCATGATCGCGTACGGCATCCTGTCGACCGCGTTCATCTCCATGGGCGTCGGCATCGCCGCCGACCGCGAGGACGGCACGCTCAAGCGCCTGCGCGGCACGCCCGTCACCGCCGGCGCCTACTTCATCGGCAAGATCGTGCTGGTCTTCTTCGCCGCCGTCTTCGAGGTGCTGGTGCTGCTGCTGGTCGGCGTGCTGCTCTTCGACCTGCCAGTTTTCCTGAGCGTTGATCGTTGGTTGACGTTCGGCTGGCTCCTGATTCTGTCGGTGGTCGCCTGTACCCTGCTGGGCATCGCCGCTTCGTCGCTGGCCCGGTCGGCCCGCAGCGCACCGGCGGTGCTCAACCTGCCCGTCCTGGTCCTGCAGGCGTGGTGCCTGACCGGACTGGTCCTGAGCCTGCTGACGTTCCGCTGGTCGCGCCGGTGACGTTCGGCCGGTGGGACGTGCTGTACGTGGCGGTCGTGGGGTCGGTCGTCGGCTTCATGCTGGCCGACCCTCCCGGTTCCGTGCTCGCGTGCGTGCTGCTGGTGGCGTGCCTCGGCTGGTATGTCGTGTTCCGCCTCGTGCCGTTCGCCTCGCCGCTCTTCGTGGCGGTGCTGGCGCTGCTGCACCTCACCGCGGTCTGGCTCGACCACACGGCGTCGTTCGCGCTGTTCGCCTGGGGCGCGATGCTCTTCGCCGTGCTCCCGCTGCGCCCCGCCATCGCTGCCGTCGCCGCCCTCGACCTGATCCCGGTGCCGCTGGCCTACCTGCGCGACGGCACCTTGACGCGGGTCCACGGCCTGATCCCGCTCACCGTGCTGGGCCTCGCCTTCGCGATCGTCGCCGGCACGTACATCGCCCGCCTCGCCGACCAGAACGAGGAGCGGGCCGCGATGATCGCCGAACTGTCCGCGAGCCGCGCCGAGGTCGCCCGCCTCTCCCACGAGGCCGGCGTGCTCACCGGACGGGCCCGGCTCGCCGCCGAGATCCACGACACCCTCGCGCAGGGCTTCACGAGCATCATCGCCCTCGCCCAGGCCGCCGCCGACCCCGCGCAGACCGCGCGCCGCCTCGAGCAGGTGGCCGGCACCGCCCGCGACAACCTGGCGGAGGCGCGCGCCCTGGTCGCCGCCCTCAGCCCCGCCGACCTGCGCACCGCGGGTCTCGGCGACGCGGTCCGCCGTCAGCTCTCCCGGCTGGCGGCCGAGACCGGCATCCGCACGGCCTGCCACCTCCCGCCGGCCACCGGTGCGCTCGTCGACCTGCCGACCGCGCAGCAGGTGGTCCTGCTGCGCGCCTTGCAGGAGGCCCTGACCAACGTCCGCAAGCACGCCGGCGCCACCGCCGTCGACGTCTGGCTCACCACCACCGGCACCTCGGTCGTCCTCACCGTCACCGACGACGGGGTCGGCTTCACCCTCCCCGCCGGCGCCAGTTCCGGCGCTGACGCCGCCGCTGCCGCCTCCGGCTACGGGCTGGCGGTCCTGCGCGCCCGGGTCGAGGACGCCGGCGGCGTCTGCACCGTCGACAGCCGCCCGGGCGCCGGCACCACGGTCACGGTCGAGCTGTCATGACCCGGCCTGAGATCCGCGTGCTGCTGGTCGACGACCACCCCGTCGTCCGCGACGGGCTGCGCGGAATGCTCGACCCCGAGCCCGACCTGACCGTCGTCGGCGAGGCCGGCTCCGGCGACGAGGCCGTCGCCGCCGCCCACACCCACCGCCCCGACGTCGTCCTCATGGACCTGCGCATGCCCGGCCTCGACGGCGCCGGCGCCACCGGCCGCATCCTCGCCGCCCTCCCGCGGACCCGGGTCGTCGTCCTCACCACGTACGACACCGACGCCGACATCCTCCGCGCCGTCGAAGCCGGGGCCAGCGGCTACCTGCTGAAGGACGCCTCCCGCACCGACCTCACCGCCGCCGTCCGCGCCGCCGCCCGCGGCGAGACCGTCCTGGCCCCGTCCGTCGCCGGCCGCCTCGTCGAGCGGGTCCGCAACCCGCCCCAACCCACCCAGACCCCGATCCTTTCCACCCGCGAGCTGCAGGTCCTCGCCCTCGTCGCCACCGGCGCCACCAACGCCGACATCGGCCGCACCCTCCACATCACCGAGGCCACCGTCAAGACCCACCTGCTCCGCGCGTTCAACAAGCTCGACGTCAGCGACCGCACCGCCGCCGTCACCACCGCGATGTCCCTGGGCCTGCTGCCACCGACCCGCTCCTGACACCGACAATTTCTTTTGTCTTGACAGTTGTAGTTGTCGGCGGATACGGTTCTCGCATGTTCGAAGTGGGAGTCATCGAGGAGGCCGGCGCGGCAGAGGTGGCGCTGGACCCGATCCGGGCGCGGCTGCTGTCGCTGCTGGTCGAGCCGCACTCGGCAACCAGTCTGGCGGCGATCGTCGGCCTGCCCCGGCAGAAAGTGAACTACCACCTCAAGACGCTCGAGGCGCACGGCCTCGTCGAGCTCGTGGAGGAGCGGCGCAAGGGCAACGTCACGGAGCGCGTGCTGCGAGCCGCTGCCGCGTCGTTCGTGATCTCGCCGACGGCGCTCTCGGCCGTGGCGCCCGACCCGGCGAAGTCGCCCGACAGGCTGTCCGCGCGATGGCTGCTCGCCGTCGCGGCCCGGCTCGTCAAAGAGGTCGGCACGCTCATCACCGGGGCCGCCCGGGCGGGCAAGCCGGTCGCCACCTTCGCGCTCGACGGCACCGTGCGGTTCGCCTCCGCGGCCGACAGGGCCGCGTTCGTCCAGGAGCTGACCGCGGCCGTCGCCGGACTGGTGAGCCGCTATCACGACGAGCGCGCCGAGGGTGGCCGCGACCACAGGGTCATCATCGCGATCCATCCGAGCCTGCGTCCGGAAGGTGGGCGTCCGATGGACGCGGCCGCCGTCGACGCCGACATCGACATCCAGATCGAAAGCCAGCACCGCCCACAGACCGAGGAGTCCTGACATGTCGCACGAATTCGAGCTCACCCACGACATCGACATCGCGGCCACGCCCGAGCAGGTCTGGGACGCGATCGCCACCGGCCCCGGCATCGACTCCTGGTTCATGGGCAGGACCGAGGTCGAGCCCCGCGTCGGCGGACGCGGAGTGTTCACGATGCCCGGGTTCACCGCCGAGTCGACGGTCACCGCGTGGGAGCCGCCGCACCGGTTCGCGTACAAGAGCACGCCCGCCGAGGACGGCACGTTCATGGCGTTCGAGTATCTGGTCGAGGGCCGCGACGGCGGGAGCACCGCACTGCGCATGGTCCACAGCGGCATCCTGGCCGGCGACTGGGAAGAGCAGTATGACGCGCTGCGCAAGGGCAACCCGCTCTACCTGCGCACGCTCGAGCAGTATCTGGTGCACTTCCCGGGCCGCACCGCTGTGCCGGTCACCGCGTTCGGGCCGCAGCAGTCCGACCAGGAGCAGGCGTGGGCCGCCCTCGTCGGCGCCGTCGGACTGACCGGGCCGGTCAGCGAGGGCGACAAGGTCCAGCTCACCGTCGGCGGGCGAGACGTCGTCGGCGTGGTCGACGTGGTCCTGGAGCCCGGGTTCCTGGGCGTGCGCACCGACGACGCGCTGCTGCGGTTCGTGGGCGGCGGCGGCATGATCCTCACCGGCCACCACGTGTTCGCCGACATCGACCAGGCGGCCGCCGAGGGCACCTGGTCCGAGTGGCTCGCCGCCGTCTACGCCTGATCTCACCTGGAGGGCCGGCGGACCGCCGGCCCTCCACTCTCGCGCAAGGAGCGCACCGTGAGCACGGTTGAGTATTCGATCACCCGCAGGCTCCCCGCCGAGCCGAAACGCGTGTACACGGCGTGGACGACGCCGGCCGGCTTCAGCCAGTGGTTCGGGCCGCGGGAGTTCACGACGCCCGAGGACCGCATCGTCATGCAGACCCGGCCCGGCGGCGCGTGGCAGGTTGTCATGCTCGACGGCGCCGGCAACGAGTATCCGCTCGGCGGCTTCTACCGTGAGCTCGACGCACCCACCCGGCTCGTCATGACGACCGGCGACCCTGACAACACGACTGGCGACATCGCCTCGACCGTCAGCGTGATGTTCAAGCCGACCGGCGACGGCTGCACCGAGATGACGATGCGCCAGCAGGGTGTGAACACCGACGCCGAGCACGCCGCCGGCGCCGCGGCGGGCTGGCGCCACTTCTTCGACCGGCTGGCGGAGCACCTTGCCGGGCACTGAACCGCCCCGGCGCCTCACGCCGATCCCCGCCGCGGCGGTGCGGCCCGGCCGCCCGCGCTTCGCACTCCGGCCTTCGGTGGGAGCACACCAGCCCATCCGGCCAGACCGTCACCGGAATGCAGCGGGATCGCAGGTGAACATCAGCGGCGGTCGAGGGGGACGACCGTTCAGCCGGTGGGTGGGAACCGGTGAGGGGGTCCCCGAGGCGGAAGGCGAGGCGGCACAATGCTAACGTGACGTTACCCATCCCTTACAGCGGCGGTGGCGGGCATGTGCCCGCGTACAACGGGCCGGACGTGCAGATCGGGGACGTCCGGGTCGACGGCAAGGCGATCTACACGCCGGTCGGGGTGTGGCCGATCCAGGGCAGCCGATGGATGGTGATCTCGCAGCCGATGCCGGTCGTCACGACGGCGGGGTGGGGGATCGGCCTGGGGGTGACGTGCGCTGTGCTGGGAGTGGTGTTCGCGCCGTTCACGTGCGGGTTGAGCCTGTTTCTGCTGTTCGGGTTGTTCTTCCTGACGGCGAAGACGCACACGATGTCGGGGCCGATGATCGTGTCGGTGCAGGCGGGGCAGTTCCACTACATGGCGCGGGAGGTCGTGTACTCGCCGCAGCACGCGGCCGAGGCGCTGCAACGGGTGAACTTCGCGCAGGCGCTCGCCTCGCGATACTGACCGCCCCGCCGCGAGCCGGCGTCGACCCACGTCCCGGCGCGCCGCCTCCGCCCGCTGCGGACAAGGGGGAGCGACGCCCACGCCCATGTCGGGCGAGGGGGAGGCGCGCCGTCGCAGCTGCGTCGTGGGCGACGAGAGACGTGCCCGCACGCCCGTCGTGGGCGAGAGGGAGACACGCGCCAGCACCGCCCGTTCGGGTGCCGAAGGGGCGAGTAGTGGTCAGCCGGCCTCGGGCGCCGGAGCTCCCGTCGTGGGTCGAAGGGGTGCGTGGCAGGCCGGACTCCGGGCGGCGGCGCGTCGGTCGTGGGGCAGTGCCGGTCGTGGGGCCGTGGCGGTCGTGGGGCCGTGCCGGTCGTGGGCAGTGCCGGTCGTGGGCAGAGAGGAAGACCGGCGAGGCGTGAGCTCGTCCGTTGTGGGGTCGAAGGGGTGAGCGGATGTTCAGGAGGGCGCCGGGTCCTCGGCGTGGTCGTCGTAGCCGGCGAGCAGCTGGGTCCTCGTGCCGACCAGGTGGGGCTCCAGGTCGCCGACGCGGGCGAGTCTGATCTCGGCAGGGGCGAGGTTGGAGACGCGCAGCAGCAGGCCGGGCACCTCGTCGAGGACCGCGAGCCAGCCCTTGTGCGCCGGGGTGACCTGCTGGTCGGGCCAGCGCTGAAAGGGCTTCGGCACGCCGTCGACGGTGATGCCCACGCGGTGCGGGGCCGGGGTGGACGCGGCGCGGAGGTTGCGCTCGTACGTCTTGCGGTCCTCGGGCGGCTGGGGCATGACGGCGGCGACGCGTATGTCGATGAGCAGCGGCAGGGGCGGGCCGGCGGTGGTGACGACCTCGACCCAGCCGCCGCCCGCGGCCGGGTCGCCGAAGGTCAGGCCGGCGTGCACGAGCCGGTCGTCGTCCCACGTCCAGGCGCCGATGCGGCACGGGCCGCTCCAGCCCGCCATCCCGTACAGCGGCAGCGCGGCGGCGCTCGCGCGGATCCGGTTCGCCCGCTGGTCGATCAGCGCTGTGAACTCGATGCGGTTCAGCCGCCCCCCGTATCGCATGGGATCGATCGTGCAGCATGACCCGGCATCTGTGAGGCCCCCTGCCCCCTCGCGGCAACCCCCGCTCTTTGCATCCCACTCACCAAGAAAGCACCTCGAAAGCCGCGAAAGCGACGGGCGTCAGCGGGACTCGGGGTCGTCGCCCCTGGCGGCGCGGCCGCCGTCGACCGGGACGACCGCGCCGGAGATGAACGACGCGGCGGGCGAGAGCAGGAACGCGACCGCCTCGGCGGCCTCGGCCGCGTCGCCGGCGCGGCCGATCGGGTGCAGGTGGGCGAGCTGGTCCACGATGCGGGCGGCCTCGTCCGGTGGGCGGGCGGCCAGGTGCGCCGCCGACCGTTCGGTCCCGATCGACCCGAGGGCGACGGCGTTGACCCGGATGCCGTGCGGGCCGTGGTCGACGGCGAGGGCGCGGGTCAGGCCCTCGATCGCGGCCTTGGCGGTGGCGTACGGCAAGGCGCCGCGCACGGCCCGCTGCGCCTGGTGCGACGAGACGTTGACGATCGCGCCGCCGTGGCCCGCCGCGCGGAAGCGCCGCACGGCGGTGGCGCTGCCCGTCACGGCCGGGGCGAGGTTCGCCATGATCAGGGCGAGCACCTCGCCCGCCGGCACCGTGTCCACCCAGGCGTCGCGGAAGACCGCGGCGTTGTTGACCCAGCCCGTGAGCGGGCCCCGCGCCTCGGCGAGGTCGGCGGCGCGCTCGGCGACCTCCTCGTCCCCGGCGTCCCCGGCGACCCCCTCGACCCGCCCACCCGGGGTGATCCAGGCCAGGGCGCTCGCGTCGCGCTCCAGCACGACGACGGTCGCGCCGGGGTCGCGGAGCAGCCGCTCGACGACGGCGCGGCCGACACCGCGGCCGCCGCCCGTCACCACGTAGGACCGCACCGGAGTCAGTGGACCTCTTCGAGCTTGGCGCTGGCGACGTCGAAGATGAAGCCGCGCACGTCCTCGCGGTGCGGCAGCCAGGCGCACTGGCGGACCGTCTCGATCGAGGAGCGCATCGTCTCGTGCAGGTCGGTGAACCCGGGCACGTCCCAGCCCGGCGCCCGGCCCGTCTCGGCGGTGAGCGTCGCGCGGAACTCGTCGTCGTCGAAGTCCTGCATGCCGCACTCGGTGTGGTGGATCAGCACGACCTCGCGGGTGCCGAGCCGGCGCTGGCTGATCGCGAGCGAGCGCAGCACCTCCTCCGTCGGCAGGCCGCCGGCGTTGCGGATCAGGTGCGCGTCCCCGATCTCCAGGCCCAGCGCACCGAAGAGGTCAAGGCGCGAGTCCATGCAGGTGATGACGGTCAGCCGCAGCCGCGGGCGCACCGGGCGAGGGCCCGGGAAGGTGCTCGCGTACTGCTCATTGGCGTGGATGAGGTGGTCGATCGCGGACATTCCGCCAGTCAAACAGATTGCTCACTCATTCGGATGACGTCTGCGTCACACGAGGCCAATCTCACCTGTGAATCCGGCCCTCTACGCTGCTCGGGTGAGTGAACCCAACAGCGCACCCCCGCAGGACTGGGACGTGGTCGTCGTCGGCGGCGGGCCGGCCGGGCTGTCCGCGGCGCACGCGGCGGCGACCGGCGGCGCCCGGACGCTCGTCCTGGAGAAGGCGGTGCACCCCCGGTACAAGACCTGCGGCGGCGGGCTGATCGGCTTCACCGTCCAGTCGGTCGAGGGCCGCATCGACATCCCCGCCGACGATCACATCACGCGGGTCGAGTTCACCCACGACGGGCGGCGCGCGTTCGCCCGCTCCGCCCGGCGCGGCCCGCTGCTGCAGATGGTCCGCCGGCCCAGGTTCGACGACGCGCTGCGGCTCGCCGCGGAGAAGGCCGGCGCGGTCGTGCGGCAGTCGGCGACGGCCCGGTCCCTCGAACAGACCGGCGACGCGGTCGTGGTCCGGCTCGCCGACGGCTCCACCGTCACCGGCCGCACCGTCATCGGCGCCGACGGGTCGTCAGGGATCACGGCGCGGCACGCCGGCGTCGAGTACGGCCAGGTCGACCTCGGACTCGAGGTGGAGCTGCCCGTCGGCGCCGACGTCGCCGCCCGGTGGAAGGGGCGGCTGCTGATCGACTGGGGCCCGCTGCCCGGCTCCTACGCGTGGGTGTTCCCGAAGGACGACGTGCTCACCGTCGGCGTGATCGCGTCCCGCGGGGAGGGCGAGCGGACCAAGCAGTACCTGCGCGACTTCGTGACCCGGGTCGGCCTCGACGGCATCGAGCCCGTGCACGACTCCGGCCACCTGACCCGCTGCCGCACCCCCACGTCTCCGCTGCGCACCGGCCGCGTTCTCGTCGCCGGTGACGCGGCCGGCCTGCTCGAGCCGTGGACCCGCGAAGGGATCAGCTTCGCCGTGCGCTCCGGTGCCCTGGCCGGCGCGGCCGCCGCCACCGGTGACCTCGACGCCTACGTCACCGCCGTCGAGCAGCGGCTCGCCCCGGCGATGACGGCCGGGCGGCGGCTGCTGGACACGTTCAGCCGCCGGCCCGGGCTCTTCCACGCGATGCTGCGCACCCCGCCGGGGTGGCGGATGTTCGAGCGGTTCTGCCTCGGGGAGACGTCGTTCGAACACACCGTCGAGCGCCTGCCGGTCAGGACGGCGCTGAAGCTGCTCCGATGAGGGCCTGCGGAAGCCCCAGGCGCTGGTCAGCTCATGAGGCGGTTGAGCTCCGAGTAGTCGAGGGCGCCGTCGAGGCTCGTGTACGTGCCGGCGGTGAACGCCTCCTCGGCGGCGCGACGTGCGACGGCGTACGCCGCCTCCGCCACCCACGAGCCCAGGCTGACCCGCGCCACGCCCAGCTCGCCGAGCTCGGCGACCGTCGGCGCGCCCGGCTCGACCAGGATGTTCAGCGGCGCCGGGATCGCGGCGGCGAGCTTGCCGATGGTGTCGGCGTCCACCACGCCCGGCACGAAGATCCCGCTCGCGCCGGCGTCGAGGTAGGCGCGCGCCCGCTCCAGGGTCCGCTCCAGGGTCCCCTCCAGGTCGCCGGCGCCACGGAGGTACGTGTCGACGCGGGCGTTGATGTAGACGTCCGGGGCGGCGGCCCGGGCGGCGCCGACCCGCGCCACCTGGTCGGCCACCTCCCGCAGGGCGGGCCGCGCGCCGCGGACGGTGTCCTCCAGGTTCACGCCGACCGCGCCGGCCGCGACGACCCCGCGCAGCGTCTCCGCGACCTCGTCCGGGCTCGCGCCGAACCCCGACTCGATGTCCGCGGTCACCGGCACGTCCACCGCGGCGACGACCCGTCGCAGGTGCGCGAGCATCGCGTCGCGGGTCAGCACGTCACCGTCGGGCATGCCAAGCGTCCAGGCGACCCCGGCGGACGTGGTCGCCACCGCCCGGGCACCGGCGGCGGCGACGACCCGCGCGGAGGCGGCGTCCCAGGCGTTGACGAGCACGATCGGGTCGGCCGGGTCGTGCAGGGAGCGGAACAGGGCTGCGTTGGTCATGCCCGCCATCCTGCCCGGCCCACGTGCCGGCCGGTCCACGTGCGGTGCCGCCCGCAGAGCGCCGGTCCACGTGCGGTGCCGCACGCTGCCCGGCCCACGTGCCGGCCTGGGGCGTGGTGCCGCACGCAGAGCGCCGGCCCGCGGAAGGTCCGCGGGCCGGCGTCAGGAAGTAGGAACAGCGGGGCAGGATCAGCCGGCGGCGATCGACGGCGGGGTGTCGGTGTCGATGACGGTGGCCTCGCTGAAGGCGGAGTCGAGCTGCGCCCGGATGGCGTCGAGCTGGTGGAACTCGCTGGAGCTGGCCGTCTCGGAGCCCTCGGCGGCGAAGACGTGGTCCGTCTCGGCGGCGGAGTGGTCGTACGACGTGAAGTCCGACTCCTGGTACGTCGCGCCGCTCGCGTCGGTGTACGACACCTGGTGACCCTGGTCGAAGGAGGTCGACTCGGCGGCCGCGTGGTCCTGCTCGTACACGCCGAACTGCGAGTCGTAGTTGCTCTCGCTGGCGTCGACCTGGTGCAGCTGGTCCAGCGCCTCGTGGTTCTCGCCCGCCTCGACGTGACCGTATTCCGCGCCGCTGTCGAACTCGCTCATGGTGGGTCCTCTCGATATTGCGTTGGGGGTGTTCGCGACTTCAGTGGTCGGTGTTGCTGATGACGCTAGAGCGTCGCCGCGGGCGTCGAATCCTGGAAACGTGCCAGCCGTTCATCGCCGTGAAACGAGCGTATACCGTGCTCAGCGGCCTGGACTATCCCTCAAACGACAGTTGCGGGCCTGCCGGACACCCGACAAAGCAGGCCCGCCATACTGCGTGCCGTGCTGAAACACTGCTGCGACGGAATGCGCGCTCAGCTGGCTCTGGCGGAGTCGGAGGACGGCGAGGACGACCCGGATGTGGTCGTCGTCCATGACGCGAGGTTCGACGAGTACGGGCTGCCCGTCCGCGACGGCGGCACGTCGATGGTCGTGATCGGGTACTGCCCGTGGTGCGGCGGTCGGCTGCCGGCGTCGCGGCGGGACGCGTGGTTCGACGCGGTCGAGCAGCGTGGCCTCGACCCTTGGGAGGACGAGCTGCCCGAGGAGTTCCGCGACGGCTCCTGGTGGACGGCCGAGGCGGGCGGCGGGGGAGCGGGGACCGACCGGCAGTTCGTCGAGCCCGAGAAGGTGATCAGCCCAGCCTAGAACGAAGGGCGGACCAGCTCGACGACCGGGATCTTGCGGTCGACGCCCTTCTGGTGGTCGACGAAGAACGGGTACAGCTCGCAGATCCTGGTCCACAGCACGGGCCGGTCCTCGTCGGCGACGGGGCGGGCGGTGGCGGCGTACTCCTCACCTTCCGCCTCGACGGTGACGGCCGGCTCGGCGACCAGGTTGCGGAACCAGTCCGGGTCGTTGACGGCGCCCGCGTTGGAGGCGATGACGTACATCTTGTCGTCGATCCGGATGTACATCATCGGGCTGGTGTGCGGCGCGCCGGTCTTGCGGCCCTTCGTGGTGAGCAGCAGCAGCGGCCGGTCCTCCAGCCGCCGCCCCGCGGCCCGGAACTCGGCGATGAGCTCGCGGTTGTACGCACGCTGGTCGACAGGCAGCTCGGTCATGCGTCCAGCCTAAGCGGTGCCCCGCGGCGGCGCCCGCCAACAACGGGCGGCGGGGTCACGCGGGCTCCAGCAGCTTCGACTTCCGCACGATCGGCACCGACAGCGTCTTGTAGCCGACCTCCTCGAACAGGACCACGACCCGGTCCTGCTCGTAGGCCATGACGGTGCCGGTGCCCCACGCGGTGTGCCGCACCTCGCTGGAGACGGGGAACGGCCGGTCCAGGTCGGGCACGGCGACCTCGTCCGCGGTCACCACCGCGGCGGGGCGCCGGAACAGCCGCCGGTACCACGGCACGCGCGGCACCACGGGATCCACAACGACGGTGCCGTTGGCGCAGTTGTCGCAGTGCCCGCAGGCGCGCTCGGCCTGCTCGCCGAAGTACGCGAGCAGCGCGTTGCCGCGGCAGTTGGCGCTTTCCGCGTACTGGCGCATCATGTCGATCCGGGACCGCCGCAGCGTCTGGTGGCGTTCGAACTGCGCGAGCGCGAGCCGCGACGCCTCGGCGGGCGTGGGCGCGTAGCGGGGCGTGCCGAGCTTGTTGCCGGGCAGGACCTCGACCGCGCCGACCTGCTCGAGCAGGCTCAGCAGCGACGTCACCTTCCGCGCCGGCAGGCCGCTGCGGGTGGCGAGCGCGGTCCGGCTCACCGGCCCCTCCCGCATGGCGGCGGCGAGCTGGGTGAGCTCGTGACCGTCGGGCGCGCCGGAGGCGAAGAACCGCTGCAGCGACACGTCCTCGGGCCGGAAGAACAGCACCGTGCGGGACGGCGAGCCGTCCCGGCCGGCGCGGCCGATCTCCTGCAGGTAGCTGTCGGGGGAGTCGGGCAGCGCCACATGGTGCACCCAGCGGATGTTGGGCTTGTCGACGCCCATGCCGAAGGCGCTGGTCGCGACCATGACCGGGATCTTGTCGGCCATGAAGTCGGTGTACCGGCGGTTGCGTTCACCGGCGGCGAGCCCGGCGTGGAACGCGACCGCCTCGACGCCGTGCTCGGTGAGGCGGGTCGCGTACTGCTCGGCGATCGCCCGCGTCGGCGCGTACACGATCCCGGGCCGGGGCTCCTTCCGGACCTGCGCGAGGAGCCGCTGCCAGCGCTGCTCGTCGCTGGTGCAGTGCACCGCCGACAGCTCCAGGTTGGCCCGGTCGAGGCCGGCGACGTGCGTGAACGGGTCACGCAGCCCGAGCGTCTCGGTGATGTCCGCCCGTACGGGAGGCGACGCGGTCGCGGTCAGCGCCACGATCGCCGGCCGGTCCCGCCCGTCGCCGAGCTCCCTGATGAGGTGCCCGAGCTGCAGGTAGTCGGGGCGGAAGTCGTAGCCCCACGCGGAGACGCAGTGCGCCTCGTCGACGGCGACCAGGCTCGGCCGCAGCGCCTTGACCTCCGCCAGGCGCGCCGGGTTGCCGAGCTGCTCCGGCGTGATGAACAGGAATCTGGCCGTCCCGGCCCGCAGCGCCTCGAGGGCGGCCTGCTGCTGGTTGGGCGTCTCGGCCGAGCTGATCCTGACGGCCTGCCCGGCGACGCGGCGGTTCAGTCCGGCGATCTGGTCCTGCTGCAGCGCGAGGAGTGGTGAGATGACGACAGTGGGCCCGGGCAGCAGCATCGCCGGAACCTGGTAGATGGCTGATTTTCCGCCGCCGGTGGGTAACACGACGAGAGCGTCCTGTCGTTTGAGCAGGGCGCGCATCGGCGGAAGCTGTCCCGCGCGCAACCGGTCCCAGCCGAAGTGCTGGCGGGCGGCGCGGCGTAGGCGGGGTGCGAGCGGTACAAGATTCATCGCGGCGACTGTACCGGTGTTCGAATGCATCGGCGCGCTGAGCGAGTTGTCGCGACACGCCGAATCTGAGCACTCTCACCGTCTCGCAACCAAAAGGCACCCGAAAGTGACGGTGCCAGCACCCTTCGTAGTCGAAAGTTCTTCGTGTCAGCAGGTGGACCGCCTGCACGGGGTTCACCACAGACACGAGGGGGAACCGATGACAGCGACCCTTGAGGGTGCCACGCTCAAGGTCCAGTTGGAAGGCCGCGAGCTCGAGGACCTGATCCGCGAGCATCTGCCACTCGTCGGGCATCTGGTGCGCCAGACGCTCGGACGCCTACCCGCCCACGTCAGCCGCGAGGACCTGGTCTCCGCGGGCATGGCGGCCCTGGCCGGCGCCGCGAAGGCGTTCGACCCGAGCAGGGGCATCCCGTTCGGCAGCTTCGCCACGACCCGCATCCGCGGCGCGATCCTCGACGAGCTGCGCGGACTAGACTGGGCGAGCCGATCCGTGCGGGCCAGGGCCAGGCAGGCGGACGCGATGCAACAGGAGCTGACCGCGGCGCTCGGACGCACCCCGACCAACCACGAGCTGGCGGAGGCGCTCGGCGTCAGCGTCGACGAGCTCCAGGCGATCGACGACGACGTGCAGCGGGCGGCGGTGCTGTCACTGCAGGGCTTCGCGGCAGGCAGCGCCGAGGACATGGTGCCGGAGCGGGCCGCCGGCCCGGAGGACCTGATCCTGCACCGCGAGCGGATCGGCTACCTGCACAACGCCGTCGAAGCGCTGCCGGAGCGGCTCGGGAAGGTCGTGAAGGGGTACTTCTTCCAGGAGCGGCCCATGATGGAGATCGCCCACGACCTGGGCGTCACCGAGTCGCGGGTGTCCCAGCTGCGCGCGGAGGCGCTCATGCTGCTGCGCGACGGCCTCAACACACACCTCGACCCCGATCTCGTCTCGGTCAGCGACAAGCCGACGGGCTGCGTCGCCCGCCGTCGCGAGGCGTACCACGACAAGATCGCCAACGCCGGCAACCTCAACAGCCGGCTGGCCCAGACCAACCACCACGGCATGCCGTTCGTCCAGTCGGGCCGGCACGCGTAACGACGGCTGTACCCTCGGGCGGTGCTGATCCTGCTGCCACCGTCCGAGGGCAAGGCCGCCGCCCCGCGCCGCGGCGCGGCCCTGGACCTCGACCGGCTGTCGCTGCCCGCGCTGTCCGACGCCCGCACCACCGTGGTCGACGACCTGGTGAAGCTCAGCGACGACCCGGCGCTCGCGCTCACCACGCTCGGCCTGACCCCCGGCCTGGCCGACGAGGCCGCCCGCAACGCACAACTGCGCACCGCGCCGACCCTCCCGGCCGCCGCGCTGTACACCGGCGTCCTCTACGACGCGCTCGGCCTCGCGTCGCTCACCGGGCCGGCGCTCGCCCGCGCGCGGAAACAGCTGCTCATCTTCTCCGGGCTGTGGGGCGCGGTCCGCCCGGCCGACCGGATCCCGTCGTACCGCTGCTCGATCGGCGTCCGCCTGCCGACCGCCGGCCCGCTCGCCGCCCACTGGCGCGCGGTGCTGCCCCCGGTCCTCGACGAGCTCGCCGGCGACAGCCTCGTGCTGGACCTGCGCTCCTCGGCGTACGCCTCGGTGTGGACCCCGCGCAACGGCGTCACGGTCCGCGTCCTGCACGGCGGCAAGGTCGTCAGCCACTTCAACAAGGCCACCAAGGGCCGGCTCGTCCGCGCGCTGGTGCTGGCGGGTGCCCGGCCGCGCACCCCGGCCGCCCTCGCGACGGCGCTGCGGGAGCTCGGGTACACCGTCGACGCCCGCACCCCGCGCGAGCTGGACGTCACCGTCGAAGCGCTGTGAGGTCGGGCTCGCCGTACCGGGCGACCATCGCGTCGAAGCGCACCACCTTGTCCGCACCGAACCGCGCGACGTCGCGCCGGTACTCGGCCGCCGTCACGAACCGCGGCGGGCTGCTCTTGGTGTGGAACTTGTCCGCGTACATGACGAGCCGCTCCTCCTCGCTCACCGCGACGTAGTCGCCGGGCGGGACCGGCAGCCCCTGCCCGGCGATGTCCTCGCTGGTGATCCCGACGCCGGTGTGGCAGGAGCAGAACCGGCAGAGGGCCTCCGGCAGCCCTTCCCCGCGCAGCAGCTCGTGCCCGAGGACGCCGTGGCGGATGTACGGTCCGCCGCCGAGCCGGTACACGCCGATGTCGTGCAGCAGGCAGCCCGCCTCGACCAGGGCCGGGTCCACGTCGACGGCCGTCTGCCGCAACAGCTGCTCAGCGATGCGCCACACGGTCACGCAGTGCGCCCACACCAGCTCGAACGTGTCCCGGTCCGGCGCGTGCCGCACGTGCAGCGCGCGGATCTCATCCTCGGAAGGCACCCGAATACCGCCCGATGCCGCCATCCCGGTCACCCTCCGTCGTTGACCAACCGCAGTACGGTCGATGGCATGTACCCGTCGCCGTCGTTCCGGGCGTCCGACGCCGACCGTGAGGCCGTCGTGGCGCACCTGGGCACCTGCCTGTCCGAGGGCCGGCTCAGCCTGTCCGAGTTCGACGCCCGCACCCGCCACACGTACGCGGCCCGGACCTGGGGCGAGCTGCTGCGGATCGTACGTGACCTGCCGCCGCTCCCGGCCGCCCCCGCCCAGCCGCAGCCCGACCCGCAGCCGCTTGCGCCGACGCTCGCCCTCGTCTTCGGCATCTTCTCCCTCCCCACGGCGGCCTGCGCCCCGGTCGGCCTGATCGCCGGCATCATCGCCGTCGTGTTCGGCGCCGTCGCCCTGCTCGGTGCGGCCGGCAGGTCCGGCGGGCCCGGCCGCCGGCGCGGCCTCGCCCTCGCCGGCCTCCTCTGCGGCACCTTCGGCATCCTGTTCTCCATCGCCATGGTCATCCTGTACGCCACCGTCGACTGACGCCGTCGCCCCCGGCGGACGCCGTCGACCTCGGCCCGGCACGCCGCCCGCGTGAACACCTGGCTCCGCGCGCACGGCGGCGCGGTCCGGCGCTGGCGATACTTGACGTCGCTCAGTCACGCCAGCAGGAGCAGGCACACGCCGAGGACCGAGGTCGCCACCAATGCCAGGACCGCGTCACGCACGGACATCGGCCGCCGCATCAACCTCATCGCCCCAGAATCAGTCCCTCGTGTCGACGGACATCACTGCTCGGCCCCGGTCCCGGTCCCGGCGCGAGCCGACCTGGACCGCCATGACCGTCGCCGGGGGAGCGGTTCTCGGCGTCGCGGCTGTCCGCTTGATCCGCACGGCACACACCACCCAGCGCTGAACCGGTGTGTCGCTTCCGCTCGGCCCGGACGGACCCTTGTCCGGAGCTGGCGAACGGTCGATGACCTTCGGCACGGTGGTCACCCGGGGGACTGGATGGATCGCTCGCTCTGACCAGGGAGCGCGTTCCGGCCGCCGTTTGGTGCGACCGCGTAAGCGCTGGGTCTGGATTGCCGGTGGTATAGCTGCTGGAGTTGTCCTGTGCTTGCTCGTGGCGGTCGTGGCCGTGGTGGTGATCTTTGTGTGGCCGCTCGTGGGCGACACGATCGAGGCGGGCAAAGGTGCTGGAAGCCCCATCGAGGCCTTGACTCGCTACCAATTTCGTTCAACCACCCGGGCCAGGCCGGCGAAATGCTGGCTGCGCGGATGGCTACCGGCAAGAAGTCCGACGCCGTACTCGAGGCACGCACTGACCATCCCATCCCCCGAACGAACGGAGACCACGTCATGATCTTCCAGTGCCCGTGCGGTAACCAGCGCGGTTGGCGGAACGTGCAGACAGGCCCGTCGGGGACGAAGGCCGACTGCGCTGTGTGCGGCCGGCACGTCGACAACCCTGCGGTGACGTCGCGGATTCCGCTGAAGCTGCCAGCGGTCGACGACATGACGTTCGGCAACGGCATGGTCGAGACGAACGAGTCCACGGAGGCGTAGCCGGCGACGGTTCGGTTGCGGGTCGACGACGTCCAGGCGCTCCTGCGCGGTGCCGCGGGCGCTGACGTGCGTGGCACGGGTCGAGCAGGCGCTGGCGTGGGCGTCATGACCGACGTTGAAGCGCCCTACGAGTATCAGCAGGCGTCGTGTGACCTGTGGCAGACCGCGCACCTGTGCAACCACATGGCTTGGCGCGGCTGGGAGTTCCTGCAGGTCGTCGACTGTCGCGTGCTGACTGTCCACCGGACGACAACCCGCTGGTGCCCGCGTCTGTGTCCGTCTGGCGGTCCGTACGGGACGGTGGCGACACCAAGACCGAGAAGTCCCGGCGCACACTGGCGCTGCCAGCACTGTGCGTCCAGGTGCTCGACCTGCACGGGCAGCGCCAGGACTAGGCCCGGAAGCGGGCGGGGGACAACTGGCAGGAGACGGGGCTGGTGTTCGTCTCCAAGGTCGGGACGCCGCTCGACGCTGCCAACGTCCGGCGCTCCTTCCAGCGCGTTGCCAAGGAGGCCGGGCTGGAGGCCGAAGAGTGGACGCCGCGCGAGCTGCGCCACAGCTTCGTGTCGATCGCGTCCGCCCTCGGGCTGACCTTGGAGCAGATCGCCGACCTTGTCGGGCACACCGGAACGAGGGTCACGGAGGCGGTCTACCGACCCAAGTGGCGGCGACGGGTCTTGAGGGGGTGTGGGTGGAGCGAAGGTCCCCCACTGGGGAGCACCGGCCCCGCCGGTGCGCGGAGGATCCACGGACCAAACGACGAGCGGCCCCTACGCGAGTAGGGGCCGCTCAGGTCCGTGGGCGATACTGGGTTTGAACCAGTGACCTCTTCCGTGTCAAGGCTTCCGATAGGCCAGTTGACCTGCTGAGACCCTCTGGTGGCGTGGTGCGGCCGCCCCCCAACGTCCGCCGCGGTCCGGTCCTGTGCGTTCCGGTCGACACTCAGTTGGGCACTCACTGAACCTGGTGGAGATGCAGGTCTCGGCTCGCCATCGCATCAGCAAACGCCAGTAGTCGCATCGCTCTCCGTCAACGCTCGTCACGCCTCGGCCTATCAGCGCCTGACACGATAATGAATCCATTTTGCGTAATTTGTAGCGGTTTGCCGAGTCGCGGATCGCCTCTTCCGTGGCGCAACACTTGACCTTTTGCGACATCGACCGGAAGCTTGAGTGCTTGCGAGCGGTAGGCACAGTCGCACCCAGGAGGCATTCTTTAGTGAGCGAGTTAACTAGTTACCCCATTCGTAAGCTGCTAGACCACATTTATGGTGGGCAGGTAAGAATTCCCGCCTTCCAGCGTGGCTTCGTATGGGATCCAGAACATGTTGCTCACTTTCTGGATAGCATTTACAAGGGTTACCCTTTTGGCTCCCTCCTGTTTTGGTTAACGCAGGAGAAGCTTGCGTCCGAACGTCGGCTTGGCCCATTTACCCTACCCGCACCTCATGAAAAATACCCCATCACCTATGTACTTGACGGTCAACAACGGGTTACTTCGCTATTCATCACATTCCAGACCGAGTTTGGGCGGCCCGGGCAGGGAGACTGGCCATCAGTATACTTTGACTTGTCCGCAAAACCGGGAGTTCAGCAATCTCAATTTATTGCACTTCAGCCTTCCGAAGTAGACAAGTCCATCCATTTTCCCCTCTCCTCCCTATTCGATTCAGTGGCCTTCAGAAGAGCGTCAGATCTGTTTTCGGGCGAACGCGAGATTCGCCTAATAGACAAGCTGCACAGCATCTTCAAGGAGGCGCAGATACCAATTCAGCAAATGGAGACAGAAGATCGAGCAACAGTAGCGATTGTTTTCGAGAGAATCAACCGCATGGGCGTGGATCTAACAACGCTCGAATTGCTCTCAGCGTGGACCTGGAGCGAACAGTTCGACCTTCGCAATAAGCTCGATCTACTGCAGGAGGAGCTAGACGAATTCGCCTTCGGTGATATTGCCGCCGATCCTAACTTGGTCCTGCGCTGCTGTGCCGCAATTCTTAGGGGGGACCCTTCGGTAGAGAGCCTGATGGGACTTGAGGGCGAAGAGATTCGTAGCCGCTTCGAGCTGGTGGAGAATGGTATCAAGGGTGCCATTGACTTCCTGAAGCGCCAACTGAAGGTCGCGACTATCAAAACCCTTCCGTACCCGTTGATGCTTGCTCCTCTATCGGTATACTTTGCAGTTCCGAATGGTCGAATGAGACTAACCCCGGAATCTGAGATAAGCCTCCTAAAAAAATGGTTCTGGCGTTCGTGCTTTGCTGAGCGCTACAGCGGCCAGTCGGTTCGGGCTGCGAAGGTAGACGTGGAGGAAATGGCCCGACTGCGCGATGGTCAACAGAATTTGCTGGCCAAAGTTCCGGCTAGCATCTCTCCTGACTTCTTTCTCGGCACCGACTTCCGAATCAACAGCGCGAGGACTGCCACCTTCGTTACAATGCTTGCTCAGCGCCATCCACGTAGCTTTATTTCTGGCAATTATATCGATCTTGAGCGCGTGCTTCAGTCATACAATAAGGCGGAGTTTCATCACATTTTCCCCAAGGCGTTCATTCAGTCGAGCACTGGCCTATCGTCAGCTCTGACGAATTCTCTAGCTAACCACTGCTTCTTGACCCGCGCTGACAACAACAAAATTCGAGCGAACGCACCCTCGAATTATCGCAGCATGATGCCGCCGAACCCAGATGCACTTGCCGCCATTCTTGACTCCGCACTCATCGACCCCATTTTATTCAATGACAAGTTTGACCTGTTCCTTGCATCGCGTGTTAACAAGCTGCTTCTATTTGCCTACGAGCTTTGCGGAGAAAAGTTCCCCGAGCAATATGGTGGAACCATGGTTCTCGACGATGGTCAGCGATTTGTCTTCGGTCCGGATCCGACTATCAGAAGGCCGGGTAGGGTGGCCCCTCCGCGGCCACGCGACGCCGTGCAGGCGGAACTTCCGATCGACCCAGAGCATTTGATGGGTCCTGGAGGTCAAGGGCGACTGCCGCTCGATTAGGTCGGGTTGCTACGCCGAAATGGGCCCAATGCGGCATTGGCAGCAGGCCGCGTATCGTAGTGGACGATGACATCGCATGCTGAGGACGCTGAGCTGCCCACCGACTGGTGGACTGCGGACGACTGTGCGCGCTTTCTTGGTATCACGCGCAGCACTTGGGCTGCCTACGTGGCACGTGAGCAGGCACCACAAGCTGAGCGAAAGTTCGGCCGCTCGCCCGTTTGGCGTCCAGAAACGGTGAAGACGTGGGCGGAGGCTCGGCCCCGGCGTCCCACCGCGTAGGCGCCTACCCTGAAACGTTGACCAGGAAGTACAGCAGCGCCACCAGCGTCGTCCCCGTAACGATGTCGCGTTTGTCGATGAGGCGTCGGATGTCGTCGAGCGGTACCCATTCGACACGTTCCGACTCGAATCCGTCGACGGGCGGGCCGATGTACTCGGCCGAGTCGGCGCGGAAGATGTGGTGCTCGGAGTTCATGAGACCGGGCGACGGCTGCGTGTAGATCAGAGGGCGCAGCGGTCCCGGCCGCCAACCCGTCTCCTCTTCGACCTCGCGCGCAGCTGCGACGGCGGGTTCGTCGTTGCCGATGGCGCCGACCGGAATCTCGTAAGTCCAGGTGTCGGTGATGAAGCGGTGGCGCCAGAGGAGGAGGACCTTGCCGTCGACTACGACGACGGCGCCGGCGCCGGGGGCGCTGCGGATGAGGCGGTGGTCGAGGTGTCTGCCGTCGGGTAGCTCGACGTCGGCGGTCAGCACGTGGACCCATTGGTCTTGGTAGAGCGTGCGTTCGGAGTTGACCTGCCAGCGCATCAGAACCCCCTCAGCTGGGCGTCGGTGTCGGCCCGGTCGAGAAACTCCGCCACCGCTGGCACCCTAGCGTGTGGCCGGAGCGCGGTTGTCACCTGCGCGACGCGGTCGCGGATGCGGCCGGATTCCATGCCTTCGGCGTAGTCGAGCATCTGGGTGCCGACGTGTACGGCCTGGTCGACGTCGCCGCGTTGGGCGACGATGAGCGCGAGGCCGGCGAAGCGGTGGACGCGGCCGCGTAGGTGCGTTCCGCCGGCTGTCCGGACGGACTCCTCCGCGTACGTTTGGGCGGCGCTGAGGTCACCCAGGCGCCGGAGCGCCTCCGCGACCTGGGTCTCGATGAGGCCCGGCTGGACGTAGGACGCTTCGGCGGGTTCGTCGGTCGGCTTGATGCGGCCCGCCGTCCACTCCGACTCGGCCATGTGCCGCTGACAGTCAACGCCCTGCCCCATCCGCGCGTACGCCTTGCCGGCAAGCGAGTGCAGGTCGGCGGCGAGGGCGTGGCTGAGATGCCCCCGCGCCGCGCGAAGCGCCGACTCGGCGTACTGCACGACGAGCCGCGGTTGGTTGTTATACAACGCGTGGGTGCTCATCAGCGCCACCACGTACGCGCCGAAAGCCTTGTCACCGCTGGCTTTCGCCATGCGCAGGGCGCCGAAGAGGTACCGCTGGGCGAGGCCCTGCTGGTCGGCGTCGTACGCGCACACCCCGGCAAGCGCCGCCAGCCCGCCGGCCGCGCGGAGCAGCTCCCGACCGGTGCGGTTGTCGTAGGCGTTACGCAGCAGCGGTGCCGCGTGTTCGTTCAGGGCCGCCACGAGGCGCGGACGGACCGGCACGCCGCCGACACGGCGGTACATCTCCTGATAGCGAGCGCGCAGCTGGCGCAGGCGCTGTACGTCGGCGGCGCCGACCTGGGCGTGACCGTCGCGCGAGATGTCGAGGTCGTCGGGTGGGTTCTCCCACTCCCAGACCGGCGCGATCGCGTCCGTGCCGGTGGCCGGTGGTCCGCCGGCCTTGTCCCGCTGATCGCCGCGCCAGAGCGCCGACGCGCGCTCGACCGCCTGGGCGAGGGGCATCCCAACCGGTGCGGGCTTCCGGCGCTCCATGCCGATGTCGGCCAGCGCGACGGGCGTGTTCAGCGCTTGTCCGATGACGTGGCAGATCAGCTCTGGGCCGGGGTCGCGGGGTACGGCGCCGTCGCGGATCCAGCGGGCGACGGACGCGTGGTCGTACCGGAGCCCATGCGCCGCGCCGAGCAGGTTGACGCGGCGCGCGAGGCCCGCGTTGGAGAGGCCGGCGCGCTCGATGAGCGCTGCGAGCAGGAGATTCGCTTCGGCCATGCTCCGGAGCGTAGGGAATCCGTGACGCTCAGGGAACCCCGTCGATCGATTCACACAGGGTGTGAGACGAGTACCACGTGGCGAGTAGCTCGCACCCTGTCGACCAGGTCGCCGCTGCGGTTCTCTTGTGTCAGGCGCTGATCAACCGGGGCGCCAATCGATCAAGTCCCAGCTCAATGGCACGCCACGCGGTTGCGAATACAGCACTGGTGCTGTACGGTCGCAGACACGAATACAGCACTGGTGCTGTATTCGTGCGACCGGCAGACGCCGGCACGATCTGGAGGTTTCGGAGTGATCACACAGACGGAGCGGGGCGCCGACGTCCTGCCGCTGACCACGATCCCGGGCATCGCCGGCTACTTCGGCCCGGAACACGTCCTGGCCGACGTCGCCGCGCGGCACTGCGAGGCGCACCGCACGCCGTTCACGCGGGGCGTGGCATGCGGCGCGTGCTGGGAGCTGGCGATCCGCGACGACGAGCGGTTCGCGATCGAGTGCGACCTGCCCAGGGAGCTGGAGGCGGACCCGGACTACATCGATGAGATCGCCGTCGACCTCGCGTGCAGCGGTGAGCGGGTGACGCTGACGCCGGCCGAGCTGGTCGTCGCGGTCAACCGCCTGCGCCGCCGGTCGGTGAGCCTCTCCCGCATCGCCCTTCGCCTGCACGTCGCGTACGGCGCGGTGGTCCGGATCGTCCGCGAGACGAGCAACGAGGTGGCGGCATGAACGCCCCGAAGGCGAGGACGTACACCGCGCGGGAGTACGGCGCGATCACGCTGGACGTGCGCATCAACGTCGGCAGTGTCCGCGTGATCGTGGAGGACCGCGAGCACGCCGAAGTGACCTTGACCAGCCCCGACGGCAACGAGCCGGGCGCCCACGCGGTCGAGCGCGCCACGATCGATGACCACGGCGACCACCTCGCGGTGCGGGTGCCGAACCTGGAGCCGACCACGGCCCGCCAGCACTTCGGCGGCCTCACCCAGGTCGTCGGGCACAACGCCGGCATCGTCGTCGGCGTCGTCTACGGCGATGTCGTGTCGATCGGCGGCATGTCCGGCGACGCGGTTGTCGGCGGTGGCGTCGGCCCGCTGGTGGACATCGTGGCGCGGCTCCCGCTGGGTAGCTCGCTGCTCGCCGAGACGGTCAGCGCGTCCGTGGACGTGTCCGGCGCCCTGCTCCGCGCGGTCGTCGAGACGGTGTCCGGCGCGGTCCACGTCGACACGGTGAGCGCGCCAGACCTGTCCACCGTCTCCGGCCGCATCACGATCAACCGCCTGATCGGCGACGGGTTCGCCAAGACGATCTCCGGCGGCATCACGGTCGCCGCGACCGACCGGTGCAACCTCCGCGCCGAGTCCGTGTCCGGCTCCATCCGCGTGACCGGCCCGATCGCGCTCAGCGCCCACACCGTGTCCGGCCGCGTCCTCAACTACTGAAGGAGCAGCACCCAATGACCACCGCCACCGCCCCCAGCGCCTACCCCGCCCCAATCGAAGCGCTCATGCCGCAGGCCCGCACCCTCACCGACCAGCTCGGCGAGATCCCCTCCCGGAACGCGCTGATGAAGGAGTTCCGCATCGGCGCGCCGAAGGCCAACGCCATCCGCGAGGCGCTCACCGACGAGCGCGCCGAGCCTGCCAAGATGCCCCCGGCGCGCACGCTGCACGTCGTGCCGGACCTGGAGCCGGACACCGACACCCCCGACCCCGAGCCGCCCGCCGAGGCGCCGCTGGCCGCCGAGGCGATCGAGACGCCGCCGCAGGCCACGGGTGACGGACACCCGGACACCAACATCAGCGCGCCGCCCGCCCCGGTCGCCCGGCGCAAGCCGCCGTCCTGGCCGGTCTGGGTGCTGGCCCTGCCCGCGTTCGTGGCGATCTGGTCCGGATGGGTGGGGCTCGGTGAGCTGACTGGGTTCGGCGTGATCCACCCGCTGCCCGGCATCGCGGACGGGTTCAGCATCAACACCGCCATCACGCTCCCCATCGGCGTGGAGGCGTACGCCGCGTACGCCCTCGCCGTGTGGCTGTCCGACGCCTACGGCCCGGCGGTGCGCCGGTTCGCCCGCTGGTCCGCGATCGGCTCCCTGGTGTTCGGCTGCGCCGGACAGGTCGCATACCACCTGCTCAGCGCCGCCGGTGTCACCTCCGCGCCATGGTGGATCACCACGGCGGTTGCCTGCCTGCCCGTCGCCGTGCTCGGCATGGGTGCCGCGCTCGCCCACCTGATCCACGCCAACCGCGACTAGCTTCGCCCGGTGCGCGGCCTCCGTGGCCTAGGAACCCTCGGCCGCGCACCGGTCCCCATCCCTCCATCAGGAGTCAGGAGACCCCCATCATGGCAACCCCGACCGACGCCGGCACCCTCGCCGCTGTCTTCGTCGCCCTGTACGCCGCTCACCAGGTCGCCGACCACTGGATCCAGACGCAGCACCAGGCCGACCACAAGGCCGACGCCGGGTGGCGGGGGCATCTCGCCTGTGCCGCGCACGTCGGCACGTACACGCTGACCGCCGTCGTCGCCCTGGTCGCGATGCTCGCCGTGACCGGCGCCGCGCTGCACCTCGGCTGGACCGCCGCCGGCCTCACCGTCTCGGCCGTCACGCACCACATCGCCGACCGGCGGGCGCCGCTGCGCCACATGGCCGACGCGCTCAAGAAGTCTCCGGCGTGGTTGGAGCGCGGTGGCGGCCTGTACGCCCTCGACCAGTCCTGGCACATCGGTTGGCTGTTCATCGCCGCGCTGCTCATCAGCGCCTGAGGCACCACCAGTTCGCCCGGCGCGCGGCCTCCGTGGCCTAGGAACCCTCGGCCGCGCACCGGTCCCCATCCCTCCATCAGAGGTCAGGAGATCTCCAGCATGGCGAGCAACGAACCGAACCGCGAGCACCCCGAGGGGTTCGACTGGTCCAAGTACGAGTCCGAGGTGGCCGACGTCGCCGACGTGGTCGACCTTGGGGCCGCTCGCGCCCGCCGGGACGGCACCGGCGCTGAGAGCCACTTCGACGTGCCGCTGGACGACGAGCCGGAGCGCGGTGGCGTGCTGGTCGACGCGCCGCCGGCCGATCCGAAGGGCCGCCGCCCGATCATCCCGACGCGGTTGCTGGGCTGGCAGAACTTCAAGGCCACCGTCCGCGACATCGCCGAGGACGCGTTGCACCGCGCCGGGTACCACGCCGTCCGGGCGCCCTGGTACACGCTGCAGGCCGGGTTCTGGGCCACCGTGGGCCTGTTCAAGGTGGTCGGGCGCCAGTTGCGGTGGTGGTGGTTGTCGGAGCAGTACGGGCTGCGGCAGGCAGCCGCCGACGCCAACGACCCGGCGACCTGGTACAAGCTGCACCGCGAGGTCAAGGCCACCCGCGCATGGCGCGGCATCGTCCTGGCCGCCGAGACCGCCGCGCTCGCCATCGGCGGTCCGGTCGCCTACGCCATGGCCCCGTGGTGGGTGACTGGCCTGGCCGCCGCCGGGCTGGTGTGCGGGCTGGCCCACATCGGCCGCCCGCAGGACAAGCCGATCCTGCGCCCGGCGGTGGTCGCTGGACGGTACCGGCGGGTCAACCCCGACATCATCCTGCGCGCCTACTACGCCGCCGGCCTCGGCCACCCGGACAAGCCCAACCAGCAGGTCACGTTCGGTTCCACGATGTCCCGCGACGCCTCCGGTTCCGGCTCGCAGGTGGTCATCGACCTGCCGTACGGCAAGACCTGGGAGCACGTCCTCAACGCCAAAGGCGCCATCGCGTCCGGGCTGGATGTGTCGGTCAACCAGGTGTTTCTCACCCGCGACCCGAGCTCGCATCGGCGGCACGTGCTGTTCGTCGCCGACCGCGACCCCCTCGCCATCCCGGCCGGGAAGACGCCGCTGCTGGACTGCAAGGTCCGCGACATCTGGCAGGAGGCGCCGTTCGGGCTGGACGAGCGTGGCCGGAAGGTGTCGCTGCTGCTGATGTGGATCAGCGTGCTCGTGGGTGCGCAGCCCCGCAAGGGCAAGACGTTCGCCACCCGGCTCCTGGCCCTGTTCGCCGCGCTCGACCCGTACGTGCGGCTCATCGTCGTGGACGGCAAGATGTCGCCGGACTGGGACAAGTTCCGCCTCGTGGCGCACCGCATGGTGTTCGGGCCGGTGCCGAACCTGCGCGACGACAACCCCGTGGAGCACCTCCTGGAGGTGCTGCGCGAGGTCAAGGCGCACATCCTGGAGGTCAACGACTTCCTGTCGACCCTGTCCACCGCAGAGTGCCCGGAAGGGAAGATCACGCGGGAGCTGTCGCGGAAGTACCCGCAGCTCGCCGTGTGGATGCTCGTGATGGAGGAGTTCCAGGTCTACTACGAGCTGGACAGCCAGGAGCAGAACAAGGAGATCGCCGCGCTCCTGTCCTACATCATGGCCGTCGGCCCGTCCGCCGGTGTGATCCTGCTGTCCAGCTCGCAGAAGCCGTCCGGCGTCGGTGCCGGTGACGTCGGCCGCCTGTTCAACCGGTACCGCGACAACCACGCGGTGCGGTTCGCGCTGAAGTGCGGCAACCGCGTCGTGTCCGAGGCGGTCCTGGGCGGTGAGGCGTACAGCGAGGGCTACGACGCGTCCGCGCTGCCCAACGGCCCGCAGTACCGGGGCGTGGGCTACATGTACGGCGCCACCGACGAGACGCCCACGGTGCGCACGTACCTCGCCGACCACGGCGATGCGGAGAAGATCCTCACCGCCGCCCGCAAGCATCGGCAGGCCGCCGGCACGCTGTCCGGCGCCGCGATCGGCGAGACCATCACCCGCGACCTGCGCGACACCCTCGCCGACGTCCGGTCGGTGTTCCTCGCCGGGGAGAACGGCCTGCACTGGGCCACCATCGCCGCCCGCCTCGCCGACGCCCTGCCGGAGCACTACGCCGACATCACCGCCGACGCGATCTCCGCACAGCTCCGCGACCGTGTACCGAGCGTGAACGTCAAGGTCCGCGGCGAGGTACTCAAGGGTGCCCGCGTGTCCGATGTGGACAGTGCGATCGACCGCCGCAAGAGCGCCTGAACGGTAGCGGCGGCGCCGCTACCCGGTAGCGCCGCCGCTACCCACCCCGCTACCAACCTGGCCAGCCGCTACCCACCGAGGTAGCGGGTAGCGCCAGCAGCCCTTTCGCGCCCAAAACAGCCCGTGGAGGCTCTCGCATGCCCGCGCTCGCCGCTACCGCTACCGGCCAACCGGCCGCCGCAGCGCTGCTGTTCCTCGCTCTCATCGTCGTCACGTTCGGTTACATCCTGGCGTGCTGGCTCTGGCCGTTCGTGGCCTGCCGCCGCTGCAAGGGCACCGGCAAACGCCGCGCCCTGTTCGGCGGCAAGGCGTTCGGCATCTGCCGCCGCTGCGACGGCACCGGCCGCCAGCTCCGCCCCGGCCGCCGCGCCATCAACTACCTGCGCACCGTCCGCGCCAACGACCGCAACCGCACCGGCGGCAACCGATGACCCGCCTCGCGCGGCTCGGCGGCGCCGCAGGTGTCGACGCGCTGCGGCACACCGACTGGTGCGCCGGTGGCCACCGCTGCAACCTCGGCGAGCACCGCGCCGACCCCCTCGTGGTCAGCGTTCCCGGCCTCGGCCGCGCGCTGCTCACCCGCGTGCGCGCCGCCGACGGCCGGGAGCACGCGGAAGTGACCCTCACGGTCGCGCTCGCCACCGCCGAGCCGTACGCGCGCCAGCAGCTGCTCCTCCTGACCACCGACCTGACCCGCGTGCTGGAGCGGGCGACCCGCGCCAGCGCCCGACCCAAGGGAGGCATCCGCAATGGCTGACTCGCAAGCGTTGCTGCGCAACGCGATCGACTACATCGAGCGTGGCTGGCCGGTCTTCCTGCTCGGCCGCAGCAAGCGCCCCATCGCCAACTGCGACGGCTGCCGGACCGCCGGGCCGGACCACGACCGCGACGCCTGCCCCTGCATGTTCTGCCACGGCCTGTACGCCGCGACGCTCGACCCGCAGCGCGTCAACGCGATGGTCGCCGCGCAGCCTGACGGGCTGCTGGCGGTGCGGACCGGCGCGGTCGCCGGTCTGGTCGTGGTCGACATCGACCCGGGCCACGGCGGCGCCCTCGACCCGGCGCTCATGCCGGAAACGGCCTGTGTGGTCACGGGAAGCGGCGGGTGGCACCTGTACTACCGCCACCCGGGAACGGCCGTCCTGAACAGTCAGGGGCGCCTCGGCGAGGGCATCGACGTCCGGGGCGACGGCGGGTACGTCGTGGCGCCGCCGTCGATCCACCCGCGCACCGGCCGCCCGTACCGCTGGATCGGCGACCGACCCGTGTTTGAGATGCCCCCGGCCCTCATCACGGCCTGCCGACCCGCGCCGGCCGCCGCGTCGGCGAGCACGACCAGGGCGCCGAGCTCGACGCCGGCCGGGGGCATCTCATCGCCCGACGCGCTGCTGCGCTCCCTGCTCGACACCGTCCGCCGCGCGCCGAAGGGCCGCCGCCGGGCGACGCTCTACGGCTCCGCCCGGGGCGTCGCCCGGATGGTCGCGGCCAACGCCATCAGTACCCGCGACGCGCTGAACGCCTTGTACGACGCCGGAATCAGCGCCGGACAGACCGACCGCGAGACCCGCGCCGCCATCACCGGCGGCTTCCGAGACGAAGGAGTGGCAGCGTGACCACCGAACCCGTTGACGGCGCCGCGATCCTCGACCGGCTGCACGCTGTCATCACCCGCTACGTCGTGCTCCCGTCGCCCGAGGCCATCGACGCAGTCGTGCTGTGGATCGCCGCGACCCACGCGATGCCCGCGTGGGCGCACGCGCCCAGGCTGGTCATCCGCGCGCCGGAGAAGCGCTGCGGGAAGTCCCGGCTGCTCGACGTGGTCGAGGGCATGTGCTGCAACCCGCTCATGACCGTGAACGCTTCCTCGGCCGCCGTGTACCGCGCGATCGGTACCGACGAGCCGCCCACGCTCCTGGTGGACGAGGCCGACACCATCTTCGGCGGGAAGAACGCCGAGGCCAACGAGGACCTGCGCGGGCTGCTCAACGCCGGACACCAGCGCAACCGGCCCGCGATCCGCTGGGACAGCAACGCACACCGCCTCGAAAAGATCCCCACGTTCGCCATGGCGGCGCTCGCCGGGATCGGCGCCATGCCCGACACCATCGAAGACCGCGCCGTGGTCGTACGGATGCGCCGCCGGATGGCGGGCGAGACCGTGGCGCCCTATCGGCACCGCCGCGACGGGCCGGTGCTGCGGAAGGTGGCCGGCGAACTGTTCCAGTGGCTCCGGGGGCATCTCGCCGAGCTGGAGCGCGCGGAACCCGCGATGCCCCTGGAGGACCGCGCCGCCGACACCTGGGAGCCGCTGATCGCCGTCGCCGACCTCGCGGGCGGGAGCTGGCCGTCGCGCGGCCGGGCCGCCGCGACCGTCCTCACCGCCGAGGCCGAGGACACCGGCCACGTCTCGACCCGCGTCCGGCTCCTGGCCGACATCCGGACCGCGTTCACGACGCTCGGCGACCCGGGCGCCGCCACCACCGCCGAGCTGCTCGCCGCACTCAACGACGACCCGGAAGGCCCGTGGCAGGGGTTCGGCCCGGCGGGCATGACCGGCAAGCGGCTCGGTGACCTGCTGCGGGAGTTCGGCATCAGCTCGGCGACCATCCGGTTCCCCGTCGGGCAGGCCAAGGGCTACCACCGCGAGGCGTTCGCGGACGCGTGGAAGCGCTACTGCCCCGACCGAACCGTCCCATCGGTACCAGCATCGTCTTCCCAGCTCAGCGACGGTACGGATGCCGACCCCGGTACGGGTCAACCCGTACCGGCGAAACCATCCGTACCGGCCGTGAGCAGCGAAAACGAGCCTGGGACGGATGGGACGGGTACCCCCGCCGTCCGACGCATCGGAGGTGTCGCGTGACCACCGTCGCCACCCGCAAAGCGCTCTGGAAGATCCCCGAGGCGATGGAGCAGCTCAGCATCAGCCGGACCGTCATCTACGAGCAGATCCGCGCCGGCCGCCTCCGCACCGTGAAGCAGGGCCGCGCCCGGCTCGTGCCGGACAGCGCGATCTCCGAGTACGTCGCGCTGCTGGAACGGGAGGCCGCGTGACCGCGCGCAGAGGTAGGGGCGAGGGAAGCCTCTACTGGGACGAAGAGCGACAGCGGTTCATCGCCGCCGTCGTGGTCGGCTACACGCCGGCCGGAAAGCGCATCATGCGCCGGGGGAGCGGAAAGACCAAGACCGAAGCGCGAGCCAAGCTGAAGGAGGTGCTCCGCGACCACGAAGACGGCCTGGCCATCGCGCCGCAGAACTACACCGTGGCGGATGCCGTCCGGGACTGGCTGGCCTACGGCCTGAACGGGCGCTCAGAGGCGACCGTGACGAAGTGCACGGGGATGTGCAACACCCACATCATCCCCGACCTGGGCGCCCGGAAGCTGCGCGTACTGAGCGCGAGCGACGTCGACAAGTGGCTCGCCGCCAAGGCCAAGACGCTCAGCACGGCGACCCTGCAGAACCTGCACAACTACCTCAACCGGGCGATCACCAGGGCCATGGCCCGGGACAAGGTGAAGCGCAATGTCGTGGCGCTGTGTGGCGTACCGACCGGGCAACCGGGCCGTCCGTCGAGGTCGCTCACGCTCCCGCAAGCGAGTGCACTGCTCGACGCAGCTAAGGGCGCACCGGCCGAGGCATACATCGTGGTGTCGCTGCTGACCGGCGCGCGGACCGAGGAGCTGCGGGCGCTCACGTGGGCGCACGTCGACCTCGTCGGCCTGGACGACGTCGACCCGCCGATCCCGCCGTCCATCCAGGTGTGGCGGTCGGTCCGGGACGGCGGAGACACCAAGACCAAGAAGTCCCGTCGAACCCTCGCCATCCCGGCCCGGTGCGTTGTGGCGCTCACCGCGCACCAGGCGAAGCAGCGGAAGGACCGCGAGGGCTGGCAGGAGACCGACCTGGTGTTCTCGACGTCGAGCGGCGCGGCGCTCGACGCGGCCAACGTGCGGCGCGCCTTCCGGGCCGTCGCCAGGAAGGCCGGGCTGACGGATCACAACTGGACGCCGCGCGAGCTACGCCACAGCTTCGTGTCGCTGCTGTCCAGCGGGGGAATGCGGATCGAGGAGATCGCCGATCTCATGGGTCACGCCGGCACGCGGGTGACGGAGGCGGTCTACCGCCACGAACTCCGCCCGGTGCTGCTCACCGGGGCGGTCGCCATGGACAAAATTTTCGGTGTCAGTGACCCTGACCGGACGGATTTCGGCTGAGCTGGGGCGGGTGGGGTCACGTCGCATCGACGTGACCCCACCCGCTACTCGAATCGCACCCAGTCGAGGCGAGTCAGGAGATTCTGTGCGCCGTCCCGGACCGTCACGTCAACATCGGCAAGCAACTCGTGCAGGAGCGACCGGAAGCCGTCACGATCTGCCGACGAGCCACAAGACAACGTAAAGAACAGACCGCTGAGGGCCGAGGACAGGTGATCCGCGTACTCGCCGTCGGCCCTTCTCCAGGCGTACGCGAACAGTCGCAGCGCCGCGACATCACCGCGTTCCAACAGCGCCTCGGCGGTCGCGTCGATCACGGCGGTGTCGCCGGCATTCAGAAGCAGGTACCGCACGGCCTCGTCCACCTGCGGGTCGCCTACGAAGCCGCTCAGTCCTCGGCCAGCCTGTGCTCGGTCCGCCCAGCTGTCGGACCGGGCCAACGTCAGCAGCTCTTCCGGAGTCACGGCGTGATCATCCCCTCGACGCCCGATCCTTACGGAGATCGGAATCTCGGCGAGGAGCGTAGGCACTCAGTTGGGCACTCAGGCATAAGCAGAGGGCCGGTCGACTGTGTCGACCGGCCCTCTGACCTGCGTGGGCGATACTGGGTTTGAACCAGTGACCTCTTCCGTGTCAAGGAAGCGCGCTCCCACTGCGCCAATCGCCCTAGCTTGGGGTGCCTCACCGTGGTGTGGCCTTTCCGAGGTGGGAACGGGATTTGAACCCGTGTACACGGCTTTGCAGGCCGTTGCCTCGCCTCTCGGCCACCCCACCGTGGTCACTTGTTCCCGAGCGGACGACGAGATTCGAACTCGCGACCCTCACCTTGGCAAGGTGATGCGCTACCAGCTGCGCTACGTCCGCACCGCCTGGCCTGTCTTGCACCCGGCGACGGATTGAAACTCTAGCCGACCGCCAACCGTCATGCCAAACCGGTATCCGGATCCGGCGCGTCGGGGGTGGGTCAGCGGGGTTGGGCGGCGAGGCCGGCGCAGGTCTGGAGGCTGTCGTACCGCTGGCTGAGCTTGGTCGCGGCGGTGCCGGTGAGCAGCTTGGGCTGGCCGGTGCCCGAGACGACGGCGGGCAGGAACTCGCGCTTGGTGACCTTGCGGTCCCGGACCGTCAGGCGCAGGACGCCGGTCTCGGTGCTCTTGGAGGTGCCGTACCAGAGGAAGTTGGCCATCCCGTACGCGACGAACGTGGAGCCCAGCCAGCCCGATCCCTGCAGGGTGTGGGCGTGGGAGCCGATGATCAGGTCGGCGCCGGCGGTGGAGAGCTGGGCCGCGAAGGTCTTCTGGGCGCTGTTGGCGCAGCTGTTGCCTTCGTCACCCCAGTGGTTGAACACGATGACGAGGTCGGCCTGGGCGCGGGCGGCGGCGACCGCGGCGGTCGCGCGGGCGGTGTCGAACGCCATGGCGATGCCGGGCTTGCCGGGGCCGGCGGCCCAGCTGGAGGCGAGCTCGCTGACCTGGTTGAAGCCGAGCACGGCGATCTTCACGCCGCGGACGGTGGTCAGCCAGGGCCGGTACGCCTCGTCGATGGTGGCGCCGGCCCCGAACGCCGGATAGCCGGCCTTGTGGACGGCGTCCAGGGTGTCGAGCAGCCCGCCCCGGCCGTAGTCGAGGGTGTGGTTGTTGGCGATGCTGACCGCGTCGACCCCGGCCGCCCTGAGGGCGTCGATCGCGACGGGCGTGGTGCGGAAGTGGTACGTCTTCGGCTCCTCGGTCCCGCGGGACGTGATCGCCGTCTCCAGGTTGACGATCGTGAGGTCGGCCGAGGACAGCTGCGCCGCGATCGGGCCGAACGCGGTCGCCGGGTCCGCGAGCAGCTTGGCGGTCCGGTCCATGAAGTGCACGTCGCCGGCGAAGGCGAGCGTCAGGTCGACCGGGGTGGGAGACGGGGAGGCCGGAGCCGGTGAAGATGGCGATGAGGACGGCGACGGCACGGCGGCGGAGGGTGCCGCGGTGGCCGTGCAACCGGCGATGAGCAGCAGCGGCATCGTGAACATCAGGCGTCTCACGGCGTCACGCTATCGGGTGACCGCCCCCCTCGGTGAACGCCGCACGACGATGCGCTAGAGTCTTCACAGCAACGCGGACGTAGCGCAGCTGGTAGCGCATCACCTTGCCAAGGTGAGGGTCGCGAGTTCGAATCTCGTCGTCCGCTCCAAGAACCACCGGCCAAGCAACACTCGGCCGAGTAGCACCCGGGCGGGTAGCACCCCGGGCGAGTAGCGCGGGCCGGAGTTCAGTAGGGCAATGCCCGCCGCCGGGCCACCGGGATCGGTGTGGCAGGCGCCTTCGCCAGCAGCCACAGCGGGTTCGACACGCCCGCGACCGTGCCGTTCTTGAGCCGGACCTGCGATCGCACGTAGGTGCCGGGCTGCAGCAGCACCGACGTGCCGCCGGTGATCTTCGTGGACGGCGACAGGCCGCTCCCGAGCTTGCCGGTGACGACCTCCAGCTTCGCGCCCTTCGGCAGCTTCGTCGCCGTCACGTCGACCTTCACGGGCGCCGCGCCCACCAGGACCGCCCCCATGTAGGAGACACCGCCGACGCGGAGGTCGAGGGCACCGCGGAACGAGACGAGGTCGGTGAACCAGGCGGCGCCGGCCGACAGGGCGCGCAGCAGGTCGGCGCGGCTCTTCGAGGGGGACCAGACATGGCTGACGAAGTGGTCCTCGTTGGTCGCCCAGTCGGTGGCGTCGTGGTCGTCGCTGCTGCCCAGAGCGGTGAAGAAGACGCAGTTGCGGGCGGCGACGTCGTACACCCAGAGCAGGTCCTCGACAGGGTCACGGCCGATCTCGACGAGGTCGGCGCCGAGGGCGCCCCGCGTCACGATCAGCTTCGCCAGCTCGTCGCGCTTCGCCACGTCCATCGGATGGTTCCAGCAGACGAGGCCGCCGTGGGCGTGCAGGCGGCGGACCATGGACTCCGTCAGGTCGGGGTCGTTGTCGCGCAGCGGCGGGCTCGGGAACGGCGGGAGGGTCAGGTCGCCGCCGAACCAGTTCAGGTGCCTGACCATCGAGACCTCGAGGGCCCGGAACTGGGTGACGTCCGGGTAGCGTTTCGCGACGGCGGCGATGACCTCGGCGCGCAGCTGCTCGCCGGCCTGCCCGGCGCGGCGGGTCCGGTCGAAGGTGAGCCGGTCGACCACGAACCGGGCCTGCCGGACCTCCAGCGCCAGCCCGGTGAGGGCGTTGTCGCCGGCGGTGATGTCGGGCCACAGCGCCGCGATGTCGTCGCGCAAAGCGAACGTCAGCGACTGCCAGGCCCCCGCCTGCACGGGGCGCGTCACCGTGCCGACCGCCTTGTCGGCCTTGTGCGTGATCTTGTTCGCGCCGCCGATGTCGTACCGCAGCCGCAGCACCCCCTTGCCCGGCTGGTTGGACAGCTGGATCTCCAGCGTCAGCGACCCGCCGGCGAGCTGCTCGGGCAGCACGTCCAGGGTGAGGACGGTGTCGGCGACGCAGGCGTTCGCCATCGCGTTCCAGGCGATGCCCTCCATGCGCAGCGCGCCGTCGCCGGTGGCGCTCAGGCGCAGCGCCCTGCCGGTGCCGTCGCGCGGGGAGTGCGGCGAGGCGACGAAGTCGGCGGTGTGGCCACGGGGCTTGCCGACGAGGTGCTGCTTCCACGTCCAGTCGAGCCCGTGCTCGGGTTCGGAGGCGCCGTCGAAGTGCACGGCCTGCCGGTGCCCGGACGCCGCGATCCGGAAGTCGTGGTCGGTCCACCAGACCACGTCGACCTTGTGCTTGCGGGCCTGCTCGAGGTGCGCGGCGTAGCTGGCGAGCCCTTCGCTGAACGGCCCGTGAATGTGCGTCGCCATGCTGACCGGCCGCAGCGCGCCGGGTGAGGGGGCCGCCGCCGCGGCGTCCGGGGCTTCGGCGGCGACACCCGCGCCGGCGCAGGCGGCCGCGAGCAGCACCGCGCGCCGGCTCAGCCCTGTTGCGTGATCCACTCCTTCGACGTTGCCCCGCCGCCGCCCTCACCCGCAGGTGAACAGTGAAACGCCCGCGTTTTGCGCCATTTGTACGAATTGAGGGTGAGGGCGATCAGTGTGCCGTTCCGTGCCGTGCTCGGACGGGCCGGCTGGGCCGCGGCGGATTGCGGCGGTCCGGCTCCTGGTAGTCTCATCGGGCCGTTCTTCCTTCGGCTTTTCTCGGCTTCTCGCGGCGCACACGTGAAGGAGGAGCATGGCGGACACGACCTTGTGCACGTTCGCGGAGCTGGAGTTTCTGCTCCGCTCCGCCGCCGGCCCGCACGGTGAGCGCACGGCCGCGATGGACGGCGTCCGGCGCCGGCTCGCCCTGCAGCCCGAGGCGGCCACCGACATCGTCACCGCCGCCGGGGTCGCGTCGCTGCTGGCCCGCGGCCTGTGCACCGACGAGGGCGGCGACGTCGTGCCGGGCGCGCTGGTCCTCGGCGCGGTCGCGGCCCTGGCGACGCTGCACACGACGACGGAGGCGGCCGGATCGGCCGGCGACAGGACGCTTGCGATGCATGTGTTCAGCGGCACGGCCGGCCGCCTCGCGACCTACCCGGGGCCCTTCGGGCTGTTCGGGATCGAGGTCCTCGACCCGGCCGAGCCCCTTGCGTCGCCGCTCGCCAGGTTCGTCGACCGGTGCACGGCCGGCGAGGGTGAGGCCGCCGTGGCGATCGCGTCGGAGGGTGCGGGGGTCGCGATCGCCCGCTCCGCCGACGGGACGTGGATGCTGTCGGCGGACGACGGCTCGGGCGCGCTCTCGCCGGTCGATCGGGACGACGTGGTCGCCGCGCTGGTGTCGCGGTTCGGCGCCGGCACCGCGGCGGGCGCGGCTCAGGCCGGTGCCTCGTGACCTCCGGTCCGGGCCCGGTGCGTGCGGCGTGCGGCCGGTGCCTGGCGACGACGGTCCGGCCGGGTGCCCTGTGTGATGACGGTGCCGGCTGGTGCCTTGTAGCGACGGTTCGGGTGGGTGCCTTGGTGATGACGGTCCGGGCTGGTGCCTTGTGACGACGGTTCGGGCTGGCGTTGCCAGCGACATCGGCCGGGTGCGGCGGCGCAACGAGGACAGTGCGCTGGTCGCCGCCGGGGTGTACGCCGTCGCCGACGGCATGGGCGGGCACGCCGCCGGTGACATCGCCAGCGAGCTCGCCGTCTCGGCGCTGCGGCGGCTCGCGGACCTGCCCGACCGCACCCCGCAGGACGTGCACGACGAGATCGCCCGCGCCAACGCCGACATCCTCGCCTCAGCCGTCGAGCACCCCGTCCGCACCGGCATGGGCACCACGGTCACCGGTCTCAGCCTCGTGCTCGACGGCGACACCGAGCGCTGGGCCGTGTTCAACGTCGGCGATTCCCGGGTGTACCGCTACGACGGCGACGCCCTCACCCAGCTCACCGTCGACCACACCGCGCCCGAGAGCGTCACCCGCCGCCGCGGCGTGATCACGCGGGCGCTCGGCACCAGGCCCGCACCCGACGCCGACCTGTGGGTGCTGTCGCCGGTGCCGGGGGAGCGCTTCGTCGTCTGCTCCGACGGCCTGCCCCTGGAGCTCACCGACGACCAGATCGCCGCCGCCCTGCGGGCCGAGCCGGTCGCCCAGGCCGCCGCCGACCTCCTCGTGCGCCGGGCCGTCCTCGCCGGCGGGCGCGACAACGTCACCGTCGTCGTCGTGGACCACCTCGCGACCGACCCGGACGCAGGGCCTCGCACCCGTGGCGCGCACGCCGCCCCCGAGGACGAGGACACCGACACGGGCGTCGCCGCCCATCTCGGCATGGACACCGACCCGATCGGCATCCCCACGCAGCCCTGACCTCCCGCCGCCGCGCCGGCGGGGGCGACAGGCGGCGGACGGCCTGGCACCATCGGTCGATGCATCTCGGCATCGACGTCGGCACCGGCAGCACGGTCGCGGTCCTCAAGAGCGCCGGCGGGCGGGTGACGCCGCTGCTGTTCGACGGGTCGCCGCTGCTGCCGTCGGCGGTGCACCTCGACGTGGCCGAGGGGGTCCTGGCGGTCGGCGCCGCCGCGGTCCGGGGCGGCGCCGGGGATCCTGACCGGTTCGAGCCGCATCCGAAGTCGCACGCCGCCGCGGAGAGCGTGCCGCTCGGTGGGATGGACGTCCCGGTCGTGCACCTGTTCGCGGCGATCCTGTGGGCCGTGCACGCCGAGGCGCTTCGGGTCACCGGCGGGGCCGCGCTGCGGGAGGTCGCCCTGACCCATCCCGCGTCCTGGGGCGCCCACGCCCGTGGTGCGCTGCTGGCCGCCGCGTCGATGGCGGGGTTGCCGGCCGCCAGGCTCGTGCCGTCACCGGTCGCGCTGGCCGGCGCGCTCGCCGGGCGGCTGCCGGTCACGTCCGGGCGGAGTTTCATTACGTACGAGCTGGGCGCCGCCATCTTCGAGGTCGCCGTCGTCCAACCCTCCGCCGACGGCCCACGGATCGTCGCCTCCGCGGGCCTGGCGGGCGCCGGCGGCCTGGACCTCGACGCGGCGATCGCCACCCACCTGCTCGCGGCGACCCCGGGCGCCCCTGGCACGTCCGGCGGCTCTTCGGCGGCCCCGGGCGGTGGGTCCGGCGCCTGGCGCGGGCTCCTGGACCAGGCGCGGCGCGCGAAGGAGCTCCTGTCCACGGGGGTGCCCGTCACCGTCCGCGTCGCCGGCGGGGTCGACGTGACCCTGACCCCGGCCGACCTGGAGCGGATCGCGACGCCCCTGCTCCGCCCCACCGCCGAGCTGACCCTGCGGACCATGCGGGCCGCCGGCGTCGACGAGACGTCGGTCGAAGGCGTGCACCTCGCCGGCGGCGCGACCCTGCTGCCGCTCGTCGCGACCCTGCTCCACCGCGCCACCGGAATCGAGCCGGTCGCCGCCGACCACCCGAAACTCGCCGCCGCCGAGGGCAGCCTGGCGGTCCTGAGCGGGTTCCCCCGGCAGGCGGCCGCCCCGGCGCCTCCGCCGGCGACGCCGAGGCAGTCGGGTGGCGACGGCGCACACCTGTGGAGGTGGCTGCCGGACCCCTGGACGCTGGTGGCCGCCGACGTGTGGCGGGACGCGCCGTTCCACCCGCTGCACCTCGGCCTGCCCTCCGGGAGCGGCTGGACGATCCGGGCCCGCTTCACCGAACCCGAACGGACCGTGTTCCTCGCCCGGGCCGGCGGCCCGCTGCTGTTCCGCAGCGTCGAAGGCCTCACGGAGTACCTGCTGACCGACGACACCCACGAGCTCGCCGCCGTCCCGGGCTGGGACGCCGCCCGCGAGCGGTTCGTGACGCTCGTCAGCCACCCCGGCGACGAAGACCTGATCGACCTGGACCTGGTGCAGTACAACCTCGGCTTCCCGCCGCAGCAGTGGCTGCCCGACCTGCTGATCGGCGCCCGGGACGTGGCCGTCGAACTGGCCGAGGAGTTCGACCTGCACGACATCAGCGCGCTCCTCGCCCCCGGCACGCTCCTCGACACCGTCGACGACCTGCTCCGTGCCGCCGACCAGCCCTTCACCGCCCGCTCCAGCCGCCGCCGCCTCGCCACCGTCGACGCCGACACGGTCCGCTCCACGTGGCACGCCATCGCCACCCGGCTGGACGGCGTCGCCGCCTGGTCCGACTGACCATGATGGTTACGGCAGCCGCAGCCCGTACCGGTCGGCGGGGTGGACCTCCTCCCCGGTGCCGGTGCGCACGACCAGCACCGGCACCCCTTCCGGCAGGTCGAAGCGCTCCCGCTCCCGCCGCGTCGGCATCCGGGCCGACACGACCCCGCCGGGCGGCACGTCGAGCACGTCGTCGGGGCCGCTCAGCGGCCCGCGTGTGGCCCTGCCCACGACCGGACCGACCCGGATGGACTTGTCCGGGGCCAGGAACAGCAGCCCCTCCCGCCGGAGGACGGCGATGCCCTTCAACGCCGTGTCCCGGCCGACGTCGTGCTCGTGGGCGAGCGCGCCGGCACTCGGGATCAGCGCTCCCGGTCGTAACGTCCCGGCCATGATCTGGGCCCGAAGGGAGTCGGCGACCAGCTCGTACCGTGGCGGCATGCGCTGACTGTAGCCAATAGGCCACAGGTTGGGGAAGCGTCAGTTGGCGGTCGCACCCAGGGCGCGCAGCGCGAAGTCGGTGACCTGCCCCGCGGCGGACTCGGCGGCCCCGGGCGACGGGCTGGCGGCCATCCGCTCCTGGAACGCCGCGGACAACGCCGCCGTGATCGTCCGCGCGTCCGCGTCGGGGTCGGCCCACGGCAGCGACCCGTCCACGCGCCCCCGCTCAAGGATCGCGGCGATCGCGCACCGGTGCGCGCCGAGCTGGCGCGCCCGCTCCGCCGCATAGCCGGCGGTGCCCATCAGCTCGCCGCACGACATGACGAGGACCCCTCGCCGGCGCCGGCTGTCGGCGGTCAGCGACAGGAACCCGGAGATCCACGCCCGCAACGCGTCCGGCGGCGTGGCGGCGGCGTCCGCGGCCGCGGTCAGCTCCGCGTGGACCCGGTCGCTGTCGCGGCGGAACATCGCCAGCAGCAGCGCGTCCTTGGAGCCGAAGTGCCGGTAGAACGCCCTGGTGGACAGGCCTGCGGCGGTGAGGACCCCGGTGACGGAGAGGCCTTCGCCGCCGGTGTCGACCAGGCAGCGGTGCGCGGCCTCGATGATCCGCGAACGCTCGCCGGTGTCTGCGGTCACGGACATCAGCCAATGGTATCGCCCGCGCCGGGCCGCGATCCGGTCATCGTCCCGCATCGCTGGATTACGCTGCGCCTCGTGAACCCGTACTTCGTCTGGGAGGACCGCACACCGGGAGACGGCTGGCGGCCGTTCGCCGACCTGCTCGACCCGGCCGTCGCGGCGGAGCGGGTCGGGGTGGCGCGCGAGACCCTTCTGACGATGTTCGGGCTCGACCCCGCGGTGGTGCCGGTGCGGGTCGTCGCGTCGGTGACGTTCCTCGGTGTCGCGTCGCGGCTGCTCGCCCCGCCGCTGCTCGACCCCCGCTACCCGGAGCCTGCGCAGCTGTTCTGGAAGCCCGTCCCCGGCGGCCCCTGGCCGATCGCGTGCACCGCCCCGCCCGGCGGCCCTCTGGTGCGCGGCGCCTTCCACGAGCGGATCCTGCTGGGGCTGGTCGCGCCGCTGCTCGAGGTGTTCCGGGCCGAGTTCAGGCTGTCGCCGAAGGTCCTGTGGGGCAACGTCAGCTCAGCCCTCGCCGGCGCCGCCGGCCAGCTCGACGACCCCGCCGTCTGGACCTTCGTCGCCGACCTGCTGACCACCGCCCCCCTCGCCGGCACCGCCGACCTGCACGGCCGCGCACTACGCCGCCGCAACTGCTGCCTGTACTACCGCATCCCCGGCGGCGGCACCTGCGGCGACTGCATCCTGCGACAAACCTGAGGCACCACCTCCCACCCGCCGCACCGTGGCGCTGGGTCACGGGTGGCGGCGCGAGCGCTCGTGTTGAGGCGCTGCCTTCTTCCCACCGCATCCTGGCCGCCGCACTGCGGGCGCCGGGTAGCGGTGGTGGCGTCGGGGGCGCTGGGTCGCGGGCGTTGCGTTGTGGGGGCGGCGCCGCGGGTGCGGCTCGGCGCTGGATGCTGTGTTGTGGGCGGTTGGTCATGGGCGCGTCGTCGCGGACGCGGCTCAGCACCCGGCGGTGGTCTGGCCGCTGGGTTGCGGGGCGTTGCGTTGTGGGGACGGCGCCGCGGGTGCGGCTCGGCGCTGGATGTTGTGTTGTGGGCGGTTGGTCATGGGCGCGTCGTCGCGGACGTGGCTCAGCACCCGGCGGTGGTCTGGGGCTGAGTTGCGGGCGTTGGATTGTGGCGTCGTCGCGGATGTGGCTCAGTACTGGGACGGCGGTCCAGGCGCTGCATTGCGGGTGCTTCGTTGAGACGTGGCGTCGCGGGTGCTTCGTTGCGGGCGTTGGGTTGTAAGTGTGGCTCTGCCCTTGCCGGCGGTCCGGGTGCGGCGTTGCGGTATGGCGATCGCGGCGCGGCGTCGCAGCCAGGGCTTTCTCCGCGCAGCGTTGTGGTGCGGCGTTCGCGGCGCGGCGTTGTGGTGCGATGTCGCGGCGCGGCGTTGTGGCCGGGGTGTTCGCGGCGCGGGGTGTGGCGGGGTGTTCGCGGCGTGGCGGCGCTTCGCGATGGGCGTCTGCGGTGTGGTGTTGCGGCGGGGCGTTCTCAGCACGGCGTTGTGGTGCGGCGTTCGCGGCGCGGGGTTGTCGTGCGATGTTCGCGGCGCGGCGTTGTGGAGAGGGGTGGTCGGGGCGTGGTGGTGCGCGTTCGCGATGGGGCGTTTGCGTGTGGTGTTGTGGCGGGGCGTTCTCAGCACGGCGTTGTGGTGCGGCGTTCGCGGCGTGGTGTTGCGGCGGGATGTTCGCGGCGTGGTGGTGGTGTGGCGTACGCGGCGGGGTTGTTCGGGGAGCGGTGTAGTGGTGGGGTGTTCGCGGTGGGGTGTCGCGGGTGCGGTTCAGTGGGGGGCGGCGGTGCCCAGAAGGTGGCCGTCGTGGTCGGAGACGGTGACCTTGTCGACGTTGGGTAGCTGGATGGAGCTGGCGCCCGTCACGCGGGCCGAGGCTGACGTGGTGCGGCCCCAGCACGCGGCCTGCTCCTCCTGGCCGCCGCGGCCGACGACCCGCAGCACGAACGGGCCCTCGCCCGGCAGGTCGGTGAGTTCGAGGGCCACCGACACGCCCCACTGCCGCGGTGACAAGGTTGCCCGGCCCGACATGGCGCTGCCCGCGGCCGCGACGAACTGGACCACCGTGCCGGCGGCGGGCCCCGGTGACGAGGACTGCTGCGTCGCCGGCGGCGGAGCTGTTTGCGGTGTCGCAGTCGGTACCGGCGACGACTCCGGCCAAACGGTGAAGACGACGGCTGCCAGCACGACGACGGCGGCGGCGACCCCCGCGACCTGCCGCGCGGTCCGGCGGCGCTCCGGCAGCGCGGCCCGGCGCAGGAACGCGTCGAGGCCGTCGCGGGTCGGGGCCTCCAACGGCGCCGGGGATGGTCCGGGCGGGAGCCGTTGCAGCAGCTCGGGCACCGGGGCGAGCCGGTCGACCTCCGCGCGGCAGCCGGCGCAGCCGCTCAGGTGCGCGTCGACCCGGGCCTGGTCGGCGTCGTCGAGGCCGCCGAGCACGTACCCGCCGAGCAAGGGGCGCACCAGCTCATGCTCCTCACTCATCGCAGCACCCCCATCTCCTCGAACACCGCGCGCAGCGCCCGGACCGCATAGTAGGCGCGCGACTTGACGGTCCCCTCGGGCACGGACAGGTGGCGGGCGGTGTCGGCGACGGTCCGGCCGTCGTAGTAGACCGACTCCACCACCTGCCGGTGCTCCACGGACAGCCGGTCGAGGGCGGCGCGGACGAGCCAGCCCTCGACGAGCTCGTCGACGTTGTCGGCGTCGGCGACCGCGGCGATCGCGTCGGGGTCGTCGACGAGCCGGGGGCGGCGCTGGTCGGCCCGCCACGCGTTGCTGACCACGTTGCGGGCGATCGTCAGCAGGTACGCGCGGGTGGTGTCCCGGCTGACGTCGATCCTGCCGATGTGCTTCCAGGCCCGCAGGAGGGTCTCCTGGACGAGGTCCTCGGCACGGTGGCGGTCGCGTTCGTACCGAGACACGAAGCCGAGCAGCACACCGTAATGCTCGGTGTACAGCGCGGTCATCAGCTCCTCGTCCCTGGTCAACCGGGTCTCCCTCGTCCGCGCGGGTCCTTGAGAGGTGTACACCACGAAACGGTTGCGGGTTCAACCACCTGGCGAATTCCGGTGTTCCGCGACTTTGCGGGTACCTGCCCGATTGCCGCTTGCGGGCTCGATGCTCCGGCGGATGCGGCCGGCGGTGTGCTTCGTCGCGGTCCTGGCACAACCGCCGCACTGCTGGCCGCCTTGCTGATCTCGGCGCTGAGCCGCAGCCTCACCGTGCCACCTGCGCCGGGGAGATGGGCGTGAGACCGCCCGCAATGCAGCCGAGGCCGCCGGGGGGAGCGTCGGCCGCGGCCGAGGCCACGTACGCGACGATCGGCCGGTCGGCACCGCCTCGGCGGAGACCAAGGACGTGGTCAAGCTCGTCACGCCGATCGGCCGGTCGGCACCGCCTCGGCGGAGATCAAGGACGTGGTCAAGCTCGTCACGCCGATCGCCCGGCAGACGAGCCTGCTCGCGCTGAACGCCACGATCGGGGCCGCCAGGGCCGGCGAGGCGGGCCGCGGCTTCGCCGTCGTCGCCGACGAGGCCAAGGGCCTGGCCGAGGAGACCTCGCGGGCGACGGAGAGCATCGCGCACCGGGTCACCGCCATCCAGCAGGGGCACCTGCGCCGCCGTCACCGGGATCGCCGGAATCGGCGACCATCAGGCGGCGATCGCGCCGGCGGTCGGGCAGCAGCCGGCGACGACCGCGAAGATGACCCGCAACGCCGCCAAGGCCGCCGGCGGCGCGACCCACGTCGCCACCTCGATCGCCGCGGTCACGTCGGCGACGTGGGCAGCAGGGCCGGCGCTGAAGAGGCGGAGCGCGGCCGGCGAGCTCAGGGCCCTGGCCGGCCGCCTGCACCACACCGCGTCCGCAGTTCCGCCTGTGAGCCGCCGACCGCAGTGCTGATCGAGCCGCTTGATCGAAGAGCGGATCCGGTCGTGATGGTGACCGGATCCGCTCTTCGATCAATGGTGCTGTGGTCCTCAGGACGCCCGCGAGCGGCGGAGGGCCAGGACGGCGACGACCAGGCCGGCCACGCCGAAGGCGAGGCCCGCGATGCCCAGCCCGATGGCCGTACCGTCGCCGCTGCCGCCGTCATCGTCCTTCGCGGCGGCCGTTGCGGCAGGTGCCGCGGATGCCGTGGCGTCGGTCTTCTTGGTGAGCTTGAGGACCGGGGCGGGGTGCTCGGCCTCGGCGCCGGCGGCGGGCTCGTCGATCCAGCGGACGACCTCACCGGTGGAGTAGGTCTGCAGCGCCTTGAAAACGATCTGGTCGGTGGCCGGGAGCGGGCCGAGCGACACGTCGAACTCCTGGAACTGGTGCGGCTTGATCTCCGCGCCGGCCGCCGCGGTCCAGGTGATCTTCGAGACGGCGTCGGTGAGCTCGCCGTCGTCGGTCTTGATCGGTGTGGGGAGCTTGCTGGTCTCCGCGACGGCCGTCCAGCCCTGGAGGGGCTTGAGCGACACGGACGCGATCGGCTTGTCCGTGGGCAGCGCGATCTCGAGCTTGGTGGTGGAGGCGTCGTCGCGCTCGTTGGGCACCCGGAACGTCACCTTGGTGTAGCCACCCTGCGTGGCGGTGCTGGGGTTGACGGTGACATGAGCGGAGGCGGCGGCGGGGAAGGCGAGTGCAGCGGCGGCGGCCGCGGCGACGGCGACACCCGCGCGGACCACGTGGGTCAGGCGCATGATGCGGGCTGTCCTCTCGGGCAGGAACGACAAGGTCAACCGGGTAGTCGCCCCGGGCCACCGGAAAGTTCCCCGCGGTTCTACGCTAAATCCGCCGGGTCGGCATACGCCGTGCCGAGCGCCGTGACGGCGAACAGGCCGATCGCCAGGACGTGCACCGCCGTGCACCACAGGCAGATGGCGTCCAGGGTGAAGAGCTCCGCGTAGACCAGCCAGGCGACGAACAGCACGCCGACGACGGTGCAGGCGAGACGGGCGAGCCGCACCTCCCGGCGCGGTGTCCGCCACAGCGCCGACAGGGCCAGCATGGCCGCGAAGTACAGCAGCCCCAGCACCGCCACGGGGACGCCGAACACCGCGGACTGCTCGCTGGTGGTGACCTTCAGGCAGTTGAGCGCTCCCGTGTCCGGGCACGCGAGGGTCGTCGACGACGTGAAGTGCTCATACGTCAGGTACACGGAAACGGCCAGGCCGAGCGCGGACAGCACCAGCGAAACGGGCGGCACCCATCGCTGCACCAGCGGGTAGGTGGTGGTCTCGGTCATGCTCAGACCTTTCCCTGGAAGGCGGTCACGGCCTGGCTGGTGCAGACGTTCGCCGGTTTGCCGCCGGTCAGCTTGCACAGCACGGCGGTGATCGCGTTGGCGTTGCCGTTGACCGCCTTGGCGATCGCGCTGCCGGGGTCGGACAGTGCCTTGGTCACCTGCTCGGCGGTCATGCCGGCGAGCAGGTCCGGGCTGAACGTCGCGCCGGAGGTGACCGCCTGGTTGGCGTAGTCGACGAACGGGATCGACCCGGCGGACTGGGCGTCCACGTACGGCGGGGCGTTGAACTTCTGCACCACCTGCGCCTGCTGGGGTGTCAGCTGGTCCAGCGGCGTGTACGAGCCGCCCTTGCGGGTCCTGCCGCTGGTCTCGACGCCCTGGAAGGTGAGCACGTCGCTGGTGTACGTGCTGCCGTGGAACGACACGGTCGGCGTGTTGGGGTAGACGTCGTCGGCCGCCGAGGCGGTGATCGTCAGGCCGCTGAACGTCCCGAACCTGGACAGCGCGACCACCACCGGCCAGCGCTGCGCGGCGCAGAACGGGCAGTACTCGGCGCCGACATACAGCACCAGGGGCTTGCCGCCCTCGGTGAGCACCTGCTGGCCGGTGACCGCCTTCGGCAGGATCTCGGCGGATCCGGCGCCGACCTGGTCGAGGACCGCGGGTGGGACCGACGTCAATGCCGCGACGATCGCGGCGGCCGCTTCGCCGGTGGGGAAGGCCGGTGCGGGCTTGGTCTCCGGGCCCCCGGCGCCTCCGAGCTTGGCGACGATCATGACCGCGAACACGACCAGGACGGCGGCGATCGCGGCCTGCGCCTTGCGCATCCTGCCCTGCCTGGCGGTCGCCCGCTCCTGGATCAGTCGCATCCGTCGCGCGTATTCGCGCGAGTCCCGCTGGCGCTTCGACACGCGCAACCCCCCACTCGTCTGCCTATTAGTCGTATCGGACCCGCCCGTTGGTTCCCTCCGCGGCTGACTTTAGGCAGACGCGCGTCCGTCGCACTGGGTCGAAGGTCCCGCCACGCCGTGTACAGCGGCAGATCTTGCGCGGGCCGGTGCGGCGGTGCAATGTGGCATGGCGGCACCTGGACACGGACGTGAGGGGCTTATCGACCATGCAGCGACGACATCTTCTGACAGCGGCGGCGAGCGGTGCGGTCGCCGGTGCCGCGGGCCTGGCCGGCACCGCGGCGGCCGCCGAGAGCGGGGGCCCAGCGTTGAAGCCCGGCAAGACCCGGCTGATCAGCCTGTCGCACGTCAACGACCCGGCGACGACCAACATCTACCCCGGAGACCCGGCGTTCGAGCTGGAGACCATCGCCACCATCGAGAACGAGGGCTACTACCTGCAGTACGTCCGCGAGGGCGAGGCGACCGGCACGCACTGGGGTGCGCCCGGGCACTTCAACGCCGGCGAGCCGCTGGCGGACGACCTCGACCCCAACGACCTGTTCCTGCCCGCGGTCAAGATCGACGTGAGGGACAAGTGCGCCCGCAACGCCGACTACGCGCTGACGATCGACGACGTGAAGCAGTGGGAGCGCCGGCACGGCCGCATCCCCGACGAGTCGATGATCATCATGTGGACCGGCTGGGAGGACAAGTGGGGGACCGACGCGTTCCCGAACCTGGACGCCGACGGGGTCCTGCACCAGCCGGGCTTCGCTCCCGAGACCGTCCAGTGGTTCATCGACACCGGCCGGATCGGGCGCAACGGCGGCACCGGCATCGACACGTTCGGCCCCGACCTGGGCACCGACCCCGACTTCAGGGCGTCGTTGCTGGTGTACCGGCGGCACCGCATCAGCCTGGAGATCCTGGCGAACCTGGCCAAGTTCCCGGCGACCGGCGGGTCGATCCTGTGCGGCGGCTTCATCAACGCGAAGGGCTCCGGGTCGACCGCGCTCATCTACGGCGTCCTTCCGCACTAAAGTCGCGCCTCCGGGTGCCGATGCGGTGCGTGTGGAAGGCATCACCGGCATCGCCACCCGGATGGCAGAGATCCGCTCGCAGCTCGCCGCGCTGTCCCCTCCTCCGCCCGCCGTCCAGGCCGCGCCGGAGTCGTCCTTCGCCTCGGCGCTGTCGGCTGCCACGTCGTTGCAGGACCGCTACGAGAACGGCCGCATCCCCGTCACGGCGCTCGCCGAGGTCGGCTCGACCGGGCACCGCCTCGCCGCACCCGCCGCGGCCGCCCTCGAGAGTCTCATGCGCGCGGCGCAGCGCGACGGCGTGAAGATCGGGATCACCGACTCGTACCGCAGCTATGACGAGCAGGTCGACCTGGCCCGCCGCAAGGGCCTCTACTCCCAGGGCGGCCTGGCCGCGAAGCCCGGCACCAGCGACCACGGCTGGGGCCTCGCCGTCGACCTGGACCTCGACGCCAGGGCACAGGCCTGGATGCGGGCCAACGGCGGCCGTTTCGGCTTCACCGAGAACACGCCCCGCGAGCCGTGGCACTGGAAGTTCACCGCCTGAAGTTGTCGTACCCGGCGGCTACGCTGCCGGGCATGGTGTTGTCGTTGCTGCTCACCGCGCATCTCGGCCTGGCCGCCATGTGGTGCGGCTCGATGGGCTACAGCCTGCTGGTCGTCCAGCCGAAGCTGGCCCGTGCCGGGCTCGACGACGACCGGCTGGAGGAGTTGCTGACGCTGCTCGCCCAGGGCAACCGTTGGAAGGTCGTCCCGATCGTCGCCGCGCTGCTGGCCACGGCGGCCGCGATCCTCGCACTGACGGGCAGTGCCGTCTTCGTCGCGGTGTTGCTCCTGTACGGTGCGGCCGCCGCCGTGTTCGCCGACGTGTCCTGGCGGCACTGGCCGACCCGGGTGTTCGCGCTGCCTGCCGAGCGCCCCGGTCTGCGCCGCGCCCTCCGGTTACGCGCCTGGACGATGCTGGTCCTGGTCGGTGCGGCCTTCGCCGCCGCGCTGTGGACGACGGCGTGGGCCTGGGACGGGTGAACCGTCCTGACGGTGGTGCGCGTCTTCGGCGCGGCGCTGTGGGCAACGGCGTGGGCCGCCCGCTGTTAGTGTCGCGGGCGACCCCCGTCGATGCGTTCGCCGCCTGGCCTGACAGGAGACCAGATGTATCCGGCACCCGCCGTCCGCCCGAGTTTCGGCTGGAAGCTCCTGCAGAGCTGGTGGGTCCTGATCTCGATCCTGGGGCTCGGCTGCTTCAGCGGCGCGGGCCTGGTCCTGGTCGGCCTGCGCGCTCGTAGGCCGGCGTGGTGGGGCTGCGGCGTCGGGTACCTCCTCGTGGGCACCGCCATGGTCGTCCTGTCGGAGAAGGCCACGGTGCCGGACGATCCTTCCAGCGGTGGTGGCTTCGCGGTGCTGTGGCTCGTGCTGTGGGTGGCGTGCGTCGTCCATTCGTTCGTGCTCAACGTGTACTGGCTGCGCTGGCTGGAGCAGCGCCGCGCGGCGGCGGCTTTCGGCTCTCCGGCGGCGTTCGGGTCTCCGGCCGCGTTCGGATCTCCGGCCGCGTTCGGTTCGCCTGCGGCGTTCGGTTCTCCGGCGGCGTTGGGTTCGCCGGTGGGTCCGGCGTCCGCGGTGCCGTACTCCGGGCCGCCCGCGCAGACCCCGCCGGCCGGCTTCCCGGTCCAGGCGACCCCGCCCGGCGGGTTCAATCCGTACGCGACGCCGGCGGGTGGTTTCCCCGCGCAGACGGCCGGCTTCTCGGCGCAGGCGGCGCAGTCCGCCGGCTTCGGTTCGCCTGCCACGCCGGCGGCCGGCTTTGCGGCGCAGTCCGCCGGGTTCACGTCGCAGCAGTTCACGGTCGACCCGATCCCGTCGACCTCCACCACCCCGTGGCCCGCGCCGACACCGTGGACCCCGACCGCCGCATCCGTCGACGTCAACACCGCGGACGCCACCCAGCTCGCCACCCTTGACGACTTCGACCCTGCCCGTGTCGCGCACGTCCTCTCCGAACGCCACCGTCGGGGCGGCTTCACCAGCCTCGCCGAGTTCGCCACGACGGCCCGGCTGTCGCCGCACCAGTTCGAGCGCATCCAGCACCGCCTGACCCTCACGCCTCCTCGCCGCTACTGATCCGAGGTGTGCCGGCTCGCTCACACGGCGTGACCCGACTGGATTCGGCGTTGTGCGGGAGGGAGAATGCTGGGGCAGCGCCAATCGGGGGAGGCGGCGCATGTTGGCTGTGCCATTGTCTGAGGCTTGTCGATCTGACCTGGCGGCCGTTCAATGCGACCGTCGCCGCGAGGAGCGCCGGCGGGCCAGGGCCGAGTTCGCGGAGGCCCGCACCCATGGACTCGCCGCCCGTCACGCCTTGAAGCTGGCACGGCTCCGGCCGCTCGGACCGCCCGGCAGGCCACACACCGCAGCGCGGTCCGCGGCTCCGCCTGCTGCTGCGGCTCCGCACGCTGCCCGGGCCGCGGCCGTGGTCCCGCATGATGCTCCGCCGGTTGCCCCGGCCCTGCCTGCTGTTCGGCGTGCTGCCCGGTCCAGTGCCGTGGTTTCGCATATTGCCTGTCTTCAGCGTCGACCGCGCCGATCAGCGGCCCGCACGTGGGGCGCGGCGGTCCAGCTGGCGCTCTTCCCGATCGATCTGGTGCTCGACGCACTTGCGCCCAAAGCCGCCCCGGTCGATGCGGCGTGTGGAGGACCTCCGGCGCACCCGGGTTCGCCGCGTCCGAAGCCGATCGCGGCGCGGCCCGTGCCGCTGGTGACCTCCTTCTCGGTGCCTCGGCTCGCGCCGGAGGTGGCTCCGGTCGGGCCGGGGCTGCTAGTGGACGAGGAGGACGACCAGGGTGCGGGGGCCGTGGACGCCTTCGACGCGGTTGAGTTCGATGTCGCTGGTGGCGGAGGGGCCGCTGATCAGGGTCAGGGGGCGGGTCGGGGCGAGGCGGGCGAGCAGGTCGGGGACGGTGTGGACGACCTGGTCGGCGCGGACCACGCAGAAGTGGCGGTCGGGGACGAGGGTGATCACGCGGCGGCCCTGGTCGGGGCTGCCGTCGAGGGCGATCGTCCCGGTCTCGGCGCACGCGGCGGCGCAGGCGGTGGCGACGCCGGCGAAGGTGTCCAGGTCGGCGGGGGTGAGGGTGCCGTCGTCGACGTGTGCGCCGGGGAGCTCGAAGGGCAGGGCCGGCGGCACGATCAGCCGGCCGTCGGGGGGCATGGTGGCGTCGATGGCGGCGCGCAGGTCGGTCTCGAGCGTGGCGGGGGTGGTGGGGACGACCGTGGCCTTGTAGTCGGTCAGGCGGTCGGTGAGCAGGGACAGCAGCTCGGGCGAGCCGGCCGGGACCGTCCCTGCCCGCCGGTAGTCCCGCGGCACGGCGGGCACGGCAGGGTCGGGGCCCAGCGCGGCCCGGATGCGGGCCAGAACGTCGGCGCGGGCGTCAGGCATCAGCCCTCCTGCGTATCGAGATGGGGACCAGGAAGGAGATCACGCCGCTGATCAGCAGGCTCGTCAGGACGGGCAACAGCAGACTCACCCGGGGCATCGGCCGGCGAACCAGGACCGAGGCCGGCAGCGGAGCCGGGACCGGGATCAGAGGCCGGACCGGGAAGCGGATCAGACGCCGCCCCGGGGCGCGGGCCAGCTGGCGAGCCCGGGCGCGGGCCAGCTGGCGAGCCCCGGCGGGGGTCAGAAGGCGGTCCGGGGCGGAGGTCAGCTGGCGAGTCGGGAAGCGGGTCCGACGCCGAGCCGAGACGGGGGCCGGCAGGTGAGTCGGGGAGCGGGTCGGGAGCTGGGCCGGGGCTGGGGTCGACGGACAGGCCGGGCCGGGAGTCGGCAGACAAGCCTGGGCGGGGGCCAGAAGGTGGTCCGGGGCGGGAATCGGCAGACAAGCCCGGGCGGAGGTCAGCCGGTGAGTCGGGAAGCGGATCAGAGGTCGGGCCGGGGTGGGAGTCGGCAGACAAGCCCGGGCGGGGGCCAGAAGGTGGTCCGGGGCGGGAATCGGCAGACAAGCCCGGGCGGAGGTCAGCGGGCGAGTCGGGAAGCGGATCAGAGGTCGGGCCGGGGTGGGAGTCGGCAGACAAGCCCGGGCGGAGGTCAGCGGGTGAGTCGGGAAGCGGATCAGAGGTCGGGCCGGGACGGGAGTCGGCAGGCGAGGCTGGAAGGGGGGCAGGAGGCGGACCCGGGTGGGGGTCGACGGGCAGGCCGGGGCCGGGGGTGGCTGGGGTGGGGCGGGTGCGCCACCAGTCGCGGAAGGACTGGGCTGGGGGGCGGGGCAGGTCGCGGGAGGCGGTCCATGCCGACAGGGGCGGGGGCAGGGCGGTGATGCGGTCGGTGCGGCGGCCGAGGAGGCGGCCGAGGCGCATCAGGCGTTCGGCGGTGCGGAAGCGTGCTGGGCGGGACATCACCCAGGACATCGCGGCCATGGCGATCGCCTCGGGGGAGGGGACCGGGGAGGTGGCGCGCTCCTCCACATGGCGGTTCCGCAGGTGCACGAGCATCGCGGGGATGTCGATGCGGACGGGGCAGGCGTCGAAGCAGGCGCCGCAGAGGCTGGAGGCGTAGGGGAGGGAAGCGTTGTCCTCGACGCCGGTGAGCTGGGGGCTGAGGACGGCGCCGATGGGGCCGGGGTAGACCGACCCGTAGGCGTGGCCGCCGGTGCGTTCGTAGACGGGGCAGACGTTGAGGCAGGCGCTGCACCGGATGCAGTGCAGCGCGGCCCGGCCCGAAGGGTCCGACAGGACGGCGGTGCGGCCGTTGTCGACCAGGACGAGATGGAAGTCCTGCGGGCCGTCGCCGGGGGTGACGCCGGTCCACAGGGACGTGTAGGGGTTCATCCGCTCGCCGGTCGACGAGCGGGGCAGTAGCTGCAGGAACACCTCCAGGTCGGTCCACGTGGGGACGACCTTCTCGATGCCCATGACGGTGATCAGGGTCTGCGGCAGGGTCAGGCACATGCGGCCGTTGCCCTCGGACTCGACGACGGCGAGCGTGCCGGTCGAGGCGACCGCGAAGTTGGCCCCGGACACCGCGACCCGGGCGGTCAGGAACTTCTCGCGGAGGTAGGCGCGGGCGGCCATCGCCAGCTCGCGCGGATCGTCGGAGAGCGCGGCGGCACCAGGCATCGTGCGGCGGAAGATGTCGCGGATCTCGGTGCGGTTGCGGTGGATGGCGGGGACCAGGATGTGCGACGGCTTGTCGTCGCCGAGCTGCACGATGAGCTCCGCCAGGTCGGTCTCCCACGCGGTGACGCCGCCCTCGGCGAGCGCCTCGTTGAGCCCGATCTCCTGCGTCGCCATCGACTTGACCTTGACGACCTCCGTGGCGCCGGTCGCACGGACCAGGTCGAGGACGATCGCGTTGGCCTCGACCGCGTCGCGGGCCCAGTGCACGGTGCCGCCGCGGGCGGTCACCTGCTCCTCGAGCTGGACGAGCAGGGAGTCGAGGTGGGCCATGGCATAGCCCTTGATCGCCTCGCCGGCGAGGCGCAGCTCCTCCCAGTCGGGCACCTCGGCCACGACGGCGGCGCGCTTGCCGCGGATGGTGCTCGTGGCGTGGCCCAGGTTGCGCCGCAGCTGGCCGTCGGCGAGCGCCGTCCGGGCCGCGGACGGGAAGGACGAAGCGCCACGCAACGCGCCGACGCCTCGCGGCGCGTACACCGGCATCCCCAGGAACACGGAGGTCATGTCGCCGCCAGGATCTCTGCGAGGTGCACCGGCCGGGCGGTGGTGCCCGCGACGGTGGAGAGGCGGGACAGGCCGCCGCCCATGTGCATGAGGCAGGACGAGTCGCCGGCCGAGACGACCGAGGCGCCGGTGGACAGGACGTTGCGGAGCTTGTCGCTGAGCATGGCCGCGGACGTGTCGGCGTTCTTCAGCGCGAACGTGCCGCCGAAGCCGCAGCACTGGTCGGCGCCGGGCAGCTCGACGAGGTCGATGTCGCGGACCTCGCGCAGCAGCCGCAGCGGCCGGTCGCCGACCCGCAGCATGCGCAGCGAGTGGCAGGTCGGGTGGTAGGTGACGCGGTGCGGGAAGCGGGCGCCGACGTCGGTGACGCCGAGGACGTCGACGAGGAACTCCGACAGCTCATAGGTGCGCTCGCCGAGCTCCTCCGCCCGGTGCGACAGCGCGACCCGGCCGGCCCGGCGGGCGACGGTCGCGTGCTGGTGGCGGATCGAACCGACGCACGAGCCCGACGGCGCGACGATCGCCTCGTAGCCGGCGAACGTGTCGACCTGGTGCTCGACCAGGCGGACGGCTTCGCGCTGGTACCCCGTGTTGATGTGCATCTGGCCGCAGCAGGTCTGCGCCTCGGGGAAGACGACCTCGTGCCCGAGCCGCTCCAGCAGCTCGACCGTGGCCCGGCCGACCTGCGGGAACATCGCGTCGGCGAGACAGGTCACGAACAGTGCCACACGCATCGATCACCGCTCTTTCGAAGGGGAGGGCCGGCGGGTGCGGGGCCGGCCGCTCGACTCGCGGACGATCAGCTCCGGCTGGAACACCACGTGGCGGTGCTCATGGCGGCCGTCGTCCTCGATCTCCTCGAGCAGCAGGGCCGTTGCGGTGCGACCGAGCTGTTCCCGAGGCTGTCGCACGGAGGATAGCGGCACCGCGGCCGCCGCGGCGAACTCGATGTCGTCGTATCCCACGATTGCCACATCCTGCGGCACGCGGATGCCCCGCAGGGTGAGGCCCTGCAGGACACCGAGCGCGACGAGGTCGTTGGCGCAGAAGACCGCCGTGGAGCCGGCCGCGGCGTCGATCTCGGCGGCGGCCGCGCGGCCCGCGGCGACGGTGAGGTTGGGCGTGGGGACCACCGAGAGCTCGGCCTTCCCGGCCACGGCCGCGGAGATCCCGGCGTGCCGCTCCCGGACCTGGGTGACGGAGGCCGGCCCGCCGACGAACGTGATCCGCCGGTGGCCCTGCTCCACGAGGTGCTCGCCGGCGAGCCGCCCGCCGAGCACGTCGTCGACGGCGACCGAGCAGCGGCTGTGCCGGCCGGTGCCGCGGTCGACCAGCACCACCGGGGTGCCGCGCTGGATGAGCTGCTCCAGGCGCGAGTTCGGCGACTCGTCGACGGGCGTGATGAGCACGCCCCGGACCCGCTGCTCCTCCAGCAGGTCGAGGTGGCGGTGCTCGCGGCCGGCGTCCTCGCCGCTGTTGCAGACCACGACCATGACGCCGTGCTCCTCGGCGGCCGCCTCCGCGCCGCGGACCACGTCGGTGAAGAACGGGTTGGTCACGTCGAGCACGACGAGCGCGATCTGCCGGCTGTGCCCGGCCCGCAGCTGCCGCGCCGAGTCGTTGCGCACGTAGCCCAGCTCGGCGATGGCGTCGAGGACCCGCTGCCGGGTCGACGAGGCGACCAGTTCGGGACGGTTGAGCACGTTGCTGACGGTGCCGATGGAGACGCCCGCGCGGCGGGCCACCTCCTTGATGCCGGTCGTGTTGGACATCGATCTCCCGAACTCTTCTGAAACGTGTCAACTCGACAAGGACGTATCGAACCGGTAACGCCATTGAAACTCTTGACGCCGTCGACGGTCTGCTTCTACCGTCACTGTAGTCACCGCATGAAACGTTTCACAAGGGAGGCGGCGAGTGCTGGTTCTCGAGGGCGTCAGCAAGTCGTTCGGCGCCGTGGCCGCGCTGCGCGACGTGCGCCTGGAGCTGCGCGGCGGCGAGGCGCACGCCCTCGTCGGGGAGAACGGCGCGGGCAAGTCGACGCTGGTGAAGATCCTGGCCGGCGCGCACGCCCCCGACGCCGGCACGATCACGCTCGACGGGCGGCCGCTGCGGCTCGGCGGCCCCGCCGACGCCCGCGACGCCGGCATCGCCGTCATCTACCAGGAGCCGACGCTCTTCCCGGACCTGACCGTCGCGGAGAACATCTTCATCGGCCGGCAGCCGCTGCGCTCGCTGCGCCGCGTCGACACCGCCGCGATGCGGGCCCGGGCCGCCGAGCTGTTCGCCAGGCTCGGCGTGCACCTCGATCCGGACCGGCCGGCCCGCGGGCTGTCGATCGCCGACCAGCAGCTGGTGGAGATCGCCAAGGCGCTGTCGTTCGACGCCCGGATCCTGGTCATGGACGAGCCGACCGCCGCGCTGTCCGGGGTCGAGGTCGAGCGGCTCTTCGCCGTCGCCCGGTCGCTGCGCGACGCCGGGGCCGCGGTGCTGTTCATCTCGCACCGCTTCGACGAGGTCTTCTCCCTCTGCCAGCGGATCACCGTCATGCGCGACGGGCGGTGGGTCTCCACCGATCCCGCCGACGCGCTCACCGTCGACCAGGTGGTGCGGCGGATGGTCGGCCGCGAGGTCTCCACCATGTACCCGAAGCGCACCACCGAGGTCCGCGAGCCCAGGCTGGAGGTCGACGGGCTCACCCGCGCCGGCGTCTTTCAGGACGTGTCGTTCACCGTCCACGCCGGCGAGATCGTCGCCCTCGCCGGGCTCGTCGGCGCCGGCCGCTCCGAGGTGATCCGCGCCGTCTTCGGCGTCGACCGCTACGACGCCGGCGCGGTCCGCGTCGACGGCAGGCCCCTGGCCAGGGGCAGCGCGTCCGCGGCGATCGCCGCCGGCCTCGCGCTCGTGCCCGAGGACCGCCGGCAGCAGGGCCTGGTGATGGAGCTGTCGGTGGAGCGCAACGCGACCCTGCCGCGGCGGTGGTCGCTGAGCCGCCTCGGGCTGCTCCTCGGCCCGTCGGAGCGCCGCGACGCCCGCACCTGGACGGAGCGGCTGCAGGTGAAGGCGGCCAGGCTGAGCGACCCGGTCGCCACCCTCTCCGGCGGCAACCAGCAGAAGGTCGTCCTGGCGAAGTGGCTGTCGACGGCACCGCGGGTGCTCATCGTCGACGAGCCGACCCGCGGCATCGACGTCGGCACCAAGGCCGAGGTGCACCGGCTGCTGAGCGAGCTCGCGGACCAGGGCGTCGCCGTGCTCATGGTCTCCAGCGAGCTGCCCGAGGTCCTCGGCATGGCGGACCGGGTCCTCGTCATGCACGAGGGCCGCCTGGCCGCCGACATCCCCCGTACCAGAGCCGATGAGGAGTCCGTGATGCTGGCGGCGACAGGACAGGCGACATGACCGGCCAGCGAAGCGGCTCGGGCCGGTCATCGTGTGGGCAGGTTTGGGTCAGGTCGGCGCCGGAGCGTAGCGGAGGTGGCGGCGTGACCGGCCAGCGAAGCGGCTCGGGCCGGTCGTCGTGTGGGCGGGTTTGGGTCAGGTCGGCGCCGGAGCGTAGCGGAGGTGGCGGCGTGACCGGCCAGCGAAGCGGCTCGGGCCGGTCATCGTGTGGCAGGTTCGGGGCAGGCCGACGCCGGAGCGCAGCGGAGGTGGCGGCATGACCGCCGTGCTGGACCGGCCCGAGGTGAGAACAGCCAAGCTCACCCATCGGGTGTTCCTGGTCCGGGAGCTCGGCATCCTCGTCGCGCTGGCGCTGCTCATCGGCGGCACCGCGATCAGCAACCCGCGGTTCCTGGCCGCGCAGAGCGTCAAGGACCTGCTGCTCGGCTCGACGATCCTGGCGATCCTCGCGACCGGCCAGGCGATCGTGGTCATCACCCGCAACGTCGACCTGTCCGTCGGCTCGGTGCTCGGCCTGTCGGCGTTCGCGACCGGCACCCTGTTCCTCGGCCATCCCGGGCTGCCGATCCCGGTGGTGCTCCTGGCCGGCACGGCGCTCGGGGCGGTGTGCGGTGCGGTCAACGGTGCCCTCATCGCCGCCGCCCGGGTGCCGGCGCTGGTCGTCACGCTCGGCACGCTGTACGTCTTCCGCGGCATCGACTACCGGTGGGCGACCGGCAAGCAGATCAACGCCGCCGACATCCCGCACGGGTTCCTGCGCATGGGCACCGCCACCGTCCTGGGCGTGCCGGTGCTGACCCTGTTCGCGGTCGTCGTCGTCATCTGTGCCGGGTTCTACCTGCGCTCCTATCGCAGCGGGCGGGAGTTGTACGCGATCGGCTCCGACCCGGCCGCGGCGCGGCTCTCGGGCATCCGGGTGGGCCGGCGGGTGTTCGCCGCGTTCACGGCCAGCGGTGCCCTCGCCGGGCTCGCCGGGGTGCTGTACGTCGCCCGGTTCGGCACCCTCGACGCCAACGCGGGCCTCGGCCTGGAGCTCAACGTCGTCGCCGCGGTCGTCGTCGGTGGGGTCGCCATCTTCGGCGGCAGCGGCTCGGTCTACGGCGCGGCGCTCGGTGCCGTGCTGCTCACCACGATCGCCAGCGCCCTGCCGGTGCTCGGCATCAACCCGTTCTGGCAGCGGGCCGCGATCGGCGCGCTCATCCTCGCGGCGATCGGCCTGGACCGGGTCCTGTCGCTGCGCGTCGCACGCAGCCTGCAGGGAGGCCCGGGCAAATGATCGAGCTCAGCACCACGGCGAAGGCCGCGCCGCCCGTGGCGAGGAGACGCGTGACGGGCTCCTGGGACGCCGTCGTCCTGCTCGCGCTCGTCCTGGTCGCCGTCGTCGGCGCCGCGACCATCGACGGCGTCGCCAGCCCGCGGTTCTGGCGGTTCGTGACCCTGGAGGTCGTGCCGATCGCGATCATCGCGCTGCCGATGACCCTGGTCGTCATCACCGGCGAGATCGACCTGTCCGTCGCCAGCACGCTCGGCCTCACCTGCGCCGTCATGGGCGACCTGTGGGCGCACGGGGTCACGTCGCTGCCGCTGCTGATCGCGCTGTGCCTGCTGCTCGGCGCGGTCCTCGGCGCCGTCAACGGACTGTTCGTCACGGTGTTCGGGCTGCCGTCCCTGGCGGTCACGATCGGCACCCTCGCGCTGTACCGGGGGCTCGCGTACGTCGTCCTCGGCGACAAGGCCGTCGCCGACTACCCGGTCGCCTGGACCGACGCCGCGATCGACCCCATCCCCGGCCTCACGATCCCGTGGGTGATCATCGTCGTCGCGGTCCTCGCGGTGCTGTTCGGGGTGCTGCTGCACGCCACCCCGGTCGGTCGCGGCCTGTACGCGATGGGCAACAACACCGAGGCGGCCCGCTTCGCCGGGATCGCGGTCGCCCGCACCAAGTTCTGGCTCTTCGTCGCCACCGGCACGATGGCGTCGCTCGCCGGGGTCTTCTGGACGTTCCGGTTCGCCAGCGCCCGCGCCGACAACGGCAACGGCCTGGAGCTCGCGGTCGTCGCGGCGGTCCTGCTCGGCGGCGTCTCCATCTTCGGCGGCCGCGGCGGCATGATCGGCGTCATCGGCGCGGTCCTGCTGCTCAGCACCCTCCGCAACGCCCTGCAACTGGCGAACGTGCCGGCGAACACCCTCACCATCATCACCGGCTCGCTGCTCATCGCCTCGGTCGTCGGGCCGAACGTCATCGGCATGGCGCGCGAGCGCCTGCGCCGGCGGCAGCCCGCCAGATCCAGCACCACGTAAGCGACACCCCCACACCCCCCGTTTCCGCGCGACCCCCGCTGAAAGGATTCAATCCCATGAGAGCTGGCAAGCTCATCGCGGTCGCGGTAGCCGCCGCGCTCGCGTTCAGCGCCACCGCCTGCGCCGAGGACTCCGACACCGGCAGCGGCACCGGCGACAACGGCACCGCCACGTCCGACACCATCAAGAGCGGCCTGAAGGTCGCGTTCCTGCCGAAGCAGGTCAACAACCCGTACTTCGACACCTCCGACAACAAGGGCGGCAAGGTCGCCGTCGAGGAGTTCAAGGGTTCCTACAGCGAGACCGGCCCGTCCGAGGCCAGCCCGTCGGCGCAGGTCAGCTACATCAACACCCTGTCGCAGCAGGGCACCAACGTGATCGCGGTGTCCGCCAACGACAAGGACGCCATCTGCGGCGCCCTCAACGAGGCCCGCAAGGCCGGCGCGAAGGTCGTCACGTACGACTCCGACACCAAGCCCGAGTGCCGCGACCTCTTCATCAACCAGGCGACCTCCGAGGGCATCGCGAAGGTCCAGATCAAGCTCATCTCCGAGGCGATCGGCGCCGACGGCGGCGAGATCGCGATCCTGTCGGCGACGGCCAACGCCACGAACCAGAACGCCTGGATCGAGATGATGAAGACCGAGCTGGCGAAGCCGGAGTACAGCAAGCTCAAGCTCGTCGACACCGTCTACGGCGACGACGACGACCAGAAGTCCTTCCAGGAGGCGCAGGGCCTGCTCGCCAAGCACCCCAACCTGAAGGGCATCATCTCGCCGACCACGGTCGGCATCGCCGCCGCCGGCCGGTACCTGTCCGGCTCCACGTACAAGGGCAAGGTCCAGCTCACGGGCCTCGGCACCCCGAACCAGATGAAGGCCTACGTCAAGGACGGCACCGTCAAGGCGTTCGCGCTGTGGAACCCGGCCGACCTCGGCTACCTGGCCGCCTACGCGGGAGCCTCGCTCGCCTCCGGCGTCATCAAGGGCAAGGAAGGCGACAAGTTCAAGGCCGGCAAGCTCGGCGAGTTCACCGTCGGCAAGGACGGGACCGTCCTCCTCGGCGACCCGTACACCTTCAAGGCCGACAACATCGACCAGTTCAACTTCTGAGGGGGCATCGGCGTGCGCCGGGTTTGCTTCACACTGCAGGTCCGCCCTGACCGGCTGGATGAGTACCGGCGCCGCCACGCCCACGTCTGGCCCGAGATGCTCGCCGCGCTGCGGGACGCAGGCTGGCATGACTACTCGCTCTTCCTCCGCGACGACGGCCTGCTCGTCGGCTACCTCCTCACCGAGGACTTCGCCGCCGCGCAGGCCGCCATGGCCGCCACCGACGTCGACCGGCGCTGGCAGGCGGAGATGGCGGAGTTCTTCATCAACGGTCGGCACTTCGTCGTCCTCGACGAGGTGTTCAACCTCGACCACCAGCTTGGAGCGTTGCGATGACAGAGCTCGCCCCGGAGACGCGCACGCGTGTCGCGGCCCAGCTGCGCGGCCAGCGGATCGAGACGGCGTCCTGGGCATACGGCAACTCGGGCACCCGGTTCAAGGTGTTCCCGCAGGAGGGCGTGCCCCGGGACCCGTATGAGAAGCTCGCCGACGCGGCGACCGTGCACCGGTTCACCGGTGTGGCGCCGACCGTGGCCCTGCACATCCCGTGGGACCTCGTCGACGACTACACCGACCTCGCCCGGCACGCCCGGGACCTCGGCGTCGCGCTCGGCACCATCAACGCCAACGTGTTCCAGGACAACGACTTCAAGCTCGGCAGCGTCACCAACCCGGACCCCGGCATCCGCCGCAAGGCGATCGGGCACCTCCTGGAGTGCGTCGACGTGATGGACCGCACCGGCTCGCGGGACCTGAAACTGTGGTTCTCCGACGGCACCAACTACCCCGGCCAGGACGACGTGCGGATCCGGCAGGACCGCCTCGCCGAGGCGCTGCGGGAGACGTACGACCGGCTCGGCCCCGACCAGCGGATGCTGCTGGAGTACAAGCTGTTCGAGCCGGCCTTCTACATGACGGACGTCCCCGACTGGGGCACCGCCTACGCGCACTGCCTCACGCTGGGGGAGCGGGCGCAGGTCGTCATCGACACCGGGCACCACGCGCCCGGCACCAACATCGAGTTCATCGTCGCGGTCCTGCTGCGGGCCGGGAAGCTCGGCGGCTTCGACTTCAACTCCCGCTTCTACGCCGACGACGACCTGATGGTCGGCGCCGCCGACCCGTTCCAGCTGTTCCGGATCCTGCACGAGATCGTGCTCGACGACGCGCTGACGGGGAAGGGGATCGCGTTCATGCTGGACCAGTGCCACAACCTGGAGCCGAAGATCCAGGCGGTGATCCGGTCGGTGCTCAACGTGCAGGAGGCGACCGCGAAGGCGCTGCTCGTCGACCATGCCGCCCTGCGCGCGGCGCAGCTCGAAGGAGACGTGCTGGGCGCCAACGAGATCCTCATGGACGCGTACAACACCGACGTGCGGCCGTTGCTGCGGTCGGTACGGGAGGACATGGGCCTCGATCCGGACCCGATCGGCGCGTACAAGCGGTCCGGTTACCTGGAGAAGGTCCGCGCCGAGCGGGTCGGCGGGACGCAGGCGGGGTGGGGCGCGTGAAGGACCTCATCGCCCGTTCCCGCCGCCTGGGTGCCGATCCCCGCAACACCAACTACGCCGGCGGCAACACCTCGGCCGTCGGCCTCGCCGCGGACCCCGTCACCGGCGGCGACGTGGAGGTGCTGTGGGTCAAGGGATCCGGCGGCGACCTCGGCACGCTCACCGAGGCGGGCCTCGCGGTGCTGCGGCTGGACCGCCTGCGCGCGCTCGCCGGCGTGTACCCGGGGGTGGAGCGCGAGGACGAGATGGTCGCCGCGTTCGACTACTGCCTGCACGGCCGCGGCGGCGCCGCACCGTCGATCGACACCGCCATGCACGGCCTGGTGGAGGCCGCGCACGTCGACCACCTGCACCCGGACGCGGGCATCGCCCTCGCCACCGCCGCCGACGGGCCGGCGCTGACGAAGGAGTGCTTCGGCGACCGGGTGCTGTGGGTGCCGTGGCAGCGGCCCGGCTTCCAGCTCGGCCTCGACATCGCGGCGGTCCAGCGGGCCAACCCCCAGGCGATCGGCGTCATCCTCGGCGGGCACGGGATCACGGCGTGGGGCGCCACATCGGACGAGTGCGAAGCGCACTCCCTGGAGATCATCCGGACCGCGACCGAGTTCCTCGCCGCGCGGGGGCGGCCCGAGCCGTTCGGGCCGGTCGTACACCCGCCGCTGCCGCTGGAGGAGCGCCGGTCGCGGGCCGCGGCGCTGATGCCGGTCCTGCGCGGGCTGGCGTCCAGCGACCGGCCGCAGGTGGGGCACTTCACCGACACCGACGTCGTGCTCGACTTCGTGGCGCGCGCCTCGCTGGAGGAGCTGGCCGCGCGCGGGACCTCGTGCCCGGACCACTTCCTGCGGACGAAGGTCCGGCCGCTCGTGCTGACGTCTTCCTCCTCCGTGGAGGAGCAGTTCGCCGCGTACCGCTCGGAGTACGCCGCCTACTACGCGCGGCACGCCACACCCGACTCGCCGGCGATGCGCGGCGCCGACCCGGCGATCGTGCTGGTGCCGGGCGTCGGGATGTTCTCCTTCGGCGCCGACAAGCAGACCGCCCGCGTCGCCGGGGAGTTCTACGTCAACGCGATCAACGTGATGCGCGGCGCCGAGTCGGTGTCGCGGTACGAGCCGATCCCCGAGTCGGAGAAGTTCCGGATCGAGTACTGGGCCCTGGAGGAGGCGAAGCTGGCCCGCCGCCCCAGACCCAAGGCGCTGGCGTCGCGGGTCGCTTTCGTGACGGGCGCCGGCTCCGGCATCGGGCGGGCCATCGCGCTGCGGCTGGCCTCGGAGGGCGCCTGCGTGGTCGTCGCCGACCGCTCCGCCGCCTCTGCCGCCGACGTCGCCGCGGAGATCGGCTCCTCGGACGTGGCGGTGGCCGTCACCGTCGACGTGACGTCCGAAGCGGCGATCAAGGCGGCGTTCGCCGAGGCCGTCCTCGCGTTCGGGGGCGTCGACCTCGTCGTCAACAACGCCGGCCTGTCCATCTCCAAGCCGCTGCTGGAGACCACCGTGGACGACTGGGACCTGCAGCACGACGTGATGGCCCGCGGGTCGTTCCTCGTCGCCCGCGAGGCCGCCCGCGTCATGGTCGACCAGGGCATCGGCGGCGACATCGTCTACATCGCCTCGAAGAACGCCGTCTTCGCCGGGCCCAACAACGTCGCGTACGGCGCGACCAAGGCCGACCAGGCGCACCAGGTGCGGCTCCTCGCCGCCGAGCTCGGCGAGCACGGGATCCGGGTCAACGGCGTCAACCCCGACGGCGTCGTCCGCGGCTCCGGCATCTTCGCCTCCGGCTGGGGCGCGCAACGCGCCGCCGTCTACGGCGTGCCGGAGTCCGAGCTCGGCGCCTTCTACGCCCAGCGCACCATCCTGAAACGGGAGGTCCTGCCGTCGCACGTGGCGAACGCCGTCTTCGCCCTCGTCGGCGGCGAGCTGTCGCACACCACCGGCCTGCACGTCCCGGTCGACGCGGGCGTGGCCGCGGCGTTCCTGCGATGAACCGCTTCGCGGCCGTCGACCTCGGCGCCTCGTCCGGCCGGGTGATCGTGGGAACCGTCGGGTCGGGCACCGTCCGGCTCACCGAGGTCGCCCGCTTCGCCAACACCCCGGTGCAGGTCCAGGGCACCCTGCACTGGGACGTTCTCGGCCTGTACCAGAGGATCCTCGACGGACTGCGCGACGCCGGCCCGGTGCGGTCCGTCGGCGTCGACTCGTGGGCCGTCGACTACGGGCTGCTCGACGGCGACGGCCGGCTCCTCGGCAACCCCGTCCACTACCGCGACGCCCGCACCGACACGGTCGTCCCGCCGATCCCGGCCGCTGCGATGTACGCGGCGACCGGGATCGCCAACCAGCCGTTCAACACCGCGTTCCAGCTGCTCGCGGCCGCCGGCACCGCACAGCTCGACGCGGCGCGCACGCTGCTGCTGATCCCGGATCTCATCACGTACTGGCTCAGCGGCACCATCGGCGCGGAACGCACCAACGCGTCGACCACCGGCCTGCTCACCGCCGGCGGCGGGTCCTGGGACCTGGCACTGGTGGCGCGGCTGGGCATCCGGGCGTCGCTGCTGCCACCGCTGCGCGACCCCGGCACCGTCGCGGGCCCGCTGGTGGGTGCCGCTGAAACCCTGGTGACGACGGTCGCCTCCCACGACACCGCCTCCGCCGTGGTGGGCGTCCCCGCGCGGACCGACCGGTTCGCGTACATCTCCTGCGGCACCTGGTCCCTCGTCGGCGTCGAGCTGCCGTCGCCCGTGCTGACGACGGACAGCTTCGAGGCCGGCTTCACCAACGAGACCGGCGTCGACGGCACCGTGCGCTACCTGCGCAACGTCATGGGCCTGTGGCTCCTGCAGGAGTGCATGCGCACGTGGGGGCCTGCGCTTTCGTTGCCCGACCTGCTCTCGGGTGCGGCCGCGGCCCCCGCCCGGCGCAGCGTCGTGGACGCCACCGACCCGCGGTTCCTCGCCCCGGGCGACATGCCGGCCCGCATCACCGCCGCGCTGCAGGAGACCGGCCAGCCGGTGCCCGCCGACCCGTACGCGATGACCCGCTGCATCCTAGACAGCCTGGCCCTCGCGTACCGCCGGGCGATCGACGACGCCCGGCGCCTCACCGGCCGCCCCGTCGACGTCATCCACCTCGTGGGCGGCGGCGCGCAGAACGCCCTGCTGTGCCAGCTCACCGCCGACGCCTGCGAGCTGCCCGTCGAGGCCGGCCCGGTCGAGGCCGGCGCCCTCGGCAACATCCTCGTCCAGGCCCGGGCCCTGGACCTGATCCCCGCCGACCTGCCGTCGATGCGCGCCCTGCTGCGTTCGTCCCGCCGGTACGAGCCCTGCGCCGTTCAGGCCGTGGGGTAGGCGGCTTGGAGTCTCAGGCGTTCGTCGGCGGTGTCGGCGATCCGGGTCAGCTCGTCGTCGAGCGCCATGAACGCCTCCCACGGCTCGCCCGGCAGGAGACCGGCGACGCGGCGTTCGAGGTCGTCGACCCGTTTGCCCTTCCACACCTTGTCGGCGAGCGTGACCAGCAGCTCCTCCGGGGTCGCGTCGGGCCGGTCCCACCGCGCGTGGTTGGCCGCGAACCTGGCGAGGTCGCCGTATTCCCGCAGCATCCGCGCGCCGGCGGCCTCGTGCGCGCTGCCGGGGCCCGCCAGCTCCTCCGGGTGCAGGGTCTTGCCGATGTCGTGGGTGGCCGCCCCGAACAGCACCGCCTCCCGGTCCACGACGAGGCCGGGTGCCTGTGCCGCCAGCCAGTCGAGGAGCTGCGCCGCGACGTCATGCACCAGCCGCAGGTGCGCCACGAGCCGCGGCGGCGCGCCGACGCGCCGCAGGAGCGCCGCCACCTCGGCCGGCAGCGGGCGCAGGTCGTCGAGCTCGGTCATCACGCGACGTAGCCCGCGGTGCGGATCAGGTCGGGCTCCACCGCGAACCGCCCCCGGAACACCTCCGGCGCCCCCGGCTCCTGGTCGAGCTTCTCCGGCAGGATCACCGCCTCGAACGTCCCGTTCACCGGGTCGATGCGCAGCCTCGCGTCGTGGAAGTCGAGCCACGTCCCCATGATCGGCGACCACATCTTGTACACCGTCTCCTTTGCGCTGAAGTGCACCGCCGGCCACCACGGCTCGTCCGCCCGCTCCGTGCACCAGGCGATCTCCTCCGGCAGGCAGATCGCCGCGACGATGTTCGCCGGCAGCACCGTCCGGCGCTCCGCGTCGATCCCGACCGCCCGCAGCTCAGGCACCCGCCCGACGGCGACCGCGCAGTATCCCTTGGTGTGCGTGATGCTCCCGGTCGTCCCCGCCGGCCACACCGGCGCCCGGCTCGGCGCCGACAGCACCGGCGCCCCGTGCACCCCGACCTGGCTCAGCGCCCGCCGCGCACACACCCGCCCCGCCGTGTACTCCCGCCGCCGCCCCTCAACCGCCCGCGGCGACAACCCCGCTGCCTCGTCGGGCAGCAGCACGCCCGTCCAGTCGTCCTCCCCGGCCACCTCAACGACGACGATCTCAGGCAACAGGTCCCGCACGACCCGGAACTCTACCCGCCACCACCCCTCCCCGCCGCGCTCGTCTCGCCTCGGTAACGGTGACCGGACCCGGATCCCCGCGATCCGCGAGGTTCGATTCCCCGCGGTCCGGCACAGCCACGGCTCGGCACCCGCTCGCAGCGGGTCGCGGCGCGACTGAGGCACCCTGAACCGGACACAGTTGCCGGTGCCGCAGCGACAAGCTCGACCAGATCGGCGCGAGCCACGCCGTGCCGACCCTGACTGGCGGCCTGACCGGGGCGTCAGCGGGGGCAACCGCCGACCTGGAAGCCCGGATCCGTGTCCAGGCGCTGCGCCGCGCCGCCGCCATCCGTGCCCTCACCACCAACGAACAGCAACTCCGCGCCCTTCGTCCAACAAAAGCCTGGCGCGGCGGGCTCGACCTGGCGCTGGCCCGGTCACCGCCTGGTTCCACCACGGCCGCATCCACGGCGAAGCCGCGTTCGCCGGCACGTGACCGTGCTTCGCCGGGCCCGGACGGAGCATCCGGCACCGCACACGCAACGCCGGCCGGCATCGGGTCCCGGGGAGGGCTTTGTGGGTTCCGTCTTCAACCAACGCCGGTCACCACGGGGACCTCGGCGACGGCGCGGCAGTCGCAACCCTGTCGTCCGGGCGTCCGCTCGCCACAGCGTCCAGCCGGTCTGACAGCGCCCGCGAACCGCAGCGGGGTGGCAGGCGACGCTGGATGTGCGCCGCGGCGCTGGGCGGATCGGCTGGTCCCGGGCCGGCCAGCCAAAGGGGGGACCTGACCCGGTCGACCGAGGCAAGCGCGGTTCGAAGATCCATGCGGTCGGTGACCGCAAACGGGCTGCCGCCGCGCGCGGACATCTCCGGTGCCGACGACAACGACCGCGCAATCCTGGAAGACGTGCTCGACGGCCCCGCACAGCGGCCGGCGAAGCTGCACGGTGACAAGGGCTACGACCACGGGGCCTGCCGGCAGGTCGTTGCCCGCCGCCGGATCAAGGCCCGGATCGCCCGCGAGGGCATCGAATCCTGGCCGGTACCGCTTCGTCATCGAACCCTGGAATGGCTGTCGCGAACGCAAGGCCTCCCACGGCCGGCGTGCGCGGTCATCTGTTGCCCAGCGACAACCCCGAATCGGACGCGGTCCAAGGCGGCAAGCACCGGCAGGCCCTCAGGCGGCAGGAGTCCGGGCCGGCGGGGCTGACAGGCCGCCGAGGACGGCGCCGGCCAGGGCGGTCAGGACGACGACGCCCGACCAGAGCTCCTCCGTCCAGGCCACCCCCAGCGACAGCTGGACGCCGATCAGGTGCGTGGACCAGATCAGCGGCGGGACCAGGGCGCCGAGCGTGACCGGCACCAGGTCGGGGCGCTGGGCGGCGACCCACTGGACGGCGAGGTCGGCGAGGACGGCGCCGAGCAGAGGCCAGAGCTGGGCGGCGAGGTGCTCGAAGTCGTTGAACACGCCGTCGGGGATCGAGGCGGCCGCGACCACGACCGTGACCAGCCCTACGGGGGCGCGGCCGAGACGGGTCCAGGTGAACAGGCAGGCGGTGACGACGAGCACGGTGAAGGCGAGGTACTGCGCGAGCCCGAACGCCTGCCCGTTGCGGAAGCCCTCGAAGGCGGCCGGCGCGTCGGTGAACGGCGACAGGTAGTTGAGGAAGAAGGCCGCGACGCCGACCGCGCTCAGCAGGCTCAGTAAGACGGGCAGGTCGCCGGCGAGGGAGGGCGTCGCACGGCGGGCCGCGGCGGCGCGGACCGGGGTGGTGATCATGAGCGTGCCGGCGGTGAGGAGGAGCAGGTGCGGCGGGCTGAGGAGGGCCTCCAGGCTGGCCTCGACGCCGAGCAGGGTGTGCCAGGTCATGTCGACCACGCCGCCGACGGCGAAGAGGACGACGCCGAGCAGGCCGAGGCCGTAGCCCGCGGGGACCCAGTCGCGGACCGGGCCGGCCGGGCGGCCGCGCCACAGGCCGGACGGCACGATGGTGAGGGCGAGCACCGCATAGCCGCTGTAGAGCACGCCGTGCCACGGGGTGAAGAACGTCTCCAGCTCCGGGACGTGCGAGTGCGCCCAGCCGTCCAGGTACAGCCCGCCGGTGAGCCACAGCGTGGCGAGCGCCGCGGCGAGGTCGCGGCGCGAGGTGGACAGCGGCCGGTGCGAGACAGCCAGAACCATGGATCGATCCTGACGTATCGTGCGGGCCGGGGCGACCCCGTTCCTCCGAAATGCACGCAGAGCGACGTCGGCGGCACGCTCAGCTCAGCGAGGCGCCTTGCGCTCGCAGTACACGCTGAATCTGCGTCACAGGGATCTCCCTGGGCGGCTTGCCGGCCCGTGCCGCCAGGGCCGCGCACACGCCCGCTGCCTGGCCGGTCGCCATGGAGATCGGCATGATGCGGTAGGAGCTGTGCGCCACGTGGTCGCCGGAGATGCAGCGCCCCGCGACGAGCAGGCGGTCCACGTCACGGGGGAGCAGCGTGCGCAGCGGGATGTCGTAGGAGGTGCCCTGCGGGAGGCGGCGCAGGATGGTGCCGGGGCCGTTCGGGTTGTGGATGTCCACCGGGTACGCGCCGCGCGCCACCACGTCGGGGAACTTCCGCGCCTCGAGGACGTCCTGGCCGGTGAGCTGGTAGTCGCCCAGCACGCGGCGGGTCTCCCGCACGCCGATCTGTACACCGCTCTGGATGACGTAGGAGGACTCGAAGCCGGGCACCCTCGTGCGCAGGAACCGCGAGATGCTGTCGAGCTGGCGGTGCATGGCGAGCTCGGCCCGGGTGAGGTCCCACACGCTGATGCCGAGGCCGCCGAAGCGGGTCGAGTTCACCGACACCTCACCGGTGTGCGGCGTGGCGAAGAAGAGGATGTCCTCGCGCGGCAGGTCCAGCTCACCGGCGTCGCGCGCGGCCCGGATCAGGTCCCACAGGCCGTGCACGCCCTTCCATTGGTCTGGATGCTCCTGTACGTACGAGGCGAAGGCGTCGCGCCGCATCTCACCGATCCGGAACATCAGCGTCATCGGCTGGGTCAGGCCGTCCTCGGGGCGGCCGACCTCGAACGGCGCGCCCGCCGACGCGGCCAGGTCGCCGTCGCCGGTGCAGTCGATGACCACGTCGGCGTCGATGACGACCGGGCCGGACTTCGTCTCGAACACCACGCGCGACGAGTCCGGCAGCGTGATCAGGTCGGAGGCGAACGCGTGCAGCAGCAGCTTCACGCCCGAGCCGCCGAGCATGTCGTACGTGACGAGCTTGAACACCTCGGGGTCGAACGGCACCGTGTAGCCGGTGTCCTGGGTGGGCGTGATCGCCCCGCCGGCCCTGACCAGGCGGTCCAGCAGCATCCACAGCACGCCGGCGACGACCGGCTCGCCCTCGCCGTGGTCGGTCGGCAGCAGCCGGTTGTCCTCGCCGCCGACGGCCTGCTTCATCTCGTTGTGGAAGCTCATGAGCGGCATGACGAGCGCGGCGGTGGCGTTGCCGCCGAGGAACCCGTAACGCTCGACCAGCACGACGTCGGCGCCCGCGGCGGCCGCGCCCATCGCCGCGCCGAACCCGGCCGGGCCGCCACCGACGACGAGGACTTCGGTCTGCCCACCGTACTCCGCTGTCCTCGGCGGCAGGTGTACGCGATGCGCCTCCGCCGGCTTCTCCAGCGCGGTCATGCCACCCCTCCCATGTGCTGCGTCGCGGTCACGCCGCCACCTTCGTCCGGTCGAGCTGGGCGTCGAGGCGGCGGCCGGTCTCGGTGGCGCGCTGCTTGAGCGCCGCGACCCGCGACGCGGTCTCCTCCAGGCGCTGCGGCCGCTCGTCCCACAGCCGGTCGACCTGGGCGAGCAGCGGGCCGGCGGCCTCCCGGACCACCCCGCGGGGCACCGGCGCGCCGATGCGCTGCGCGAAGTCGAAGACCTTCCCCGCGTACGGCAGCGCCAGCAGCGGCACACCGGCGAGCGCGGCGAACATCAGGAAGTGCAGCCGCATGCCGACCGCCAGGTCCAGGTGCTTCATGAGGTCGAGGATCTGGCCCGGCCGGTACTCGCCGTGCAGCACCCGGCAGTGCTCCGCCGCCGTCATCCGGGCCAGCACCGCGTGGGCGTGCCGGATGTCGGAGCGCTCCATCGGCACGAACAGCAGCGACGCGTCGAGCCGGTGCACGATGAAGTCGCCGACGTGGGCGAGCAGCTGGTGATAGCCGTCGGCGTCGAGGTGCTGCGCGGCGCGGCCCGGCTCGCGGACGCTCATGCCGACGACCCGCCGCCCGGCCGGCAGCGAGTCCCGCAGCAGCTGGGCGTCGAACTCCTCCGGCGTCAGCAGCAGCGCCGGGTCGGCGGTCACGGACACGCGGCAGGTCACGCCGGCCTCCTCGAGCGCGACCTTCGACTCCTCGTCCCGCACGGTCACCTCGACGGCCTGCGCGAGCACGTCGCGGGCCATCGCACAGTCGATCTCCTCGGTCAGCGGGCCGGCGCCCAGCGCGTACGCGAAGACCGGCACCCGCTGCTCCTGCGCCGTGCGCACCACCCTGAGGTAGCGGCGGGCCTCCGTGTCGTACAGGATGCCGCCACCGCCGAGGATCAGCAGGTCGAGCCGCTGGAGCTCGGCCGCGGTCCGGTCCCGGCTCACGCCTTCCCACGGGGCGACCTCGACGTCCGGGTGTGCCGCCGCCGTGTGCCCCGGCTCACGCGAGAGCACCAGGATGTTGACGTCCGGGCGGCGGGCCCGTAAGTCGGCGAGGATGCTCGTGAGGATGGCCTCATCGCCGAGGTTGCAGCCACCGTACGAGCCGAGTACGCCCACTCTTGTCATGGCGCCTCGCTACCCAGGCATGGTTCTGTCATACCTGGCCCGTATGGTGGGTTTCGACCATTCGGGCAATCCGTGGAGCGAAGCACGTGATCCAGTTTCCGGCTGTGCGGCGGGGGCCGCTGCGGGCGATCAGCGCTCGGCTCGGCTTCGCGGTCCTCCTCGTCTCCGCGATCGTGGTGGTCATCTTCGTCGACCGCGACGGCTACCGGGACGTCAACGAGGACGGTCTCACCCTCCTCGACTGCTTCTATTACGCGGTCGTCACCCTCTCCACCACCGGCTACGGCGACATCACCCCGGTGTCGGATTCGGCCCGGCTCGCCAACATCCTGATCATCACCCCCGCTCGCGTGCTGTTCCTGATCATCCTGGTCGGCACCACCCTCGAAGTCCTGACCGAGCAGTACCGCACCAACCTCAGGTTGCAGCGGTGGAGGAAGCGCGTGAAGAACCACGTCATCGTCTGTGGCTACGGCACGAAGGGCCGCGCGGCCGTCGGCACCCTGGTGGAGAACGGTCTGGACAAGTCGCAGGTGGTCGTGGTCGAGACCAACCCTGCCGCCGTCCGGCAGGCCCAATCCGACGGCCTCGTGGTCGTCGAGGGCTCCGCGACCCGCTCCACGGTGCTCAAGGAGGCCCGCGTCGAGGAGGCCAAGGCGATCATCATCGCCACCGACAGCGACGACGCGTCGGTCCTCGTCACGCTCACCGTCCGCCAGCTGACCGCCGGCAAGGTCTCCATCATCGCCGCCGCCCGCGAGGCGGAGAACGCGCCGCTGCTCCGCCAGTCCGGCGCCCACCACGTCATCGTCTCCTCCGCCACCGCCGGCCGGCTGCTCGGCCTGTCGACGACCGCCCCGCCGCTCATCGAGGTCGTCGAGGACCTGCTCACTCCCGGCCAGGGCATGGCCCTCGCGATGCGCTCCGCCCGCCGCGACGAGGTCGGCTCCTCGCCGCGCGAGCTGACCGAGCTGGTCATCGCCCTGTTCCGCCGCGGCAAGGTCCTGTCCCTCGCCGACCCCGAAGGCACCACCATCCAGACCGGCGACATGGTCGTCTACGTCCGCGACGACCGCCCCCAGTCCGTCCCCGCGATGCCGTGACCCGTCCCGCCGCCAGCCGGCCCGCGTCGACCAGGCAGCCCGCCGCGCTCGCCCTGTTCGCGGCGCCGCCCGGATGGCGCGCCGTGGCGACGCCGGCGCTGTTCGGATGGTTCGTCGTTGCCGCGCTTGTACCGCTCGCGGCGCCGCTCGGACGGTTCGTCGTTGCCGCGCCGGTGCTGCTCGCCGTGTCGGTGCCGCTCGCCGCGCTGCTGGGACGGCTTGGGGTGGCGACGGTGGTGCCGTTCGCGGCGTTGTTCGGGTGGTTCGTGGTTGCCGGGCTCGTTTTGCTGGCGGCGCCACTCGGGCGGTTCGTCGTTGCCGCTCTTGTACCGCTCGCCGCGCTGTTCGGATGGCTTGGGGTGGCGACGGTGGTGCCGTTCGCGGCGTTGTTCGGGTGGTTCGTGGTTGCCGGGCTCGTTTTGCTGGCGGCGCCACTCGGGCGGTTCGTCGTTGCCGCTCTTGTACCGCTCGCCGCGCTGTTCGGATGGCTTGGGGTGGCGACGCCGGTGCCGCTCGCGGCGTTGCTCGGATGGTTCGTGGTTGCCGGGCTCGTTTTGCTGGCGGCGCCACTCGGGCGGTTCGTCGTTGCCGCTCTTGTACCGCTCGCCGCGCTGTTCGGATGGCT
>NZ_JBIAYW010000003.1:462174-616197 GCF_042898305.1 Dactylosporangium sp. NPDC000521
GCGGTTCGTCGTTGCCGCTCTTGTACCGCTCGCCGCGCTGTTCGGATGGCTTGGGGTGGCGACGCCGGTGCCGCTCGCGGCGTTGCTCGGATGGTCCGTGGTTGCCGGGCTCGGTCTGCTGGCGGCGCCGCTCGGATGGGTTGCCCTTGCCGCGTCCGTGCCGCTCGTGGCGCTGCTTGGATGGTTTGCCGTTGGCGTGCTTGGACCGCTCGCGGCGCTGTTCGGATGGCTTCGGGTGGCGGCGCTGGGACCGTTCGTGGCGTTGCCCGGGTGGTGTGCTGTTGCCGCGTCCGTGCTGCTCGCGGCGTTGGCGAGGCGGTTTGGCGTCGCCGGGTCGGCCGGTGTCGCGGGGCAGGGACGGGGTGTGGTCCGAAGGGCAGGTGCGGGGCTGCTGCTGGTCGCTGTTCGAGGGGCGGGTCGTGTGCGGGGGCGGCTGGGTCTGCTCCGAGGCGTAGCTGTGGCCGCGGTGGCCCGTGCGGCGCAGAGGCGGGACGCCGGTGATGGGCGGCCTGCGGGCCGGTGCCGTCCTGTCGGGCGAGCGTTTGTTGTGGCTGCGGTGGCAGGTGCGGCGCGGCGACTGTGCGCGGGCGAGAAGCCTTCTGCGGGGCGGCGCCGTGCTGAGGGTCGACTTCTTGCCATGGCTGGGGCGGCGGCCGGTGCGGCGCAGAGGATCGACGGCCGCCGGTCAGATTCGGTTCGGCGTTCGAGTGTCGGGCACGGCTTCGGAATGGTGCTGGTGCCCGTCGCGGCTCAGAGGCCGGGTGCGGCTCAGAGGCCGAGTGCGGACCAGAGGCCGGGCACAGGACAGGAGCCAGAGGCAGGACAGAGGCTGGCCGCGCGGATCGGCGGCCCCCTGTGGGGCGAGGCTTGGCTGTGGCGGGCGGCATGGGCGGAATGACGCGCAGGTGGTCGGCGGGGATGGGTGCTGTGGTACGGAGGTTGACGGTGGGGCAGGAGTTGGCGGTGGGCCGGCGTTCGCCTGCTGGTCGAGGTCTGGGTGTGGGGCGGCGGGTCGCGGCGGGGCTGGTGCTGGCGGTGGTGCTGGTGTTCGGTTGGGGTTCGCCGGCGGGTGCGCATGGTGGGGCTTCGGTCGTCATCCACTCGGATGGGCGGGGGTCGGTGTGGATCACCGCTCAGTGGCAGGACGGGCATCCGATCAACGAGCCGACGGTCGTCACGCTGTCGGCGAGTCCTGCGGGGGCGTCTCCCGGAGCTTCGGGGAGTGGGCAGGCTTCGGCGATCGTGGGGGAGCGGCTGACGCAGACGGGCGACGAGCGGGGGACGCAGACGTGGAGCGGGGTCCTGCCCGCGGGTGCGTGGCGTGTCGCGGTCGACCTCGGGGCGCCGGTCGAGGGGCATTGTCAGGCGCTCGTCCCGTCGGCCGGTAGTACCGACGCCAGTGTGCAGGCGGTGGAGGTCGCGTGCCTGATCCCGGCGAGCGGGGCCGTGGCGGACGGCCAGGCAGGTGACGGGGAGTCCTCGGCGGGTAGCCTTGCTCCGCTCTGGGTCACGTTGTCCGTCCTGGTCATCGCGGGTCTGATCGGGGCCGAGGTGGTGCGCCGGCGCAGAGGCAGGACGGGGCAGGCTCGGGAGAGCTCGCCGGCGGCCGTTCCGAGCGGTCCACCCTCGGACCCGGCCGACCCGTCTGAGACCGATCGGCCCGTCTGAGATCGGCCGAACTGCGTGAGGCGTAGATGACGGTCACTGGATGGGACGGTGGGCGAGGCGGTGGGGCTATTGGCAGGAAAGGGCGTTAGGCTTCCCCGCGTGACTGGTGAGGCCGGCGTGGAGGCAGCTGACCCGACGTCGGACCCGGCGACGGCGGCGCTGCTGGCCGCCCGTGGCGGTGACCGGGGCGGGGCGGGGGCGTTCGTTCGGTTGACCCAGCCGGAGGTGTGGCGGTTCGTCGCCGCGCTGGTCGGGGCGGGGCATGCCGATGACGTGACGCAGGACACCTACCTGCGGGCGTTCCGGGCGCTGCCGGAGTTCGCCGGGAGGTCCAGTGCCCGGACGTGGGTGCTCGCGATCGCCCGGCGGGCGTGTGCCGACCATGTGCGGGCCGCGGTGCGCGGGCGGCGGCTCGAGGCGCGGGTCGCGGCGGAGCCGGAGGAGCCGGCGGGAGGCGACCACGCGGGACTGCACGCGGCCGCCGACCTGGTCGCGGGGTTGCCGGCGGAGCGGCGGGTGGCGTTCGTGCTGACACAGGTGCTCGGGCTGTCGTACGCCGAAGCGGCCGAGATCGAGGACGTCCCCGTGGGCACGATCCGGTCCAGGGTCGCCCGCGCCCGCGCCGACCTGGTCGCCGCGATCGCCGCCGCACGAGCCGGATGACCGCGAGCACCAGGACGAATGCCAGGACGAACAGCAAGCAGGAAAGACGACGCGAACAGCAAGCCAGTGGATGACGCAAGCAGCAAGACGATGACGCGGTCAGCAGCGAGAGCAGCGGTGGCCGTGGTGCTGGGGGTTCTCGCCGCGCTCGGGTACATCGCGCCGGCCGGGGCGCACGGGGCCGACGCCCCCGCCGCCGTCGACTACGTGGTGAGCGTCGCCTCGGTGTCTGAGCCGGGAGTCACCGTGCGGGCCGTCGAGGGCGGCGCCCGCCTCGAGTTGCGCAGCGAGTCGGACCGCACGGTGGTCGTGCTCGGCATGCAGGGGGAGCCGTTCCTCAGGATCTCCGGGGACGGGGTGGCCGAGAACCGGAGCTCGCCGACCTGGGTGGCCAGCCGCTCCCTGACCGGCACCGCGAAAGGCGGCGCGACCACGGAGCCGGCGTGGCACCAGGTGTCCAGGCAGCGCACGGTGCGCTGGCACGACGAGCGGGCCCGGGAGCTGCCGGCCAGGGCGTGGAGCGTCCCCCTCGAGATCGACGGCAGCACGCCCGGCATCATCCGGGGCGTCATCACCAAGGCCGAGCCGCCGGCGACCGGCTGGTGGTGGTCCGGCGCGCTCCTCGCCGCGGTGGCGATCGGGTTGGCGACGCCCAGGTCACGGATCGCCCTGGCGGTGGTCGCCGGGGTGGCGGGTGCGGTCGTGGTGGCCTGGATCGTCGTGAGCGCGCAGCTGGCCACGTCGCCGGCCGAGAACCTCGGCACCCAGCTCCTGGCCAGGCTGTGGCCGCTGCTCACCGGGGTTGGGGTGCTCGCGGCGGCCGGGATGCTGGCACTGAGGAAGAGTGCCGCGAACCTCGTGGCCGCCATCGGCGGGGCGTGCCTCGCGGTGATGACCGGGTTCGCCGACGCCGGCGTGTTCAGCAACGGCGCCCTCGCGGGCCCGGGCTGGTCGAGGTGGGCGGTCGCCGGCGCGCTCGCCGGCGGCCTCGGGCTGCTGGCCGGTGGAGCGACGAGCTGGTACAGGACCCCCGTGAAAGGCACCCCCATGGAAGACCGCACAAGCGACAGCGAGAACTAAACAAAATAAAACGAGTTCTTTCATAAAGGCGCGTTACTGCGCATAATCGGGCATCGATGTTCCCCGCCAGGAGCAAAGGAGCCCGGTCCATGGACCGCAGAACGTTCGTCGCGAGCGGTGTCGCCCTCACCGGCGGCGCGATCGCCATGTCCACCGCCGTCGCCAGCCCCGCCAGCGCAGCGGTGCGCACGGCGAAAACCGTCACGCCCGGTGCCCGGGGCGGCCACTACTGGCCGAACCTCGCCCCGCTGAAGGCGACCGCGTTCCTGAAACTGCCACCGGGCGCGGTCCAGCCCCGCGGCTGGCTCCGCACACAGCTCAACATCGAGGCCGACGGCCTCTGCGGCAGGATGCCCGAGGTGTCCGACTACCTGCAGCTCAACAACTGCGGGTGGGTCGACAAGACCAAGGGCGCCTGGGAGGAGCTGCCCTACTGGCTGCGCGGCTTCGGCGACCTCGGCTACGTCACCGGCAACACCCGGATCCTGACCCTGGCCCGCCAGTGGATCGACGGGATCATCAACAACCAGGCCGCCGACGGCTTCTTCGGGCCGAACGCGCTGCGGACGAGCCTGGAGGGCGGCCCGGACTTCTGGCCGCACATGCCGCTGCTGGACGCGATCCGCTCCCACGCCGAGTACAACGAGCGCAACGGCACCCCCGACAACCGGGTCAACACGTTCATGCGCAAGTACTTCCAGTTCCAGAACGCGCAGCCCGCCGCCGTGTTCAACCGCAGCTGGGCCGCCCTGCGCTGGGGCGACAACATCGACAGCGTGTACTGGCTGTTCAACCGTACCGGCGAGACGTGGCTGCTCGACCTGGTGCGGAAGATCCACGCGGGCTCCGCGGACTACACCAACGGCATCCCCAACTGGCACAACGTGAACCTGGCGCAGGGCTTCCGCGAGCCGGCGCAGTTCGGCCTGCTCGACCCGGACCCGAAGTTCCCGGCCGCCACGTACCGCGACTACGACACCGTCATGGGCCTCTACGGCAACTTCCCCGGCGGCGGGTTCGCCGGCGACGAGAACTGCCGCCCCGGGTACACCGACCCGCGCCAGGGCTTCGAGACCTGCGGGATCGTCGAGTTCATGCACAGCCACCAGATGCTCGCGAGGATGACGGGCGACTCGATCTGGCTGGACCGGTGCGAGGACCTCGCGTTCAACCTGCTGCCCGCCTCGCTCGACCCGGCGCAGCAGGGCATCCACTACATCACGTGCGCCAACAGCATCGGCCTGACGAACGCGACCCTGACCCAGGGCCAGTTCCAGAACGGCTTCCCGATGCTCGCCTACCTGCTCGGCATCCACAACTACCGCTGCTGCCCGCACAACTACGGCATGGGCTGGCCGTACTACGCGCAGGAGCTGTGGTTCGCGACCTGGGACAAGGGCCTGTGCGCGGCGATGTACGGCAACTCGCAGGTGACCGCGAAGGTCGGCGCCGACGCGACCACGGTCACCGTCACCGAGGACACCGACTACCCGTTCAGCGACACGATCACGCTGACGATGGGCACTCCCGGCGCGGTGGCGTTCCCGCTGTACCTGCGGATCCCCAAGTGGAGCACCGGCGCGGTCGTGCGGGTGAACGGCACCGTGGTCACCGGCACGGTCGAGGCCGGCTCGTTCGTCATCGTCGACCAGACCTGGAACAACGGCGACAAGGTCACCGTCACCCTGCCGATGCGCACCACCGTGCGGACCTGGGCGAAGAACGGCAACGCGGTCAGCGTCGACAACGGCCCGCTGACGTTCTCGCTGTCGATCGCGGAGCGCTGGCAGCGCATCGGCGGCACCGACGCGTGGCCGGCCAACGAGGTGTACGCGAACTCGCCGTGGAACTACGGCCTGCTCATCGACCCGGCGAACCCGCAGGTGACGGTGGCCCGCAAGCCGGGGCCCCTGGCCGCGAACCCGTTCACCCGCGACGGCGCGCCGGTCTCCCTGAGCGTCACCGCGCGGAGGATCCCGAACTGGCAGGCGGACGCCGAGGGCGTGGTGCGCACGCTGCAGCAGAGCCCGGCCCGCTCGAGCCAGCCGAACGAGACCGTCCAGCTGCTGCCGATGGGGGCGCAGCGGGTCAGGATCACCACGTTCCCGCGGGTCAGCGACGGTGCCGACGCCGTCGACTGGGTCATCCCGGCGACCCCGTCGGCGTCGCACTGCTGGAGCGGCGACTCGGTCGCGGCGATCAACGACGGCAAGATCCCCAGCAGCTCAGCGGACCAGTCGATCCCGCGGATGACGTTCTGGGACCACCTCGGCACCAGCGAGTGGGTGCAGCTGACCTACGCGAGCGCGATCACGACCGGCGCGGTGTCGGTGTACTGGTTCGACGACACGGGCACCGGCCAGTGCCGGACCCCGCAGTCGTGGCAGGTGCAGTACCGCGACGCGAGCGGCGCGTGGGTGCCGGTCAGCGGCGCGTCGGCGTACGGTACCGCGACGAACACCTTCAACCGGGTGACGTTCACCGCCGTGAGCACCACCGCGCTGCGGCTCGCCGTGCAGCTCAAGGCCGGCGTGTCGGCCGGCATCCTGGAGTGGCGCGTCGAGGGCACCACGACGCCGGTGGCCTGGAAGCGGATCCAGAACAAGAACAGCCTCAAGGTGCTCGGCGTCGCCGGCATGTCGACCGCGAACAGCGCGAACGTCGTGCAGTACGACGACAACGGCACCGCCGACCACAACTGGCGCCTCGTCGACGCCGGCGGCGGCTGGTACAAGATCCAGAACCAGAACAGCGGGAAGGTCCTCGCCGTGCAGAACATGTCGACGGCCAACTCCGCGCTCGTCCAGCAGTTCGACGACAACGGATCCGCCGACCACCTGTGGCGGCTGATCGACAACGGCGACGGCTGGGTCCGCATCCAGGTGCAGCACAGCATGAAGGTGCTCGGCGTCTCGGGCATGTCGACGGCCAACTCCGCGCAGGTCGTGCAGTTCGACGACAACGGCACCGCCGACCACCTGTGGCGGCTGCTCTAACGAGCCCGGGGACGCGGCAGCAGCCGGGTGGTGGGCAACGCGGGCGCCGGCAGCGGCTCCTGACCACCCGGCACGACCCCGAACCGGGAAGATCCCGCCTGCCACTCGTCGCGCGCTGCCACGATCTCCTCGTGGGAGCGCGCGACGAAGTTCCACCACATGACCAGGTCCTCGTCGAGGGGCACGCCACCGATGAGGAACAGCCGCGCGTCGCCCTCCGACTGCAGGCGCAGCGACGAGCGGCCCTCGGGCAGGTGCAGCAGCGAGCCGGGCACGACGTCGAGGCCCTCGACCCGCACGCTCCCGTCGGTGACGGCCACCCCGTGCTCGAACGCCGGATTCATCGCGATCTCCGCCGGTGTACGACCAGCGAGCCGCACCTCGGCACCGACCAGCTCGCTGTGCACCACGGCCGGCGACGTGACCCCGCCCAGCGAGCCGACCGCGACGGTCATCCGTACACCGGCGGACTCCGCCACGGGAAGGTCCGAGAGGTGCTCGAAGCGCGGCGGCTGCCACCGCGCGCCGTCGGGCAGCGCCACCCACAGCTGCACCCCGTGCAGCAGCGGCGGCTTCGCGGTGGGGGAGTCCTCCGAGTGCGCGATGCCGCGCCCCGACGTCATGATGTTGAGCTCGCCGGGGCGGATCAGCACGTCGGAGCCGAGGCTGTCGCGGTGCCGGATCTCCCCGTCGAAGAGCCATGTCACCGTCTGCAGGCCGATGTGCGGATGCGGCGGGACCCGCATCCCCGGCCGCCCGGTGACCTCCTCGGGCCCGAAGTGGTCGAGGAAACACCATGCGCCGACGGTCCGGAGGACCTTGTTCGGCAGGGTCCGCCGCACCACCGAGTGGCGGCCCAGCGGGACGTCGCGGCCTTCGAGGAGTTCCATCGTCCGATTCTCTCTCCGCGGCCCGGCGGCAACCACGGACGGGTAATTTGTCCGTTGTGATGGGACTTGTCGTAGCGGCCCTCGCCATGCTCGTCGCCGGGGCGGCCGTGTTCCTCGCGTTCCAGGCGCTGCGGGGCGTCCAGCGCGCCGTTGCCGGCGCCGCCGACCTGCTCTCCGCATACCAGCTGGCCGAGGCGCGGGCCGACGCCGAGCGGGTGTGCGCGTGGGCGGTCAGCGAGCGCGAGACGTTCGAGAAGATCATCACGCGGGGCGTGGTCGGCGCCGCGATCCGCAACGCCGGCCAGACACCCGTCTACGACCTGGAGATCGTGTTCCGGGACCCGCCCGCCGCCTGGACCGCGATCCGCCGGGTCCGGATCGTGCCGCCGGCGGAGCAGCCGGAGGTGTACGCGGGGTTCGACGAGGAGAACACCGACGGCCCCGTCGAGCGGGACCGGATCAACGAGGACGGCACGATCCGGCTCGCCCCGTCCGCCGACATGCACGTCGAGCTGCGCTTCACCGACAGCCGCGGCCGCCGCTGGCAGCGCGACGACAAGGGCGTCCTCGCCCAGGTCGGCGAGAACGTCGCCCGGGCCCCCGCACCCGTCGACCAGGCGTGAGTCAGAGGCTGGCGGCGGCCGCGATCGCGGCGCCCCGGGCACCCGCCATGTCGCGGTCCGGCACGAGGGCGAATGTGGCGACCGCCGACTGCTCCTCGCGCAGCAGCGTGTACTCGCGGACCTTCGCCAGGAACCACTCGCGGAAGTGCGCCGCGGCCTCCACGACGCCGCCGCCGACGAAGTAGCAGTCGGGGTCGGTGAAGTTCGCCGCGATCGTGAACAGCCGCCCGAGCCCCATCGCCTGCTGGTCGAAGATGCGCAGCGCCAGCTCGTCGCCCTGCTCGGCGAAGGACCGGACCTGCTTCGCGGCGGCCTTCATCGAGTCGGCCTGGTGCAGCGGGTGGTCCGGGAAGCGGGTCAGCCAGTACGGCAGCAGGTTGCGCACGATGCCGGTGAGGGAGCTGACGCTCTCCACGTCGCCGAGGAACCCGCAGCCGCACGACGGCAGCGGCTGCCCCTCCTCGAGCAGGCCGTGCATCGGGATGTGGACGTGGCCGAGCTCGCCGGCCATCCCGGCCGCGCCCTTGACCACGTTGCCCTGCTCGATGACGCCGCCGCCAAGCCCGGTGCCGACGATCGCCGACACCGACGAGCGCTGCGTCGCGTCGGCGCCGAAGTGCACGTGGTGCGCGTAGAGGGCGGCGGCGTTGCCGTCGTTGTTGTAGATGACGGGCAGCCCGAGCCGCTGCTCCAGGGCACCGCGGAAGTCGAAGCCCCACCAGGCCTGCTGGGAGAAGTTCGTCGAGCCCTTGGAGGAGATGACCCCGTCGGCGGTGGCCGGGCCGGGGGTGTCGAGGCCGACCGCCGCGACCCGCGACCGGTCGGTCTTCGTCACCGCGAGGATGTTCTCGAACGCGCCGGCGAGGGCCTCGACCGCGATCGCCGGCCCCTCCAGGACCCGGCTCGGGACCTCGACCAGGCCGTCGACCAGGAACGCCCCGTCATGGGAGAGCACCGTGGCGTTGTTGGCGGTGCCGCCGTTGTCCAGGCCGACGACGACCCAATCCTCTGCCGTGCCCATCGGTCCTGCTCCTCACCGAGATCGAAGGTCAGCGGCGAACACGGTACCGCACCCCGTGACCCGGCGGGCACCTCGATCGTTCGGATCTTCATGGCGGTGCTGGAGCGGCAGGGGCACCTCGTCAGGTGGTGGCCGGCCGCGGCGCTGCTCGCGGCAACCGCCGCGCAGGGGCCGGCCGGCGGGTTCGTCTACGACGCGGCCCACTACTTCGACGGCTCGCTCGCCCTCTTCACCGCCGCGGACACGGTCCGGGTGGGTGACCTCGACTTCCGCGGCGCCCTGACACCGCTGGTCTACGCTCCGGCCGCGCTCGCCGAGCACCTGGTCACCGGCGCCGGCCGGTACGCCGTCCTGCTGGAGAACGCGCTGCTGGTCGCGCTCGTCGGCGGGTTCCTGCTGCCCCGGATCGCCGCCCGCCCGGCCGCCGTGTGGGTGTGTGCGCCGCTGACCTGGCTCGTCGCGGCGAGGTTCGCGCCGTTTCCGCTGATGGACCTGCCCGCCGTCGCCGCCTTCCTGACCGCGGTGTGGCTGGCACTGCGACCCAACCCGCTGCGCTCCAACCCGCTGCGACCCGACGCGCCGCGAGCCGATGCGCTGCGACCCGACCCGCTGCGACCCGATGCGCCGCGAGCCGATGCGCTGCGCGCCGGCACGGCGTGGTGCCTGGGGCTCGCCGGGGTGGCCGCCGGCGTGACGGTCAACCTGCGGCCCGCCTACCTGCTGCCCCTGGCCGCGCTCGGCGGGGTCGTCGTGGTGACCCGCCGGTGGCCGGCGCTGTGGTTCGCGGCCGGGGTGGTCGCCGGGTCGCTGCCGCAGGTGGCGTTCAACGCGCTGCGCGGGTCGGCGCCGGGACTGACGCCGCCGGGCACGGCGGACCTCGCCGGGTTCCAGGCCGGATACGCGTCGTACGTCGTGCGCTACGACACGATCGAGCCGGCGGCGGGGGCACCGCAGCAGTTCTACTGCGACCCGTCGATGGCGGCGGCGGTCGACGGGCGCCTGGCCGCCTCGACCGGCGGACTGGTCCGGGCGCTGCTGACGAACCTGCCGGAGTCGGCGCTGTTCCTCGCGGAGAAGGTCGCCGCCGCCCTGGCGTGGTCGTGGTCGACGCCGTACAGCGCCGCCGCGACCGCCGAACACTACGAGCTGACGGTGCCGGTCGTGCTGATCGTCGCCGCCGGGATCGTCGCCGCGTGCCGCACGCCGGGGGCGCGGACCCTCGCGGTCCTCGCCGCGGGTGTCTGCGCGTCGCTGATGACGTCGGCCACCGAGACCCGCTTCGCGCTGCCCCTCGTGCTGCTCGCGGTGGCCGGCTGCGCGCTGCTGACCGGGCCGGCCGGCGGCTCCGGCGGGACGCGCCCGCGGCCCGTCCGGTTCGCGGTGGTGGTGCTGGTCGCGGCGGCCGCCGTGTCCGCCGTGGCGGCCCTGGGGGTCGCGCACCCGCTGCCGCCCGGTCCCGCGACCCCGGCGGTGTGCGCCGCGAACGGGTGAAACGGCGCGACGCGCCCGGCGCCCGCGGCGTTGGGCGGTGCAGTGACCACGACATTGGACGCGATACGTGACCCTGGCGCCGGTCCGGACGAGCCATCCGTGACCCCCGGCCGCCGGCCGCGCGGCGCCGCCCTCGCGTCCTTGCTCCCGCTCGCCGCCGGCCTCACCGGGATCGCGTTCATGCTGCGGTTCTACGGGGTGGCGCTGCCCACCACGCTCGCGTTCGCCGGCTGGCTCACCGCCGGGGTCGTGCTGCCCGGCCTGCTGCTGTGGCGGGTGCTGCTGGGCCGGTCCGGCTGGCTCGTCGCCGACGTCGTCGCCGGCGCCGCGGTCGGTTACGTCGCCGAGGTCCTCACGTACATCGCCGCCCGCGCCGCCGGGGTGCCGCTGCTGGTGCTCGCCTGGCCCGCCGGGATGATCGGCGCGTCCCTGCTCGTGCCGCGGCTGCGCAAGGCCTGGCGGGGCTCCGGGGAGCGCGCCCCCGCGCTGTGGTCCTGGTCGATGCTGGCCGTCGTCGGCGTGTTCTGCCTGCGCAGCGTCCGCATGTTCCGCTTCCACGGCCTCGGCTGGCCCGTCACCGGCCCGCTCGACGCCGACACCCCGTTCCACCTGGCGCTCGTCGCCGAGGCGAAGCAGCACATGCCGATGCAGGCGCCCTGGGTGTCCGGCGAGCCGCTCGTGTACCACTGGTTCGTCTACCCGGAGATGGCCGCCACCAGCTGGGTGACCGGTATCGACCCCCTCGCGCTGCTGGTCCGGCTCACCCCGCTGCCGATGTTCGCCGGGACCCTGCTGCTCGTCGCGGTCCTCGCCCGGCGCGTCGCGGGCCGCTGGTGGACCGGCCCGGTCGCCGCCGTCGTCACGATGCTCGTCCTCGCCCCAGACCCGTACGGCTGGCCGCACCCCGACGGCTGGTTCGGCTTCGGGCCCTACGAGGACGGCTCCGTCTACCGCCTGGTCGCCTGGACCAGCCCGACGCAGACGTTCGGCGCCCTGCTCTTCGCCGCCGTCGTCCTGCTGCTGCTCGACATCCTCGACGGCGCCGCGGCCGGCTCCGCCACGGGCCGGTGGGCGCTGGTCGTGCTGCTGCTCGTGGGGCTCGCCGGGGCGAAGGCGCCGTACCTGCCGCTGCTCACCGGTGCGCTGGTCCTCGTCGTCGCCGTCCGGTTCGTCGCCCGCCGCGGCCTGCACCGGCCGGCGCTGTTCGCGACCGTCGTGACCGGCGTGCTCACCGCCGCCTCGACGGTCCTGCTGTACGGCGGCGGCGCCAGCCAGAGCCTCGTCGTCGAGCCCCTGGCGACCATGAACGGCTTCGCGACCGTCGCCGGCACCTGGACCGGGTACACCGGCCCCGGCACGCCGGCGGCGCACGCCTGGGTCGCCGCCGCGATCACCGTCCTGTGCTGGCTGTTCATCTGGGGCGGCGGCCTCGCCCTCGGCCGGCGGGTCCTGGACGCGCCGGTGCTGCTGCTCGCCGCGATCGGCGCCGGCGGCATGGGCGGCGTGCTGCTGTTCGGGCACCCCGGCGGATCCCAGTCCTACCTGATCGTGTCCGCCCGGCCGTACCTCGCGCTCGCCGCCGTCGCCGGGCTCGCCGCGACCGCCGGGACGATGACCCAGGCGCGCGGCGGGCTCCTCGCGCTCGCCGCGGTGGCCGGCACCACGGTCGTCTTCCTGCTGCGCACCACCACCGGCGAACCGCCGGCCGGGAGCGGTCTGGGGTGGGAGCTCAGCCGCCCGTACGCCGTGCTCGCCGCCCTCGCCGTCGTGGTCGTCGCCGCCGGGCTGATCCGGCGCGACGGGCGGATCCTGGCGGTGGCGATCGCGATGTGCGCCGGGTTCGGGCTGTCCACCGCCTACGACCAGACCGCCGCCGTCGTCACCGACACCGCCAGGGGCGGCTGGCGCGCCGTCCCGCCCTCCGAGCAGGTCGCGGGCGACGGCCGTACCAGCGCCATCGACCGCGACACGTGGGACGCCGGCCGCTGGCTGCGGCGCCACGCCGCACCCGATGACCTGCTCGCCACCAACGCGCACTGTTTCGGGGTGACCCCCGCCGGCGGCACGTGCGACAACCGGCGGTTCGCCCTCGCCGCGGCGAGCGGCCACCGGGTCCTCGTCGAGGGCTGGGGCTTCACCAGCAGCACGTACGAGCGCGCCGCCGACGACGGGGTGCTGCCCTGGTTCGCCGGCTTCTGGGACCCCGCGCGGCTCGCCGGGAACGACGCCGCGTTCACCGACCCCGGCCCCGCGACGATCGGGGTCCTCCGCGACCGGTACCAGGTCCGCTGGCTGGTCGCCGACACCACCGCCGGGCCGGTCGGCGACCTGGGCGCGCACGCCCAGGAGCGCTTCCGGGCCGGAAAGCTCACGGTCTATGAGGTGACATGAACGATCTCGCCGCCCACCACGCGCCGCTCGCCGGCGCCCTCACCGACGCCGTCCGGCGGGTCATCGACAGCGGGTGGTTCGTCCTCGGCCGGGAGGTCGCCGGGTTCGAGGAGGCGTTCGCCGCCTACTGCGGGGTGCCGCACGCCGTCGGCGTCGCCAACGGCACCGACGCGATCGAGCTCGCCCTCGCCGGGGTCGGCGTCGGCCGTGGCGACCGGGTCGCCCTGGTCGCGAACGCCGGCGGCTACGGCACCACCGCCCTGCTCGCCCTCGGCGCCGAACCCGTCTACGTGGACGTCGACGAGGACACCGCCACGCTCGACCCGCAGCTGCTGGACCGGGAGACGTTCGACGCGGTCCTCGTCACGCACCTGTACGGCCGGCTCGCCGACATGCCCGCGCTCCGCGCGGTCGCGGACCGGCACGGCGCCGCCGTCGTCGAGGACTGCGCGCAGGCCCACGGCGCGTCCCTCGACGGTCCCTCCGGAAGCCGCAGGGCCGGCGCGTGGGGCGACGCGGCCGCGTTCAGCTTCTACCCGACGAAGAACCTCGGCGCGCTCGGCGACGGCGGCGCCGTCGTCACCGCCTCCGCCGAGGTGGCCGAGCGGGTGCGGCGGCTGCGGCAGTACGGCTGGGACCGCAAGTACCACCAGGTGACCGGCCCGGCCCGCAACAGCCGCCTCGACGAGGTGCAGGCCGCGGTCCTGTCGGTGAAGCTGCCGCACCTGGACGGCTGGAACGCCGCGCGGGTCGCGGTCGCCGCCCGGTACCGCGACGCGATCCGCCACCCGAAGCTGACCCTGCCGGAGGTGGACGCGCCGGGGCACGTCGGCCACCTGTACGTGCTGCGCTGCGCCGACCGGGACGCGCTGTCGGCACACCTGCGCGCCCACGGCGTCGCGCACGACGTCCACTACCCGCTGCCCGACCACCGCCAGCCGGTGCACGGCGACCGGTTCGCCGGGCTGGAGCTGCCGGTCACCGAGCGGCTGTGCGCCGAGGTGCTGAGCCTGCCGTGCCACCCGGAGCTGCGGGCGGAGCAGGTCGACCGGGTCGCCGCCGCCGTGAACGCGTTCGGCGCCGGGGACGGGGAGGGCTGAGCCGTGTACTCCCTCATCGTCCCCGTGTACCGCAACGAGGACACCATCCACGACCTGCTCGCCGCGGTCGGCGACCTGCACGACGCGCTGGCCGGTGCCCTCGAGGCGGTCTTCGTCGTCGACGGCAGCCCCGACCGGTCGGCGGAGCTGCTGCAGTCGCTGCTGCCCGCGCAGCGGTTCCCGGCACGGCTGGTGCTGCTGTCGCGCAACTTCGGGTCGTTCGCGGCGATCCGCGTCGGCCTGCGGCACGCCACCGGCGAGTACTTCGCCGTCATGGCCGCCGACCTGCAGGAGCCGCCGGAGCTCGCGCTGGAGTTCTTCCGGACCCTCGCGACCGACGAGTTCGACGTCGTCGTCGGCACCCGCGAGGGCCGCGCCGACCCGCTCGGCAGCAGGATCGCGTCGAAGCTGTTCTGGGGCCTGTACCGGCGGATGGTCGTGCGCGAGATGCCGAGCGGCGGCGTCGACATGTTCGGCTGCAACCAGGCGTTCCGCGACTGCCTGCTCGCCTGCGAGGAGGCGAACACGTCGCTCGTCGCGATGCTGTTCTGGCTCGGGTTCCGCCGCAAGCAGGTCGCCTACACCCGGCGCGCCCGCATGAGCGGCAGCTCCGGCTGGACGCTGCGCAAGAAGGTCACGTACCTCATGGACAGCGTCTTCGCGTTCACGGACCTGCCGGTGCGGCTGCTGATGGCGGCCGGGATCCTCGGGCTGCTGGTGTCGGTGGTGCTCGGCGTGGTCGTGCTGTCCGCGCGCCTCGCCGGCCTGTTCGACGTGCCCGGCTACGCGGCGACGATCCTCGTCGTGCTGTTCTTCGGCGGCGTGAACGCGCTCGGGCTCGGTGTCGTCGGCTCATACGCGTGGCGCGGCTACGAGAACACGAAACGCCGGCCCCTCGCCGTCGTGGCGCGGGAGCTGCAGTACGCGTGCTCGCAGAAGGTCGTGGTCCAGCTGGGAGGACAGCGCTGATGTCGTACTTCACCCACCCCAACGCCCTGTGCGAGAGCACCGCCATCGGCGACGGCACCCGCATCTGGGCGTTCGCGCACGTGCTGCCGGGCGCGCGGATCGGCGCCGACTGCAACATCTGCGACGGGGTGTTCGTCGAGAACGACGTCGTCGTCGGCGACCGGGTCACCGTCAAGTGCGGCGTGCAGCTGTGGGACGGCGTGGCGCTGGAGGACGACGTGTTCGTCGGCCCCAACGTCACGTTCACCAACGACCGGATGCCGCGCAGCCGCCAGTACCCGGAGGCCTTCGCCCGCACGACGGTCGAGACCGGCGCGTCGATCGGCGCGAACGCCTCGATCCTGCCGGGGGTCACGATCGGCCGGCACGCGATGGTCGGCGCCGGCGCGGTCGTCACGCGGTCGGTGCCGCCGTACGCGATCGTCGTCGGCAACCCGGCGCGCCTCACCGGCTACGTCGACGCCGCGCCGGTGCCGGCGGAGCCGCACGACACCCAGACCGGCGAGCGGGTCAACGACACCAAGGTCCGCGGGGTCACCGTGCACCGCCTCGACTACGTGCACGACCTGCGCGGCAACCTGTCGGTGGGGGAGTTCGAGCGGGACATCCCGTTCCCGGTGAAGCGCTACTTCATCGTCTTCGACGTGCCGAACGAGAAGGTCCGCGGCCAGCACGCGCACCGCGAGTGCCACCAGTTCCTGATCTGCGTGAAGGGCCGCTGCAGCGTCGTCGCCGACGACGGCGTCGTCCGGCAGGAGTTCCTCCTGGACAGCCCCGCGACCGGCCTGTACCTGCCGCCGATGACGTGGGCGACGCAGTTCCGCTACTCGCCGGACGCCGCGCTGCTGGTCTTCGCGTCGCACTACTACGACGCGGCCGACTACATCCGCGACCACGCGGAGTTCGTCTCAGCCGCTCTGCAGGTGAGCGAGCACGGCTAGGACCCGCCGGTTGTCGTCGTCGGACACCGGCAGGTCGAGCTTGGCGAAGATGCTGGCGATGTGCTTGCCGACGGCGCTGTCGCTGAGGAACAGCTGCTTGCCGATCGCGGCGTTGGAGCGGCCCTCCGCCATCAGCGTCAGCACCTCCCGCTCCCGCGGCGTCAGCGTGCCCGTCGCCGGCGACGGCCGGGCGACGAGCTTCGCGATGACCGTCGGGTCCATCACGGTCCCGCCGGCGGCGACCCGGCGGACCGCGTCGACGAACTGGTCGGCGTTGAACACGCGGTCCTTCAGCAGGTACCCGACCGCGCCGGTGCCGTCGGCGAGCAGCTCCCGCGCGTACAGCTGCTCCACGTGCTGCGACAGCACCAGCACCGGCAGGCCCGGCACCTCCCGGCGGGCGGCGAGCGCCGCCTGCAGCCCCTCGTCGGTGAAGCTCGGCGGCAGCCGCACGTCGACGACCGCGACGTCCGGGCGGTGCTCCAGCAGCGCCGCGAGCAGCGCCGGGCCGGTGTCGACGGCGGCGACGACCTCGAAGCCGTGGCTCTGCAGCAGCAGGACCATGCCGTCCCTCAGGAGGTAGAGGTCTTCGGCGAGGACAACACGCACGGCAGCTCCAGCGTCGCGACGGTCGGCCCGCCGGGCGGGCTGTGCAGGGCCAGGGTCCCGTCGAAGGTACCCAACCGGCGTTCGATGCCGCGCAGGCCGGTGCCCCGCGACGGGTCCGCGCCGCCGGTGCCGTCGTCGGTGACCACGACCCGCAGCAGCCCGTGCTCGTGGCCCAGCGCGACGGTGACGGCCGCGGCGCCGCCGTGCCGGGTCGCGTTCGCGATCAGCTCGCTGACCGCGAAGTAGGCGGCGGACTCCACCGGTGCCGGCGGCCTTCCCTGCAATGTGCCGGTGACGGTCACGTCGGCGGCCGTGTCCGTGCTGAGGTCCAGGGCGAGGGCTCGTACGGCGTCGGCGAGGCCGCGCTCCGACAGCACCGGCGGGTGGATGCCGCGGACCAGGTCCCGCAGCTCCTCCAGGGCCGCCGCGGCGGTCTCCTTCGTCTGCTTGACCAGCTGCCTGGCGGCCGCCGGGTCGGTGTCCATGAGCCGTTCGATCGCGCCGAGGGTCAGCCCGACCGCGATCAGCCGCGCCTGCGCGCCGTCGTGCAGGTCCCGCTCGATCCGGCGGACCTCGGCGGCCTGCGCGTCGACGGCGTCCGCACGGCTCCGCGTGAGCTGCTCCACCCGAAGGCGCAGCGCCGCCTCGCGGGTCGGGCGCAGCAGCAGCGCCGTCCACCGCGCGTGGAGGGTGACGAGCCGCCCGGCGGTGACGAGCCCGACCGCGACGAGGCACACCCCCATGATCAGGCCGGCGGTCCGGTTGCCGTCCCAGGCGCCGTACCAGGCGGACCACTCCGCGTCGAACACCGTCGTCCACAGCCACGGCAGCGCCAGGCCGAACGCGCCGTAGACCGCGGCGGCGACCGGCGGCCCGAGCAGCGCGACGGTGACGACCGGGTCCACGGCCAGCCACACCAGGTCCCGCCACGACGCGACGTCGTGCCACGTCCACAGCCAGCGGGCGTTGAACCCGGCCATCGACTCGGTCTTGTACAGGTTGTTGCGCACCTGCAGCAGCCCGTCGGGGCGGCGGTGCGGCCGCAGCTCCGGCTCGTACGGGCGCGGCACCTCCACCCCGCCCCACCGCGCGAACTGCCGGCGCAGGTTCGCCAGCCAGCGGAAGTGCGAGACCGCGACGGGGATTGTGAAGACGAACCCGAGGCCGAAGCCGAGCGTGAAGCAGACGAGGCTGAACGCCAGCAGCACCACCTCGAGGGCGGCGCAGCACACCAGCAGCGCGGCCCGCCCCCACGCCAGGAGCCGCCGCTGGGTGCGCTCGCCGCGGGTCTGCTTCCTGGCCGCCCGGGCCGGGTCCATCGGCGCCAGCATCCACGCCGACCAGACCCCCACGGCCCGGACCGTCCACGGCGCCACCAGCAGCCCCACCGGCACGACCGCGAGGACGGCGACGGGGAACAGCAGCTGCCACACCAGGTCCCGCTTCGTCGCCGGGTCCTTCATCAGCCAGTCGAGGCGGCGGAAGAACCTCGGGAGGCGCGGCGTCTTGTAGAGGGTCGCGTCGTGCCGGTACATGCCGTCGGCGTCCGGCTCCGGGTCCGCCGGCGGAGGCCGGTACGGCTCCGGCACCGCGCGCCCCGTCCACGCGGCGAACATCGCCCGCCAGCGGTTGGTCAGCCGCCGCCCGTACAGCACCGGCGGCGGGATCAGGAAGACCAGGCCCAGCAGGACACCGGGGAGCAGCATCACCAGCGTCAGCAGGAACTGCACGAACACGACGACGGCGACACCCAGCAGCACGCCGCTGCGCGTCACACCCCTCACCCAGGTCATGCCGCCCAGTCTCGCGTCATGGTGCGCCTCCCACATCGGCCCTGGCCGCCGTCCGGGGGGTGGGGTTAGGTGCACCCCCTTGCGGTGCCCAGCGTCATTCTGCCCGCCGGCCCGATCCCGCACGATCAACGGCATGGCAGTCATCGACGTCCACCAGTTGCAGAAGCGCTACGGCGACCGGCACGCGGTCCGGGACGTGTCGTTCACCGTCGAGCGCGGCGAGATCTTCGGCGTCATCGGCCGCAACGGCGCCGGCAAGACCACCACCGTCGAGATCATCGAGGGCCTGCGGCCCGCGGACGGCGGCACGGTCCGCGTCCTCGGCCTCGACCCCCGCGACCCGGCGCTGCGTGAGCGGCTCGGCGTGCAGTTGCAGGAGTCGCAGCTGCCGGACCGGATCCGGGTCCGCGAGGCCCTGGACCTGTTCGCCTCGTTCTACCGCGACCCCGCCGACCCGGCCGCGCTCCTGGCGTCGCTGGGCCTGGCGGAGCACGCGAACCAGCAGTACAAGCGGCTCTCCGGCGGGCAGAAGCAGCGCATGTCGATCGCGCTGGCGCTGGTCGGCTCGCCGGAGGTCGCGGTCCTCGACGAGCTCACCACCGGCCTCGACCCGCACGCCCGCCGGGAGACGTGGCGGCTCATCGAGGACATCCGCGACCGCGGTGTCACCGTGCTGCTCGTCACCCACTTCATGGACGAGGCGGAGCGGCTCTGCGACCGGATCGCCGTCATCGACGCCGGCCGCACCGTCGCCGTCGACACCCCGGCCGGGCTGACGGGCCGCGCCGATTCGCTGGAGTCCGCCTTCGTCTCGCTCACGTCCGCTCTGGAGGGCTGATCATGCGCACCCTGACCCGGCTCACGGTCGTCGAGACCCGGCTCATGCTCCGGGAGGTGACGCCGCCGCTGTTCACGGTCCTGCTGCCGGTCGCGCTGCTGCTCGTCTTCGGCTGGTCGCCCGGCACCCGCGTCCCCGACGCCGCGCTCGGCGGGCACCGCGGCATCGACACCGTCCTGCCGTCGATGTCGGTCATGGTGTCCCTCGCCATGGTCGCGTTCTTCATGCTGCCGGTGGTGCTCACCACGTACCGGGAGAAGGGCATCCTGCGCCGCTTCGCGACGACCCCGGTGAAGCCGTCGGCGCTGCTCGGCGCGCAGGTCCTCATGAACGGCGCCGTCGTGCTCGTCTCGACCGCGCTGACGCTGGCCGTCGGCGTGACCCTGATGGACATGCGGCTGCCGGACCTGCCGCTGGTCCTGCCCGTGCTGCTGCTCGGCGTCCTCGGCCTGTTCCCCGTCGGGCTGCTCGTCGCCGCCGCGGCCGGCAGCGCCAAGACCGCGACCGGCTGGGCCTTCGCGCTGTGGTTCCCGTCCGCGTTCTTCGCCGGCCTGTACGTGCCGGCCGAGCAGCTCCCGCCGGCGCTGCGCCGCGTCGGCGACTGGACGCCGCTGGGCGCGTTCCGGCAGGCGATCCAGGCCGCGTGGGCCGGCGACGCCCCGCGCCCGCTGCACCTGGCGGTCCTCGCCGCCACCTGCCTGATCGCCGGTGGACTGTCCGTCCGCCTCTACCGTGCCACCTAACCGACACTGCGGTGACGCACGGTGACCACTATGATCGGCGGGACAAGGGGGTGGCGGGTGCAACCAATGGCAGAGGCGGTCGTCGATCTTGACGCCGTGGCGCACAATACGCGGCTCCTGTCCGGTCTCGCCGCCCCACGGGCCCAGACGATGGCCGTCGTCAAGGCGAACGGGTTCGGTCACGGATTGCTACCGGTCGCCCGCACGGCGCTCGCCAGCGGTGCCACCTGGCTCGGGGTGACCTCCATCGCCGAGGCCCGCGCCGTGCGCGCCGACGGGATCGGCGCGCCGACGCTCGCCTGGCTGTACGGCACCGGCGACGACTTCGTGTGGGCCGTCCGCAACGACGTCGACCTGTCGGTGTCGACGCCGCGGCACCTGGAGTCGATGCCGGCCGGCGCCGCCGTCCACCTCAAGGTCGACACCGGGCTGACCCGCAACGGGGTCGCCTGGGCCGACTGGCCCGACCTGGTGACGCGGGCCGCCGACCTGGAGCGGCGCGGCACGATCCGGGTCCGCGGGATCTGGTCGCACCTCGCCGCCGCCGACGACCCCGGCAACCCGTCGGTGGCGCTGCAGCTCGAACGGTTCGACGAGGCCCTCGCGGTCGCCGCGAAGGCCGGGCTGGAGCCGGAGCTGCGGCACCTCGCGAACTCCGCCGGGATCATCGACCTGCCCGCCACCCACTACGACCTCGTCCGGGCCGGGCTCGCGCTCTACGGGGTCGAGCCGATCGACGGGGTCACCGCCGGGCTGCGGCGGGCGATGACGCTGCGGGCCAGCGCCGTCAACGTCAAACGCGTCCCGCCCGGGACCGGGGTGTCCTACCTCCACCAGTACGTGACGGACCGCGACACCACGATGGTCCTGGTCCCGGCCGGATACGCCGACGGCGTGCCGCGCCTGCTGAGCAACCGCGGCGCCGTCGCGATCGGCGGCCGGCGGTGCCCGATCGCCGGGCGGGTCGCGATGGACCAGTTCGTCGCCGACGCTGGTGACCTCGACGTCGCCCTCGGTGACGAGATCGTGCTGTTCGGGCCGGGCGACGGGGCCGAGCCGACCGTGGAAGAGTGGGCGGCCTGGGCACAGACCAACCCGCATGAGATCTTGACGGGCATCGGCGCCCGCGTCCCGCGAACGTACCTCGGTAAGGAGCACGTGCATGGCTGATCGTCGCGTCCGCGTCGCCGTCGTGTTTGGAGGGCGCAGCGGCGAGCACGAGGTCTCGTGCAAATCGGCCCTGAGCATCGTGCGGTTCCTCGACCGGTCCCGCTACGACGTGGTGCCCGTGCGCATCACCCCCGGCGGCACGTGGGTCTTCGGCCCCGACGCCGCGTCACCGGAGGGCCTCGACCTGGAAGGGCTCCTCGACCTGACCAAGGAGACCGACACGCCCGCGCTCGCCAGCCTCGCCGAGGCGATCGGCGCGATGCGCGAGTGCGACGTCGTCTTCCCCGCGATCCACGGTCCGTACGGCGAGGATGGCACCATCCAGTCCGTGCTGGAGATGGTCCGCCTGCCGTACGTCGGCAGCGGGGTCTTCGCCAGCGCCGCCGGCATGGACAAGGAGTTCACCAAGCGGCTCCTCGTCGCCGACGGCCTACCCGTCGCCGACGGCGTCGTGCTCCGCGGCGGCACCGGCACCGTGACACCCGCCGAACGCGAGCGGCTCGGGCTGCCCGTGTTCGTCAAGCCGTCCCGGGCCGGGTCGAGCCTCGGCGTGTCCAAGGTCGACGACTGGGCCGACCTCGACGACGCCCTCGCCGAGGCCCGCGCCAGCGACGCGAAGGTGCTCGTCGAGGAGATGGTGCACGGGCGGGAGGTCGACCTCGGCGTCCTGGAGCACCCCGACGGCTCCCTGCAGGTCGGGCCGCCGCTGGAGATCAGCTTCCCCGACAAGCACGAGTTCTTCGACTACGAGGCCAAGTACCTCGACCCGACGACCATCTTCGACATCCCGGCGAAGCTGGAGCCGGCGATCATCGAGCGGCTCCAGGACCTCGCGGTGCGCACGTTCCGCTCCCTCGAATGCCGGGGGTTGCTGCGGGTCGACTTCTTCCTGCGGTACGGCACGGAGCCGGTCATCAACGAGGTCAACACGTTCCCGGGCTTCACCGCCGTCTCGCAGTACCCGCAGATGTTCCGGGTCGCGGGCCTGGACTACCCGGCGCTGCTCGACGTCCTCATCGCGACCGCCCTGGCCCGGCAGCCGAGGCCCGCGCTGGAGTCCTGAGCGGCTTCCGCGGGTTCTTCGGGTCGGCGGCGATGGGGCGGGCCTCGATACGATGGCCGTCGCGCGTCGGTCATAGGAGGCAGTTCCCGGTGACGTATCCACCCGCTGGAGATCCGCAGCAGCCGTACCAGCCACCGGGCTACCAACCGCCGTCGCCCAGCTTCTCGCAGCCCGCTGCCTACCCGCAGTCTGCTGGTTATCCGCAGTCTGCTGACTATCCGCAGCCTGATGGTTATCCGCAGCCCGGGTATCAGGTGCCACCGCCCGGGTTCCCGCCGACCGGGCAGCTCCAGCCGGTCGGGAGCGGTGGTCAGCAGTCCGGGTCCGGCAAGTGGGTGCTGCTCATCGCCGGCGCGTTCCTGGCGCTGCTGGTCGTGGTCGTCGGCGGCTGGTTCTTCGTCCAGCGGGTCCTCGTCGACTCCCCGACCGACGTGACCGAGCGCTACCTCGACGCGGTCAACGACCGTGACCGCGCCGCCGTCGTCGACATGGTGTGCTCCTCCGAGCGGCCCAAGGCGCTCAGGGGCAGCGACTACGTCGACGACGACGATGACGACAAGACGACCTTCGACTGGAAGATCCTCAGCGAGACCAAGGGCCGGAACTCTGCCGAGGTGCGGGCGCGGGTGACGCTCCACGACCCCGACTCGGACCGCACCCAGTCGGTCAACATCTCCGTGACCCTCGTCAAAGAGGACGGCGACTGGATGATCTGCGGCGTCCGCACGGACTGATCACGGCCGGCCACGGCCCTTTCGTGGGCCGAGGTCCTTGCCGAGGTCCTTGCCGAGGTCCTTGCCGGGGTCCTTGCCGGAGGTTCAGAAGGGGAGGCCGGTCAGCCGCTCGTACACCTCGACATATCGCGAACGGGTGCGCTCGACGACATCGGCGGGGACCTCGGGACCGGGCGCCGTCTGGTCCCAGCCGGCGTCCCGGGACCAGTCGCGGACGGACTGCTTGTCGAAGGAGAACTGCGTGCGGCCCGGCTCCCACTCGTCGAGCGGCCAGAAGCGGGACGAGTCGGGGGTGAGGACCTCGTCGGCGAGCATCAGGGTGCCGTCGGCGGTGCGGCCGAACTCGAGCTTGGTGTCCGCGACGATGATGCCGCGCTCGGCGGCGATGTCGCGGCCGCGGGCGTAGACGCGCAAGGTCAGGTCGCGCAGCTCCTCCGCCTGCTCCTTGCCGAGCCGCTCGACCACGTCGTCAAACGTGATGAACTCGTCGTGCACGCCGACGGCTTCCTTCGTCGTCGGGGTGAAGATCGGCTGCTCCAGGCGGTCGGCCTCGACCAGGCCGGGCGGGAGCGTGACGCCGCTCACGGCGCCGTCGCGGACGTACTCCTTGAGACCGAGACCGGTCAGGTAGCCGCGGGCGATGCACTCGACCTGGACCATGTCGAGGCGGCGGCAGCGGATGGCCCGGCCGGCGAACTCGGCGGGCACGTCGGTCGCGGACAGCACATGGTTGGGCACGATGTCGGCGAGCTGCTCGAACCACCACAGCGACAGGCGGGTCAGGACCGCGCCCTTGTCGGGGATCGGGGTGGGCAGCACCACGTCGTAGATCGAGATGCGATCGGACGCGACCAGGATCAGGTCGTCGCCGTCCAGATACACGTCGCGGACCTTGCCCGAATGCAACAGCTTCACGCCGGCCAGCCTAACGCCTAGACTTCCTTCGATCTCAGGGGTGCGGCGACCCCTCCGTTGTGGTTGCCCGGAGGAGCCCTCTCATGCCGCACACCCGTCGTCAGCTCATCGTCGCCGGCGCGCTCGGCACCGGTGCCGTGGTGCTCGGCCCCGGCGTCCGCGCGTCCGCGGCCGTCGTCAGCGCGGATCTCGTCGTCTACGGTGCGACGCCCGGCGGTCTCGCGGCCGCCGTCCAGTTCCAGCGGTCGGGCGGCACCGCGGTGGTGATCGACCCGGGCACGCACGTCGGCGGGATGACCACCGCCGGCCTCGGCGCCACCGACACCGGCAACACCGCCGCGATCGGCGGCCTCTCGCACGAGTTCTACCGCCGCGTCCACGCGAAATACGCCGGCACACCGGTCACCCCGACATCGCCGGCACGGTTCAAGTTCGAGCCCCACGTCGCCGCCGCCGTCTTCGCCGACCTCCTCGCCGAGGCCGGCGTCACCGTCCAGCTGGGCCGGCGGCTCGCCACCGTCACGAAGGCCGGCAACCGCATCGTCGAACTGTCCACCGAGGACGGTCAGGTGTACCGCGGCCTCATGTACGTCGACGCCAGCTACGAGGGCGACCTGATGGCGAAGGCCGGCGTGGCGACGACCCTCGGACGCGAGGGCAACGCCGCCTACGGCGAGAGCGTCAACGGCGTCCAGCTGCGCGACAAGCACCAGTTCGTCAGGCCGGTCGACCCGTACGTGACCCCGGGAAACCCGGGCAGCGGGCTGCTGCCGGGCGTCTCCGCCGCGACCCTCGCACCGAACGGCACCGCCGACGACCGGGTCCAGGCGTACAACTTCCGCATGTGCCTGACCAGCGCCACGAACCGGCTCCCGTGGCAGCGCCCCGCAGGCTACGACGCGGGCCGTTACGCGCTGCTGCTGCGCTACATCGACGCCGGCTACACGGGACCCTTCTTCAACACGGTCGACGTCGGCGGCGGCAAGACCGACTCGAACAACGACGGCGCCTTCTCCACCGACCACATCGGCGCTTCGTGGAGCTATCCGACGGCCTCGTTCGCCGTCCGGGACGCCATCGTCGCCGACCACCGCACCTACCAGCAGGGCCTCATGTGGTTCCTGGCCAACGACCCCCGCGTCCCGGCGACGATCCGCTCCGCCACGGCGGCCTGGGGCCCCGCACCCGACGAGTTCACTGCGACCGGGTCCTGGCCGCCGATGCTGTACGTGCGGGAGGCCCGCCGGATGGTCTCCTCGTACGTCATGACCGAGCACAACTGCCGGGGCGCGGCGACCGTCCCCGACTCGGTGGGCCTCGCCAGCTACACGATGGACTCCCACAACTGCCAGCGGCTCGTGGTGTCCGGCGTCGCGAAGAACGAGGGCGACGTGCAGGTCGGGGTGCCCGGCCCCTACCAGGTGAGCTTCCGCTCGATCGTCCCGGTGGAGGCGCAGTGCGCGAACCTGCTGGTCCCGGTCTGCCTGTCGGCGAGCCACATCGCGTACGGCTCGATCCGCATGGAACCCGTCTTCATGGTCCTCGGCCAGTCGGCGGCGGTGGCGGCCCGGCTCGCCCTGACGACCGGCGTGCCCGTGCAGCGGGTGAACATCTCCACGCTGCAGTCCCTGCTCCGCGACCTGGGCCAGCGCATCGACATCTCCGCCGGCGCCGAAGTCATCATCGACTCCCGCGGCGCGGGCGTGACCCGCGCCGGCACCTGGCTCCCGAGCACCTCGATCGCCGGCTACTACGGCAGCGACTACGAGCACGACAACAACACCGCGAAGGGCGTGAACCGCCTCCGCTTCACGCCGTCGCTGCCGTCCTCAGGCGCCTGGACGGTGCAGCTGCGCTGGACGGCCCACACGAACCGGGCCAGCAACGTCCCAGTCGACGTCGTCCACACCGGCGGCGTCACCACCCACACCGTCGACCAGCGCACCTCCGGCGGCCAGTGGATGCCCCTCGGCACGTTCCAGTTCACCGCCGGCAGCGCCGGCTCCGTCCTGATCCGCACCGAACAGACCAACGGCTACGTCATCGCCGACGCCGCCAGATTCGTCCGCGCCTGACCCCCTGGCGGACTCGCTCGACCCGACGCTGTCGTCCGGCCGGCACCCGGACTCGTGGCCGCCGGTCCGCCCCGTACGGACCGGCCCCACCTTCGCCGGCGACCTCGTCCCGCACCCTGCTCGCCTCACGCCCGCCTGGTTCCGCGTTCGCCTGGTCTCGGCCTTGTTTGTTCCGCGCTTGCCTGGTCCCGCACCGTGCTCGTTCCGCGCCCGCCTGGTCCCGCAACTTGCTCGTCCCACGCCGGCGGGTTCCCGCACCCGCTCGGCCCCGGCACCCGCCTGGCCCGCGCGCGGCTACTCCCGGACCCACTCGTCCCGCGCCGTTTGATCCACGCCGGGCAGATCAGCGGCTACGCCGTCGCCTGATCCGCACCCGCCTGATCCGAACGGGGCGGACCAACGCCCACGTCATCGCTGCCGCCAGATCCGTCCGCGCCCGGCCACTGGCGATTCGTCCTGCCCACCGACCCAGGGCACCCAGCGCCTGGACTCGTGGCAGCGCTGGTCCGCCCCCAGCTCGTTCCATGCCGCAGCTCGTCCCGTGGCAGCTTGATCCGCCCGCTTGATCCGCGCCTGCTTGATCTGCGTTGGGCAGAATTCGTTCCTGCCTGATCCGCGCGCGGGAGACCAACGGCCAGGTCATGATTGACACCGCCAGATTCGTCCGCCTGACCACTGACGGACTTGTTGCGCCTGGCCCGCAGCTTGGCGTTGGCTGCCTCGCGAGCCCGCGCCTTCGCTGACAAGCTCAGTTCGCGCCCAGTCGTCTCAAGACTCGCTCGTCCCGGACCCGTCCGACCGTCCGCCGCGGGTCAGACGCAAACCCGCACCCGCACCCGCATCTGCTGATCCACCCCGGGCCAGATCCACCCCAGGCAGATCCGCGGCCACGTCGTCGCAGGACCCACACCCGCCTGGCCCGCGCGCCCGGCCTGGCCCGCCGCCCGGCCTGGCCCGCCCGTCCCGCACCCGGCGGATCAACGGCTACGTCGCCGACGCTGACGGGTTTGTCCGCGCGTGATGGCTGGCGGATACGTCCGGTACTGATCGCTGGCGGCCCTGTGGCTGGACCGTCTCGCTCGCTGCTGGCACAGGCTTCGACTGCTGGGTGCCGGGGTGACCGCTGCAAAGCAACCCTACACCCGCCCAACAAGTCGATCTCCGGGGTCGTGACCGACCGTAGTTTCCATATTCCCACCAGGGCCGCCACGGTGCGAGAGGGCGTCGCGCACCGTGGCGGAGGGGCTACGGGTTCTCGTCGTTGCGGGTCTGTTCGGCGAGGAAGCGCTCCAGCTCCGCGCCGATCTCGTCCGCCGTCGGGAGCGGGGCGGGGGAGTCGGCCAGGAGGTTGTTGCCCTGGCGGCCGCGGGTGTACGCGTCGTACTGCTCCTCCAGGGCCCGCACCAGCGACGCGGCCTCGTCGGCCTGGGCGATCTGCACGTCGATCTCGGCGCGGACCGACTCGGCGGCGGCGTGCAGCTCGTCGGTGGGCAGCTGCAGGCCGGTCGACTCGGAGATGCAGGCGAGCAACTTCTCCGCCGCCGACGGGAACTCCGCCTGCGCCACGTAGTGCGGCACGTGCACGGCGAAGCCGAACGCGTCGCGGTCCTGCTGGCCGATGCGGAACTCGAGGAGGTTGCCGACGCTGCCGGGCACCTGGACGCGCTGCAGCCACGGCTCGAACCCGGCGATCAGGTCCCGGCTCGTGCCGTGGGCGGTCACGCCGGTGGGGCGGGTGTGCGGCACGGCCATCGGGATCGCGGTGAGGCCGACCGTCGCCCGCACGTCGAAGCGCTCGATCAGCTCGATGACCGCGGCCGTGAACCGCTCCCACTGCAGGTCCGGCTCGGGGCCGTCGAGCAGCAGGAACTCGGTGCCGGTCGCGTCGCGCAGGACGCGCAGGAGCAGGCGCGGCTGCTCGTAGTGCTCCCAGTGGTCCTCGACGAACAGCATCGCCGGGCGCCGGCTGCGGTAGTCGTAGAGCTGGTCGAGGTCGAACGTCGCCACGGTCCGCGGCGAGCCGATCGTCAGCAGGTGTTCGCGGGCGAGGCGGCTCGCGTTGCCGGCGTCGACGAAGCCCGTCAGCGCGTGCACGAGCACCGGCCGGTCGACGGCCGGCGGGTCCTCGGTGAGCGTGTAGAGCTCGCTGGGGTTGAGCACCGGAACGCAGCCTCCTTGAACAACGATTGCAAGAAACGCAACTCGCGGGTGCGCTCGATCATTCCATCCCGGCGGACCAGGGATTCGTGAGGATCGCGTAGACCAGTTCGTCGACGGCCGGCGCGAGCGACGTGAACGACGGCCCGGCTCCCGTGTACGGGTCGGAGACCTGCAGCATCATCTCGTGCACCCCTCCCACCAGCGCGATCGCGAGCAGCTGGGACAGCTCGGGGATGGCCGGGTCGGCGGCCCGCGCCGCATCGACCACCTCTACCAGCGTATCGGCGAACCGGCGCTGCATCTGCTGCCGCAGCCGGTACGCCTTCGGGCCGGCCGCCTGGATCTCCACCAGCAGCGTGCGGGTGACCGCCGGCATGCTCTCCAACGCGTTCAGGTACGCGGTCACCCCGTCGTTGACCATCGCCTTCCAGCCGGCGTCCCCGCTGCGGTCGGTGCTGGTCGCGGCGCTGCGCACGACGGCGAGCAGGTGCACGCAGCCCTGCTCGTACAGCGCCATGAGGCACGCCTCCTTGTCGGTGAAGTGCTCGTAGAACGTGCGCTTCGACACCCGCGCGTGCATGACCACGTCGGCGATCGTCGTCGCCGCGTAGCCCTTGTCCGCGATCGCCGCCGCCAGCCCGCCGGTCAGTGCCGCGCGGACCTCCTCGGCGGTTCTCGTGCTCGTCATGCGCCTGCCTCGGCCTTTCGCCAGAATGTCCGTGGGTGTTAGTTTGCCTGGTACTGGACGGTACCGCGGACGGGAGGCCCTACGGTGCAGCACAGCTTGTCCGGCCAGGTGGTGCTCATCACCGGAGCCGCCCGGGGGATCGGGGAGCACACCGCCCGCATCGCGGCCGCCCGCGGCGCCAAGGTCGTCCTCGTCGGCCTCGAACCCGACCGCCTCGCCGCCGTCGCCGCGGACCTCGACGCGGCGTGGTTCCCCTGCGACGTCACCGACCAGACCAGTCTCGCAGCCGCCGTCGAGGGCGCCGTCTCCGCCCACGGCCGCATCGACGCCGTCGTGGCCAACGCGGGCGTCGCCAGCCGCGGCACCGTGGCCACCGGTGACATCGAGGCGTTGGTACGAACGGTCGAGGTCAATCTCGTCGGGGTCATGCGCACCGCCGCCGCCGTCATGCCGCACCTCATCGAGTCCCGTGGCTACCTGCTCATCGTCGCGTCGGCGGCGTCGTTCGCCGCGTTGCCGGGGATGGCGCCGTACTGCGCGTCGAAGGCGGGCGTCGAGCACTTCGGCAACGCCCTGCGCCTGGAGGTCGCCCACCACGGCGTCCGCGTCGGCACCGCCCACCCGTCGTGGATCGACACCGACCTCGTCCGCGACGCCCAGGACGACATGCCCACCTTCCGCGAGACGCTGCGCAAGCTGCCGCCGCCGCTGGGCTCGACCACGTCGGTGGAGCGCTGCGCCGAGGCCTTCGTCTCCGCCCTCGAACACCGCCGCCGCAAGGTCTTCGTCCCCCGCAGCGTCGCCCTCGTGTACTGGCTGCGCACCATGGTCAACAGCCGCCTGTCCGAGCGCGTCATCGAACGCCAGGCGCGCACCAGCGTCCCCGCCATGGAGGAGCAGGTCCGCACCCTGCGCCGCGGCTTCGGCGCCAACACCGCCCCCGGCCTGCCCGCAACGGACGTGCCCGTGCTCGCCGAGCCACCCACGCCGGGCTTCATCGCCGACCGCTACCACCGCTGAACCCCCACCACCGGCCGCCCCTTCCGCGCCAGATCGCGGGCGTCGGGCAGCTCGGCGGTGCATACCCGCTCCGGCCGCCTCTTTCCGCGACGGACCGCGGGCGCCGGTAGATCAGCACGCCGCGATGTGGGCGCCCGCCCTCGCCGGCCCTTCCACGGCTGACCGCGGGCGTCTGGCAGGTCGCCGGTCAGTACGCCCGCGGCCTGCGTGGCCCGCGACCTGGGCACCCCGTGGTGGCCGGACCGTTCCCGCCGGGGTCAGCGGCGGCCGCAGCCACCACCGAGCGGACCGCCCGGTGGTCAGCTGCCGCGGGTGGTGCGCGTTTCGTGGACCATGATGGCGATCTGGACGCGGTTGGTGCAGCCGAGCTTGCCGAGGATGCGCGACACGTACGTCTTCACGGTGGCCACGCTCATCAGCAGCGCCGCACTGATCTCGGCGTTGGAGCGGCCCTCGGCGACGGCGTCGGCGACCTTGCGTTCCGCCGGGGTCAGCGCGTCCAGGGCTCTCTCCGCGACCGCGCGCCGCTCGGCGGTGTCGTCGCGGACCACGTGGTCGACGAGCCGTCGTACCACGGCCGGTGACAGCATCTGCTCGCCGGCCGCGACCCGCCGCACCGCGTCCAGGATCGCCAGCGGTGGCGTGTCCTTGAGCAGGAACCCGTGCGCCCCGAGCCGCAACGCCCGCAGCACGTGCTCATCCGTGTCGAACGTCGTCAGCACCACCACGGACCCCGGCACCCCTCCGGCCCGCAGCGCCTCGAGGGCGGCGAGCCCGTCCATCCGTGGCATCCGGATGTCCATGAGGATCACGTCGGGGTGGCTGGCCCGTGCCACCTGGACGGCCTCCACACCGTCGCCCGCCTCCCCGACGAGCTCCAGCTCAGGATCCCCGCCGAGGACCATCGCCAGCCCGGCCCGCACCAGCGCGTCGTCGTCGACGACCACGACCCGGATCACCCCCGCCACGGCAACCACGCCTCGAGGTGAAACCCGACCTCGCCACCGTCCCCCGCCCCGGCGTGCCCTGGACCCCCACTGACCTGCGGACCCGCGCTGGACTGCTCTGCCGCGCCGACCTTCTGCGCCCCGCTGACCCGCTCTGCAGCGGCGGACTGCTGCGCCCCACCGACCTGCTCTGCCTCGCCGAGCTGCTGGACCAGGCCGGACTGCCGTGCCCCGCCGTACTGCTGGGCCGCGCCGGACTGTGGCGCCGGGTCGGACTGCTGGGCCGCGCCGGACTCCTGGGCCGCGCCGGACTGTGGCGCCGGGTCGGACTGCGGCGCTGTGGTGTACCGCAGGCTCGGGACGGTGCGGCGGGGGCCATGTTCGAGGCGGCCGCCGGCAAGGGTGACGCGCTCGGCCAGGCCGACGAGACCCGACCGCGACCCCGGCAGCGCGGGGCGCACCGGGACGGCCGGCAGCGGGTTGCGCAGTAGCACGTGCAGCTCGCCCTGGCTCGTGCGGTCGAGGCGGACCGCGACGGTGGCGCCGGGCGCGTGCTTGCGGGCGTTGGTCAGGCCCTCCTGCACGAGGCGGAACGCGGTCCTGTTCACCGCCGCCGGCAGCGTCTCCGGCCCTGTGTCACCGCCGGCGGTGAGCCGGTTGTCGAGGTCGACGGGGGTGCCGGCCCTGCGCACCTCCTCGATCAGCTCGTCCAGGTCGGCGAGGTCCTGGCGCGGCCGCAGCTCGTCGGCGTCGCTGCTGCGCAGCACGCCGAGGATCTCCCGGAGCTCCTCCATCGCCTGGCGCGCGCTCGCCCTGATGGTGCCGCCCGCCTCGGCGACCTGCTCCTGCGACAGGTCGCGGCGGATCTCCAGGGCGCCGGCGTGCAGGCTGATCAGCGAGATCCGGTGGGCGAGCACGTCGTGCATCTCGCGGGCGATCCGCTCCCGCTCCAGACCGCGCAGCAGATCGGCGCGCTGCTCGGCCTCCGTCTCGGCGCGCACGGCCCGGTCCCGCAGCGACGCGATCAGCTCCCGCCGCGCCCGCACCGTCGACCCCCACGCCAGGACGATGCACGTGACCAGGGCCATGGCCGTGGCGTTGCCCACGACCTGAAGGTCAGGGTCCGGATAGCGGAGCATCAGCGGGACCGGCACCAGCAGGTGCGCGACGGCGACCCCCAACGCCACCCGGAACGGCCGGTGCACCGTGACCGTGAACACCGCGATTATCGCCGCCCCGCCGACGAAGTCGGTGAGCGCCGCCGGGATGAGCAGCAGGAGCGCCACCTGTACGGGCCAGCGCCGCCGCCACCAGATCAGCACCAACGCCGGCACGGTCACGGCCGTCGACAGCAGCAGCCGCTCGTCGCTGAGGGCACCGCTGTCCAGCCCGGAGGCCGCGGCGACCACCATCGTCAGCGCCGAGATGACGAAGACGGTCGCGTCGACGACGAGGTTGCGCGCCTTCATGAGCGCACCAGGGGACGCCAGTGCTGTGTGGTGCCGTCGTCGCGGACCGTGTACCCCAGCTTCTGGACCTCGTCGCGCAGCTCGGTGGCGTCAGTGGTGCTCTTGCTGGTCAGCGCCACCGCCCGGGCGGCGAGGACCGCGTTGACCGCGGCCGGCAGGTCCGGCAGGTCGGGCACCCACCGCCGGAACAGCTCCCCGAACGGGTCCTCCTTCTGCCACGGGTACCCGTGCGCCCGGAACGCCTCCGCCACGTGCGGGTCGCCGGCCTTCTCCAGCCGCTCCCGCACCACCTGCCGCGAGTCCCGGTCCAGCACGACGAGCAGCCGCCCGTCGACGAACACCGCCGACACGTCCTCCCGGCGCACCACCCAGGCGGCGTCGCCGAGCCGCAACCGCAGCTCGCTGTCGGCGACGGTCACCCGCAGCGTCTCGTGCACCGCCACGACCACGAACACCACCCCGAGCAGCAGCCCGGCGGCCACCAGCGCGACCCGCCCGAACCCGTGGTCGAGCGCCGCCACGAGCCGGACCGGCCCTCCGAACGGCACCCACGGCAGGCTCAGCAGCCAGCGCGCCAGCAGCGGCAACGCCCAGCCGGCGGCGACCCCGGCCAGCGGGAACCCGGCGCCGATCAGCCACTTGTCGGCGCGGGACAATCCCAGCTCGTGTTCTGCCATACGCCTCACGGTAGGCAGCCGCACCGCGGCGGGACAGTCTCCGAAAGTCGTCGCGTACACCTGGATCAGCCGCCATTGGTCGTTGTGATGTGCACCGACTCCACCCACGACGGCGGCAGCGGAGGGTTCGCTCCGATCAGCCCGGCGATGAGCCGGCACCCCGTCGGCTCGTCGGGCCACGGCGTCCCGCCGTCGGTGAGGACGACCACGATCTGCGGCTTGTCCGGCGACCGCAGCGCCGCCGCGATCCCGACCCGCATGTCGGTGCCGCCGCCACCGCCGAGCTCGACCTGCTCCGCCTTCACCACCCGCGTCACCGCGTGCACGTCGGCGTCGCAGGCGACGACGGTGACCCGGTTGCCGCGGATGCCGACGGTACGCAGCACGCCGGTCACCTCGCTCAGCGCCGCCGCCAGGTCGTCGGTGCCCATCGAGCCGGACGTGTCGACGACCACCGCAACCCGCGGCAGCGGCCGGCGCAGGCTCGGCAGCACCACCCCGCGCATCGCCCCCGTCCGCCGCCCCGGCCGCGCGTACGTGTAGTCGACGGCGCCGCTCGCCCACGCCACCGCCTGCCGCAACGCCCCGGTCAGCAGCCGCCGCCAGTCGACGACCGGCTCGGCGATCTCGTCCGCCCACCGCTGCCAGCCCCCGGGCACGGTGCCGCGCGACCGCACGTGCGCCCGGATGGCGTCGGCGGTCTGCCGCCGGATCGCCACCGCCTCCACGTCCCGGACGCCGGGGCCGGCAGCGTCACCGACCTCACCCGCGACCGGGATGCCGTGCGCCCCCGACCCGCACTGCACCTGGTGCGCGTGCGTGTGCGGGATCCCGGCCAGGTACTCCTCGAACAGCCGCCCCTCCGGCAGCCCGAACGTCGCCGGCTCCACCCGCGACGCCGGCAGCACCAGCTTGTCCGCGACCAGGTCGTCGTTGATCTCGCAGTCCTGCGCGAGGTTGACCCGCAGGTGGTCGCCACGGTCACCCGCCGGCAGCCGGTCCGCCCGCCCGTGATGGTCACGCAGCAGGTGCGCCACCTCGTGCACCCAAACCCCGGCCAGCTCCTCGACGCTGTGCGCGTGCACGAACTCCGGCGACACGTACAACCGCCACCGCCGGTCGACCCCCATGGTCGCCAGGTGCCGGCTCGGCACGACCGACAACGCGTACAACGCCGTCGCCAGGTACGGTCGCAGCATCGCCGCCTTGTACCGCGCCGCGAGCAGCTTCGTCCGATCCAACGCCTGCGCCGCCCCTGCCGACGGCCCAGGAGGAGGCGACCCCGGCAGCACGCCCGCCGCCCCCGTGCCGGGAGACGATGCCTCCTGCGCCACCCCGGACTCGGAGGGCGGCACCTCCGCCGCCGCCAAGGACGGCAGCGTCTGGTCAGCCAGCGCCGGCGCGGACGACGCCAGTTGTGGGCGCGGATGTGAAGAGACCGGCAAGCCGGCCGCAGACACCGGGTGCGCGCGCGGCGATGGCGCAGACGCCGGCCCAGCCGTGGCCACGGCCGATGCCACCTCCGTCGCCGCGCTGCCAGACGGCGTTGCCTGCGCCGTTACGGACGCGGGCGGTGCCGCCTGCGTCGTCGCGGACGTGGGTGGTGTCGCTTGCGGCGTCGCGGGCGCAGACGGTGCCGCCTGCGACGTCACGGTGACGGATGGTGTCGCTTGCGGCGTTGCGGAAGCAGATGACGTCGGCCGCGTTGGTGCGGGCGCAGATGGCGTCGCCTGCGTCGCGGTGGCGGATGGTGTTGCTAGCGGTGTCGCGGGCGCGGATGGTGTTGCGGACGCGGACGGATTGGTGCGCGTTGTGGGGGTGGCCGACGGCGTTGCGGGCGCGGATGGTGTCGCCTGCGTCGCGGTGGCGGATGGTGTTGCTTGCGGTGTCCGGGACACGGGCGTTGTTGCGGACGCGGACGGATTGGTGCGCGTTGTCGGGGTGGCCGACGGCGTCGCGGTGGCGGATGGTGTCGCCTGCGTCGCGGTGGCGGATGGTGTTGCTTGCGGTGTCGCGGGCGCGGATGGTGCTACGGACGCGGACGGATTGGTGTGCGTTGCCGGGGCGGCGGATGGCATCACTTGTGGCGTTGCGGGCGCGGATGGTGGTCGCTGTGTCCCCGCGGGCAGGGGTGCCTGGGTGGGTGCCGGTGGCGCTGGTTGCGTGTGTGAGGGGGAGCCGGACGCCGGTGGCTTTGAGTCAGGGTGTGTCGCCTCGACCTCTGCCGTGCATGGTGGACTGGTCGTGTCCGCCTGATGCGGTGGACCGGCAGCGCTGGGTTGAGACGGTGGACCGGCCGCCCCCGTTTGAGACGCTGGGCCGGTTGCGTCCGCCTGAGGCGGTGGACCCGCCGTGCCGGTCTGAGACCGTAGAGCGGCCGCCCCGATTTGAGACGCTTGGCCGGCCAGCCCGGCCGCGCCCGCCTGAGACGCCAGCCCGGCCGGATCGGCCTGAGACGCCAGCTCGGCCGCGCCCGCCTGAGGCGGTGGGCCGGACGCACTTGCTGGGGGAGATGGGCCGACCGCGCGCGTCGGGGGTGTGGTGGTCATCGGAGGGCGCCGGAGAGGCTCAGGATGTCGATGAAGGCGTCGATCGTGGCGGGCACCGGCCAGGCGGGTTTGCGCATGCCGGCGAGGTCGGAGGCGGCGCGGGCGGCGACGTCGGGGACGCCGGCCTCGACGGCCTTGCTCAGGACGGTCCAGCCGGCTTCCCAGCGCTCGCGGGTGGTGTTGCTCTGGACGGCGGAGACGACGGCGGTGAGGAAGGCGAGCTGGCGGTCGCCGCGGGCGGGGAGCTGGAAGGCGTCGGGGTTGGCGAGGACGCGGTTGGGGTCGGGGAGGTCGAGCTCGTCGAGGTAGTTGACCAGCTCGAGGCCGGCGCCGTCGCCGATGGCGCCGACGAGGGCGGTGGACAGGGCGGCGCGGCTGGCGTCGCTGGCCATGCCGAACGTGAGCAGGCGCAGCGCCATCTCCCAGGTGCGCGGGGACGGCCAGGCGCCGCCGCGGGCCTCGGCGTCGGCGGGCAGGTGGTGGGCGAGGCCGGGGCGGGCGGTGAGGAACCCGGACAGCGTGCCGCGGGCCCTGGCGAGCGCCGACGCGCCCTTGCGCGGGTCGACGCGGGGGATGTCAGCGGTGGGCCAGGTGCCGGCGAGGCCGCGGGCGACGACGGCGGGGTCGTGGGTCCAGTGCAGGTGGACGAACCGGTTGGCCAGGGGCGGGCTGAGGTGCCAGCCGTCGGCGGCGCTCGCCGGTGGGTTGGCGGCGGCGACGACGCGGACCGCGGGCGGGAGCTCGAGGCTGCCGACGCGCCGCTCCAGGACGACGCGCAGCAGCGCGGCCTGCACGGCGGGCGGGGCGGAGGACAGCTCGTCGAAGAAGACCAGCCCATAGCCGCGCTTGGCGAGCCGGACGGCCCAGTCGGGCGGGGCCATCGGCACGCCCTGCGTGGCGGGGTCGTCGCCGACGACGGGCAGGCCCGCGAAGTCGGACGGCTCGTGGATGCTGGCGATGACCGTCTCCATCGGCACGTCGAGCCGGTCGGCGAGCTGCTGCAGCGCCGAGGACTTGCCGATGCCGGGCTCGCCCCACAGCAGGACCGGCAGGTTGGCGGAGACGGCCAGTGCCAGGGCCTCGAGCTGTGTGTTGTCGCGTCGCTCCACGCGGGTCGAACGCGTCGCGGCGAGCAGCTCGTCGGCCGCGGCGAGCAGGGTCAGCGCCGTTGGTTCTGCGGTCATGCGCGACACGGTATCCCCCGGGTACGACAATTCCGCGACCCGATTTCCCCAAGCAACGCGACCCGGTCACCCCAAGCAACGCGACCCGATTTCCCCAAGCAACGCGACCCGGTCACCCCAAGCAACGCGACCCGATAGCCCCCGGCAACGCGACCCGATCACCGACCCGATCGCCCCCAGCAGCGCGACCCGGTCAGCCCAGGAACGACAGCTCGTCGAGCCGCCCCGAGACCCGCGCCAGGTCGGCCCACCCGAGGCCGGCGAACGTGACGGCGTCCACGTCGGCGCCCATCGTCGCCAGCGCCCGGATCGTCCCGGCGGACCCGCCGTGCGCCACCCCGAACAGCAGCGGCGTCATGCCGGACGCGTCGCGGGCCTCCAGGTCGAGGCCGGCGGCGAGAAGGTCCAGCAGCAGCGTCTCGGCGTCGGGCACCCACGCGAGCAGGTGCAGCATCGTCCTGCGGTTGCCGTCGCGGAAGTACGGGTCACCGCCGCCCGCCAGCCACGCCGACAGGGCCGGGGCGTCGCCGTGGCGCGCCAGTCGTACCAACGCGGCATGACGCAACCGGAGCTGCTTCGGCAACGCGGCCAAGGGGTCGTGCCAGCCCGCGTCCGCGGGGTCGGTGAGCCGCCAGGCGCCGTCGCGGCGGACCCGGACGGGGCCCGTGTCCGGCACCGGCGACGGCGGCATGCACCGCAGCTCGGGGAAGAGGGCGGCGCCGACCAGCGGGTGCAGCGCGCTCGCCGGCAGCATCCCGAGGCGGACGAGGTCGACGTCGGCGGGCCGTTCGACGAGCGGCGCCGGCAGCCGCAGCCCTGCCGCCTCCGGCGAGGGCGAGCCGCTGACCGTCATGTCGCGGATCAGGGTGGTGTACGCCCCGTCCACGTGATCGATGAGCGCCTCCGCCGCCCCGGCCGACCGGATCGCGGCGGGCAGCCCGGTCAGGTCGAGCCGCCACGTCCCGCGGGCCGGTCCGCGCGACGGCGTGCGGACCGACGCGCGCAGGTCGGACCGGCGCTGCAGGAGCGGCTGGAGGTCGAAGCCGGCGAGCCGCCACGCCCCGATCCAGTCACCGGCGTCCTGCAGCGTGATGACGTGCTCGGCGAGCCCCCAGCGCTCCGGCGGCAGCCGGTGTCCCGCGCCGTCGAGGAACGGCACCGGCCTCCCGCCGCCGAGGATGCCGGTGTACCGGTCGTCCCACAGCGCCCGGCTGTACACCAGCGAACTCCGCGACGAGCCGGCCGGCACCGCGCCGTAGCGCAGCGACAGCCGCTCGGGCTCGCGCCGCCGCACGAACAGCGCGCGGTCGCCGTGACCGCTCAGGACGGTGACGGGCCGGGCCGGGTCGAGGTGCCAGCGCAGCAGGTCCGGCACGAGGTGCCGCAGGTCGTCCTCGACGCGCGCCGCGACGTCCCAGCCGTCGCCGCGCCCGATCCCCGCCAGGTCGAGGTCGATGTCGACCCTGGCCGCCGCGCACGCACCGCGCCAGTCCCCGGCGGCCCGCCGCTCCGCCGCCGCCTCGATCATCCACGCCGGCACCCCGAACCGCCGCGTCCACCGCGCGGCCGCCAGCTCACGCCGCCACATCAGGCACCACCCCGGCCCGGACAGTGATCGAGGCGCAGGCGTCCGGCCTCGCTTCCCGGGAGACCGGTCGGCCTGTCAAGGCACCGGCTGCGGGCGGAGCCGGTGGAGACAGAGCCCCGCCAGGCCGAGCTCCTGCCCGACAAATACGAAATGTCGGATAAATCCGGGCGCTTGCGCCTGGATTTATCCGAGGAGGGGCCGATTGGTCGACGGAGTAGGTTGCTGCCGGGGTGAGCGAGCCGGGCCGCGGTCACCCACCGGATCATGGCCGGGAGCACGGCGTACCGGAGGATCATGTGCAGCCCAGCTCCTCCAGGGCCCGGATCGCCGCCGGTGTGCCGCCGCGGTCGCGGGCGTGCTGGAGCGGGGTGAGGCCGGCCTTGTCGCGGGCGTGCGGGTCGAGGCCCGCGTGCCGCAGCCGCGCGACGACCGGCCCGGGGTCCGGCAGCCACGCGAGCAGGTGCAGCAGCGTCCGGCCCTCATGGTCGCGCAGGTGCGGGTCGAGGCCCGCGTCGAGCCACGCGACGATCGCCGGCCCGTCGCCGCTGACCGCGTGCAGCACGATGTCGCGGCGGCGCAGGCGCAGCGCCTTCGGCGTCCACGCGTCGGGGTCGCGCCAACCGGCCTGCGCGGCGAAGCATCCGCGCAGCGGCGCCCCGCCGAGCGCCCGCAGCGCCAGCTCGCGCCGCATCTCCTCGGCGGTGTGCTCGTGGCTGCCGAGGATGTGCCACTCGCCCTGGCACCGCACCCGGACCGGCGCCAGGTCGGGGACCGTCTCGGGCGGCCCGTCGAAGAGCCCGGCGAGGTCGGGGAAGAGCGCGTCGCCGACGAGCGGGTGCAGGTGCTCCAGCGGCAGGATCCCGTGGCGTACGAGGTCGAAGTCCACCGCCCGTTCCGCGCGCACGACCGGCACCATCGGCGGCAGGGGCGACGACGTGCCGTACGAGACCCGCAGGTCGGCGTCGACGGTGAGCGAGGTGTCCGGGGAGAGGCCGAGCGGGACGCCGGCCCGGTGCCGTCCCGCGGCGAACACGGCGGCGACGGCGGCCCGCAGCCCGGTGAGGTCGTGCCGCCGCTCGCGCATCGCTCTGCCGACCCAGCGTCCCTTGCCGATGGCCGCCTGCAGCGGCCCGACGTCGAACCCGGCGAGGGTCCAGGCGGCGGCCCAGTCACCGGCGTCCTGCAGGGCGATGATCCGCTCCGGGCCGCCCCACGCCGCCTCCGGCAGGCGGTCGCCGGACGCGGTGAGGAACGGCAGGTGCCCGTCGTAGCCGCCGCAGCGGTCGAGCAGCTCGCCGGTGCGCCGGCTGTCCCACCGCTCACGGGCGCCGTCGAGCGCGAACGGCGGGTAGCCGTCCGGCTCGGCGAACCCGAGCTCGAGCCGTTGGCTGGGCGTGCCGGGGTGCCGCCGCCGGACCAGCAGCGCGTGCCGCCCGTGCGCCGCGAGGGTCACCGCGCCCGGCGCCGGTGTCTGGAACAGGTGCCAGCGCAGCAGGTCCGGCGCTAGGTGCAGCAGGTCGTCCTCGACCGCGGCGGCGACCGCGGCGCCGTGGTCGCGCCCGATCCGGGCCAGGTCGAGGCCGACGTCGACGCCGGCCGCGTCGCACGCACCCCGCCAGTCCCCGGCGAGCCGGCACCGCGTCGCCCGCTCGATCATCCAGCGGGGCACCGCGAACCGCCGCGCCGTGCGCAGCGCCCTCACCGCGACTGCAGCAGGGTTTTCAGTTCGGGGCGGCCGAACCGGTCCAGGGTGTCGGCGACGGAGACGCCGTTGTCGTCCTCGCCGTCCGGGTCGGCCCCGGCGGCGAGCAGGGCGCGGACGAGCTCGGCGGATCCGGTGTCGTACACGGCGGTCTGCAGCGGCGTCATGCCCCGCCGGTCCCGGGCGTGGACGTCGAGCCCGAGGCCGATCAGCCGGTCGAAGAGCGTCAGGTCGTCCGGCGCCGCCATCAGGCCGCTGATGTGGTGCAGCAGCGTCCGGCCGTGCGGGTCGCGGGCGTGCGGGTCGACGCCCGCGTCGAGGAGCTCCACGACGCCGGGCAGGTCGCCGTGCTGGGCCCGCAGCATGAGGTCGCGGCGCAGCTCGTGCAGGGCGCGGGGGAGCTTCGCGTGGGGGTCGCGCCAGTCCCGTTCGGCGGCGATGCAGCCGTGCACCTCGCCGCCGAGCGCGAGGAGGGCCTGCTCGCGGCGGCGCTCCTCGTCGGAGTGGGGGATCTCGAAGCGGCCGCCGGCCATCCGTACGTGATGCCACGCGCCGTCACGGCAGCGCAGCCGCGCCTCGGGCACCGCCGTCGCGCCCACCCGCGGCGAGGGTGCCTCGGCCTCGGGGAAGAACGCGGCGTGCACGAGTGGGTGCAGCCACGACACGGGGATCGTGCCGGTGCGGACGAGCTCGGCGTCGATGGGCCGCTCGTACGGGCGGGCGTCCAGGTGCCAGTCGGCGTCGCGGTCCCGGTAGCCGGTCCCCACCCACTCGCCGGTGAGCCGCTGGTCGTCGAAGCCGGTCAGCTTCAGCACGTAGTTCCAGCCGAAGACGATCCCGGCGGCGTCGGCGCGGCGGGCGCGGGCGGCGTCGAGGACGGCGCGGTGCTCGCCGAGGAACCCGCGCCACAGCCGCCGCAGGATCCGCGTGTTCCAGTGGCTGCCGTCGTCGGGCAGTTCGGGCACGTCGGCGCCGGCGGCCTGCCACGCCTCCCGGAACTGTCCGGCGTCGTGCAGCGCCAGGACCTGCTCCGTGTCCCCCCACGCCGCCTCCGGCAGCGGGCGGCCGGCCGGGTCGTGGAACGGCAGGTGCGTCCAGCCGCAGCCCTCGAGGAGCCGGCCGGACTCGCGGGCGTCCCAGAGGTGCCGGCGGGTCCGGTAGTCGTGCAGCGCGTGGAACGGCCGCGGGCCGTCGTCCCACTCCCAGTCGTCCCAGTCGTCGCTGTCGAGCGGCTCGTCGGTGGCGAACAGGCGCAGCCGCTGCGAGCCGAACCCGAGGCGGGTGCCGCCGACGTACAGCGCCGGCCCGTCGCCGGCCAGGTGCATGACCTGCCGGGCGTCCAGGTGGGTGTCACCGCGGGCCGGTTTGCGCGGCAGGTGCCAGCGCAGCAGGTCCGGGGCGAAGTGGGCGAGGTCGTCCTCGAACAGCTTCGCCTGGCCGTCGTCGAGCTCGACGTCGAGGTTCGCGGCGGCGCACGCGGCGCGCCAGTCGCCGGCGAGCCGGGCCTGCGTCGCCGCCCGGATCATCGACGGGGGCGTCGCCCAGCGCCGGATCCGCCGCCAGTTGCCGGCGCCCGCTCGGGTCAGGGTCGTCACCGGTACACGCTCACGATCTCGCTGCCCGGCTGCCTGTCGGCGGCCGGGAGCAGCGCGCTGATGGCCCGTTTCACGCGGCGCGGGACGTCCGGGCCGAGCGCGAGGCGGGTCAGGGCGGTCTGGGGGAGCGCCGCGAGGAGCGCCTTCGCGCCGCGGCCGCCGACGCCGGTGTGGCGCAGGTCGAGGCGGCGCAGCCGGGTGCCGGGCAGCGCGTCGGCGAGGAGCGCGGCGCCGTCGTCACCGACCAGGTTGTCGGTGGCACCGAGCACCCGCAGCGACTGGGGGCGGCTCAGGTCCAGGCTGTCCAGCATGGGCAGCCGTGGTGCGAGCCCGGCGACGGTGTGCGTGGTGAGCCCGTTGCCGCCCAGGCCCAGCGTCATGTCGCTGCCGTGCATCGCCTCGACGACCGGCAGGACGCCGTCGTCGCCCAGCCGGTTCGCGGCCAGGAACAGGCCGCGGACCCCGGCGTCACGCAGCAGCCGGGCGAGCAGCGGCCCCGCCGACGGGCCGAGGCCGTTGCCGCCGAGGAACACCCGGGTCACCGGGGCCGGCCGGGCGGCGAGCGCGTCGACGAGCACCGCCAGGCCCGCGGTCGTCAGGCCGGTGTTGACCAGGTCGACGGTGTCGATGGTCGTGTTGCGGCGCAGCGTCTCCGCGAGCGCCGAGACGCCCTCGTCGCCGAGCGGGTTGCGCTTGAGCCACAGCGCCCGCACCCGGTCGTCGCCGGCGAGCCGCTCGAACAACGGTGCGGCGCCGGCCGCGTCGATCGCGTTGCAGCCGAGGTACAGCGTCTCGACCCGATGCCCCTCCGGCAGGCCCTCGGCGAGGGCGGCGGTCCCCGGGGCGCCGAGCCCGTTGGTGCCCAGCAGCAGGTGCACGGCGTGCGGGGACCCGACGACCCGGTCGAGGACCTGGGTGACGCCGGCCGCGCCGAGGCCCTGCTTGCACAGGTCGACCCGGCCGTCGGGCTGCAGCGTGCCCAGCGGGAAGCGCTCGGTCTCCCGGACCGGCTCGGGGTCGCGCAGCCGTTGGAGGAGGGGAGACAGGCCGGCGAGGTCGGCCTGCGGCACGGCCGGCGCCGCGAGCACCGGGCAAGCGATGTCTACCACTGCACCACCTGGTAGTCCTTGAGGAAGACGCCGGAGATCCGGTCGCCGTGCACGCCGCGGATGATCGGGTCGTACACCCTGGCGGCGCCGTCGACCACGTCCAGCGGCACTCGGAAGCCCGCCTCGTGGAAGGCCTCCTTGGTGCCCTGCGGCCGCTCGTCGGTGACCCAGCCGGTGTCGACGCTGGTGACGTGGATGCCGTCACGGGCGTAGTCCTCGGCGATCGTGCGGGTCAGCATGTTGAGGCCGGCCTTGGCCATGTTGGTGTGCGGGTGCCGGCTGGTCTTGTTGCGGCGGCTGAAGCTGCCCTCCATCGCCGAGACGTTCACGACGTACCGGTCGGGGTGCGGCGACGCGAGCATCAGCGGGCGCAGCCGGGCGGTGAGCAGGAACGGCACGAACGCGTTGACGACCTGCACCTCCATCCACTCCCGCGGGGTGACCTCGTGCAGGTGCAGCACCCAGCTGTTGACGGGGCGCAGGTCGAGCTGCTCACCGGTCTCGTCGACCATGCCGGCGGGGAAGTAGTCCACTGTGGAGCGCAGCGCCGGGACCTGCGTCGCCGGGACGACCGGCACGCATTGTTCGAGCGATGCCTGCTCGGTTTCCGCCGCACGAAGGGACCGGTGGTACTCGTACGGCCGGGAGATGGTCTGGGCCGCGTTGTTGACGAGGATGTCGAGGTGGCCCCACTGCTCGGTGACCGCGTCGACGAGGCCCACGACGGCGGGCAGGTCGAGGAAGTCGACGCCGTGCACCCGCAGCCGGCCGCGCCAGTCGGCGAAGTCGCTCTCCGCGGCGAACCGGCGGGCCGCGTCGTGCGGGAAGCGCGTGGTGACGATGACGTCGGCGCCGTCGCGCAGCAGCTTCAGCGCCGTCTGGTAGCCGATCTTGATCCGCCCGCCGGTGACGAGCGCGCGCCGGCCGCGCAGGTCGCAGCGGGCCGTGCGGCGGGCCGTGTTGCCGGTCGAGCAGGGCCGGCACATCAGCGGATACGCCCGGTCGACCGTGCGGTAGTGCTGCTTGCACACGTAGCAGCGCCGGGCCCGCAGCAGTTCGTCGTCCTGCTCGGTGCTGCCGGTCAGCAGCCGCAGGTCATGGGCGTTGCTCTCGGCCTTGCGGGCGCTCTTCTGGTGTTTTTTGCGGCTCTTGTACGAACTGACGACCGCCTCGCGGACCGCCTGGGCCGACGGGTCGTCGTCGTCCGCGCCGTTGAGCGCGGCGAGCACACGCAGGCACGCCGCGACGTCGGAGGGGTCCAGACGAGGCACCGGCAGAGCCTAGCCCCTGGCCGCAAGGAAACGTGTGGGTGGACCGGCCGGAATCGAACCGGCGTCCTCCGCTCTGGCAAAGCGGTGCGTCGACCTCTGCGCTACGGCCCACCGGGGACGAGCATAGAGGGGCAGGGCCGGTCGGAATCGAACCGACGTCCTCCAGCGTGCTGTGCGGGCGCGACGACCTCTGCGCTACGACCCTGCCGGCGGGTAGCTTAGTACCCTCGTGCGCGGCTGGTAGAGCTGGTGCAGCACAAAAGTGTTGCCGTCGGGGTCGGAGAAGCTCGTGACCCGCGAGAACGGCCCTTCCTCGATCGGTCCGTCGAAGATGATGCCCCGCTCGGACAGCTCCTCGTAGGTCTTCTCGATGTCGTCGGTGTCCAGCACGATGCCGCGCAGCGAGCCCGCGGGCATGGTCTCGAACCAGGTGACGAGCGTGAACGCGGTCTGGCCGTGCTTCGGGGCCACCTCGACCCAGCGGCGGTCGCCGGAGTCGTTGTCGCTCACCAGCTCCCAGTCGAGCGCGTTGACGTAGAAGTCGCGTGCCCGGTCCTGGTCGCTCACCGGGATGGACACGATCTGCACGTGATCGATCGGCATGCCTTGCAGGGTACCGCCGGATGTGTCCGTCTCGTGGCGAATTGCCCCTCCTAGAGGAGGACCCATTCCGTGTGGACGGGCGAGCCGTCGGCCGGTTCGCACCGCAGTCGTACAGACCCCGCGACGACATCCTGGAAGCGGAACCGCCCCTCGTCGTCGACGTCGGTCTCGTGGCTGCTGCCGGTCGGGGACTCCAGGACCATCCTGGCCGGCACCGCGGGGGACACCGCGCCGACCACCTCGACGACGCCGGAGCGGGTCGTCGCCTGCACGTCGATCGTCAGCGAGCCGCCGAAGAACGACAGCAGCCGTGGCGAGCCGCCACCGCGGACCGCGACGAGCCGCTCCCGCGCCGAGTCGGCGGTCAGCTCGGCCAGGGCCGCGTCGGGGTCACGCCAGCCGATGCTGGCCCGTGCCGCCGCGAGCACGTCGTCGGGCAGCGGGTCGTGCCGGCCCGCGATCTCGCGCAATGCCCTCAGCACCTCTTCCTCCCCGATCATCGGGTCGGCCCTGCTTGTGTCCGTGGCGTCATGTCGAGGTCTGGTTGTGGTGCGGTCCGTTGTGGCCTCATGTCGAGCCCAATCTGCGTCGCAGCGTGCCCAGGCAGCGCTGCCGGGTCGGTCCGATGCTGCCGACCGGCACGTCGAGGGCCGCCGACACCTCGGCGTAGCTCGGCGGCGGGTCCGCGATGAGCACCCGCAACAGCTGCTGGCAGGGGCCGGACAGCGCGCTGAACTCGTGCCACAGCGCCTTGTCCCGCTCGTCGCGCAGCACCCCCGCGTCGAGGTCCTCGTCCTCGCCGGCGAGCGTGCCGCCGAGGATCCCGATGAAGTCGGTGGCCGAGCCGGCCGGCACGTCCCGCCCGCCGCGGCGCAGCAGCGCGAGCGCCTCCCGCCGGGCGGTGGTGGCCAGCCAGGAGCCGAGCCGGTCCGCGTCACGGATGTCGGCGATGTGCTCGACCAGCCGCAACCAGGTCGCCTGGCTGACGTCCGAGGCGTCGGAACGGCCGAGCTGGAAGCTGCGCGCGACCGACCAGACAAGGTTGGCGTATCTGTCCACGATGGACTCCCAAGCCTTGTGGTCGCCGGTGGCGGCCGCCCTCAGGACCTCGGCGTTTTCAGGCTCAGCCATGGTCTCGAAGGCTATCATCGCGCCCTGTCGGTGACGGGGTGCGGCGACCTGCGTGCCGCACCCCGTCACCCCCCTCCCCCTGGTAATGCTCCCGGTGTGGCACCGCTGTCCCCTGCCGTGGCTGCCGTGGCGCATACGATCACGCCAGCCCTGCGTAGCGGCCGTACCGGCGGGACGCGCCGGCGATGACCGCCTCCGCCGCCAGCCGGGCCGAGCCGGCACCGGGCAGCGCGTCGGCGATCGCCGCCGCGACGTACGGCGCCGCGAACGAGGTCCCGCTCCACCTCGCCCAGCCGTCGCTGAAGTCCTCGTGATGCACGAACGTGCTGGTGACGTCGGCGCCCGGCGCCACGAGCGTGATCCACGTGCCGGTGTTGCTCCAGTCGCTGATCCGCCGGCCGTCGTGCGCCGCGACCGCGACCACCCGCCGCCGCCACGACACGCTGGTGCCCGCGTACGCCGCCGGCCAGAACGGCCGGTCGTGCTGCCCGTCGTTGCCGGCAGCGGCGACCACCACCCGGTCGCCGCTGCCCAGTAGCTTCGTCAGCGCCGCCGTCAGCAGGACCGGCGGCCGGTCGTCGAGCGTGTAGCCGCCCAGCGACAGGTTGATGATCTGATGGTCGTACGCCTGCCGGAGCCCCGCGATCAGGTCGGTCTCCCGGCACACCCCGAACGTGTCGACGATCCTCACCACCCGTGGCCGGACGTGTGCGGACCTGGCGACCAGCACCCCGGCGACGAAGTTGGCGTGCCCGACGTCGCCGTCGCGCACGTCGTCGTCGCTCTGCATGCTGGACTCGAGGTCGTCGGTGACATACCGGTCCTTGGGCAGCGGGCTGTTGAGCCACACCCCGGTGTCCAGCACCAGCACCTCGACCTCCGGCACCGCACGGTCACGCACCGTGAGGCGCCCCGGCGCCGCCGGCCGCGGCGGGCCATACGGCCCCGCGTGCTCCAACGGCGTCGATACGAACACGTGATTCGGCCCGGCGGCCACTCTGGTGTCACCGGCCGCCTCGGCCTGGACCCGCACCCGCCTCGCGGCACGCGCGACGTCCAGGCCAGGCAACCGCACCCGCCGGAACCCCTCCGGGACATCCCCCTCCTCCACGATGTCCCGGACGGCGAAGCCCTGCTCCATGAACGCCTGACGAGCGGTGGCGAAGTGGTCGTCGAGCACCAGGAGCTCGTCCGCGACGAACCGCACCGGAGTGCCGTCCGCCCGGTCCTCGCGACGCACCCACCCCAGCCCGGCGAGCCTGCGGGCGCGTCGCGACCGCCACTGCTCCGAACGGGCGTCCGCTGGTGCCATGGGCTCTCCTCCTCACGTGGTCTGGGAACTAGAGGGCGGCAGTCGGCTTCCTGATACAAAAAACCCCCGCTGTTTTCTGTCGTACGTGGGCGGCATGATGATGCCCGTGGCGAGCAATGACCAGCAGACCGTGACCCGCGAGCTCACCGTCCTCGAAGTGACCGTCACCGGCCCGGCCGGTGAGGCGCGCTCACTGGTGCGGCCCGACGACACCGTGACCATCGGCCGCGACGCGGCCAACGACCTGGTGGTCGAGGGCACCCTGATCTCCCGCCGGCACGCCGAGGTGATCTGGAACGATGACGGCTGGTTCCTGCGCGACCTCGGCAGCCGCAACGGGACGTATGTCGACGGGGAGAAGGCCGCCTTCGTCGCCGCCGTCGACGGGGGAGCGGTGCACCTCGGCGCCGCGGACGGGCCCAAGGTCGCGTTCAAGGTCGTCACGATCACCGAGCCGGTCCCCGCCGCCCAGCCGCCGGTGCAGCGGGGCGCCGCCCTGCACGACGCGGCGGCGCTGATCCGCCTCGGCCGCGGCCCTGACAACGACATCGTCCTCACCGACCTGCGCACCTCGCGCAACCACGCCGAGCTGCGCCGCACCCCGACCGGGTATGAGGTCGTCGACCTCGGCAGCCGCAACGGCACGTTCCACAACGGCAAGCAGGTCACCCGCCAGGCGATGCAGCCCGGCGACATGATCTCCATCGGCCGGCACGAGTTCATCTTCGACGGGATGCGCCTGCACGAGTTCGAGGACGCCGGCCCGTCCTCCCTCATCGCCGACGACCTCACCGTCAGGATCAAGGACGCGATCCTGCTCGACGACGTCAGCTTCGCCCTGAGCGAGGGCAGCCTCCTGGCCGTCATCGGCCCCTCCGGCTGCGGCAAGTCGACCCTCGTCAAGGCCGTCGCCGGCCTGCGCCCCGCCACCCAGGGCACGGTCCGCTATGACGGCCGCGACCTCTACGCCGACTACGCCGAGCTGCGCTACCGCATCGGCATGGTCCCGCAGGACGACGTCCTGCACCGCCAGCTCACCGTCCGCCGCGCCCTGCGCTTCGCCGCCGCGCTGCGCTTCGCCGACGACGTGCCGCGCCAGGAGCGGCGCGTCCGCGTCGCCGAGGTGCTGCGCACCCTCAACCTCACCGAGCGCGCCAAGATGCGCATCGACAAGCTCTCCGGCGGCCAGCGCAAGCGCGTCTCGGTCGCCCTGGAGCTGCTGACCGAGCCGTCGCTGCTGTTCCTCGACGAGCCGACGTCGGGCCTCGACCCCGCGCTCGACAAGGAGGTCATGGAGGAGCTCCGCGACCTCGCCGACAAGGGCCGCACCGTGGCCGTCGTGACCCACAACGTCATGCACCTCGACCTGTGCGACCGCGTCCTCGTCCTGACCGTCGGCGGCCGCATGGGCTATTTCGGCCCGCCCGGCGAGCTGCTCTCCTTCTTCGGCGCCGAGGACTACGCCGAGGTGTTCCGCGAGGTCACCGCCAACGCCGACCACTGGATGCGGGCGTATCGCAGCTCGGAGCTCTACACGAAGTATGTGACCGCCCAGATCGCCGAGGCGCCCCTGCCGAAGCCCGCCGCGGTCGAGCGGGTGACCGTCCCGAGGCCCCGCGACCCCGCTTCCTCTGCCGCTTCCTCTGCCGCTTCGTCTGTTGCTTCGTCTGCCGCTTCGTCTGGTGCTTCGTCTGGTGCTTCGGGTGGTGTGGAGTCGCAGACCGCCGAGCAGACCATGCCGCAGCGGCCGGCGTCCCCTGCCCCTATCTCCGCCCCTGCCCCTGCCGCTTCTGCCGCGCCCGGTGCGCCGCCGGAGAGGCCGGCGCGGGCGGTCGGGCGGGCGCGGGTCAAGCTCGGCGGTGCGTCACTGCGCAGCAGAGCCCTGCACCCGGCGGCCCCGATCCGGCAGTTCCTCACCCTGTGCCTGCGCATGTTCTGGGTCATCGGCGCCGACCGCGGCCTGGCCCTGTTCACCCTCGGCCTGCCGCTGGCCCTGGCCCTGCTGACCCGCACCGTCCCCGGGGAGAACGGTCTCGCCCCCGGCCTCACCAAGTTCAGCCTCGAAGCCCAGCGCCTCCTCGTCGTCCTGGCCGTCGGCGCCGCCTTCCTGGGCACCGCCGCCGCGATCCGCGAGATCGTCAACGAGGCCACCATCTACAAACGCGAACGCGCCGTCGGCCTCTCCGCCGGCGCGTACCTGGCCTCGAAGGTCTTCGTCTTCGCCATCATCATCGTCGCGCAGACGGCCCTCTTCACCTGGCTGGCGCTGCTCGGCAAGAACCCGCCCAAGGACCCCCTGATCTTCCCCGAGCACTGGCTCCTGGAGATCAGCATCCCCGTCGCCCTGGTGGCCCTCGCCTCCATGGCCTTCGGCCTGCTCGTCAGCGCCCTCGCCAAGACCACCGAGCAGACCACCCCCGTCCTCGTCGTGGTCGTGATGGCCCAGCTCGTTCTCTCCGGCGGCCTCTTCGAGCTCCAGGGCCAGACCGTCCTGCAGCAGATCGCCTGGCTCTTCCCCACCCGCTGGGGCCTGGCCGCGGGCGCCTCCACCGTCGACCTCCAGTCGATGATCCCCTTCAAGGACACCCTCTGGGCCCACACCACGGGCGACTGGTGGCGCTCCGTCCTGATCCTGCTGCTCCAGACCACCGCGCTCATCGCCCTCGCCCGCCTGGCCCTCCGCCGCCTGGAGCCCGGCCGCCAGTAGTCCTCACCCACCACCCACACCCGCCGACCCTGCGCCACCACCGCATCGCACTGCTCCACCAGCCGCTGCGTGGCTCGTTCAGCCGCCGCGCCGCCTCGCCGACCGCTGCGTGGTCCGGCTGGCTGCCGCGTGGCTCGACTGCGTGCTGGCCGGCTTGGCTGGGTGCCGCGTCGCTGCAGTGGCCGCCGCGCCGCCTTGCCGACCGCTGCGTGGTCTGGCTGGCTGCCGCGTGGCTCGACTGGGTGCCGCGTCGCTGTGGTGGCTGCCGCGTGGCCTGGCTGGCTGGCTGCTGAATGGCTCGGGCGGGCGCAGCGTCGCTTCGCCGGGTGGTGCTTCGCCCGGGCGGTGTGCGGCTGGTCAAGCGCCGCTTCGGCCTGTATCGGTCCGGTCTGTGTCGCTGCAGGCCGCGGGCTCGGCCGGTGCCGCGTGGCTTGACTGGGTGCCGCGTCGCTTCGTGGGTGCTGTTCGGCGGGCGCCGCATGGGGCCGTAGCGGCGCCCGGCTTCAGCTTGCGTCGACTGGGTTCGGTTCGCGCCGTCCAGCGCTTGGCGTCGGCCAGGCGTACTACCCCCGTGGTGTCGATCGGGCAGCAACCCGTCGCGGCGCCGGTCAGGCGGCGAGGGGCGACCCGCATGGACCGAGCCTGCACGACTTCGGCCCGGTCCGGTCCGTGCCCATCGGTGCCGCTCTGACTCAGGCCTCGGTTCCTGGTGCTGCGCCCAAGGGCATCGACACGGCGCCGTCGCCCTCGTCCAGCGTCGATCAGATGGCGTGGCCGGCCCGCATGGGTCGAGCCCGCCCCGCTTCGTCCCCGCCCCTCGTTGCTCTGTGCCGCGCTGCTCGCCCCGTGCGGCCCAGCCCCGCCCCGCGCTGGCCGCCCCGAGATCTCCGGCCTGCGCTGCTTTCGTGCCGTACGCCGCGTGCTGGCCTGCCTCGTGCCGTGTCGTGCTGTCTGGTGCGGCCCGCTCCGTGCTGTGCCGATTCGGTTGAGGGCGCGCCGCTTCGACTTGCGTTGGTCCGGGCGAAGATCGAAGGACGGGTCTGGCTGTGGGGGTGACCGGATCCGTCCTTCGATCATCACGCTGGGGGAGACGCGAGCCTTGGTCGCGTTGGGTGTGGCGCGGGCGGCGGGGGTGGAGGGGCTGGGCGCGGCGGTAGGTTGGGGTTATGTCTGATGCGATCCGCGCCGAGACGGTGTACGTCGGTGACGAGAAGATTCAGGCCTACCAGGCCCGGCCGCTCGGTCCGGGGGCGTATCCGGGGGTTGTGGTGATCCATCACCTGCCGGGGTGGGACGAGTCGACGAAGGAGATGGTGCGGCGGTTCGCGGTGAACGGGTACCTCGCGATCTGCCCCAACCTGTTCTGGCGGGAGGCGCCGGGGGCGTCGCCGGATGATGCTTCGGCGTTCGTGCGGGGGCAGGGCGGGATCGCGGACGAGCAGATCATCAAGGACGTGCGGACGGCGGCGGACGCGTTGCGGGCGATGGACGGGCACAACGGCAAGGTCGGGGTCATCGGGCACTGCTCGGGTGGGCGGCAGGCGCTGCTGGTCGCGACGGCGATGCCGCTGGACGCGGCGGTGGACTGTTACGGGGCGTTCGCGTTGGAGCCGCCGCCGGCGTCGACGGGGCTGAAGATGACGTCCATCAAGGATCGGCTGCCTGACCTCGGCTGCCCGGTGCTCGGGCTGTTCGGCGACGACGACAGGAACCCCTCGCCGGCGGAGGTCGAGCGGCTCGCCGGGATCCTCGCCGAGCACGGCAAGCAGTTCGAGCGGCACAGCTACGAGGACGCGGGGCACGGGTTCTTCTCGCCGGACCGGCCCGGGTACCGGCAGAAGGCGGCGGTCGACGGATGGAAGCGGATCTTCGCGTTCTTCGACCGGCACCTCGACGGCAAGCGGCTGGAGGTCTGAGCATGTGCACGTACGACACCGAGACCGTCGAGATCGAGGGCAGTGCGAAGGGGCCGGACGGCTGGTTCGAGGTGACGCGGGCGGCGGTGTACGTCGACCACCCGCACCACGCGCCGTTCGGGCACACGCTCAACATCGACTTCGCGGATCCGGCGCAGGGGCCGGCGGCACGGGTCGCGGTCGAGCTGACCGAGGAGGCGGCCAGGGCGTTGATGGCCGCGATCCAGGCCGCGCTCGACCATGCGCCCGCGGGCCTGGCCAGCCGGAGCGCTCCGGTGTAAGCATCGAGGGATGGGCGCCTATCGCGACACGTACGAGCGCAGCCTCACCGACCCCGACGGGTTCTGGCGGGATGCCGCCGCCGGGGTCGACTGGGTCCGCATGCCGATGCGGGTGCTGGACGGCGACCGCCCGCCGTTCTACCGCTGGTTCCCCGACGCCGAGCTCAACACCTGCCACAACGCCGTCGACCGGCACGTCGCCGCCGGGCGCGCCGACGACACGGCCCTCATCTATGACAGTCCCGTCACGGGCACGCTCCGCTCGTACACCTGGCGCAAACTCCAACACGAGGTCGCGAGGTTCGCCGGAGCGCTGCGCAGGCTGGGCGTCGGGAAGGGGGACCGGGTCGTCGTCTACATGGCGATGGTTCCGGAGGCGGTCGTCACGATGCTCGCGTGCGCCCGGCTCGGCGCCGTGCACTCGGTCGTGTTCGGCGGGTTCGGGCCGAAGGAGCTCGCCGCCCGCATCGACGACGCCCGGCCGAAGGTGGTCGTCGCGACGTCGTGCGGGATCGAGGGCAGCCGCGTCGTGGAGTACAAGCCGCTGCTCGACGCCGCGCTCGCCGAGGCCACCCACCGGCCCGACCACTGCGTCGTCCTCCAGCGGCCGCAGGCCCCCGGAGTGTTGCGCGACGGCGACCTGACCTGGGACGACGCCCTCGACGGTGCGACGGAGGCGGCGTGTGTACCGGTGACCGCGACCGACCCGCTGTACATCCTGTACACGTCGGGCACGACAGGCCGGCCGAAGGGCATCGTGCGCGACAACGGCGGGCACGCCGTCGCGCTGACCTGGTCGATGGCCAACGTGTACGCCACGGGACCGGGTGACGTGTTCTGGGCGGCGTCCGACGTCGGGTGGGTCGTCGGCCACTCGTACATCGTCTACGGCCCGCTGCTCGCCGGCGCCACCACCGTCCTGTACGAGGGCAAACCCGTCGGCACCCCGGACGCCGGCGCGTTCTTCCGGGTCATCGAGCAGCACGGCGTGACGGCCCTGTTCACCGCGCCGACCGCGATCCGCGCGATCCGCAAGGAGGACCCGTCGGGCAGCTTCGTCGCCCGGTACAGGACGGATTCGCTCCGGACGCTGTTCCTGGCGGGGGAGCGGCTCGACCCGCAGACGTACGAGTGGGCCGGCGCCACCCTCGGCGTCCCCGTCGTCGACCACTGGTGGCAGACGGAGACCGGCTGGCCGGTCGCGGCGAACCTGCGCGGTCTGGAGCCGATGCCGACGAAGGCGGGCTCGCCGTCGGTGCCGGTGCCCGGCTTCGACGTGCGGGTCCTGCAGCCGGACGGCACGCCCGCCCCGGCCGGCGTCGACGGCGCGATCGTCATCGGCCTGCCGCTACCGCCGGGCTGCCTGCCGACCCTGTGGCGCGACGACGAGCGGTTCGTCGAGTCGTACCTGAGCGCGTTCCCCGACGCCTACCTGACCGGTGACGGCGGCCGGTTCGACGACGACGGATACCTCTACGTCATGGGCCGCACCGACGACGTCATCAACGTCGCCGGCCACAGGCTGTCCACGGGCTCCATGGAAGAGGTCCTGGCCGCCCACCCGGCCGTCGCCGAATGCGCGGTCATCGGCGTCGACGACGAGCTCAAGGGTCAGGTGCCGCGCGGATTCGTGGTGCTGAAGGCGGGCGTCGACACCGAGCACGAGGTCATCGAGCAGGAGTTGGTCGCGTCGGTACGGCAGCGCATCGGCGCGGTCGCCTCCCTCCGCCGCGTGCAGATCGTGCCGGCGCTGCCGAAGACCCGCTCCGGCAAGATCCTGCGCAAGACGATGCGCGGCATCGCCGCCGGCGACGACCCGGCGGTCCCGTCCACGATCGAGGACCCGTCGGTCCTGGACACCCTGCGCCCGATCCTGCGTTCCGAGTGAGTGCTCCTTGCGCTCGGGGTTGTACAGGCGTCTTCTCCGGCTTTGTCAGGGTGCTCCGCTGCCCGCGTGCTCCCGGCTTGTCCTTGCGCTCCGGTCTCACGGTGCGCTCCCTGACCTGCATGCCAGGCGGTCCGCTTCCGGGTTCCCGGGCTTGCCAGGCGGTCCGCGCCTGCGCTTCCGGGCTTGCCAGGCCGTCCGCGCCGGCGTGTTTCCGCGCTTGTCAAACGGTCCGCGCCTGCGTTTCGGGTGTGGCGGTGGTCCGCGCCTGCGTTTCGGGTGTGGCCGGACGGTCCGCGCCTGCGCTTCCGGGCTTGCCAGGCCGTCCGCGCCTGCGCATTTCCGGTTTATCAGGCGCTCCGCGCCCGCTAAACCGGAAATATCACCATATTGTCGGTATCGAACACGCTGACAGCGAACACGCTCACAGCGAACCAGGGGTCCCTTCCGCGCGTGCGATCACTACGGTCGAGGAAAGCCCCGGGAAAGGACGCCGCTCATGGCAGACATGCAGGTCCCCTTCGACAGCGCGGTGTTCGACCGGCTGCTCACCAAGCGCATCATCGTCCTCGGCACCGAGGTCAACGACGAGAGCGCCAACCGCATCTGCGCCCAGCTGATCCTCCTCGCCGCCGAGGACCACGAGAAGGACATCAGCTTCTGGATCAACTCCCCGGGCGGCGTCATCAGCGCCGGCCTGGCCATCTACGACACCATGCGCTTCATCCCCAACGACGTCTCGACCGTCGTGATGGGCATGGCCGCCTCGATGGGTCAGTTCCTGCTCAGCGCAGGCACCCCGGGCAAGCGCTACGCCCTGCCTCACTCCCGCGTGATGATGCACCAGCCGTCCGGCGGCATCGGTGGCACCGCCGCTGACATCGCCATCCAGGCCGAGCAGATGCTCTTCACGAAGAAGACGATGCAGCGCCTGATCTCCGAGCACACCGGCCAGACGTACGAGCAGATCGAAGCCGACTCCGACCGCGACCGCTGGTTCACCGCCCAGGAAGCCGTCGACTACGGCTTCGTCGACAGGGTCGTGGCGGGAGCGGAGCAGCTTGCGCTGAACTGATCTCCGCCTGCACCGGCGCCCGCAGCCGCCCTGGCCCGCGCCGGTCCGCCCACCACGCCGGTCCGCCCGCCACGCCGGCAAGGTCGCGCCATGGGCAAGTGCCACGCGGACCGGTTTGCCCGACGGTCGGCCCCGCGACGGGTCACCCCCATGGTGGGTTGGCCGCGACGGGTCACCCCGTGGTGGGTCACCCCATGGTGGGTTGGCCCGCGACGGGTCACCCCGTGGTGGGCCACCCCATGGTGGGTCGGCCCGCGACGGGTCACCCCGTGGTGCGTCACCCCATGGTGGGTCGCCCCTGCGACGGGTCGCCCCTGCGACGGGTCGCCCCTGCGACGGGTCGCCCCTGCGACGGGTCGCCCCCGCGACGGGACTGCCCCGCGACGGGACTGCCCCGCGACGGGACTGCCCCGCGGTGGGCGGCCCGGCAGCGGGGTCGCCGCAGCGGTGAGCCGGCCCGGCGGTTGGCTGGTCTCGTGCGGGGCCGGTTCGGCGGCGGGCGGGTATGGCGCAGTCGAACCGGCGACGGGGTGGTCTCGTGCGGGCCGGTCTGGCGGTTGGTCGGTGTGATGGTGGGCTGGTCCGGATGTGGGTTGAACCTCGCGGGCCGGTCCACCCGAGGGCTGGTCTCGTGCCGGGTTGGTCTTGAGCCGCGTGACGGCTGGCGAGGCGTCATTGTGCCGGGTTGATGGCTGGTCTCGGGTCAGGGCTCGATTCCCGTGCCGAGGTTCCTCTCCACGGGCAGGTCCAGTTCGACGCCGGGCTCGGCTCGGGGTGGGTTTGCTCGACATCGGGGTTCCGCCCTCGGATGAGTGCGGGCTACAGGGCTGGTTCGCTTGCGCTCGAGCCGGGTTCGGCGGCGGGGTTCGGGCCGGCGGCGGGTCGGGGGCAGGGTGGGCTTGATCTGGCGCGGGGGTGAACTCGCGTTAGGCTGCCGGGGGTGAGCATTGAACCTGAGGTCGCGCCCGGTCAGGTTGGAATCGACGCGGAGCGGCTGGCTCGGCTGGACGCGCACTTCGCCAGGTACGTCGACGACGGGCGGCTGGCCGGGTGGCAGCTGGTGGTGAGCCGGGACGGGCGGGTGGCGCACGCCTCGACGTACGGGTGGCGGGACATGGAGGCCGGGCTGCCGGTCGAGCCTGACACGCTGTGGCGCATCTATTCGATGTCGAAGCCCATCACCTCGGTCGCGGCGATGATGCTCTGGGAGGAGGGGCGGTTCGAGCTGACCGACCCGATCAGCAGGTGGCTGCCTGAGTTCGCGGCGCCGCAGGTGTACGACCGCGGGTCGGCCTCCGCGCCGTTCACCGTGCCGGCGGTCGAGCCGATCAGGGTGTGGCATCTGCTGACGCACACGTCGGGGCTCACGTACGGGTTCCTGCAGACCTCGGTCGTCGACGCGCTGTACCGCAAGGCGGGGTACGACATCCTCGCCAAGACCGGGGTGGACCTGGCGCAGGCGAGCCGGGACTGGGCGGCGCTGCCGCTGCTCTTCCAGCCCGGCACCGGGTGGGGTTACGGGGTGTCCACCGACGTGCTCGGGCGGCTGGTCGAGGTGGTGTCCGGGCAGAGCCTCGGCGACTTCCTGCGGACCAGGATTTTCGAGCCGCTCGGCATGGCCGACACCCGGTGGGCGGTGGACCCGGACGGTGACGACGCGAAGCGGCTCGCCGCGCTCTACGTGCCCAGCCCCGCCGGCGGCAAGGCGACCCGGTTCGACGCCATCGGCAAGTACGCGCTGGAAGAGCCCACCATGCAGTCCGGTGGCGGCGGGCTGATCTCCACCGCGGCCGACTACGACAGGTTCACCGCGATGCTGCTGCGGGAAGGCGCGCTGGACGGTGGGGAACGACGGTTGCTGAGCAGCCGGACCGTGCGGTTCATGACCCGCAACCACCTGCCCGGCGGGGTCGACCTCGACCGGCTGCAGACGGGCGGCTTCGCCGAGACGACGTTCGAGGGGATCGGCTTCGGGCTCGGGTTCGCCGTGGTCCGCGACCCCGTCCCGGCCAGGACGCCGTCCACGCCGGGCACGTACTACTGGGGCGGCGCCGCCAGCACCGCCTTCTGGATCGACCCCGCCGAGCGGCTCACCGTGGCGTTCTACACGCAGCTGCTGCCGTCGAGCACCCACCCGATCCGGCCGCAGCTGCGCCAGCTGATCTACTCCGCACTGACGGACTAAGCACTGAAAGGCAGCGGCTACTTGAAGGTCAGGCTGCCGCCGCCGGTGACGACGTGCACCTTGTGCAGGGAGGCCGCGTCGGACTTCACGGTGCCGGACTGCTGGCCGCCGTCGAGCTGCACGTCGAGGGCGTAGCCGTCGGCGGTGAGCTTCAGCGACACGTCGCCGCCGCCGCTGTCGAGGTCGATGCGGTCGGGGGACTGCGTGACGGTCACGTCGACGGCGCCGCCGCCGGTGCGGGCGGTCAGCTCCGGCGGGGCCAGGCCCGCCGCGGTGAGCGCGCCACCGTCGGTGGACACGTCGATGATCCCGGTGAGCCCCGTGAGGGAGACCGTGCCGCCCGCGCTGTTGAGGCGCACGCTGAGCGTCGACGGGATCTCCACCGTGTACGCGATCGAGCAGTCGCCGCTCGCGCAGCCGGTCGACGCGAGGACCAGCTCGCCGCCCTCGACGGTCTGCTTGCGGCCGGGCTTGTCGGCCTTGAAGGTCGACGTCTCCGTCACCTTGATCGTGGGGCCGGAGCCGACCTTCACGGTGATCGCGCCGCCCGCGCTGTCGACCTCGACGACGCTGACGTCGTCCTTCACCTCGAACGCGTTGGTGGCGGTCTGCGCGCCGCCGCCCTTGTCGCCGGTGGAGGGCGAGTCCCCGGAGGAGCCGCAGCCGGCGAGGGCCGGCGGCGCCGCGAGGGCCAGCAGGGCGGCGAGGGTGAGGATCCGCGGTGACTTCACGGAGGTCAGCTTCGCACGCCCGGCCGGGCACCGTTCGATAGGGTCGATGCCATGAATCTCGTCGATGCCGCGTATCAGCGTGCCGAGACCAGTGGCTTCCCGATGTCCTGCGAACGGCCCGTCGGCCGGCTCCTCGCCGTGCTCGCCGCGAGCATCCGCCCCGGCGGCCACATCCTCGAGCTCGGCACCGGCGCAGGGGTCGGCGTCGCCTGGCTCGTCACCGGGTTGGGTGAGCGCACCGACGTGAGCGTGACCTCGATCGAGCTGGACGAGAAGACGGCGGCGGTCGCGGCGGGCGAGACCTGGCCATCCTATGTGGACCTGCGGGTCGCCGACGCGCTGGCGTTCCTGCCGACCGCCGTGGGCATGTTCGACCTGATCTTCGCCGACGCCCAGGGCGGCAAGATCGAGGGGCTCGACCTGACCGTCGCCGCGCTGCGGCCGCGCGGCATCCTCGTCGTGGACGACATGCGGGTCGTCGACGACTGGCCCGACGACTTCAAGGCCCGCCAGGACGGCGTACGCCGGATGCTGACGCAGCACCCGGACCTCGTCTCCGTCGAGCTCGAGCACGGCTCCGGCATGGTGATCAGCACCCGCCGCTAGGACCGTTTGTGCTGCTCCCGGGCGGGTAATCGGAGCGGAGTCCAGGCTCGTCCGGGAGGAGACCCGATGTCGACCGACGCGATCGTCGTGCTGAAGGAAGACCACAAGAACGTCAAGCGGCTGTTCAAGGAGTTCCAGGCCGCCGAGGACGGACCGGCGGAGGCCAAGGCGGAGATCGTCAAGCAGATCCTCGCCGAGCTCACCGTGCACACGTACCTGGAGAACGAGGTCATGTACCCGGAGGTCCGCCGGCTGGTGCCGGACCTCGAGGAGGACATTCTCGAGTCGTACGAGGAGCATCACGTCGCCGACGTGCTGTGCATGGAGCTCTTCACGATGACGCCCGACGACGAGCGCTTCGACGCCAAGGTCAACGTCCTCATCGAGAGTGTCACGCATCACATCGACGAGGAGGAGCACGAGTGGTTCCCGAAGGTCCGTACGGCCCTCGGCCGCAACCAGCTCCAGGAGCTCGGCGCCCGGATGCAGCAGCTGCGCCCGGATGCGCCGACGAAGCCCGTCGAGCCGAAAGCCCTGCACAAGGCGCTGGAAGCGATGCGCGCATGACGGGTCGGCCCGTGCGGGGTCATCCGACCGAAGGAGACGATTGGGCCGGGGTCTGCCGGTACCGTCGACAACGATGAACGCCGTGGTGCTTGCCCTGCACGGGTTGCTCGTGGAAGGGACCGTCGAGACCGTCGAGCCGGTGCTCGTCGGCTGCCTCGTCGCGGCCGAGCCGCGGCTCGTCCTGGACGTGTCCGAGGTGACCGTGTGCGACACCGCCGGCGCGGCCCTGCTGGTGCGGGTCGCCGAGCTCGCCTGGCAGCGGGGCGGGGAGGTGCGGCTCGCCGCGCCGTCGCCGGCGATCCGGTCGTGGACGCAGGTCGCCGCCGGGATGGACAGCATCGCCGCCTTCGCCAGCGTCGAGGGCGCGGTCGAGGCGGACCCGCGCGACCTGCTCACGAGCCCGGTCGTGGCGAGCGGGCCGGCCCCGTGCGTCGACGAGCCGTTCTACCCGCAGCGCCGCCGCCCCCGCTGGCAGGTCAACCCTTCGGCCCGCGGACGATCACGCCGAGGTCCCGCATCACCGCGTCGGTGAGACCGGGCAGCTGCGCCGGCTCGATCGTCACACCGCGCAGGCTGCTCACGCCGCTGACCTCCGACAGCTGGTTGCCGCGCAGGTCGGCGCCGCGCAGGTCGCAGCTCTCGAACGACATCTGCCGCAGCCGGCAGCCGGACATCGCCGCCTGCGGCAGGACGCAGTCCCGGAAGACGGTGTTCACCAGGACACACCCGACGAATCCGGTCGGACCGATCGTCGTGATGTCGTCGAGGTTCGCCGCGTCCAGCCGGCAGCCCTCGAAGAGCACGTCGCCGAGCCGCGACTCGGCGAGGTGTGCCCAGGTGAGCTTGCAGTTGACGAAGTGGACCCGCTCGAAGGTCAGCCCGGTCAGCCGCGCCGCGGTGAAGTCGACCTTCTCGAAGCGGCAGCCGGAGACCGTCACGTCCTCCCACACGACCCCGTTGAGGTCGAGATTCTCCAGGTGGGAGCGGCGCAGGCGGGCGTCGATGAGCGTGGTCCGGATGGCGCGGCCGGTCTGCACGTGGGCGTCGTTGAGGTTGCCGCCCCATGGTGCGCTGACGGGCTCGAGCTCACCCGGGTCGATGACGGGCAGATCGATGTCGAGTTCGTGCACGGTCCGCAGTGCCACGCACCTCACCGTACACACGTAGGCTGATCAGTCATGAGCGGTACGGAGCACGGTGCAGGGACCGCGAATCATGGGTGCGGGCCGGCTCAGGCCGGCGCCGGAGCGCAGCAGAGGTGAGGGCATGAGTGAGGCGGCTGTCGGGCAGCGGCGGGTCGACGGGCGCACGCTGCGGGCCGAGCGGACCCGGCGGGCCATCGTCGACGCCCACCTCACGCTGCTGGAGGAGGGTGACCTCAAGCCGACGGCGGAGCGGATCGCCGAGCGGGCGGGGGTGTCGCTGCGGGCGCTGTGGACCAACTTCAAGGACATGGAGCGGCTGTTCGCCGCGGCCGGCGCGCGCCTGATGGAGCGGCAGACCGCCGAGCACCGGCCCATCCCGCCGGACCTGCCCTTGCCGCGGCGGATCGAGGCGTACTGCGAGCAGCGGGCCCGTCTGCTGGAGCTCATCGCGCCGGCGGCGCGGGCGGCCCGCCTGCGGGAGCCGTTCTCGGCGGCGCTGCGGCACAACCGGACCTGGTACGTGACGAACGCGCGCGAGGAGCTGGAGAAGCTCTTCGCCGAGGAGCTGGACCGCACCGGTGCAGCCCGGGAGGAGACCCTGCACGCGCTGACGGTGGCGACCACCTTCGCGTCGTGGTCGATGCTGCGCGACGAGCTGCACCTGGACGTGCCCGCCGCGACCGGGGTGCTGCGCCGCGGGGTGACGGCGTTGCTCAGCGCGACCGAGGCATAAGTTTCGCTTAGATCGTCGTGAAATCGGCATCGCTGGTTGGGTTCGGCGGCGGCGGGACTCATAGGCTTCGGTGCGGTTGAGTCGTCTGTGCCTCAGGAGGCAGCTGGTGTCCGCGTTCGGTCCGTACGACGCCCGCAACACCGAACCCGTCCGCCCCGCCTACGGCGCCGCTCCGCAGAGTGACGGCTACGGGGCGCCCTACGACCAGGGCTACGGCGACGGTTTCGGCAGCGGCTACGGGGACGACGCCGCGGACACGCCCGCGCCCCGGCACCGCCGCGGCACCCGGCTCGCCGTGATCGTCGGCGTCGGGGTGGCCGCGCTGCTGGTGGTCGGCGCGACCGCGTTCGGCGGTGCCGTGCTGCTCGGCCGCGACGGCGACACCGGCGACGCCGCCCGCACCTCCGTGGCGGGCGACGCGACCGGCGACCCGGCCAACGCCGGCGACCCCAACGCCGGCGACCCCTCCGCCGGGAACCCGGCCGGCGGCACCGAAGGGGCGAGCGCCACACCCGAAGCCGGGGCCAGCAGCTCCAGCTCCGCGCCGGCGAGCGCCAGACCGACGAAGGCGCAGACCACGCCGCCCGCGAAGCCGAAGACGACCGCCGCCGCGCCGCCCGGGAACCTCTCGTACGAGCAGCAGGTCCTCGTGATCGTCAACAGCGAGCGGGCGAAGGCCGGTTGCAGCCCCCTGGCCTACAACGCGAAGCTCGCCACCGCGGCCCGCAAGCACTCGCAGGACATGGCCACCAACGACTACTTCTCGCACACGTCGCAGGACGGCACCAGCTTCGCGACCCGCATCACGAACGCCGGCTACAAGTGGTCCGGCGCGGCGGAGAACATCGCGAAGGGCCAGAAGACGCCCGCCGACGTCATGAAGGCCTGGATGAACAGCTCCGGCCACCGGGCCAACATCCTCAACTGCGGGCTGAAGGACCTCGGCGTCGGCCTGGCGTACCAGGGCAAGACCCCGATCTGGACGCAGGACTTCGGCAGCCCGAGATAGTGATCGCTACCGATCGGTAACCACCTGGTAACGGAAAAAGACCGTCCAGTGGTTGCGTTTCGGCGCCCCGTTCGGCATCGTGCACATCGACCAGTGCTCATGGTGCCCGGACGGACTACTCAATTCCCTTCGCTCGGGTACGTACCGTCGAACCATCCCTCCAGGCGGGTCCTTTCGAGCAAAGGGACATGATCGTGATCGGTGCTTCCCCGCGGCGACGGACCGCGGCACTCGCCGCGGCGGCACTCCTCGGCCTCGGCCTCGCGCTCGCCGGCGCCTCACCGGCCTCGGCCGCCGGCGTCGGCTACGTCCGTCTCGCGCACCTGTCGCCGGACACACCCGCCGTCGACGTGTATCTGAGCTCGGTCAGCGGTTCGATGGCGACGCAGAAGTTCGACGCGGTCGGCTACGGCGTGGTGTCGAAGTACCTGCCGCTCGCACCCGGCACGTACGCGGTCGCGATGCGGACCAAGGGCGCCGCCGCCGACAGCCCGCCGGTGCTGAGCACCCAGGCCACCGTCGTGGAGGGCAAGGCGTACACCGTGGCGGGCGTCGGCAAGTTCACCGACCTCGGCCTGCGGGTCATCCCCGACGACCTGGCGCTGCCGGAGCAGGGCAAGGCGAAGGTCCGGGTCGTGCAGGCGTCGGTGAAGGAGCCGGTCCTGGACGTGTCGATCGCGGGCGGCGCGAAGGTCGCCGGCGGTGTCCAGTTCGCCACCACGACCGACTACCAGCTGGTCGACCCCGGCAGGTGGACGCTGCGGCTCACGGGGCCGAGCGCCACCGCCGCCGCGACCACGGTCACCGCCCCGCTGAAGGCCGGCACCGTCTACTCGCTGATCGTCCTGGACGGCAAGAGCGGCCTCACTGCCGAGCTGCGCACCGACGCGACCAGCAACGGCGTGCCCGCGGGCGGCGTCGACACCGGCGCCGGCGGCACCGCGGGCGACCGGGACCGCACCGGCCTCTGGCTGACGGTTGCCGGGTCCGCCACGCTGCTGGTGGTCCTCGCCTCGGCCGGCCTGCTGCTCCTGCGCCGCCGCCACCGGGTCACGACCCAGCTCTGACGCACCGGGGAACGGCACATGGTCAGGCCCGCGGGACAGGTCGTCCGGCACCGCACGCCCCGAAGCCGGGCCCTGACCCTCATCGCCTGCGTCCTCGCGCTCGCCGCGCCGGTCTACCTCGGCGCGGCGACGCTCGTCGGCCGCCGGATCGACATCGACGCCGGCGAGTCGACCTGGATCGTCCCGCACCGCATCGACCTGGACCTGCCGGTCGAGGCCGGGCAGGACGCGCCGCCGACCCGGCTGCGGATCGCGTCGCTCGGCGTCGACACCGGCCTGGAGTCGCTGACGGTCGACCCGAAGGGCGAGCTGCAGAGCCCCAAGGTGTACGACGAGGCCGGCTGGTTCGCCGGCGGCACCGCCCCGGGCGACCCGGGCCCGGCGGTCCTCGCGGGCCACGTCGACTCCAAGACCGGCCCGGCGGTCTTCTACAAACTGCACGAGCTGAAGGCCGGCGACCGGGTCGAGGTGCAGCGCGGCGGTGGATGGCTCACATTCCGGGTGACGGCCCGCGAGCACTACGCGAAGGCGAGGTTTCCCAGTGCGAAGGTCTACGGCCCGACGCCGCTGCCGGAGCTGCGCCTGATCACCTGCGGCGGTGAGTTCGACGCCGCCAAGCACTCCTACCGCGAGAACGTGGTGGTCTACGCGGTGCTGAGCTGACGGCTCGGCAGGCGGGAAAGTTTAGGGTCGGTGTGCCAGGTCGCCTCGCGGCGATAGGCGCATCACGGCTCCAGCCGAACGGTATTCCGTGAAGGCAGTGTGGTGAGGCCCGGGGACACACAGCACACCGACTCACCAAACAGTAGCGCGTCCACCACACGCCGTCCCGTGATCTGCATCTCTAACATCCGGGCCGGCGACCACAGCGGGGCCGGCGACCACAGCGGGGCCGGCGATCACGGCAAGGCGGGCGACTGCGGCTACAGCAGGGCCGACGACCGCCAGAGGCGCTTGGCGGGGCCGGCGACGAGGCCGAGCTCCTGCAGGTACGTCGTGATCCGCTCGGCCGACCAGCGCAACGTCTCCCGGAACGCCGGGTTGCGCCACGCCGCCGCGCGGGCCCGGGCCGGGTCGAGGCCGACCGCCGCGTATGCGCCCGGGTGGATCAGCGAGTGGGTGACGGTGTACGCGGCCCGCCCGATCATCAACCGCGAGTAGGCCAGGCTGACCGGGCCGGCGCCGGCGACCTGCCGGGCCAGCTCGTCGCGGGCGTAGCGGATGTGCCTGGCCTCCTCCACGACATGGATCCGCGACACCATCCGCACGAGCGGCTGGAGGCTGTCGTCGGCCATCGCCTCGCGCTGCAGGGCGTCCAGGATCTCCTCGGCGATGAGCGCGGCGGCGAAGGTCTGCACGCCGCCGGCCGTCGCGCCGAGGTACTTGCCCAGCGCGCGCTCCAGGGGAGCGGGCCGGTAGGCGGGGGTGCCGAACGCCTCGATCATCCGGGCGAACATGATGGAGTGGCGGCACTCGTCGCCGATCTCGGTGAGCGCGTACTGCACGTGGCCGGTGCGCGGATCCTGGTCGCTGACGTGGCGCAGCAGCAGCCGCATGAGCAGCATCTCGAACCAGATGCCGACGCTGGCGATGCTCGCGACCTCGTGCTTGGACAGCTCGACGCGCTGCTCGCGGGTGAGCCCGTCCCACAGCGGGGTGCCGGCCAGGGACAGCCGGTGCTCGGGCGCGTACATGCGGCCGGGGTCGAGCGGCGCCCGCCAGTCGATGTCGACGTCGGGGTCGTAGGAGTTGCCGGCGGAGATCTTCAGCAGCCGCGCGGCAGTGGCCTCACGGGCTTCGCGCTCGTCGGTGGTCGGCATCGCTGCTCCTTGACGGCTCCGGCAGGGCTTGGTACTTGTCAGTACCATGCCTGAGGAACCGCGACCGGTCAAGGCCGAGCTGCTCGTCGACGGCGCCGTCCACGCCGTTGAGCTGTACCTGAGCGGGCACTTCCAGCCGCTGAACGGCCGCTACCACTGGGGCGGGCGGCTGGCCGGCGGTCCGGAGGTGCCGGCGCTGGTGCGTGCGGGCCGGCGCGACGTGCTGCTGCGGTGCGCACCCGCGGACGCCGTGCCGGCCCGCCTGCTGGAGATCGACCCGTGGGGCAACGTCCGCTGCGGCGGGACCGGCGCTCCGCCGTGCACCATGGAGTGAGGCGCGATGGAAAGCGGCGGAAACGTCGGGCGCCACGCCTCGGCCGGACCCTCGGCAGCTGGCGGGCTGCTCGCGGAGGATGGCCGTCGGTGTGGCGCCCGTTTGACGCGGTCCCGGTGGTGCGGTTCGCGGTCGGTGACTGTGCGCTGCGAGTCAGCGCCCCGCGAGCAGCCGGTTGACGGCGTTGTCGACGTCCAGGTGGTCCGTCTCGTGCCCGCGCGGCACGACGCTGTACGTCCGGCGCAGGAACCGCACCAGCACGCTGCGTGGGACCTCGAACAGCGCGTTGCCGTCCGGCGAGGACAGCGCCAGCGCGACGAAGTCGCCGCGCGGCCCGTTCCAGGGCCAGACCCGGACGTCGCCGATGCCGGCGGGCTCGTCCAGACCGGTGAAGAGCAGCTCACGCGCGAAGGACCAGCTGACCGGTTCGCCCCCCGCCGACTCGGCGTGGAAGAGGACGTGGACCGCGTACGGATCGTTCGGGTCGTAGCGCAAGCTCGCTCGCACCGGCAAAGCAGTCGCGTCGGGCGCGACGAGTCGTAGGGATGTCTCGACCTCGACGGTCGATGGTCGGATAGCGCTCATGTCGTACTCCCCCCGGCACCGCTGCGGAGCATGCCGTGCCCCGCCTCTCTTATGTTGAGGCGATTCCCAGTGTTACGCGTAGTGATTCTACGATCTCACTCTGTAGTGTTTCTGGGCCCGATTTGCCGTCAACCGAACAACGTGCGCGCGATGTCCGATTTTCAGAGCGTGACCGGGGTCCTTGGCGTCACGTGTGGGCCGTACGCCAATTCATTCGGGTAACGTCCAGTGGTTCGTGGGAGTGACGGGTTATCCAGTGATGGGAACGGAAATTGCGCGACAGTGAGGCGGACGGGTCGGGCGTTACGCCTGATTCCGGACGGCTTGACTCCCCGCAGGGTGACTTCCGGCGTGTCGCTGCGCCGGGTCAGGGCGGTGGAGCGGGTAGTGAGCCCGAGGCCGACCTGCGGGCCGTCCTGGGATCGGGCAACCGGTGGCGGCGAATCGCCGGCCGGTTGCTGGGCTGGCGCGAGCGCCTCTACGCGACGCGGATCGGCCGCTTCGGCGTGAAGATCGTGGTCGCGTTCACCGGCACGCTCGTCATCGCCGTCGGCGTGGTGCTGCTGCCGCTGCCGGGGCCGGGATGGCTCGTCATCCTCGGCGGGCTGGCGATCCTGGCGATGGAGTTCCACTGGGCGCGGCGGCTGTTGCAATTTACGAAACGACAGTTGCAGCGTTGGACCCGTCTGGTACGGGAGGGTTCCTGGCTGGTGCGGATCGTCTCCGTCGGAGGACTGCTGCTCATCGTTGGTGCGGCGGTGCTGCTGTCGCTCCGGATGCTCGCCTGACTTCACGACAGCGATCATGCGAGGGCCAGGGATGAGGCATGCACATCCGGGCGGGGTGACTCGCCGACGAGGTTCGCCGACCTTAACCGATTGTGCGTGTTTCATGTTGTATGCGTTTCGTGACGGTCCGATTCAGCGGCGGGTGCGCGAAAACGGTACGGTGGGAGGAATCTCGCCCCGATCGGGGCGTACTATCCCGCTGAGTATCTTGTTCGTGTCCAAATGATGCGGGCACGCACGTGTCGGTGATGCGGCACGCATTGGCAGCACCTGAAGAAAGGCCACTCATGGCGAAACGCGTCATCCACGAGCTGATCGACGACATCGACGGCAAGCCGGCCGCCGAGAGCATCGTGTTCGCGCTCGACGGCGTGCAGTACGAGATCGACCTGTCCGCGTCCAACGCGGCGAAGCTCCGCGACGCCGTCGCCCCGTTCGTCGCCGCCGCGACGAAGGTCGGGCGGGGCGGCGTGGTGAGCACCGTGCGCGGCCGCGATGTGCGTGGCCGGGGCGTCACCCGCGGCGACCGCGACCAGAACCGTGCCATTCGGGAATGGGCGCAGGCCAAGGGGATCGACGTTTCCGACCGGGGCCGGATCAAGCAGGACGTGGTGGACCGCTACCACGCCGAGGCCGGCCGCTAAACACGATCAACCCGTCCGGGATCGGCGCAGGATTTCCACGGGTTGAGAATCCGGTCGATGCGGCATCGCATTCCGGTGAAAACGCGATCGAGCCGCGGCCCCGCAGGGGTCGCGGCTCGATCACAATATGCGGCTAAGCGTCGCGCCCGGATGGACGGTGCACGGCAGCAACCGCTGCACGGCACCACCGCTCTCGATCGTCTCGGTCAGCTGGTCCACGGCCTGCCAGCCCATTTCCCGGCGCGGAATCCGCAGCCTGGTGATGGTCTCGTCCACCGGCGCCAGGCCGCTGGGCTCACCGAGCGCCACCACCGACAGGTCCCCGGGCACCGCCAGCCCGCGCTCCCGGGCCGCCGCCACCAGCGCGACCGCGTCGGCGTACTCCTCCAGGAACACGGCCGTGAGCCGCTCCCGCCCGATCGCGTCCAGCCATCCGGTTGACGGCGGCGGCAGGTGGACGAGCGAGCCCCTGCCGGCGGAGAGGAAGCCCCGCAACCGGTCGGCGTGTGACTCCGCGGGGCCACCGGTCCCCAGATACCCGATCCGGGTGTGTCCGAGCCCCGCCGCCCGCCCGAGCAGCGCCGCCACCGCCGCGGGGTAGTCGGCGCCCACGTAGGGGACCGGTCCACCGGCGTCGTCGCGCCGGCCGACGGACACGAACGCGTGCCCCTCGCCGACGAGCCGGGTCAGGTCGTCGCGGTCGACCCGCCGCCCGAGCAGGATCGTGCCGTCGGCGATCCCGATCCGGCTGTCGGCGTGGAAGATCCGCCGGCTGTCGGCCCGCGACGTGAAGAGCAGCAGGTCGCAGCCGACCTGCTCGGCCCGCTGCTCGATGCCGACGAGGAACGGGTGGTAGAAGTCCGCCGCCGTGCTCGGGAACACCGGCTCGTAGGTGAACACGCCCAGGATCCGGTTGCGCCCCGAGACGAGCCGCCGCGCCACCGGGTCGGCGACGTAGCCGGTGGCGCGGATCGCGTCGAGCACCCGCTGCCGGGTCTCCGGCGCGATCCGCACGTCGTCACCGGTGCGGTTGTTGAGCACCAGCGACACCGTCGCCTGGCTCACCCCCGTCATCCGCGCGATGTCCCGCTGCGTGACCCGTCTGCTCATGCCGCCACCTCCGCTGCGCTCCGGCGCCGGCCCGAGCCGAGCACTGCAGTCCTGGTGCGCAGTCCTTCGCTGCGTCCCAGTCTGCTCACAGGCGAAGGTCTATCACCCTTTGAGCCCTGTGTGGGCGAGCCCTTCCACGAACTGGCGCTGGGCGAGCACGAACACGACCAGCACCGGCAGCGCGGTCAGCGACGCGGCGGCCAGCTGCACGTCCCACATCGGCCCGCCGTACGCGTCGACGTACTGCGTCAACGCCTGCGGCAGCGTGAACTTGTCCTTGCTCGACAGGTACACCACCGGCTCCAGGAACAGGTTCCAGCTGTTGAGGAACGTGAAGATGCCGACCGCGCCCAGCGCCGGGCGGGCGAGCGGCAGGGCGATCAGCCGGAACGTGGCGAACCGGCCGAGCCCGTCGACGCGCGCCGCCTCCTCCAGCTCCTTCGGCAGCGTCAGGAAGAACTGCCGCATGATGAACGTCGCCAGGACGCTCGGCGCGCCGAAGATCGGCACCAGGATCAGCGGCCAGTGCGTGTCGATCAGCCCGAACTGGTTGAACAGCTGGAACAGCGGCACGATCGTCACCTCGCTCGGGATGAGCAGGCCGGTGAGCACGACCACGAACAGCGCGTTCTGCCCGGGGAAGCGGATCCTGGCGAAGGCGTAGCCGGCCATCGACGCGACCGCCATGGTGCCCACGGTGACGATCGCCGCGATGTACAGGCTGTTCCAGTACTGCTCCGCGAACGGCTGCAGCCGGAACACCTCCCGGTACGCGCCGAAATGCCATTCGGAGGGCAGCAGGCGCGGCGGGTAGGCGAAGATCTCGCTGGTCGGCTTGAACGACGATGTGACCATCCACCACGTCGGGAACACGAACGGCACGCAGAGCACCGACAGCACCCCGTACACCAGCACCTTGGCTCTACTGCTCATGGACGACCCACTTCCGGCGCAGCTGCCACTGCACGAGCGTCAGGGCGAGCACGATGACGAACAGCAGGATGGCCAGCGTGGAGCCGTAGCCGAAGTGATGGAACTGGAACGCCTGCTGGTAGAGGTAGTAGACGAGCACCGTCGTCGACGTGCCGGGCCCGCCCTGGGTGAGCACCGCGATCTGGGCGAAGACCTGCAGCGACCCGACGACCGTGATGATCGACGTGAGCAGGATCGTGGGGCTGATCATCGGCACCGTGATGCGCCGGAACCGGGTCCACGCCGACGCGCCGTCCAGTTGCGCGGCCTCGTAGAGCTCACCCGGTACACCCTGCAGCGCCGCCAGGAAGAGCACCATGTTGAGCCCGACGTTCTTGAACACCTGCACCGCGATCACCGACACCATCGCGGTCGGGCCGGTCCGCAGCCAGTTGGGACCCTCGACGCCGACCGCGTGGAGCAGGCCGTTGACGCCGCCGTTGGACTGCAGCAGGAAGCCCCACACGATCGTCCAGGCGACGAGCGACACGACCACGGGGGAGAAGAACAGCGTCCGGTACACCGTGAGCCCCCGCAGCCGCTGGTTGAGCAGCACGGCGAGCAGCAGCGCGAGGCTGAGGTTGAACACGACCAGCCCGACGGAGAAGATCCCGGTGGCCCGCAGCACCGACGGCAGGGTCGGGTCGTCGAGCAGGGCCTGGTAGTTGTCGCCGCCCACGAACTCGAAGCTGCCGGCGAGCACGTTCCACTCGTGCAGGCTGTACCAGAGGACGAGGCACAGCGGCGCGAAGACGAAGACGGCCGAGCCGGCCAGCTGGGGGGCGATGAACAGCCACCCAGCCAGCCGGTCAGCGGTCTTTGACCGAAGGTTCACTGCTTCGCCAGTTGCGGGGCGATCTTCGCGCACACGCCGGACAGCACCGCCTTGACGTCGGCCTGCGGCTGCCACAGCGGGTCGAGGCCGGCGCGGACGGTCTGGGACAGCTCGGCGAACCCGGCGTGGCTGGGGCCGACGGCACCCTTGGCGATCCCGTCGACGACGACCTTCTGCAACTGCTCGGGCTTGAGCAGCGGGTTGGTCTTCGCGAGCGTCTCGGCGGTCTGCTGCGACGTGCGCGGCGGCGGGAAGTACGCGGCGAGCTTCGCCGAGTTCGCCGGGCTGGTCATGAACGCGAGGAACTCCTGCGCCGCGTCGGCGTGCTTGCCCTTCTTGAACACCCCGATGCCGGCCTGGCCGAACACCGCGTAGTCGCCGACCTTGCCCTTCGGCAGCGGCACCAGGTCCCAGCCGAACTGGTTCTTCAGCAGCGACGCCCGGCTGATCTGGGTGATCGTCATGGCCGCGTCACCGGCGAAGAAGTCGGCGCTGACGCCGGGGCCCGGCAGGGCCTTGTCGGTGAAGATCGCCTTGTGCAGCGTCGTCATCGCCTCGACCATCTCGGGTTTGTCGAAGCCGCAGGTCTTGCCGTCGGCGCTCCACGCCTGCGCGCCCCAGCCGCCCCAGAAGCTGGCCAGGTTCTGCCACGACTTGTAGTCGAAGTCCCGCACGACGAGCCCGGCCTTGCCGGTGGCGGCGTTGACGGCCGACGCGGTCTGCAGCGCGGTGTCCCAGTTCCAGTTCCCCGCCGCGATGAGCTCCGCGGGCGTGGGCTTGCCCGCCTTCTTCACCAGGTCGTTGTTGACGAACATGCCGAACGGCGAGGTCGAGAACGGGTACGCGTACAGCTTCCCCTGGCTCTGCCAGAGCTTCATCGGGCTGGCGCCGAGGTCCTCGAACTGGTAACCCGGCGTCTTCTTCAGCGTGTCGTCGAGCGGGACGAGCGCGCCGGAGGAGACGAAGTCGGGCGCGGAGTTCTCCAGGATCCAGGCGAGGTCGGGCTGGTTGCCGCCGGCGATCTGGGTGGTCAGCGCGGTGGTGTACGTGTCGAACGGCAGCGAGTCGAACTTGATCTCGGTGACGTTCGGGTGGGCGGCCTTGTACTCGGTGGCGATCTCGTTGAACAGCTTCAGGTGCGCCTCGTTGGCGGTCCAGATCGTCATGCGCAACGAAACCGGTCCGGTGTCCTTCGGCGTGTCCTTGTCGCCCGAGCCGCACGCGGTGAGGCCGAGCAGGGCCGCGGTGGCGATTGCCAGCGATGCTTTCAGTCGCATGGGGGTCTCCAGAAGGTGGGGTGTCTTCAGTACGCGGTGACGTCGGGCCAGGCCAGCTCGACGCCGTCGGCGGTGAGGCGGGACTGGAAATCGGCGAGCCGGGACGGGTCCTCCCGGACGGCGCGGGGGGTGGTGCCCTGGTTCAGGCAGAACGCCGCGAGCGCGCCGGCGGCCTCGCCGATGTTCCATTCGACGGGGTGCAGGCGGTAGCAGCCGTTGGTGATGTGGGTCGTGCCCAGGTTCTTCGCCGCCGGCAGGAGGTTCTCCACCCGGCGGGGCAGCAGCGCGCCGAGCGGGATCTGGAACGGGCTGGACGGCACGTCGATGTACGTGTCGCCGCCTGTGGACGGGTGCAGGTCGATGCGGTACATGCCGATCCCGACCGAATCGGCGTAGACGACGCTGCCCTTGTCGCCGCGCACCGCGTGGGACAGGTCCTGCTCCACGATGGTGTAGTCGGCGAGGATGCGCCGCGACTCGCGCACGTACGGCGCCTGGGCCAGCCCGTCGCTGCCGCCCGTGACGTCGCCGCGCAGCCGCAGGCCGGGGAAGCCGGTGCCGCCGTCGGGCCGCGGGGCCTCCGTCTGCAGCCAGTACAGCACCGACTTCGACAGCTCCCGGGCGCGTGCCAGGTGCTCCTCGGGGTCCGGGGCGTCGATGACCGGCGCCTCGAAGTAGTCGATCATCGGCCAGTTGACGAGCGTGATGTCGCTGCCGTACGCGCCCGGCGTGAACAGCTTGCGGGCCGCGATGCGCCGGAACGTCCACAGGTTCGCGTCGCCCGGGTCGAGCCGCTGGTCGGCGACGACCCGCAGCGGGTCGTCGTCGGGGTTGGGCGTGAAGCTGCGCTCGACGATCTCCAGGGTCCGCGGGTGCGGGGAGCGCCACGACAGCAGCGGCCCGCCCCAGAACGGCGGCGCGTAGGCGCGCCAGAACCCGTACGCGTCGGGCCGGTCGATGGTGTGGTCGCCGTCGACGTGGTCGATCGCGAAGCACACCGAGACCGCCTGCATGTTCGCCGGCTGTGCCGTCGCCGGTGCGCTCGGCTCGCCCGTGTCGTCCTGCGACTCGAAGCCCGTCACGTACTCGGTGCCGGTCAGCGGCAGCAGCTCGCCGGTCTCGGTCGCGTCCAGCACGAACCGCGCGGTGACGACCGTCTGCTCGGCGGTGTCGCGGTGCCTGCCGGTGACCGACGTGACCCGGTCGCCGTCGGTCTCGGCGGCCGTCGCCTTCCACGGCTGCAGCACGCGGAGTCTGCCGCCGCCACGGTACGGCTGGAGCATCGCCTCGAGCACCGCCTTCGCCACCACGGGCTCGTGACACAGCCGGCTCACGCCGCCGGCGCCGGGGTTCAGGTGCACCCACCGCCGGGCCGCGTCGGTCAGCGGGTAGTAGCGGCGGTAGTAGTCGCGGATCCCGTCCCTGAGCGCCCGGTAGCTGGCGGTCACGCCGAACTGCTCGACCCAGGAGTGCTCGTCCGGCGGCACGGCCTGGCTGGTGAGCTGGCCGCCGATCCAGTCGAACTCCTCGGTGAGCACGACCGTCCGGCCGGCCCGCAGCGCGGCGAGCGCCGCCGCCACCCCGCCGAGCCCGCCGCCCACGACGAGCACGTCCGCCGTGATCTCCTTCACGTGTCTCTCCTCGATCTTGCTGTTTTCAGGGTTTCACCCGCGACGAGCTCGCAGGCCAGCAACGTCTGCCGGGGCTTGCCGCCGTCCGCCCCGTTGACCAGTCCGGTCAGGTGGTCCACGGCCTGCCGGCCCATCTCGCCGCGCGGCGTCCGGAACCTGGTCACGTCCAGCGGCGGGGGAGTGGCGCCGGCCCTGGTCGGCTCGCCCAGCACCACCACCGACACGTCGCCGGGCACGTCCCGCCCGTGGTCGCGGAGGTTGGTGATGAGCTCGGCCGCGTCGGCGGGCTCCTCCAGGAAGATCGCGGTGACGTCCGCGGTGGCCTCCAGGGGCGTCCACCGGGGCTGGTGGGTGGCGTGCACCCCGGCGGCCAGGCACGCGTCGGCGAATCCGCGCAGCCGGTCGAGGTGCGACTCGGCGGGCCCACCGGTGCCGACGTACGCGAACCTCCGGTGCCCCAGCGCGACGGCCTTCGCGACCAGCGCGGCGGTCGCCGCCCCGTAGTCGGCTCCCACGTACGGCACATCCGGCGAGTCCCGCCGCCCGACACTCACGAACGGGTGGTGCTCCCCGACGAGCCGCGCCAGCTCCGCCTTCCCGATCGACCGCCCGAGCACGATGCACCCGTCGGCGAGCCGCATCCGGTGCGGCCCCGACGTGAACAGCAGCAGGTCACACCCCACCTCCTCGGCCCGTTGCTCGATACCCACCAGGAACGGGTGGTAGAAGTCCGCGGTCGTGCTGGGGAACACCGGCTCGTACGTGAACACCCCGAGGATCCGGTTGCTGCGGTCCGCCAGCCGTCGCCCGACGACATCGGCCACATAGCCGGTGGCGCGGATCGCGTCGAGCACCCGCTGCCGCGTCTCGGGCGCGATCCGGACCCCGCTGTCCGCCCGGTCGTTCAGGACCACGGACACCGTCGCCTGACTGACGCCTGTCATCCGCGCGATGTCCCGCTGCGTGACCCGACGCCCCACGACGATTCCCTTCGCTAATGCGTATCAGCAACCTGTGGCCTCGAATCCTGCGCCCGCTCCCGCTGGGTCGTCAAGCAGCGTCGAAGGTTTCGTTACCCGTTCGCGTCAGTGACTAATACGCATTATCAACCGGGGCGGTGGGGCCGCGGCACGGCTGTGCGGACCCCGGCCGCATGGCGGTCCGGCCACTCGCAAGGTCGACACCCGTCGCTGGGCGCGCCGGACGGCCGCGCTCAGCGGATGCGGTCCGGCGCGCCTGCCGCCGGTGCCGCGACCGATCACCTCGGTGCCGCGCCACCGCTCATGTGCCGCTCATGTGCCGGTGCGGCGGGATGCCGGCTCGCTCCGTCGGGAGCGGCCGGGCGTGCCGGTCCGCGGGCGCTGGGCCGGTGCTCCGGCAGGACGTCAGCGGATGCTGGGGACGAGGTGCTCCAGGCCGATGGGCAGGTCGCGGACGCGGATGCCGGTGGCGTGGTGGACGGCGTTGGCCACGGCGGCGGCGGTGCCGACGATGCCGAGCTCACCGACGCCCTTCACGCCCATGGGGTTGAGGTGGGGGTCCTCCTCGTCGAGGCAGACGACCTCGATGCGCGGGACGTCGGCGTTGACGGCCACGTGGTAGGCGGCCAGGTCGGCGGTGACGAAGTCGCCGGTGCGGGCGTCCAGAACGGAGCGCTCCAGCAGGGCGCCGGACAGGCCCATGGTCATGCCGCCGATGAGCTGCGAGCGGGCGGTGGTGGGGTTGACGATGTGGCCGGCGGCGAAGACGCCCAGGAGGCGGTCGACGCGGACCTCGCCGGTGATCGTGGAGACGCGGACCTGGCAGAACTGGGCGCCGTACGCGTGGCGGTCGAACGAAGGCCGGTCGCGGACGTCGAGGGTGGTGTCGGCGCTGACGGCGACGCCGCCGGCGGGGATGGTGCCGGCGTGGTCGCGGTCGATGCGCTCGCGCAGCAGGCGGCACGCCTTGGTGACGGCCCAGCCCCAGGAGGCGGTGCCCATCGAGCCGCCCGCGACGGGGGCGGGGCCGATCGCCGAGTCGCCGACGGTGATCGCGACGGACTCGAGGGGCACGTCGAGGGCGTCGGCGGCGATCTGGCGCAGGACGGTGCGGGCGCCGGTGCCGATGTCGGCGGCGTTGACCTCCACGTCGAAGCGCTGGTCGGCGGTGGCCCGGGCGAGGGCCGTCGAGGGCATCGTGATCGCCGGGTAGGTGGAGGCGGCGACGCCGGTGCCGACCAGCCACTCGCCGTCGCGGCGGACGGCGGGGCGCGGGTCGCGGGAGGCCCAGCCGAAGCGTTCCGCCCCCGTCTCCAGGCACTGGACGAGATGCCGGCTGGAGAACGGGATCCGCTCCTCGGGGTGCACCGGCGGCTCGTTGTCGATCCGGAGCCGCACCGGGTCCCAGTTCCCGGCGGACGCCAGCTCGTCGATCGCGGACTCCAGCGCGAACGACCCCGGGCACTCGCCGGGTGCTCGCATCCAACCCGGCGTCGGTACGTCCAGCGCCACCACCCGGTGCGTCGTGAGCCGGTGCGGCGCGGCGTACATGTGCCGGGACACCACCGCGCTCTGCTCGACGAACTCGGCGAGCTGCGACGTCTGGCTGACCGCGTCGTGACCGATGGCGAGAAGTTCGCCCTGCGCCGACGCGCCGAGGCGGACCCGCTGGATCGTCGGCGTGCGGTAGCCGGCGAGCGCGAAGAGCTGCTGCCGGGTCAGGGACAGCTTCACCGGCCGGCCCACGAACCGGGCCGCCATCGCCGCGAGGACCGTGTTGGCCCTGGGCGCCGCCTTGCTGCCGAAGCCGCCGCCGACGTGCTCGTTGATGACGCGTACCGACGACGGCGGCAGCTCGAACAGGCCGGCGAGCGTGTCGTGGACCGCCGTGGAGGACTGGGTGCCGTCGAACACGAAGAGGCAGCCGCGCTCCCAGAACGCGGTCGTCGCGTGCGGCTCCATCGCGCAGTGGTGCTCCGCCGGCGTCCGGTACGTCGCGTCGATCCGCACCGCCGCGGCGGCGAGCCCCGCGTCGACGTCGCCGACCGCGGACCGGGCCGGGTAGCCGGCGTTGACCTGCACCGGCTGGTACAGCGCGGGATGGTCGATCCGCAGCACTGTGTCGGCGATGGTCCCGCCCTCGACGACCCGCACGAGGTCGGCGCCGGCCCGCGCGGCCTCCGGCGACGTCGCGACGACGACGGCGACGACCTGCCCCCGGTACGAGACGCGCGGCGACTGCAGGACCAGCAGCTCCGGATCGCCGACGGGCTCCAGGCGGGGCGCGTTGCCGTGCCACAGGACCGCCAGGACGCCGTCCTCCGCGAGCGCCCGCGACGTGTCGACGCCGGAGACGACCCCGCGGGCCACCGTCGACTGCACCACCGACGCGTAGGCGGCGCCGGGCACCGGATGGTCGGCGGCGTACGGCGCGCGGCCGGTGACCTTGTCCCACGCCTCGACGCGCGGGCTCGCCACGCCGATCGCGGGCTGCGCCGTCCTTCTCGTCACGGTGGTCACCAGCTGGCCTCCGTCATCCCCCGCAGGACCCCGACCGTCAGGTTGCGGATCAGGGGCACCTTGTACGCGTTGTCCCGCAACGGCCGTGCCGCGGAGAGCTCCTCGTCCGCGGCCCGTTCGAAGCTGTCGACGGTCGCGGTCGCGCCGCGCAGCATCCGCTCCGCCGAGTACGCCCGCCACGGCCGGTGCGCGACCGCCCCGTACGCCAGCCGGACGTCCCGCACGATCCCGTCGCGGACGTCGAGGGCGGCGGCGACCGACCCGGCGGCGAACGCGAACGACGAGCGGTCGCGGACCTTCCGGTACGTCGACAGCCGGGCGATCGGGGTGGCCGGCAGCACCACGGCGGTGATCAGCGCCCCCGGCGGGAGGTTCGTGTCGCGGTCGGGCCGGTCGCCGGGCAGCCGGTAGAGCTCGTGCACGCTCATCTGCGCCGGCCCGTCCGGCGTCAGCAGCTCGACCCGGGCGTCGACGAGGGCGAGGGCGACCGCGAGGTCCGACGGGTTCGTCGCGACGCACTGCGGGGAGGCGCCGAGGATCGCCAGGTCGCGGTGCTCGCCGTCGCGGGCGTCGCAGCCGGACCCGGGCAGCCGCTTGTTGCACGCCTTGGTGACGTCGGTGAAGTACCGGCAGCGGGTGCGCTGCAGCAGGTTCCCGCCGAGGGTGGCCCGGTTGCGCAGCTGCGCCGACGCGCCGGACAGCAGCGCCAGGGCGACCGCCGGGAACCTGGTCCGCACCACCGGGTCGGCGGCGAGGTCGCTGTTGGCGGTGAGCGCGCCGACCCGGATCCCGCCGTCGGGCAGCGCCTCGATCTCCCGCAGCGGCAGGCCGGTCACGTCGACGAGCAGGTCGGGCGCGGTGACGCCGAGCTTCATCAGGTCGACAAGGTTGGTGCCGCCGGCGAGGAACGCCGCACCCGGGTGCGACATCGTGGCGACGGCGGACCCGGCCTCATCGGCCCGCTGGTAGGCGAACGGCTTCATCGCGCGGCCACTCCGATCGACGCCTGGATCGCGGCGACGATGTTGGTGTAGGCGCCGCAGCGGCAGAGGTTGCCCGACATCCGTTCCCGGATCTCGTGCTCGTCCAGCGTCACGCCCTCCTGCGCCGAGACCTCCTCGAGCATGCCGACGGCGGAGCAGATCTGGCCGGGCGTGCAGAAGCCGCACTGCATCGCGTCGTGCGCCACGAACGCCTCCTGCATCGGGTGCAGCGACGGGCGCTCGTCCGGCGGCGCCGCCGTGTGGGTCGCGGTGCGGCTGCTGAGCCCTTCGACCGTCGTCACCTCGGCGTCCTGGCAGGTGACGGCGAAGACCAGGCAGCTGTTCACCCGCCGGCCGTCGAGCAGGACCGTGCACGCGCCGCACTGACCGTGGTCGCAGCCCTTCTTCGTGCCCGGCAGCTGCAGCTGCTCGCGGAGCACGTCGAGCAGGGTCGCCCGGTTGTCGACCAGCAGCTGCTGCGGGTGACCGTTGACGTGGAGCATGACGTCGCCGGTGAACTGTCTCTGCACGGAGGACGTCCTGCCCAGCCGTGCCCGACCCATGCGCACCCGCCCGCGCGGGGTCCGCGAAGTCACCCGAACTGTGGGACCGTGAGGGTGTGAACGGCGCAGTCACCCGGGACGGTTGCCCCGTCGACCTGTACCGGCTGCTTCCGGCGACCGGCGAGCCCGCGCTCGTCCATGCGGCCGTCCCGCCGGGCGCGGAGATCCTGGAGCTGGGGTGCGGCGCCGGGCGGCTCACCCACCCGCTGACCCGCCTCGGCCATCCGGTGACCGCCGTCGACAACTCCGCCGACATGCTCGCCCACGTGCGCGGTGCCACCACCGTCCTCGCCGACATCGAGACGCTCGACCTCGACCGGCGGTTCCCGGTGGTCCTGCTGGCGAGCCACCTCTGCAACACCCCCGACGACCGGCTGCGTGGCCGGCTCCTCGCCGCCTGCCGCCGGCACCTCGACGCGGACGGCCGGGTCGTGATCCAGTGGCTGCCGCCGGCGTGGTTCGACCGCGTGTTCGCCGACATGCGCCCCGTCAGCGGCCGCATCGGCGGCATCGAGGTGACCGACACCCCGCTCTCCCACGACGGCACCGTGCTGCAGGCGATGTGCACCTACCGCGACACCGGGTCGCCGGACGCCCCCGTCTGGACGCACCGCTTCGCCACTCGCCGGCTGAGCCGCGCCGGGCTGCACGCCGCCCTGACCGGCGCGGGCCTGCGCTTCGAGCGTCACCTCGACCCCGGGCGGCGCTGGTTCACCGCCGTGCTGTGAGGCCCTTGACCTCAACGTGGCTTCACGTTCGAAGCTGGTGCGCATGAAGGCGATCGAGGTCGCCCGCTTCGGCGGGCCGGAAGTCCTGCGACTGCGTGAGGTGCCCGACCCGGTCCCGGGCGACGGCGAGGTGATCGTCGACGTCGAGGCCGCCGACACCCTGTGGCTGGAGACCCAGGTCCGGGCCGGCCGCAGCGCCTACTTCCCGGTGACGCCGCCGTACCGGCCGGGCGTCGGCGTCGCCGGCACCGTCGGCGGCAGGCGGGTCGTCGCCCGGCTCGGGCCCGCCGGCGGCGGCTACGCGACCCGGGTCGCCGTCGCCTCCACCGAGCTCGTCGACGTGCCCGACGGGGTCGACCCGCGGGACGCCGCCGCCGTCCTGCACGACGGCGTCACCACCCTGGCGTTGCTGGATGTCGTGAAGGTCGTCGCCGGCGACCGGGTGCTCGTCACCGCCGCCGCGGGCGGGATGGGCGCGCTGCTCGTCCAGGCCGTGAGGGCCGCCGGCGCGACGGTGGTGGCGGCGGCCCGCGGTGCCACGAAACTCGGAGCGCTGCGGGCGCTCGGCGCGGACGTCGTCGTCGACTACGGCGTCGCCGACTGGACGGACGCGGTGTGGGAGGCGACCGGCGGGCTCGACGTGGTCCTCGACGGCGCGGGCGGCGACTACGGCCGCGCCGCGTTCGACCTCGTCGTGGAGGGCGGCCGGTTCTCCGCGCACGGCACCCCCGCCGGCGCGTTCGCCAGCGCCGACCCCTCGGTCGCGCGGTCCCGCGGCGTCACCGCGACGGGGATCGACGAGGTCCAGCTTCCCCCGGACCGGTTCCGCGCCTACCTGGCGCGCGCCCTGGACGGCGTCGCCGCCGGGCGGCTCGCGCCCCTGATCGGCCAGGCGTTCCCGCTGGCCCGCGCCGCCGACGCGCACGCCGCGATCGAGTCGAGGGCGGCCGTCGGCAAGACGGTCCTAACAGTCACATGAGACGGCCCAGCGCGGGGCGGTCAGCTCGTCGGCGGGGCGCCGGTCGGGGCCGTCCGGCGACACGAACGTGAAGCCCTCCCGGACCCAGTACTCGTAGCCGCCGAGCATCTCCTGGACGTCGTAGCCGAGCTTCGCGAACTCCAGGGCCGCGCGGGTCGCGCCGTTGCAGCCGGGGCCCCAGCAGTAGGTGACGACCCGCGCGTCCCGCGGGATGAGCCCGGCGGCGCGTCCGGCGATCTCCGCCGTCGGCAGGTGGACGGCGCCCGGCAGGTGCCCCTGCGCCCAGGCCTGCGCGCCGCGCGAGTCGACGACGACGTAGCCGGGGGTGCGGGCCTCCAGCGCGGCGTGGACGTCGCTGACGTCGGTCTCGAAGCGCAGGCGTCCGGCGAAGTGCTCGATGGCGGCGGTGTTGGTCATGCGCCCATGGTGTCGCCGGTACCGGCGGCAGAACAGTGGCGTGAATGCCACCCATCGCTAAGATACCGCCATGCTCGACGTCTCCGTCCTGGTGTATCCCGGCATGTCGGCCTTCGAGACCGGGATCGTCACGGAGGTGTTCGGGCTGCCCCGCCCGGAGTTCGACCGGCCCTGGTATCGCCTGGTCGTGTGCGCGCCGAGCGACACGCCGGTGCCGATGATCGGCGGCGCGACGCTCACCACCCCGTTCGGCCTGACGGACCTCGCCGCCGCGGACACCGTCATCGTGCCCGGCGTCGCCGACGTGCACCGGGACCCGCCGGTCGCGGTCCTCGACGCGCTGCGCACCGCGCACGACCGCGGCGCCCGCATCCTGTCGATCTGCTCCGGCGCGTTCGCGCTCGCCGCCGCCGGGCTGCTCGACGGCAGGCGCGCCACCACCCACTGGCGCTACGCGGACCTGCTGCGGCGGCGTTTCCCCGCCGTCGACGTGGACCCCGGCGTCCTCTACCTCGCCGACGGCGACGTGTGGACGAGCGCCGGCAGCGCCGCCGGCCTCGACCTGTGCCTGCATGTCGTCCGCGCCGACCACGGCGCCGCGATCGCCAACGCCGTCGCCCGCCGGCTCGTCGTGCAGCCGCACCGCGACGGCGGCCAGGCGCAGTACATCGAGGCGCCGATGCCCGCCGACGTCGGTGACGACCGGATCGCCCGCAGCGTCGACTGGGCCCTCGCGCACCTCGCGGAGCCGCTCACCGTCGACGTGCTCGCCCGGCAGGCGCACATGTCGCCGCGCACCTACCTGCGGCACTTCACCCGCACCACCGGCACGAGCCCGATCCGCTGGCTGATCCGGCAGCGGGTCCAGGCGAGCCTGGCGCTGCTCGAGTCGACGGACACCCCGATCGAGCAGATCGCGGCGGCGGTCGGGTTCGACACGCCGGTCACGTACCGGCACCACTTCGCCGCGACGATGCGCACCTCGCCGTCGGCGTACCGGCAGGCCTTCCGGATCCGGGTCGCCCCGGTAGTGTGACGCGCTGTGCGCCTCTGGTTGACGCTCGTCGGCATCGGGTTCCGGCGATGGTCGACCTACCGGCTGGCGGCGTTCGCGGGCGCGTTCACCAACAGCGTCTTCGGGCTGATCCGCGCCGGGGTGGTCACCGCGACGGTCGCCGCGGCCGGCGGTACCCTCGGCGGCTACGACGCGCTGACGGGCGTCACCTACGTGTGGCTCGGGCAGGCCCTCATCGGCCCGGTCTACTTCTTCGCGTGGAGCGAGCTGGCGCAGCGCATCCGCTCCGGCGACGTCGCCGTCGACCTGGCCCGCCCCGTCGACCCGATGCTCGCCCACCTCGCCGCCGACCTGGGCCGGGCGGCGTTCGTGTTCCTGCCCCGCGGCCTGCCGCCCCTCGCGGTCGGCGCGCTGGTGACGGGGCTCGCCCTGCCCGGCGCCCCGCTCGTCTACGCCCTCGGCGTGCTGAGCGTCGCCCTCGCGGTCGTGGTGTCCTTCGCGTGCCGCTGGCTGGTCAACCTGACCGCGTTCTGGCTGCTGGACCTGCGCGGGCCGATGACGCTGTACCTGCTGGTCACCAACATCCTGTGCGGCCTCGCCGTGCCGGTGTCCTGGTTCCCGGGGTGGCTCGCCGCCGTCGCCGCCGCCAGCCCGTTCCCGTCGATGCTGCAGACCCCGATCGACGTCCTCATGGGGCACGCCGCCGGCTGGGACGCGGCGCGGCTGCTGGCCGTGCAGGCCGCGTGGGCCGCCGCGCTCCTCGCCGCCGGCCGGGTCGTCTTCGGCTTCGGCACGCGCAAGCTGGTGATCCAGGGTGGATAACCCGTACGTGGTGCTCGTCCGGATGCGGATGCGGGCGCAGACGGTGTACCGGGGATCGTTCGCGGTCGAGGTCTTCGCCAGCCTCGGCGCGACGGTCAGCGGCTTCGGCGAGCTCTACGTCATCTTCGCCAACGTGCCCGCGCTCGGCGGCCTCGACTTCGCCGCCGCGGTGCTCGTCTTCGCGATCGGGCACGTCTCGTTCAGCCTCGCCGACCTGGTCGTCGGGCACCTCGACGCGCTGCCGACCTACCTGCGGGCCGGGACGCTCGACGCGTTCCTGCTGCGGCCGCTGCCGGTCCTCGCCCAGCTGATCACCGGCGACATCTCGTTGCGCCGCTTCGGGCGGACCGCGGCCGGCACCGCCATCGCCGTCGTGGCGCTCGCCTCGTCCGACGTGGCGTGGACCCCGGCGAAGGCGGCGCTGCTCGCCGTGACCGTGTGCGCCGGCGCCGCCCTGTTCGCCGCGCTCTTCGTCGGCGCCGCCGCCGTGCAGTTCTGGCTCGTCGAGGGCGCCGAGTTCACCGCGTCGTTCGTCTACGGCGGCAACTACGCCGCGCAGTTCCCGACGAGCGTGTTCGCCACGCCCGCCCGGGTGCTGTTCACGTTCGTCGTGCCGGCGGCGTTCGTCGCGTACCTGCCGGTGCTGACGCTGCTCGAGCTGCCGGCCGGGGGTGTCCTCGGCTGGTGCTCGCCCCTCGCCGCGGCGGCAGTCTGGATCGTGGCGCTCCTCGGCTGGCGGGCGGGCCTGCGGCACTACACGGGAGCCGGATCATGAACATCATCGAGGCCGTCGCGTTGCGCCGGGTCTTCGGGGCCAAGACGGCCGTCGACGGGTTGACCTTCAGCGTGCCGCGCGGCGCCGCGGTCGGCTACATCGGCGCCAACGGCGCCGGCAAGTCGACCACCATCAAGATGCTGACCGGCATCCTCAGACCGACCTCCGGGTCCGCCCGCACGTGCGGCCTGGAGCCACTGCGCGACCGCCGCCGGCTGGCCCGCCGCATCGGCGTCGTCTTCGGGCAGCGCAGCCAGCTGTGGTGGGACCTGCCGCTGCGCGACTCGTTCCGGGCCCTCGGCGCGATCCACCGCCTCGCTCCCGACGCGGTGCGCGCCCGCACCGGCGAACTCGTCGACCGCCTGGACCTCGGCGACTTCGTCGACACCCCCGTCCGGCAGCTGTCGCTCGGCCAGCGCATCCGCGGCGAGGTCGCCGCGGCGCTGCTGCACGGCCCGGAGCTGCTCATCCTCGACGAGCCGACGATCGGCCTCGACGTGCTCAGCAAGGAGCGCCTGCGGGTGTTCCTCACCGAGCAGCGCGCCCTGCACGGCACCAGCCTGCTGCTGGCCACCCACGACATGGGTGACGTGCGCCGGCTCACCGAGCGCGTCCTCGTCGTCGACCACGGCCGGCTCGCCTTCGACGGCACCCTCACCGGGCTCGCCGCACAGGTCGGCGCCGAACGCATCGTCGTGCTCGACCTCACCGAGCCGGCCCCCGATCTCGTCGACGTCCCCGGCACCCGCCTGGTCGGCGTCGAGGCCGGCGGGCTGCGCCAGCGCCTGTCCTTCGCCCCCGGCGAGACGACGGTCGCCGCTATCCTGTCCGTCGTGGCGTCCCGTGCCCAGGTGCATGACCTGACCATCGAAGAACCCGACATCGAAGCCGTGGTGCGGAGGTTGTACGCGTCGTGACCACCTCTTCCGACGACGTCCTGCGCTCGGTGTCCCTGGCCCGCCAGGCCCTCGCCGGCGTCCCCGACGACGGCTGGGACCGCCCTGCCGGCACTCTCACCTGGACCTGCTGGGAGGTCGTCGAGCACGCCGCCGACGACCTGTTCGCCTACGCCGCCCAGATCGGCGTCCCCGATCCGCCGGTGACCGCCTACCTGCCGATCGCCTACCGCTCGCAGTACGACGGCGGCCCCGTCAGCACCGTCTTCGTCGAGCGCTCCGGCGGCACCCTCGGCCTGCTCCGCACGCTGTCCGCCTGCGCCACGATGCTCGCCGGCGCCGTGGCCCTCGCCCCGCCGTCGCGGCGCGCGTACCACCCGTACGGCGTCAGCGACGCCTCGGGCTTCGCCGCCATGGGCGTCGTCGAGGTCCTCGTCCACACCTTCGACGTCGCCGCCGGCCTCTCCCTGCCGTGGACCCCGCCCGCCGACCTCTGCACCCGCGCCCTGGACCGCCTCTTCCCGGACCTGCCCGACCACCCGGACCCGTGGGAGCTCCTGCTGTGGGCCACGGGCCGCGCCGCCCTCCCCACCCACCCGGCCCGCTCCGAGTGGCGCTGGGACGGCCGCCCCCTGCACGAACGCGCCTGACCGACCGCCCGCCGTCCGGTACCGGCGCAAGATCCACACCAGTACATTTGTCACCGCCGGTCGGGTACCGGCGGACCTGCCGCCGCGGGCGGGCCGGTCGTAGCGTCAGGGTATGAGCGGGTCGGAGCGTGGCGGAGGGGCCGCGAATCGGCACTCCAGGTGTGGCTCAGGCCGGCACCGTAGCGCAGCGGAGGCGGCGGCATGAGCACGGTCGAGCTGGATCGGGTGTCGTATGCGTACAGCGGCGGCGGCCTCGCGGTGCGGGACGTGTCGCTGCGGATCGAGGCCGGTGAGGTCGTCGCGATGCTGGGGCCCAACGGCGCCGGCAAGTCCACGACACTGCTCTTGCTGCTCGGCATGCTGCCGCCGCGGACCGGCACGGCCAGGCTGTTCGGCGGGCCGGTCGCCCGCGCGGTCGCCGGGGGCAGGGTCGGTGCGATGCCGCAGGCCGGTGGCGTCCCGCCCCGGTCGAGCGTGCGTGACCTCCTGGAGTTCCTGCACGCGGTGTACCCGCGGCCGATGCCCGTCGCCGAGGCGATCGCCCTCGCCGACCTGGACGGGCTCGCGGGGCGGACCGTGGAGCGGCTCTCCGGCGGGCAGCAGCAGCGGCTGCGCTTCGCGATGGCGGTCATCGGCCGGCCCGACCTGCTGATCCTCGACGAGCCGACGGCGGCGCTCGACGTGCAGTCGCGGCGGGCGTTCTGGGCCTCGATCCGCGGCTACGCCGCCCAGGGGCGCACCGTCCTGTTCTCCACCCACTACCTGGAGGAGGCCGACGACAACGCCGACCGGATCGTGGTGCTGGACCGTGGCCGCGTGATCGCCGACGGCACCGCCACGAGCGTGAAGCGGATGGTCGCGGTCCGCACCGTGAGCGTGGCTGAGCCGCAGGACGGGCAGGAGAGCGGGTTCGAGCGGCTGCCGGGTGTCGTCGCCGTCGCGCGGCGCGACGGGCGGGTCGTGCTCACCACCACCGACTCGGACGCGACCGTGCTGGCGCTCGCCGCCGCGGGCCTGCTGCGGGACCTGGAGGTCGTCGGCGCCGGCCTGGAGGACGCGTTCCTGACCCTCACCGGAAACCTCAGCGGAGCGTGATCGCGATGTTCGCCTATGTACGACTGGAGCTGCGGCGGCTCGGCCGGATGCCGGGACTGCTGATCTTCGCGGTGCTGATGCCCCTGCTGAGCTACCTGCTGTTCACCAACCTGCACGGGCTGACCGGGCAGGACAAGGACGTCGCCGCGACGTACACGATGGTGAGCATGGCCGGCTACGGGGCGATCGGCGCCCTGCTCAACTACGCCTCGGGCGTCGTGGTCGACCGGTCGATCGGCTGGATGCGCCAGCTGCGGCTCACCCCCCTGTCGCCGGTGCGCGTCGTCGTCGGCAAGGGGCTCACGGCGATGGCGACGGCGATCGTCCCGGTCGTCGCGCTGTGTGCCGCCGCCGCGGCCGTCAACGGCGTCCGGCTCGGCGTCGGCCAGTGGCTGGCGATCGTGCCGCTGCTGTGGTTCGGGTCGCTGCCGTTCGCCCTGCTGGGGCTGGGCATGGGGTATCTCGCGACGGCGCAGACCGTGCAGCCGCTGAATCTTCTGGTGTACTTGGGGATGTCGATCGTCGGCGGGCTGTGGCTGCCGCTGGACGCGCTGCCGGGCTGGGTGGCGGCGGTCGGGCGGTGGTTGCCGACCCACGCGTATGCCGACATGTCCTGGCAGGTCGCCTTCGGCGGCGCGCCGACCGGCACCGACGTGCTGACCCTGGCCGCGTGGCTGGTCGCGTTCACGGCCCTGGCCGTCGCCGGTTTCCGCCGGTCGGTCCGCAGCACCGCGGGCCTGTAGGTCCCGGCGTGCGGGGTTGCGAGGAGGCAAGGGTGGAGCGCATGCCCAGGAAGCGGTGGAGGCCGTCGGTCGGCGGGCTGCTCTGGGTCGGCGTGTGGACGTTTCCGCTGCTGGGCCCGCTCGACACGATCACACCGCAGCACGGTGGCGTGGTCGCCGGGGCCGGCCTGGCGCTGTTCACCGCCGTCTATGTCACCGTCGCGACGCTGGGCTTCGACCACCGCGACGACCTGCGCCGGGTGGCCGACGCCGGGTTCGGGGTCGTCGCGGCGCTCGGCGTGGCGCTGGCCGCCGAGTATGGCGAGCGGTGGCTGATCGTGCTGCTCTTCGTGTCGACGTGCGGCATGGCCGTGTATGCCGGCCGCCCCCGGATGACGGTCGCGCTGGTCGTGCTGCTGACGGTGGTGGCGGTCGAGGCCGTGCTGGGGTGGCTGCGGCACGCGGAGACGGCGATGCTGCTCAGCACCATCGTCGCCACGACCCTCGCGTCGGGGCTGGTGGCTGCGGTCCGCCAGATGAGCCGGTTGATCCGTGAGCTGCGGGGGGCGCAGGACGCGCTGGCGGTCGCCGCGGTCGCGGAGGAGCGGCTGCGGTTCTCCCGCGACCTGCACGACCTGCTCGGCCACACGCTGTCGGTGATCGTCGTCAAGGCGGAGGTGGTGCGACGCATCGCCGAGCGGGACCCGGCCGCGGCGGCCGCGCAGGCCGCGGACATCGAGGACGTCGGGCGGCGCGCGCTCGTCGAGATCCGGGAGGCGGTCACCGGCTATCGGGAGAGCGGCCTGACCGCCGAGCTGACCCGCGCGAAGGGGGTGCTGTCCAGTGCCGGGATCGCCGCGACGGTGCAGCGCACGGCGGACCCGCTGCCGGACGACGCCGACCGGCTCCTCGCGTGGGCGCTGAGGGAGGCGACGACGAACGTGGTCCGGCACAGCGGCGCGCAGCGCTGCGACATCGAGATCTCCACCGCGGACGGCGCGGCGGCGCTGCGGGTCGCGGACGACGGCGGGGCGGCGCTGCGGGTCGCGGACGACGGCGGGGCGGCGCTGCGGGTCGCGGACGGCGGCGGGGCGGCGGCCGGAGCGGCGCCGGGGGCGGTCGCGACGGGAAACGGGCTGCGGGGGCTCACCGAGCGGCTCGCCGCGGTCGGCGGCACCCTGGAGGCGGGGGCCCGGGACGGTGGCGGGTTCACCCTCGTTGCGAGACTGCCGTTGTGATCAGGGTGCTGCTTGCCGAGGACCAGGGCATGATGCGGGGCGCGCTGGCGCTGCTGCTAGACCTGGAGCCCGACATCGAAGTGGTGGCGCAGGTCGCGACCGGCAACGAGATCGTCCCGGTCGCGGAGCGGGTCCGGCCCGACGTGGCGCTGCTGGACATCGAGATGCCCGGCGGCGACGGGATCACCGCGGCCGCGCAGCTGCGCGGGCGGGTGCCGGGCTGCCGGGTGCTGATCCTGACGACGTTCGGGCGGCCCGGGTATCTGCGCAGGGCGATGGAGGCCGGGGCGAGCGGCTTCCTGGTGAAGGACGGTCCGGTCGAGGAGCTCGCCGCCGCGGTCCGGCGGGTCCACGCGGGCGGCAGGGTCGTCGACCCGGCGCTCGCCGCGGCGGCCCTGGCGGCCGGCCCGGACCCGCTCACCGACCGGGAGCGCGACGTGCTGCGCGAGTCCGCAGGCGGCGCGACGGTCGCCGACATCGCCGCGCGGCTGCGCCTGTCGGAGAGCACGGTCCGCAACTACCTGTCGGCGGCGATCACGAAGACCGGCACCCGCAACCGCATCGAGGCCGTCGGCGTCGCCCAGTCCAACGGCTGGCTGTGACGCCTCCCGCGGCGCCACGGCCGGCGTGCGGCGTCGCGTGGTCGGGCGGGGTGGCAGTGCGGCATTGTGCAGCCGACCTGGTGGCGTACGGCGTGATGCGGCCGGGCCGGGTGGCCGTGCGGCGGCACGCGGATCAGCGGGTGGTGCGCGGTGGCGCGCAGGCCGATCAGTGGTGGGCGGGCGGCGTCGCGCGGGTCGGGCAGGGTGGTTGTGCGGCGCCATGCAGGCCAGCGGGTGGTGCGCGATGGCACGCAGGCCGATCAGTGGCGGGCGGGCGGCGTCGGACGGATCGTGGGCCTCGCGCGGTCGGGCGGATTGCGGGCGTCGCGCGGTCGGGCGGATCGTGGAGGCGGCGGTGCGGCCCCGGGTGGTGCGGTGGGCGGGCGGTGTCGCGCGGTCGGGCGGATCGTGGAGGCGGCGGTGCGGCGCCCGGGCGGTGCGGCGGGCGGTAGGGGCTATGCGGTCAGGCGGGTGACGGCGGTGCCGGGGGAGTGGTGTTGCCAGTGGCGGAGCATCGGGGCGGGGTCCCAGCCGAGCTCGCGGGAGCGGTAGACGGCGTCCGCGCAGTGCGCCGCCCAGCTCGCCGGGGCGGTGTCCGCCGAGCGCAGCAGCTCGTCGCGGAGGTCCTGCAGGACGCGGATCGAGTGCTCGAACGCGGGCACCTCCCGTTCGCGGTCGTCCAGCGCGGCCATCCAGTCCACGTCGCGGCCGCCGCAGACGGTGCACGCGCACCCGAAGAGGCCGGGGTCGGGATGGCGGCGGTGCGCCCTCGCGATGGCGTTGATGCGGCGGTACGACAGAGCCGGCGCGAACACCGCGGACGGCGCCGCCGGCCGGAAGCCGCGAGCCATCGGGCCGGCCTGTGGCGCGGGGCGGGGCGCCAGGTGGCGCAGGCCCGCCACGGTGCCGACCGCGGCGGCAGCGGCGCCGTGGCACAGCGCGCCGAGCGCCGACACGTCGCAGCGCAGCAGGAGCGTCGGCACCCCGCAGCCGAGGACCGCGAGAAGCCCTTCCACCACGCCGGGCAGGGCGAAGGGGTCGCGGTTCGCCTCCAGCACCAGCGCGACGGGACCACCCGCGGCGCGGATGTGGCCGGTCAGGACGGTGCGGTGCAGGCGGTCCTGCAGCCAGACGGGGTGCAGCGGCAGGACGGCGATCGTGTCGGGCAGGACGGCGGCGCGGCGCAGGATGCCGGCGAGGCCCGGCTCGTCGCCGCTGTCGACGTACCCGGAGTCGGTGAGCACGGGCACGCCCAGCTCCCGCTGGCGGCGCAGCCAGCGCGGGTTGAACGGCGCGCTCGCCGGCAGCCGGGCCTGTCCGGCGTAGCGGGCCGCGTCGAGCAGCAGCGGCGCCTCGAAGCGGCGTTGACGCAGCAGGTACGCGGCGGTGGCCAGCAGGCCCCTCTCGTCCCGCTGGTGTGGCGAGATGACGAGGCCCGCGCCGGGTCGCTCGGCGATCGGCGCGCACCGCAGCGCCTGGTTGGCGGAGCAGTGCACCAGCAGCGTGCCGTCGGTGATCATGGCATTCGTCAGGCCCCGTCACTCTTGGTCCATCAAGCGTAACCAATCGTGCGGTATTCACGAACATTCATGTCCGAACTGATGTGCTATCTGAACTCTCAGTTGCAGGTGTACGTGAAGGTCGCCGTGTCGGAGGCGGTGCTGGGCGCGATCACCTGCAGCGTGGACGTGGAGGTGCCGGCCGCGCGCCGGACCTCCGCCTCCCAGGTGTCCGTGTAGGTCCTGGACCGCGGCGTGGCGCCGTGCTCCTTGCCGCCGTCGACGGTGTACCGCAGCCGGACGTCGGGGCTCGAGACCGTGATCGTGACGGTGACCTTGACCTTGACGTACTTCGTCGAGCGCGGGCAGGGGCCGGTGACGCTCGCCGGCTCGACGCTGATCTGCGCCGCCGTGACGTGCGGCTTGGCCGGCGACGCCTTGGGTGTGGCGCTCGGCTCCGCGGCCGCCGCGCTCGGGGCCTCGGCCGGTGTCGTCGAGGCGGTGACCGCCACAACGGGCTCGGCCGCCGCCGACCTGGGGCGCGGCCGGCTCGGCTCGGAGGACGAGCCGAGCAGGGCGAACGCGGCCACGCCGGCGACGAGGACGAGGATCGCCGCGCCGCCGGCGACGAGCAGCAGCGTCTGCCGGGAGCCCGGGCCGGCCGGCTCCTCGTCCCGTTCCGGGGTCAGCCAGGCCGGCCGGTCGGGCTCCTCCGCATCGATCACGGGCAACAGTTCACCACGGCGTGTCAACGCCCCGCCCACCGGTCTTTCAGCGCGGCACCGGACGGCCGCCGACCGGGCAGCGGCGCACCGGCCGGTCTTCAGCGCGTCGCCGCGCCGGCCGGTGCTCCGACGGGGCGCCGGGTGACCGCCCATCACCCTGCGCCGCTGCGGCCGGTGTCTCAGTGCAGCGCCGGGTAACCGCCCACCACGCTGCCCTGCGCCTCGGCGCGGACGGCGGCGGCCGCGGCGGAGACCGAGCCGGCGGTCGCGACCCGGTCGACGATCGCGGCGACGACCTTCGGCGTGGCGAACGACGTGCCGCTCCACGCCGCCCAGCCACTGCTGAACAGCTCATGGTTGATGTACGTGCTGACGATGTCGGCGCCGGGTGCGGCGACGCTCACCCACGGGCCGGTGTTGCTCCACTCGCAGATCGCGGCGCCGTCGTGCGCGGCGACGGCGAGCAGCCGGTCCGCCCACGCCTCGCCGCTCGCGGTGAACGCGGCCGGCCAGAACGGCCGGTCGGCGATGCCGTTGTTGCCGGCGGCGGCGACCACGACCCGGTCGCCGCCGGCGAGGAACGTCCGCAGGGCCGCGGACAGCGCCGCGGGCGGCAGGTCACCGATCGAGTAGCCGCCGAGGGACAGGTTGAGCACGTCGGTGTCGGTGAGGGCGGTGATCGCGGCGGCGAGGTCGGCCTCGGTGCACACGCCGAAGCTGTCGAGGATCTTCACGATGCGGACCTGCGCGCCGGTGGTGCCCTGCGCGACGACGCCGGCGATGAAGTTGGCGTGTCCGACGTCGGAGTCGAGCATGCCGTCGGCGTCGCCGTCGGTGACCGTCTCGTGGTTCTCCGGCGTCGCGGTGTAGCAGCCCTGCGGAAGCGGACTGTCCAGCCAGATACCGGTGTCCATGACGACGACCCGTACCGGCGACGCATGATCCGACGAGATCAGCTTCGCCGAAGGGGCGTCGACCGCGACCGGTGGGCCGAACGGGCCGCCGTGCTCGTGCGGCGTGGACATGAAGACGTGGTTGGCCCCCACGACGGAGCCCTGCGGCAGCTGGCCACGCAGGCGGCGGACGGCGTCGGAGACGTCGAGGCCGGAGGTGCGCAGGCGGCGCAGGCCGGACGCCGGCTCGTCCTCGGCGATCTCGCTGGTGCGGTGGCCGAGCCCGACCAGGGTGCGGTGGGCGATCGCGCTGCTCGCGTCCTGGACCAGGATCTCGTCGGCGACGAACCGGACGGTCCGGCCGGCGTGTGACTCGGTGCGCAACCACGGCAGTCCGGACAGGCGTGCGTCGCGGGTCGCCAGCCATCCTTCGAGACGATCTCGTGCAACGGACATGCGTGCTCCTCGGTCGGAAGTTGCGTTCGCTCATCTACAGACGGACCGCTGACAAGAGACGCGGGCCTGGTGCCGTGATACACATCGGAGGTGTCCACCACCGCCGATGAGCTGGCGCAGCGGCTGTTACCGATTGTGATGGCCGATCCCGTCAAGGCCAAGACGCTCGCGGACGCGGCGTTGCGCGACGCCGAGCGCGCCGGTGACCGCGCGGCGCAGGCGGTGGCGCTGCGGACACTCGGCCTCGCCGCCCGGGCCCGGCACGACGCGGCGGGCGCGGACCAGCACCTGCGCGCGTCGATCGCGATCGCGCGGCGTCACCGGCTGACGCAGTACGAGGCGGAGTCCCGGATGAGCCACGCGCTCATCCTCGACGATCTCGGCCGGCCCACCGCGGCGCTGCGCGAGATCGACCGCGCGATGGCCGAGCTGCAGGGGCAGCGCCGCACGCGGGCCTCGATGCAGCGCGCCCTGATCCTGCGCCGGCTCGGTTTCGAGCGGGAGGCGATGGAGCTGTACCGGGATGCGCTGCGGGCGTTCCGGCGGTCCGGCGACGCGGTGTGGGAGGCGCGCACGCTGACCAACCGTGGGGTGCTGCACGGCTTCCGGGGCAACCTCCGCCTCGCCGAGGCCGACCTGCGGGCGGCGCAGGCGCTGTACAACCGGCTCGGGATGTCGACGGCGGCGGCGCAGGTGGAGCACAACCTCGGCTTCGTCGCGGCGCAGGCCGGCGACGTGCCGACGGCCCTGGCCCGCTACGACCGGGCGCACGACCGGCTGTGGAAGACCGGCGTCGACGCGGTCAGCCTCCTGGACCGCGCGGAGCTGCTGCTGTCGGTGCGGCTGCTGCCGGAGGCGGGCACGGCGATCCGTGCGGCGATCGCTGCCTGTACCGACGGACACCTCGACTCGGTGCTCGGCCAGGCGCAACTGATGATGGCGCGGCTGGCGCTGCTCACGGGCGGCTCCGGCACCCAGGAGTCGCGGGCGGCGGCCGCGGCGGCGCGGAAGGTGTTCGCGCGGCAGAAGCGCGCGGTGTGGATCGCCCGGGCCAGGGTCGCGGAGCTGGCCGCGGTCGTCGCGTCGGGGCGGGCGCACCGCGGGACGCTGCGGGAGCTGCGGACCGCCGGACGGGCCCTCATCGACGCCGGCTGGCCCCATCCGGGCTGGGAGGCGCTGCTGGACGCCGCGCAGCTCGCCGTCGGCCTCGGCGAGCACGGCACCGCCGCCGACCTGCTGCAGGAGGCGGCGGCCGCGGCGAAGCTCGGCCCGGCGCCGCTGCGGGTGCGCTGGGCGCACGTCCGGGCCCGCCTGGAGCTCGCCCGCGGCGCGACCGCCGAGGCGGCCAGGGTGGCGACCGCCGGGCTGCGGATCGCCGACGAGTACCGGGCCAGCCTCGGCGCCACCGAGCTGCGCGTGCGCGGCAGCGTCGAGGCCGCCGCGCTCGCCGGGCTGCGGCTGCGGCTCGCCCTCGACCACGGCGGCCCGCGGGAGGCGCTGACCTGGGCGCAGCGGTGCCGGTCGGCGGCGCTGTCCCTGCCGCCGACGCACCCGTCCAGTGACCCGGTCGTCGCGCGGGCCCTCACCGAGCTGCGCCGCATCACCGGCGAGCTGGCCGCGGCGCCCGCCGGTCCGCAGCGCGCGGGGCGGCTGCTGCGGCGGCAGCGGTCCCTGGAGGCGGAGATCCGGCGCCGCTCCTGGCGCGTGCCCGGCTCGCGGCCCGGATCGCGCACGGACGTGCCGTTCGCGTCGCTGGTCGCCGCGCTGGACCGGCGGGTGCTGTTCGAGCTGCTCGCGATCGACGGCGTCCTGCACGCGCTGGTGGTGTTCCCCTCGGGTGGCGGGCACCGGGTCGCGCACCGGGTGGTCGGGCCGATCGCGCCGGTGGCGACGGAGCTCGAGCACCTGCGGATCGCGCTCAGCGGACAGATCCTCGGGCACGGCGGTACCAGCGCAGAACGCGTCGACCGGGGCGCCGCCGCACTCGACCGGCTGCTGCTGGACCCTGTCGCGGACCTGATCGGCGACGGCCCGCTCGTGCTCGTGCCGACCGGCGCCCTGCACGCGATGCCGTGGACGTTGCTGCCCAGGCTGCGGGGGCGGTCGATGACCGTCGCGCCGTCCGCGGCGATCTGGTGGCGGGTCGCGACCCAGCCGCGCGCCGACGGACCCATGGTGCTCGTCGGTGCGCCGTCCGCGGCGCAGGCGGCCGCCGAGGTCGCGCAGATCGCCGCTGACCAGCCCGTGCCGCCGACCGTGCTGGCGGGGGAGCGGGCCAGGGTGGCGCCGGCGCTCGCGGCCCTCGACGGCGCCGCGATCGGGCACATCGCCTCGCACGGCGAGTTCCGGATGGACAACCCGCTGTTCTCGTTCCTGCTGCTCGCGGACGGGCCGCTCACCGTGTACGACCTGTCGGCGCTGCGCCGGCCGCCCGCGCTGCTGGTGCTGTCGGGCTGCGACACGGGCCTCGCCGAGGTGCACCCCGGCGACGAGCTGATGGGGCTGGTCGCGGCGCTGCTCAACATGGGCACGGCCACCGTCGTCGCGAGCACCGGACCCGTCGACGACGGCGCGACGCGGTTGTTGATGCGCGACCTGTACGGCCATCTCGGCGCGGGCCGTTCGCCGGCGTCCGCGCTGGCGCTCGCGCAGGCGGCGGCCGACCCTTCGGTGCGGGCGAGCACCGGCAGCTTCGTCTGCTTCGGGGCGGGCTGAATTTTTCTCTCATTTGACTGGCGGAAGTGTCAGACCCGGGCTCTACGATGTGCCGCATGCGACGGGTGGTGATCTCGGCTCTCCTGCTCCTGGCGCTCGGTGCGCTGGTGGCGTGGGGTGTCGGTGGCGCGCTCGGGCTGTCGTTCGGGCCGGTGTCCGTGCCGGTCGAGCGGGCCGTCGCCGCGCCCGCCGCACCGCTGGCCGCGGCGCCGCCGATCAGCGTGATCAGCGTGCCGGCCGAGCCGCGGCTCACCCTCGCCGCGAAGGCCGTCGCCGCGGCGCTCGCCCACCGCGGCCTGCCAGAGCCCGCGATCGGCCAGGAGCCTGCCGAGGGGGCGGGCGTGACGCTGCGGGTCGTCGTCGGCGTCGCGCCGTTCGGCAGCTCGCTGGAGGCCTATCGGCTCGGCGGCGACGGCGCGGCGATCACGATCGAGGCCGCCGGCGTCGCGGGCGCGGCCACCGGCCTGTATGCGGTCGCCGACCGGATCCGCTCCGGCTCGGCGGTGCTGCCCGCCAATGGCCCGGCCGTCTTCGCGCCGCGGCTCGGGCTGCGGCTCACCGACGCCGGGTCCGTCGGCCGGGAGCCCGACCCGGCCGCGTTCGCCGCCGGCACCGACTATTCGCTCAACACCGACGTCGTCGGCGGCGCCCTGCTGCCCGCCGCGCCGTGGGTCGACCAGGCCGCCGTCGACCGGATCGACGCGCAGTTCCGGCAGTTCGTCGAGCACTCCCTCGCCCAGGGCTACAACGGCGTCGTCGTCCCCGGCTTCCTGGAGTATGTGACGTTCGCCCTGGTCGGCGACGGCCACGCGGTCTATCCGGCCGGTGACGACCACATCGCCCGCGCGCAGGCGCTCGTCGCGGCGTTCGCCCCCGTCTTCCGCCGCGCCGCCGACCTCGGCATGCGGGTCTACCTGCTGACCGACATGCTGGCCGTGTCGCCGCCGCTGGGGCGCTACCTGGAGCGGGAATTCGGTGGCCTCAAGGTCGCCGATCCGCGCTTCTGGCAGGTGTACCAGCTGGGCCTCACCGAGCTGTTCCAGGCGATGCCCTTCGCCGCCGGCCTCATGGTCCGCATCGGCGAGGGCGGCGACGCCTACCGGCAGCCCGGCTGGGACTACTCGTCGAAGCTCGCCGTCACCGGCGCCGGCGCGGTCCGCGCCATGCTGCGCGCCCTGCTCGGCACCGCCGGCGGCGCCGGCAAGGACCTGATCTTCCGCACCTGGACCGTCGGCGTCGGCGCCGTCGGCGACCTGCACACCAACCCGGCCTCCTATGCGGAGGTCCTCGGCGGCATCGACGACCCGCACCTCATCGTCTCCACCAAGTACACGCTCGGCGACTTCTACAGCCACCTGCCCTTCAACGGCACGCTGGAGACCGGCACGCACCGGCGGATCGTGGAGTTCCAGGCGCGGCGCGAGTTCGAGGGCTTCGGCGCCCTGCCCAACGACCTGACCGGCCTGCACCAGCAGGCGCTGCGCCGCTTCCTCGCCGCCAACCCGCACGTCGAGGGCGTCTGGACCTGGACGCAGGACGGCGGCCCGCTGCGCGCCGGCCCGATGACGCTGTACCTGCGGACCGGCTTCTGGCAGCTGTACGACCTCAACGCGTACACGCTGGGCCGCCTCGCCCACGACCCCGGCACCCCGGCCGAGCAGTTGACCGCCGACTGGGTCCGCCAGACGTTCTCGTCCGACCCCGCGACCGTCGCCGCCGTCTGCGAGATGCTCGCCCTCTCCCGCGAGGCGGTCACGAAGGGCCTCTACATCGGCGCCTACGCCGACCGCTCCGTCCGCGCCCTGGGCCTCGAGCCGCCACCCATGATGTGGATCTTCGAGTGGGACATCGCCACCGGCGACTCGGCCGCCCTCACCAGCATCTACGCCGTGACGGCCGCCTCCGGTGCCGTGGACGCGGCGGTGGCCGAGGGGGAGCGGGCGGTGGAGGTCGCCGCGCGGATGCGCGCCCTGATCACCGCGACCGACCCGGCCACGTGGCGCGACCCGGTGCTGCGGGCGAAGCTGCTCGACACCCTGACCTATGAGGCGGATCTGTTCGGCACGCTCGGCGCGTACCGCACGATGGTCCTGCGCCACGTGCAGTGGCTCGACACCGGCTCCTCCGCCGCCTACTCCGCCTGGCGCTCGGCGGAGCGCCGCTACGAGGCGGCCCGCGCCGCCCACGTCACCCGCTATGGCGGCGACGTCGACCTGCCCGCCTACAACTTCACCGCCGCCGACCTGGGCGCCACCCGAGCCGACCGCGACCCGCTCATGGCCTGGCTGGCCAGGGCCCTCTTCGTCCTCCTGCTGGCCGCCCTGATCGCCGGCGCCACCCTCCGCCGCTCGCCCGCCCTGCACGCGCTGTGGACCGGCGCCACCCGCCCGTGGCGCGTCGCCCGCCTGGACGCCACGGTCACCCGCACCGACCGCATCCTCGTGCTGGCCCTGCCCGCCGCGGCCCTGGTCCTGAGCCGGCTGGTCCACACCTGGTTCGCCGCCCCCGCCCACCTCGTCCTGACACTCGGCGCCTGGCTGCTGTTCGCCCTCACCGCCCGCCTCCTGCTCGGCCGCCGCGACCCCTTCCTCCTGTGGGCCACCATCGGCGGCGTCGCCCTGCTGCGCTCCCTGCTCCTGCTGGCCGCCCTGGCCGTCCGCGGCCCCGGCCACTACTGGCTGGAGTTCTGGACCGCCCCCACGGTCCGCTCGGTCTACATCTGCGTGGCGTTCGCCGCCTTCGGCTGGCTCTTCGTGGCCACCGCCCTCGTCCTCCGCGACCACTACCACCTCCGCCGCCGCCACGTCACCGCCACTCTGCTCCTCGCCGCCGGCACCCCCCTCACGCTGCTCGGCGCCCTGGTGACGACCCTCGGCCTGGAGCGCGCCCTCACCATCTGGAACGACCAGCTCGCCCTCCTCCCGTGGGGCCTGTCCCGCATCCTCGGCATCACCGTCTACCTCGGCATCCCGTCCACCCTGCCGGCCGCCACCACCGCCGCAGGCCTGGTCCTCTCATCGATCGCCGCCGCCCTGCTCCTGGCCCGTCGCCGCTCACCAACCCCTGCGCGGTAACCGCTCCCACGGCCCGGCTCCCGCCGTGCGCCGGCTCGCTCCACGATCGTTCAGCCGGCTTCTGCCGTTCAGCCCGCTTCTGCCGTTCAGCCGCTTCTGCGTTCAGCCCGCTCCCGCAGTTCACCCAGCTTCCGCCGTCCAGCTCTCGCTGTGCGCCGCCCCTCCGCGCCCCGCGGTGGCGCCAGCCCGCGCTGCGGCTGCGCGGGCTCGTCCTGTCTCCCTCGGGTTTGTCTTCGGCCTCCTCGTGTACCTGGCCATCCCGCCCACCCTGCCGGCCGCCGCCATCGCCGCGGCCTGGTCCTTTGATCGATTGCCGCCGCCTTGCTCCTCGCCCGCCGCCGCTCACCAACCCCTGTGCGGTAACCCCTTCCCACCGCCGGACCCGCTCCCACCGCCGGACCCGCTCCCACCGCCCGGTCCGGTCCTGCTGCTCGGTCTCGTTGCCCGGCACGGTCCCGCCGGTCAGCCCTACCCCTGTGTGTCGTTCGCCCTGTGACCGCCCCGACCGGACTGCCTCGCGCCCGCCCGACCCGGCCCCGCCCTGTGACCGGCCCGCCTCGCGACGGCGCCGGCCTGCGTTGCGGCTGAGGGGGCTCCTCTTGCCTCCCGTGAGGGCTGTCCCGCAGCATCGGCATCACCGTCCATCTCGGCATCCCGCCTCGACCTGCCGATCGTCATCACCGCCGCCAGTCTTGCTCTCTCGTCGAACGCCGCCCTGCTTCTCGAACGCCGCCGCCCGCCAATCGCCTGCCCGGCCCGCTGCCACTGCCCGGCTCGCTGCCACTGCCCGGCTCGCTGCCACTGTCCGGCTCGCTGCCACTGTCCGGACTGCTGCCACCGTGCGGGGTTCGTTCCGCGACCGTCTCGGCCGGTTCGCCTCGTGACCGCCCGTTCCGTGATCGGACCGCCTCGCGAGGGCGCCGGACCGTCCCAGCGACCGCGTCAGCCCGTGCCGCTGCTGAGCCGGCTCGTTCTGTCTCTTGTGGGGGCCTGTCCCGCAGCCTCGGCATTCCGTTCACCCTGCTGCCACTGGCCTTGCTCTCTCTCTCTCTCTCTCTCTCTCTTGATCGGCGCCGCCTTGCTCCTCGTCCGCCGCCGGTCGCCGGCCGCTGCGGGTAACCCCTCCCGCCGCCTGCCAGCTCCGTTGCCCTGCCTGTTTTGCTGTGCGCGATTCGCCCCGCGGCTGTGCGGCTCGTCCTGTCTCCGGTCGGCTTGATCGAAGGAGGGATCCGGTCGTGGTGGCGGCCAGGTCTGTCCTTGGATCAAGCCAGGTCGGGGTGATCATGGCGGTGGGCGGGTGGGCTCGTCGTCGCTGGGTGGCTGGAGCCGCCGTTGATCAAGTCGCGGGGGAGCGGGTCACCAAGAGGCTGCCTCGGTGGTCAGGGTGGGGAGGACGGTGGTGGCGTCGGGCTTGGCGGTGAGGTCGGTGCGTATCGATGCGGCGGCTGCGGCGAACGTGGAGTTGGTCAGCAGTTCGGTGAGGCGGTCGGTGATCGCGGCGCCGGTGACTTCGGCGGGGTGGAGAGCCAGGCCGGTGCCTGAGCGCTCGATGGCTTCGGCGTTCGTGAACTGGTCGCCGCCCTGGGGCAGGGCCAGGTGGGGCAGGCCGTGGGCGAGGGAGCCGAACATGATGCCGGCGCCGGCCTGGGAGACGACGGCGGTGCAGCGGGGGAGGAGCAGGGTGTGCGGCAGGTCGGGCTTCCAGTCCAGGGCGCGCGGGACGAGGTCGGCGGCGCGGGCGCGGGCGGTCGAGGCGAAGTACGCGAGCCAGTCCGTCCCGGGGCTGCCGGCCTCGCAGTGTGAGGGGCCGACGGCCCAGGTAGGGACGGTGAGGCGGGCGGCCATGTCGGGGCCGGTCGCGACCACGACGTCGTGGCCGGCGGCGCGGGCGGCGAGGACCAGCGGCAGGACCGGGTTGACGTGGCCGTACATCGGGCACGCGGTGAAGAGGATCCGCATACTCCGCGTCCACGCGCCGCCGCCCGGCCCGGTTCAAGAAGCCAGGAGCGGTTCAAAGCCGGACCGGTTCAAAGAAAGTGTCGAGTGGTGTGTCGAAGAACGAGGGAGCCGTTCGACGCGTCAGTGAGCGAAGACGCGACCGGAAGGATCCGACCATGATCGACACCGCAGGCACCGCAGGCACCGCAGGCACCGCAAGCACCGCAGGTACCGCCAGCACCGCGAGCGACGCCCGAGTCAGCGCCCTGGCGAAGGCCGGGATCCTCGCGGCGCCCCTGTTCACCGTCGCGGCGGTCGTGCAGGCGGCTACCCGCGACGGGTACGACATCACCCGGCACCCCGTCAGCATGCTCGCCCTCGGCGACCTCGGCTGGGTGCAGACCACCAGCTTCGTGGTGACGGGCCTGCTCAGCCTGGCGGCGGCTGCCGGTACAAGAGCCGCAAAGACCACGAAGATGCTCCATGCCGCGATCGGGGTGGGGTTGCTCATCGCGGCCGTGTTCCGGATGGACGCGAGCGACGGCTTCCCGCTCGGCACCCCCGGAGGCCGGCTGACCACGATGAGCAGCCACATGATCCTGCACAACGTCGGCGGCAGCCTGTCGTTCTTCTCGATGATCGCGCTCTGCTTCGTGCTCGCGGCCGGGTTCCGCCGGAGCGGTCAGCGCGGCTGGGCCGTTTCGGGGCGGATCGCAGGTGTACTGTTCGCGCTCGGCCTGGCCTGGGCGATGACCGGCGGCACGGGCGGTGCGCTGACCCTGTTCCTCGGCGTCGCCGTCGCCTGGAACTGGATCGCGGCGGCGACGCTCAGGCGGCACCGGCGGGCGTCGCGGTGACAGGGCGGCCGAGCGGCAGCAGGCCCACGAACAGCAGGACCGCCGCGAGCGGAATCAGGTCGAGGCTCGCCCCGATCGCCGCGAACGCCGCCACCACCACCGCCGGGCTCCACCACGGCACGTGTCGCGCCAGCGTCAGCAGTACCAGCAACGTCAGCATCCCGAGCTGGAACAGCGCCGGCCCGATGACCTGCAGCGCGCCGGGCAGCTCGGGGAACGACGGGAAGATGTCCCCGGCGATCACCCACAGGAAGCAGCCGGCGCCGAAGAGCGCGGCGACGACCGCGGGCAGGGCGACAACCCGGTGCAGCGCCCGGTACGCGTGCACGGTCAGCGCCGCCAGCAGCACGAACGCGATGAAGAAGCAGGCGTGCCCGACGTTCCAGAGGGCGCCGTCCTTGTCGTGGTGGCCGTCGCGCCCGTCGACGAGCCGGAGGGTGCCGTAGACGAACAGCAGGAGAGGAGCGCCGGCGCGCACCAGCAATGGGGTCATGCAGGCAGGTTCGCAACGATCGATCCCCAGCGGCATCAGGGCGCGACCCGGGCGGGACCCTGAGAATCCTCTCAGCCGCGGTGCAGCGCCGCCCGGTCGGCGGCGGCGCGGCCGGAGTCCCAGCCCTCGTCACTGTCCACTCTGGTGCCGCGGCCCCGGACGGTACGCGGGAACACCCGCTCCATCGTCTCGCGCACCTGCGCGTCCCGGGCGGCGAGGACCGGCAGCAGGTCGGAGGCGGCGTCCGTGGGGAGCGCGGCGGCAGCGGCGGCCTGGCTGAGGCGCTCGCCGATCCGGACGGCGAACCCGACGAGGAACGACTGGCGGAACGTCTTCAGCCGCGCGCGCCCCGCCTTGCCGCCGGGCGGCTCCGCCGCCGACATGGCCCGGTTCGCCTGGACCAGCAACGACGTGTGCAACAGGTCGACCGCGTCGATGTCGGTGTCGAACCCGAGCACGGTCGCGAACCCGAGCTCCGGCGACCACACGGCGTGGCAGCGGTTCGCCCCGGCGACGGCGTCGAGCAGGGCGGCCTTCTCGCTCTCGTACGGGTGGTCGACGCCGATCCGCCGGGCGAACGGCACCACGTCCGTCGCGGCGCCACGGGCGACGAGCAGCGCCTCGTCGATGCTGTGCCGGGCGACGAGCTCCTGCGCCTTCGCCGTGTAGGTCTCCGCCTCCGCCGGGTACGTCGTGGACTCCGCCTTCGCGAGCAGCGCCCGCACCCGGTCCAGCAGCCGCACGTCGACGTTGCTCGGCTTGACGCCGGCCGCTTGAACGGTGCCGGGCGGCGGGACCAGCACCTCGATCGGCGGCAGGGTGCGCAGGATCCCCAGCAGCACCAGGACCGTGTCGAGCACCTCGACCCGGTCGACCCGCCACCGCGCGGCGAGCCCGTCGAGGTACCGCTCGTCGGCCCCCCACCAGACGGTCGCGCCGAGCGCGTCGGCCTGGGCCCGCCAGCGCGGGTCGACCAGCGCGGGCCGGAACTGGCGCAGGTGCGCCGCGACGGCGTCGGTCACGACCTGGGTGTGCGCGACGGTGCCGCGCCGCCCCGCGACTCGGTGCAGCTCGCCGGGCTGCCAGCCGCGCTCGAACAGCCGCGTGCAGGCGGACCGCACGGCGGCGAAGAGCGCCGGGTCGACGTCGGCGGCCGGCGCGACGGTCAGCGCGTCGAGCCCGCGCTCGTACCCGACGCTGCCGTCGAGCACCGCCCTGATCTGTTCGTCCGCCGTCCGCACCGGGCAAGGCTACCTGCCCATTCCCCGCCGTCCTGGGCGCTCGGGGGTTCATCAATGGCGGTGATAGGCTCCCGTCGCTGTTCCGCGGGCACGGAGTCGCCGTTCCGCGGCACCGGGTCGCTGTGTCGCGGCGCAGAGTCGCTGTTTCGCGGCGCCGACAGGCAGGACGCGAGTCGAGAGGGCACCATGACGTCACGGGTCGTAGTCATCGGATCTGGGATCGGTGGCCTCACCGCCGCGATCGCCCTGCACGCCGATGGTCATGAGGTCGAGGTGTACGACCAGGCCGCCACCTTCAGCGCGATCGGCGCGGGCGTCTCGCTCGGCGCCAACGGCACCCGGCTGATGGACGGCCTCGGCCTCGGCCCCGCGCTGCGCGAGGTCGGCTCCGACCTCCAGCGCATCCAGTTCCACGAGTGGCGCACCGGCGAGATCTTCTACGAGCACCCCATGGGCGACTGGTACACCGGCCGCTTCGGCGCGCCGTTCCTCGGCCTGCACCGCGCCGACCTCCAGCAGGTCCTGCTCGACGCGTTCCGCGCCACCGGCGGCGAGGTCCACCTCGGCAAGCGCTGCGCCACGATCGCCGAGACGCCCGACGAGGTCACCATCACCTTCGCCGACGGCACGACCACCCGCGCCGACGTCGTCATCGGCGCCGACGGCGTCCGCTCGACCGTCCGCCAGCACGTGGCCGGCCCCGACGAGGCCGTCTTCGCCGGCATGAGCTGCTTCCGCGGCCTCGTCCCGATCGACAAGGTCCCCGGCGGCTCGTCCATGGGCCTCACGTTCTTCCTCGGCCCCACCAGCCACCTCGTCGTGTACCCCGTCCGCCGCGGCGAACTGATCAACTTCGTGGCGTACACCCGCGACGAGGCCTGGACCGACGAGTCCTGGTCCGCGAAGGGCGACGCGAGCCAGGCGGTCGCCGCCTTCGAAGGCTTCAACGACACCGTCCTCACGATGCTCGGCGCCGTCGAGGACACCGGCCGCTGGGCCCTCTTCGACCGCGAGCCGCTGCGCCAGTGGAGCACCGGCCGCGTCACCCTCCTCGGCGACGCCGCCCACCCGATGCTGCCCCACGCCGGCCAGGGCAGCAACCAGGCCGTCGAGGACGTCGCCGTCCTCGCCCACTTCCTGAGCCGCCCCGACCTCCCCGTCAGCGCCGCCCTCGCCGCGTACGAGACCGTCCGCAAACCCCGCGCCCGCCAGCTCCAGCTCGGCTCCCGCGGCAACGCCAAGTGCTTCCAGGTCCCCGACGGCCCCGAAGCCCGGGCCCGCAACGAACGCCTCACCAACCTCCCCGAGATGGTCAGCTGGATCCACGCGTACGACGCCCACGCCGACCTCCAGCAATCGGAGAAGGTCCCCACCTGACTGTTGGCCGTGGTGTTCGTGTCGCAGTTTCACGGACGACCGGTCGCGCTGCGTGGTCAGAGCGTTGGTGATGCGTTTGATCCGATCTCGGTACTCGCTCGACAGGCGCTCGACAGGCGCTCGACGTGCCAAGATCATGCCCGTGGGCATCGACAACGACGTGCGGGCGGGCGCGGACTGGACCGCGGCCGCGCTGACGGCCGCCGGCTACCGCGCCGACTTCTCGCCGTCGTCGCTGTGGGAGGTCGAGCGGTTCCTGAGCACCGAGGCGCCGGACGGCCGCCCACGCCCGCGCGGCCTGCTCGGCAAGGACCTGGACACCCGGGTGGCCATGGTGGGCGGCTACGTCGGCGCGCAGCCCTGGCCGCCGGAGGCGCGCTCCGGGTCGCAGGGCAGGAGGCCCCCTACCCGCCGGAGGCAGTGGCACTGACCGTTAGTGGGCAGCTCGGACGATCGCAATGGCCACAAGGACGATGCCGAGCACGACCTCCGCACCTGCGCTGTAGAGGACGAACGTCGGATGGTCGAAAAACCTGCGCAGCGCTCGGAGCGGCCCCGGGAGCCGTGCATTTCCTTGGGGTCCACGCGGAACCCACAAACGCAGGCCGAGACTTATGAGCGCAAGCGCCAGGATGGCACCGCCTACAGCGCCGATTGCCAGCGGCGATGCATCTGCAATTGATGGCACGTGCAGATGATCGCACGGGCTCAGTGACACGTAAATCGATGGACCTGTCGCTACCGGACACCAATCGGGTGGCGGCTCTGCGTCGTGTGCTCATCCACATATCTCGAGTGGAGACGAAATCGGTTAACCTTAGGACACACCTGACAAGTGTCCGGCGTCTATCGAGCACCCAGCTGCTAAACGGGTGCGATGCCGAATGGTCGTGCGCGATGACGGAGTCTCGTGAACCCAATGGGCTGCCACCCGGTTGGTGGACGGCTGACAACTGCGTGCGTTTTCTCGGTGTTACCCGGAGCACGTGGGCGGCCTTATGTCGTCGGTCAGCAGGCGTCGGCTTCAGAGCGCAAGTTTGGACGGTCGCCGTCGTGCCAGTCAAGATATCGCTTGTCGAGGAGGCGCCGTACGTCTTTCTTCGACTTCGCGAGGGGGCTGCGACACGGTGCGTCGTTGCCGATTGCGCCGACGGGGACCTCGTAGGTCCACGTGTCGGTAATGAAGCGGTGACGCCGGAGCACCTCGCCGTCGACTACGACTACGACGACGGCGCCGGGGCGCTGCGGATGAGGCGGTGGTCGAGGTGTCTGCCGTCGGGCAACTCAACGTCAGCGGTCGGCACGTGGACCCATTGGTCTTGGTAGCGTGGCGTTCGGAGTTGACCTGCCAGCGCATCAGAACCCCCTGAGTTGGGCGCCGATGTCGACCCGTTCTAGGAATTCCGCCACCGCTGGCACCCTAGTGTGTGGCCGGAGGACGCTCGTTACCTGCGCGACGCGGTCACGTATGCGGCTCGATTCTATGTTTCCGGCGTAGTCGAGCATCTGTACAGACGTGCACGGCCTGGTCGACGTCGCCGCGCTGGTCGACGACGAGCGAGAGGCCGGCGAAGCGGTGGCCGCGCCGCGTAGTGCGTTCCGCCAGTTGTCCGGACGGACTCTTCGGCGCAGGCCGGCGCGGCGCCGAGGTCACCCAGGCGCCGCAGTGCTTCCGTGGTCTGGGCTCGATGTAGGCCCGAGTGGAGGTAGAGGACGGCTCGGCGGGTCCATTGGTCTGCTTCATGCGTCCTGTTGGTTTGCCAGGAGGCGGACCAACCAACCCCGGAAGCCGGACCCCGGACGATGGCGCGCGGAACGCGGAGGTCCTGCCGCGCGCAGCGCAGGCAGTGCGAGGCGAAGCCGAAGCATGGGGGTGCGGGTGGGAACCCCCGCTGGGGAGCAGGCGAAGCCTGCGCGGATGACACCACGCGACGAACGCGAAAACGGCCCCCGCCGTTGAGCAGGGGCCGTCCGTCGCGTGGGCGATACTGGGATCGAACCAGTGACCTCTTCGGTGTGAACAAGGTCAACTTCTCTTCCGGACCTGCCAGCGCGGACAAAGACGCAGGTCAAAGCATGGGTCTCCGTTGGTTCGCGGCGGCGCTCTGGGGCCTGTTGGGCAAGATCGTCTCCCAGAATTCTCCCAGCGGCGTCCGTAGGGTGACGCGGTTCTGGTGGCGCTTCCGCAACATGCTTCGGACCCGGAGAGGCTTCCCGTTGCGCAGGCTCCGCCCGGACATGCTGTGCCGGTGGGGCGCCATGACGTACGGACCGGAGTGTTGCCCTCGGACGCTGGCGCCCTGCCGGTGCGGCATGGCAGCCCTCGGTGCGCAACGGGAGGGCTCGGAGCCCGCCCGGGGCTTCCCGGCCCGCCGCAGTCCAGGGCGCGCAGCCCTGGCCGCCGGAGGCATGTCCCGGGTTGTAGGGCCGGAGGCCCTACCCGCCGGAGGCAACGGTTCGGCACGGGCCAGTAGCGTCCGGCTGGCGTCAGGCGTGGACGGAGGAACTGAAGTGTCGGGGGTATGGGACGTCAAGCGCGACGACGAGCGCGATCACTGGGTTCTCGATCCGCTGGTCAGCGTGGGACCGCTGCGATTCGGGATGAGTCCCGATGAGGTGATGGCAGCGCTCCATGCCGGGCCGGGCAGCTGCTCCCGCGGAAGCTTGGGCGTCGTAGTGCTGTCGTACCGGCGTTTGACGGCCTACTTTCGCGCGGAATGCCTGTACTGCGTGGCGATCGACGCCCTGGTCGGTCCGCAGGTCACGGTGGACGGCACCACGCTCGTGGGACGTGTGCCTTCCGAGGTGGAGCAGTGGGTGTGGGACTACGTGGACCGGCATGACGCCGAGCTGCGCTACTCGCCCGGCGCAGATCCGCATCTCGTGGATCTTGGCTTGGTCGTTCGTGCGCAGCGGGCGGGAGACGTGGCCCTCACCCGGCCGCTCTTCCTCGGTGAGCGGGTCGACGACGTGTGGCACTACGTTCCCATAGAGGAGTGGCGCGGATTCTGAGGCTGAAGCCCCGGGCGCTCAGCGGTTGCCGGAGTCGGTGAACGCTGGGCTTCGCGATGTCCGCCAGAGCTGTCGTGTCGCCGAGGCCGGGAACGGCCGCACAGCCGAAGCGCTCGCCATCGTCCTGGATGCGCGCCCGGGCCACGCTCGGTGCGGCGCCGGCAGCTGGTGTTCGTAGACGCAGAGTCACCGGGTCGCTTGAAGCCCCGGCTCCTCGTGTTGAGGATGTCCGGGGCTTCGGCGTGCCCTCTGGACCTCGCGCGCAGCCGGGGTCGCCGCGCCGGGAGCGAAGCGGCAAGGCGCGGCGTGCCCCGAGCGGTGCGCAGCGGCCCGCCAGGGCCGCCTTGAAGACGTATGGAAAGTTCTCACCCTGGCCGGGGATGTCAGACGTCAGTCTGCCGTGTCAGTCTGCCGTCAGTCTGCCGATCGAACCGTAACCCCACGGACAGATGCGCAACACCCTCCAGCACGCGGGTGCTGCAGTAAGAGTTCACAGTAATGCTGGCGGTGCCACTAGTCCTGCATGGACGGCTACCACGCGTATAGACCGACGGGCCTGACGTCAATCCGAATGGACTACCCCAAAGGGAACTACTCATCCATGCGCTACGTTATCATCGCTCTGCGCATTGCAACCCGCCTGAGGAGTCGTTCATGGCCGAACTTGTTACGAGAGCGGAAGCAGCAGCTCTAGAGGCGACCAGTTTGCCCGCATTCGACGGAATCAATCTTCGTCAGATCAAGCGGGAGATCACCGAACTGCTGCGACACGTGGGCGAACTGGGGATCTTTGAAACGTATAGCCGTCACGACATAGGCCATGTCAACTCAATGCTCCAACTGCTCGACTGGGTGATTCCTAAGGAAACGCAGGAAGCGATGACCCCGGCTGACTGGCTGCTCACGGTACTGAGCGTCTACTTTCACGATCTAGGCATGCTTGTAACGCGGGACGAGTTTAATGCAAGGAACTTTTCAGGATTCGACGAGTACAGGCGCACCCGTTTAGAGACTAGCGATGACCGAGGTCGCGACTATACGGCGGCGGTGAAGACTCTCGGAGACGCAACCGACGAGTTCCTCTACGAGGAGTTCGTTCGCGCAAATCATGCTGAGAGGTCCAAACTCTGGGTTGAAGGCTCAGTCAGTAAGCGTCTTGGTGACACTGAAGGCGTACGCAATGCAATTGCTCCACTCCTAGCTGGGGTGGATTCAGTATTCCGCGCAGACCTTGGCCTTGTATGCGAGAGTCACCACTTGAATGATCTGGACGACACAAACAAGTACCAGGTCAGGAGGCCGTACGGCGGAAGCGCGGCGGAGATCGCAAATGTTCAATATGTGGCGGTGCTTCTGCGTACCGTCGACTTACTGCAGATCACGCGAGACCGGACCCCCTCCATAGCGTTTCGAATCTTGAATCCGAGCGACCCTCTCAGTCGGCGCGAGTGGGCAAAGCAGATGGCAGTAAGGGCAATGCTGGCACAGCCGAAAACCGACAGAGACGGCAATGTTAGCACCGGTCTGCAGCCCGACACGATCGATGTGCATGCGCATTTCAAAGACGAAGAGGGCTTCTTCGCATTGACAAACTATCTCGCCTACGCACGGGGCGAGCTTGAAGTCAGCCACAAGTTAATTGAAGCAAGCGCCAAGAAGTTCGATGTTCCGCATAGATTTCCGTGGCGGGACATTAATGAGAGTACGATTACCACCGACGGATTTCTACCACGTCAATTCGTCTTCGAAATCAATCAGGCGAAGATTCTCGACCTGCTAACTGGCCATACGCTCTACAACGATAGCCGTGTTGTGCTCAGGGAAATCGTTCAGAATGCAATCGATGCCGTCAGACTGCAACACTCAGATGAAAAAGGGGGCGGGCGTTCAAATGAAGCCGGCGCCGTCGCCATCCGCTGGTACAGCAATGAACGGATTCTTGAGGTAAAAGATAACGGAACCGGAATGACTCAGGAGATTATCGAGGATAACTTTCTAAGCGTTGGCACAAGTAGATATCAAAGCGATCAATTCAAAAAGCAATACCCGAACTTCAATCCGATTAGCCGTTTCGGTATCGGCGTGTTGACTACGTTCATGATTGCCGATGCTGTGGATGTTGTCACCTGCCATCCTGACGACCAGAAGGCACGCCAGATTTCTCTCCGTTCTGTGCACGGCAAGTACCTCATTAGAGTACTGGACAAAGAGACAGACGAACGCGTTAAGACGATCGCCCCGCATGGCACCGTGATACGGCTTTCTGTGCGGCCCAGCATAAAGGCGGAGAATTGGCTTGCGCTCGCCAAGTCGTGGTTCATCATTCCAGGATGCCGCTTGACGCTGCAGATAGACGAAGAGCCACCCGTCGAAGTTGGGCACGAAGATGCCGCCGGGGCACTTGAGGAGGCCCTGGGCACCATCGGCTACGACGATAATGCTCGACAGATTGAAATCAGAAAATACCGCGGGGAAATTGTTGACTTAGCGTATGCGGTCGAATGGCAGCCCTACTTCCGTTCCTGGGAGTTTGTCAGCATCGATAGCGTCGCGACGGAGCAACTGGTGGGCACCTGTGTTGAAGGTGTTCGCGTCAGGGTGGGATCGCCGGGCTTTTCCGATGCCGGGATCCTTGCGATCGCAAATCTGTCGGGACTGAAAGCCCCCCGAACCAACGTCGCTCGATCTGACATCGACGACACACCTGAGTACGCTGCTTCCGAAGCGGAAATCTACGCTGGCTACTGTGACCACCTAAAGCAGCAGCTAGTCAAACTACAGGCCGACAACAAATTTTCGCCGTCGAAAGCCTCTGCCGAGGTTGGGTATATTGCCGCGGCGCTGATGTTGCCATTCCGGGATAGGCAGCGAACTAACAGTGCTAGCACGCTTTTGCTTTCAGCAATGCCTGAGAGGCTCAAGCAGGAGCTAAGGAAGATTCCGTTAATCGTCGTGGAAGACGCCGCACAGCGAAAGCTGATGTCCATGGACGAGCTGAGCAAGCTTCCCAGCTTCTTTACCCTAACCGAGCCACTGATCAGAAGAACTGAGCACCTTCTAAGAGAGTTGCCGACCGCCGCATCGCTTACGGATCTGATCAATTCAGTAAGCGGGCTCGAAATTATGCTGCCGCCAGGTCCGCTCGTCGTGAACGATTCACTATACGAGACGTCTCGGTTCTTCCGTGCGGAGTGGAGGCTCATCGCACTGACTGCCAATCCGCAGGTGGGTCGGCTGGAATGCAAATGGAGCATGTCGGAGGCGGAGTCCCAATGGATTCACGTTACCGTTGCAGATCTGAAGAGGAACTCGGAACGAGAATTCTACGCGAGTATAACGCAGACTGTGGCTGATCCCCTTACGCGGCGGTGGCGCGCTGCGAACTCCATCGCTTTTCCCGTCAGCTCCGATTCGGCTGTAGGGCTAGATGACTACGATGCGGTTTCTCTTGGAGGAGCCATCTATCTACTCCCCGGTCGGCCATGGTTTTCTCTATTCGAAGACCAATATGTGCGCGCCTTGGGTGAAAACGACCGCGAAGCTCTTGCGTGGATAGCTGCCGTAACAGTGGGCTTGATGAGTTCTGGCCCCAGTAGTCTAGCCCAACGGCAAGCTACATTGAAGACACTCCGACGCCACCTGGACGATCGAGAAGTTTGGTCTAACAAACTCGATCTCGATTGGGACTTGCTTGCTAAAGCGGTGGCAATCGAGGGTTGGGCGATTTTTGACCCAGTGAGCTGGGACGGCCGATCGGGATACCTTCTTTGATCCACTCATTCACGGCTAAGGTGGGGCGTTCTCGCAATGGATCACGGCAAAGAAGAGTTCTATCTGGAACGATATCGGTTCATCCTGCAGCAGCTAAACACATCCAACGAAGCACTGTACCGATTTTTGGCCATTTACCAAACGTTGGTAACCGCTTTGACTGCAAGCGCACTTGGGGTTTTCGTTGGCTACAGAAGCTGGAATCTCGATCCGTCGGTCGCGAGAGCGGGGATACTAGGACTTCTATCACTAACCTCACTTATAGCAGTGTTCACCATCTTGATGATATTTATTGGCGTTTTGGCATGGCTGGACTATCGTAAGGAAGAATGTGAATTGACTGACGACGCCGTTTCGGTCGGGTTCCGGTCGCCGCCGAAAGTGTCCAACTGGAAGCGATGGCATGAAACGTACGTCGGGGCTTTCGTTGCACTATCCAACATAGTGCTGTGGGTACTGTTTGTGTTCCTTGTTCTGCCGTCAGTTAAGTGATGGGTTCCAGATGTTCAATCGCGCCGCGCGTTCGCCGGCGGTTTCGAGGTAAGTCGGAAACTCCTGGATGCTGACGAAGTGGTCCGCCGTAGCTTGGAGCATCTAGGTGTTTGACTGTACTGAATGGCTGAGCGCGGAGTATAAAATACTGTCGCGCCAGTTGCCATTTGTGTAGACATGGTCACGCAGCACACCCTCACGAGTGAACCCTAGGCGCTCCACCAGGCGCATCGAGGATTCATTGTCTGGCCCGATGGCAGCGGTGACTCGGTGCAGCAAAAGGCTATTAAAGGCGAATGACATCACTGTCGAGACCGCATCGGTTGCATAACCATGATGCCACGCGTCGGCCTGTAGGGCGTAGCCGAGCTTTGCGGCCTGGACTCCGCCCAAAGCCAAGCGGACGAACCCGATGAGTTCGTCCGCTTCCGTGTGTGAGATCGCGAGGTAGTACTCCGTGCGGGGGTCGAGCTTCGCGCGCTCGATCGCGCCGTCGATCATTGCCTGTGCTGTTGTTCTGTCTCGGCTGTCGAACGAGAGGGTCCGTGTGACCCGGTCGTCTCCGACGACTCGCCATGCGCCTTCGCCGTCCTCAGTTCGGAACTCGCGAAGGACGACCTTGTTGCCCTGGAGCAGCACCGGGTAGACCATCCCACGATGATGCCCCACTGATCAGGTGAGGCGCAGGGGCGTCCGAACGAACACCTCGATCTCCTCGCGCAACGCAGCGGCGGCTGGTGACTGGCTCACCTGGTCGTTGCCGGCCAGGGCGCGGTGGACGCGCTGCGCGGAGATGATGATGCCGTTCATGCGCTGCTCGACCGGCAGGTTCAGCACCGGCGCGACGGCCTCGGCGGCACCGTCCAGGTCGCCGCGGCCGATACGGGCGATGGCGAGGTCGGTGTGACTGCCCGCCTGGTCGCCGAACGCCCACTCCGGCGCGGACGGGTCGGCGTACGCCTCGACCGCCTGAACGGAGTAGCGCTCGCCGGCTACTGCTTCGCCCGCCAGCCACGCCAGGGTGTCTGCCGCGTAGTACAGCTGGCGCGGGCGGCTGAAGGTGCAGATGCCGCCGAGCTCGTCCAGGTCGTCCCGTCGGATCTGGTCCCAAGCTTCCTCAGCACGGCCGATGGCGGCCTTCGCTGCCTCCGCGTTGCCAAGAGCCGCCCAGGCGCGAGCCTCGCTGGAGGGCAGCCAGACAGCGGTGGTGCTGCCCGCCCTCTGTGCGAATTCGGCTCCGGACTGCGCGTACCGCACCGCCTCCTGAGTCCGGCCGGCCCAGTACGCGACGAGGCTTTGGAGTCCACGGAGCCAGGCGCGAAGACCGTCGTGTTCGATGCTCTCGGCACAGAGGAACGCGGTCCGGGCCTGCGCCATGGCCGCCTGCGGCTCGGCGAGGTCATGGGACGCCTTGGCGAGCATCGCGCCGGTGACGCTGCTGAGGAAGTACAGCTGGTGTGCGTGCTGTGGCCTCTGGTGCTGCTCCAACAGCGTGAAGATGGTTTCCTGGACCTGCGTGAGGTCGCCAAGCAGCTCGGAGACCGGGCGTTGGGGGTACGCGACCGCCAGTTCATGGACGTCCTCGTGCAGCTGGTCGATGACTTCAGCATTTACGCCGGCCTGACCTGCGATGAGGGCGAAGCGCCGGGCTCGTTGAGCGGCCATGGTCAACAGATTCCTTTCGTCGCTGGGGGCAAGCAATTGCCCCTGGCTGACCGGCGCTGCCGGTGTGCCGTGAACGGATTCGACTTCTGGAGCCCATGGTTCGAGGAGGCGACCGACCGGTTCGGCGAACATCGTCTGCAGGACGCGCCGGGTGACCGGCGTGGTTCCGGCACGATGGCCGGCGGCAAGCCTGCGGAGGTGCCGGGCGCTGATCGTGGCCCGTTCTCCGAGCGTGTCGGCAAGCCGAGCGAAGTCCGCGGCCACTTCTTCATAGGTGCGGTCCTGCTGCCACAGCAGATGCTCCAGCAGGGTGCGCGGCGTACGTTCGGCCGCTCCCGCCATCTTCGTCTCCTCACGCTGTAAGGGGCTCTACGTCCACGGTCGCGCAAGCACGTCGGCCGCTCAACGAAGGTCCGCGACAGGTCCGCCTGAGGTCCGTCAGGTGTCCGCCCGTGGACCTCGTCATGTCACGGTCCGCTACCGCACCCTTCCAGTGTGACGCAGATCGATGATCGTCACGAGGGCCTTGCCCAGCGCGACTGGGCTCGTCACGGATGACGGAAGGGGTGTTGACAATGGCCAGGCTGATCCACTCAGCGCTCGGGCGCTACATGGTCGTGGGCACCGCCGTTGGCTCCGCTGCCGCAGGCCTCTGGCTTGTCGGCTTCGGGGCGGGCAGCGGCACCGTGTCCGCGTGGTCGGTGATGGTTGCCGTGGGGACTGTCGCTGGAACTGTCGGCGCGCTCATGGCGTTCGGTGCCATGAGCCACGGCAGGCTGCCTTCCGGAGACGGCAGGTCGACCGCCAGCCACCAAGCCGAACCGCTCGACGCCGCAACGTCGGTCGAGTGTGAGCCGGCACTGGCGAGCGCGAGCACCGGTGCCCGTAGCTGGTGAGCGTCTGGGTGGTGAGGTGCTGTTACGGCGCCTCGCCACCGTCCGGGCTTGTCGCTTCGCGAAGCGCCTTCGCGGCACGGATGAGCTGGTCGGCACGCGCCTTCGAGGTGCCGATCCGACCGGCCAGAGCTGCTAGCGAAAGCCCTTCGGACTCGGCAACACGGAGCGCTGTACTTGCTCGCAGGTTCGCCGCACTCTTCGCGAGGTCTTGGAGAACTCCGGACAGCTCAGTCGCTCGTTCAAACGCAGCCACGCTGTCGCCGATGCTGTCGACGGCGTGGATCGAATCGGCGTACGCACTGTTCAGCGCAGCGAGTGCGTCCAGGAACGCGGCTTCCTCGGCAGGTACGCCCTCATCGGTCACAGCTTCAAATCCTACCCCGCGTCAAGGACTCCCTAGACGTCGTTTAGGGGGTCCTGTACGCTGCTCCGTATAGGCCCCCCTGTACGGAGCGAAGCAACTGATCAGAGTCAAACCAACCCGTGCTTGGACGCGAACGCCGCACGACACGGCATTCGTGTCCGGCCAGGGATCTGTCTCGAAGGGACAAGTTCTGTGGCTCTCTCAAAGCTGTTCGGTGGTCGTCCGGTAGGCACGATTGCGCTGGTCGATGCGCCGGTGTCGCGGACGTACGCGCAGAAGGCCCGCGTCGCGCTGTTCGTTGGCGGAGGTGTCAGCGCGGCGTTGGCGTCGATGGCGCTGTTCGTCGGAGGGCTGTCGCTCTGGGCGGCGGTGCCGCTGGGCTTGGTCCTCGGCGCGGTCATGGGTGTCGCGTTGGCGGTGCTGGTGACAGCTTGGCCTGTGCTGCGGGTGCTGTGGTGGTGGTCCGTCGAGATCACCACGGCGCTCGGAATCGCGGTGCCGCTGACGTGGCTTGCTCACGTGACGTCGTCGTGGGTGTCGCTGGTTCTGGTGTTGCTCGTCGGCGGTGTGGTCGGTGGGGTGCGGAGGGTGCGCCGACGGGTGGTGGCGTGGGCGTGGTGCGTCATCGTCCGGCATCGGCTGCGGCTGTGCTTCTCCCAGGTGGTGCGGGCTGCGGGTCGGTCTCAGGCGGGGAGTCTGCCGCTGATCCTGTGGGCGCGGCCGACGCCGGCGGGGGAGCGGGTCTGGGTGTGGCTGCGGCCCGGTCTGGATCTGACGGCGCTGGACGGTAAGGCGGGTCAGGTGGCGGTGGCGTGCTGGGCGTCCGAGGTGCGGGTGGTCCGGGCATCGACTCGGTTCGCCGCGCTGATCCGGGTGGACCTGTCCCGCCGTGACCCGCTCGCCGCTGAGGTGGTGTCGCCCCTCGCTGCGCTGTTCGCCGACATGCCAGGCCCGAAGGCGCCGGCCGAGTCGGGTCACGCGGAGGCGTGGGCGCTCGACCTGGAGGACGTGGCAGCGCCTGAGCCGGTCGAGCAGCCCCGCAATCGTCGCTGAATGCTGTCGGGTTCCGTCCTGCCCGGCGAACACGTCGGGTGGGTGCGGTGGCCGCCAGGGGTTGGCGTGCTGGACGTTCGCGAGTTGAGGGAGTGACGATGGCGAACGAGATGACGGTGGTCGGGAACCTGACCGCTGATCCGGAACTGCGGTACACGAGCGCGGGTGTGGCGATGGCCCGGTTCACGGTGGCGTCGACGCCGAGGGTGCGGGACAAGGAGACGAACGAGTACCGGGACGGTGAGCCGCTGTTCCTGACTTGCACCGCGTGGCGGGCGGTCGCGGAGCACCTGGCGGAGTCGCTGACCAAGGGCGCCCGGGTGGTCGTGGTCGGCCGGTTGCGGCAGTCGCGGTGGGAGGACGACAAGGGCGAGAAGCGGTCGATGATTCAGCTCGACGTGGACGAGGTCGGCCCGTCGCTGCGGTTCGCGACCGCGAAGGTGGTCAAGCTGAACCGCTCCGGTGGGGACGGGTTCACGCCGGCGTTCGATGGTGACGACGCGTGGGCGTCGGCGTCTGCTGAGCGTCCGGCTGTGGCGGCCTGAGGTCCGGTCCGATGTCGACGGAGACGACCTTGCTCCGGCCGGTGAACGGCCCGGTCGAAGACGTGGAAGCGTGGATCGCCCCGGCGGAGGTTCGTGCGCTGCACATGTCCATCTTCGACCGGGTGTTCCTCGGCATCGATGATGTCGGGGCGTCGGTCAGTATCCCGCTGATCTACCGGAACCTGCTCATCGGTGGCGAGCCCGGCGGTGGGAAGTCGTCGCTGCTGAACCTGATCGTCGCGCACGCGGCGTTGAGCGTGGACTGCCGGTTGTGCCTGTTCGACGGCAAACAGGTCGAGCTCGGGCAGTGGGAGTCGTGCGCGGACGTGTTCGTCGGCCCGGACATCAAGTTCGGGATCGCGACGCTGCTGCGGCTGCAGATCGTGATGGACAACCGGTACCGGTACCTGCGGTGGCGGCTGCGCCGGAAGATCCGCCGTAACGACAAGTTCGCCCCGATCCTGATCGCGATCGACGAACTCGCGTACTACACGGCGACGGTCGGCGACAAGAAGCTCCGTGAGGACTTCGCCGCGCTCGTGCGGGACCTCGTCGCCCGGGGCCGGGCGGTCGGGATCATCGTCGTGGCGGCGACGCAGCGGCCGTCGTCGGACATTATCCCCACGAGCTTGCGGGACCTGTTCGCGTACCGGGCGGCGTTCCGCTGCACCACGGACTCGTCCTCGGACATCATCCTCGCCAACGGCTGGGCGAACCGGGGCTGGTCGGCGACGGCGATCCCGCCGACGAGCCGGGGAACGAACCTGCTCATCGCTGAGGGCGGTGTGCCGTTCCTGATGCGGACCGCGTGGCTGGATGACGACACCTGCGGCCGGATCGCCACCTACGCCGCCGGCCGCCGCGCCGAGGCCCGCGAACAGCGCCTCACCACCCCTGACCAACCCAAGAAGCGTCCGCTGGACGTCGTCGCAGCGTGAACAGGAGCCCTGTCATGACCAAGCGCCTGCCCGTCCAGACCCCTCGGGTCATCCACTACGTCGACACCGCCACCCGCCCCGGCGGCGCCGACCTGACGAACCTCCCGCCCGCCGTCCTCGCCCTGGCCCTCGCCGACGCGATGGGCCGCCAGCACCGGCAGAGCATCGAGCGCCGCGACCAGTACGCGGCGTGGCTGCTGCGCCGAGAGGAGATCGCCCGCCACGACCGCAAGGTCCGCCGGCTGCTCCTCATCAGCGTGCCCACCGCTCTCGGCGTGCTCGCGGCCGGCGGGTGGGCGCTGGCCGAAATGACGGTCGCGGCGATCTCGACCACCGCTGTCCTCGGCGGTGTCGTCGTTCTCGCCCTGGCCGTCGCCGTGGCCGGGACGGTCGGGCGTCGCTGCATCACCGTCGTGCAGCACTGGCACGAATAGCCGGCGCCTGGCCGCTTCCGTGCGGGCCGCGACCCGACGAGGGTCTGCGGCTCGTGCGGTGGTCGCCAGGGCCAGCCGACGACACCGGATCAATCGCCCTAGGAAGCGTTCCGGTGCCGCCGGTCCTAACCACCGACAGCCCTCCAGAGGAAGGAGACGGTTGCGATGCACCCTACCCAAATTCAGGTCACGGACACCGTGACATCCCAGCGTGTCCCCGGCACTCCGGCGACCGCAGACACCACGGGCGCCGCTGACGCGGTCCGTGACGTGCTGCTGGCCGCCGCGAAGTACCTGTCGGAGCACGGCTGGAACCAGCATGAGTTGTACGACAGTGAGCACGCGGTGAACCCTGCGGCGTGCACGGTCGGTGCCCTGTCGATGGTCTGCTACGGCTACCCGGCAGAGGTCCCGGCGTCCAACGTCACGCACCCCGGCTTCGAGGACTTCGACGCCGCGCTGTTCCGTCTGGACTGCTACATCGCTGAGACGTTCGGACCGGAGATGGGCGGTGTGCTCGGCTTCAACGACATGCCCGGCCACACGGCGGCGGACGTCCTGGCGATGCTGCGGGACGCCGCTTTGTGGGTGCCCGGTCCGGCGTGGGCGAACGTGCCGCGCTGCGGCTGCGGTGACCGGATGCTCCTGAACACCGAGGTGCCGTACTGCAAGACCGGTGACGAGTGGTTCGGCGACCTGTACGTCGGCCGGTTCTTCACCTGCCGTACCTGCGGCAAGACCGAGTTGGTCGAGGCGACCGACCCGGATGACCGGACCGTGGTCGTGGCCGGGTTCCGGGAGTGGGTGCTGCAGCGTCCGCACGAGGGTGACCCGCACGTCGCGGGCACCTGCGACGACTGCGACGTCTGCGGCCGGTACTGCTTCTGCACGGCGGACGTGACGTGCGTGCTGCACAGCGAGTCCGACGACACGTGTTCGGACTGGTTCGCGCCCGGCCAGCCGTCGTTCGGTACCGCTGCTGGTGCTGCCCTGGGCGGTGCCGAATGAGCGCGCGGAGCGTCAAGCCCGGCTTGACGGGCAAGCGTGCGAAGCGGGTCAAGCGCACGGTGGAGAACGCGGCGTTCGACGCGTTCGCCCGGCGGATTCTGCGCGCGTACGCGCGTCGGGTCGCGGCCGGTGACATCGAGGCGCTTGCCGGGCTGGCGATGTTGTCCTCCGAGGTCGACACGGTGGTGCGGGAGGCCGTCCGCGGCCTGCGTGCGATGCCGTACCGGTACTCGTGGGACGAGATCGGCTCCCGGCTCGGCGTGTCCCGCCAGGCGGTGCAGATGCGCTACGGCGACAAGACGGACCGCTCCATGTTGGACCGTCGGCTCACCGAATCGGCGCTGACCGTGACGGTCTCCACCTTGGTCGACGTGCTCGCCGAGCACTACCCGGGTTCACCGATCCCGTCGGTGTGCCCCGGGTGCGGCTACCGCTACCCCGACGGCTCCGCCGAGTGCCCGTCCCTCACCACCGTGCGTCCGCTGCTGTTCAGCCGGCGCGCCGAGGACCAGCACGCGGTGTCCCGTCTCACCGGTGACCAGCTCGCCTACCTGCGCGACCCGAAGAAGGCTCTCCGAGCCCGACGCGCGGTCCAGCAGGCAGCGACCCTACCGGCGCCAGTCCCTGACCGCGACGTACCGACCCTGTTCGACCTCGTCAACGGAAAGGGCTGACCGCCATGTACAGCAACCCCGCTCGTTCTGCCCAGGTGCTCCGTCACGCGGCGGACCGCATCGCCGACGGCCACCGATCCGCGCAGCGGTACCCGGACATGCCGCGTCCGGCGGGCGTCATCGAGACGATCGCCGTCGTCGCGACACGTGACCAGTACTGGAACGACCTGGACGGTTGCAGGTCCCTGTACTGGCTGGACGCGACGTTCACGGAGGTCATGGACCTGTTCTGTGGCTACCTCGGTGCGTCGCACCGGTTGACCGTCCAGCCCGGCGAAGGCCTGAACCAGGTCTGGTACTGGGTGACCGACCCGACCGTCACGACGGCCGAAGTGGTCGGCGCGATGCGGGCGGCGGCTGCGTTCCACAGCAGCCTGGTCGGTGGTGACCGATGAACACCAAACCGGTCACCGGCGAGCCCCGGCTGGCGTCGTTCGCGTCCTGGCTGGTGCTGGCTGCCTCGTTCGGGCTGTCCGCGTCGACCTGGATCGCGCTCGCCGTCCTGGCCGGGTTCACCGGCCACTTCACCATCGGCGGTGTCACAGCGAGGCTCGCCTGGCTGCTCCCGGTGGCGGTGGACGGCTACGTCGTCGTCGCGCTGGTGCTGTGGATGGCACCGGTCCCGACGAAGGTCGCAGCGTTCGCCAAGAAGAACACCTACGGTGCCGCCGGCATCGGCATTGCCGCACAGTCGGCGTACCACATGCTGTCGGCCTGGACCGACACCGGCGTCGTCTGGCGCACGGTCCTGGCTGCTGTCGTCGGCGCTCTGCCGCCGGCGGTCGCCGGGCTCGCCGTGCACATGCGCGCACTCATCCGTCGAGAAAGCGGAACAGCCGCACAACTCGACACCAAACACACCTACGAAACTGTCGTGACGCCCAACGATGCGACCCGGACCCCGGGGCACGATGCGGCGTCGATAGATGGCCTGGCAGCCAACCCCGTGCCCGAGCAACCGCCCGGCACGAACCCTGACGTCCCCGTCCAGCCGACCGGCCCGGCCCTCCCGCCGGCACCGGCCCCGACCATCACGGCGGTCCAACCGACCCCGGCGGACCTCGCCGAACGGGTCCGGCCACGCCCGATCCACGCGACACCTGCGGCCCCGGCCGCCGCACCCGGCAGCACTGCCCGCTCCGGCCCGACCCGGCCCACCGTCCCGACCACCCCGGCAGCGCCGTTGGCACCGCCCGCGACCGACCCTTCCGTCACCTCGCAGGGCGCTGCACAACCGCAACTGCCGCTGGTGGACCCGGCGACGCTCGACCGAGCCCGGACCATCGCACAGCAGTACCTCGCCGAGCACGGCACGCCGATCACCGCCGTACAACTCGCAGTGCGACTGCGCGTGTCCTCGGAAACCGCAACGCAGATCCTCGCCGCAACCGGCACCGACCGCCCGACCGTCAACGGCCACCGCCCCGCAAGGGCGACCCGGTGACTGTCTCGACGTCCAGCGTCGCGCCCGAAGCGAACCTCGCTTCGGGCACGGCCCTGTGCGCCGAGCCGACACTGTTCTACCTCGGCACCCATCAGCCGCACTGGCTGCGCCTCGCCCTGGGCGTGCCGCTGTTCATCTCCGACCGCAGGCTGCGCGCCTACCGGACCCTGCCCCGGGCGAACGGACCGTGGGCGCTGGACTCCGGCGGCTTCACCGAACTGAGCCAGCACGGCAGCTGGGACCACGGCCCGACCCCGGCGCAGTACGCCGCCCGCGTACGCCGGTACCGCGACGAGATCGGCCACCTGGCCTGGGCAGCGCCGCAGGACTGGATGTGCGAACCGCACATCACCGCGACGACCGGCCTGTCCGTCCGCGAGCACCAGGCCCGGACCGTCACCAACTACCTGCGGCTACGGGACCTCGCCCCGGACCTGCCGTTCGTCCCGGTCGTGCAGGGCTGGACCCCCGGCGACTACCTGCACTGCGTCGACCGGTACGCCGCCGCCGGCATCGACCTGACCCGCGCCGACCTGGTCGGCGTCGGCTCCGTCTGCCGTCGCCAATCCGGACGACAACTCGGCGAAGTCCTCACCTGCCTACACACCGCCGGCGTCACCCGCCTGCACGGGTTCGGCGTCAAGACCCTCGGACTCGCCCACCACGCCGACCTCCTCACCTCGGCCGACTCGATGGCGTGGAGCGCACAGGCCCGCCGGCAACCACCGCTGCCCGGCTGCACCCACACCAACTGCGCCAACTGCCTCCGCTACGCCCTGCGCTGGCAGCACGACGTCAACGCCACCATCGATCACGCCAGCACCCGGCCGGCGCTGTTCGCGATCCCACGCTCCAGGGCGGCGCTGTGGTGACCCTCGAACCCGCCGCCCTCGCGACGCTGGCCCGGTCGACGGAAATCCGCCATCAGGCGATCGCCCGTGCCGCCCGCCCGGACTACCCGGCGTGGGTGTCGCACGTCCGCGCCGCGTCCGGGTGCGCCCGGCCGGTCCGGCTCGCCGGCACGATGAGCACCGTCGAGGCCGCGACCGGGCGGCTGCTCAGCTCGGCGGACACGGCGCACATGCCGGACGGGGTCATCTACAAGGCGTGCGGCAACCGGCGGGAGAGCGCCTGCCCGTCCTGCTCCCGCACGTACAAGCGCGACGCGTATCAGGTGGTGCGGGCCGGGCTCGTCGGCGGCAAGGGTGTTCCCGAGTACGTGGCGGAGCACCCGGCGGTGTTCCCGACGTTCACCGCGCCGAGCTTCGGTGAGGTGCACACGCGCGTCGTACGCCGCCACACCTGCGACAAGCGCGCCAAGTGCGACTGCCGCCCCGACCCGTGCCATGCCCGCCGGGACATCAGCGTCTGCGCGCATGGCCGGCGGCTGGTGTGCTTCGCCCGGCACGAGCCGACCGACCGGGTGCTCGGCACCCCGATGTGCGTGGACTGCTACGACCCCGACGCGCAGGTCGTGTGGAACCTGCAGTCCACCGAACTGTGGCGCCGCACGAGCGAGGCGATCCGCAAGTACGTGCGGCGGCTCGCCGACCGGCGCGGCATCGACCCGAAGAGCGTGCGGTTGGCGATCGGCAAGGCGGCCGAGATGCAACGCCGGGGCGTCATCCACTTCCACGCCATCATCCGGCTCGACGGCACCGATCCCGATTTCCCCGGTGAGATCCTGCCGCCGCCGGCCGGGATCGACGCGCATGACCTGGTCGCCGCCGTTGAGCACGCGGTGCGGGTCACCGGGTTCACCACCCCGCCGCACCCGGTGAAGCCGGACGGGTGGCGGATGACCTGGGGTGAGCAGCTGCGCACGAAGGTCATCACGGTCGCCGCCGACGGCGACGTCACCGACGGGATGGTCGCGGCATACCTCGCCAAGTACGCCACCAAGGCGACCGAGGTCACCGGGCACACCTCCGCCCGGCTCACCGACACCACCGTCCACGTGTACGCCGACCCCGACGGCAGCCACACTGAACGGCTCATCGACGCCTGTTGGACCCTCGGCGGCCCCCGCTGGCCCGTCCAAGGCCCCACCTGCGGTGGTCCGTGCCTGCACCGCAGCTGCACCGCCATCCTCCAGCCGCCGCCGTGGCGACCGACGCTGTCCGGGCCGATCTGCCGCACCAACCAGGCCAAAGGCGTCTGCCCCCACTCCAGTTGCGCCGCCGTCCGGGTCGCCACCACCGACCCCGGCGCGCCATGGCGGCGGCTACGCCGCTGGGCACACATGCTCGGCTTCGGCGGCCACTTCTTCACCAAGTCCCGCACGTACTCGATCACGTTCGCCGTCCTGCGGCAGAACCGGATCGTGCACCGCCGGACCGAGACCGCCGGCCCGCAGCCCGACGGGCAGACCCCCGAGCAGCCGACCGTCCTGGTCGTCAACTTCCTGCAGTTCGTCGGCGCCGGATGGCTCAGCCCCGCCGACGCGATGCTCGCCAACACCTCCGCCGCAATGGCCCGCGAGCACCAGCAGAAGGCGCGTGAGTACCTGACCAGCATCGCCGCATGAACATCGATCCGCCGTCAAGGACGGCTTGACAGAGAACTGGTGGAAAGGAACGTCCCGGCTCATGCGCAACGAGACCGATTCCGACGTGCGGGCGTCGCGGCTGCGGGCGCTGCTGCTGCCGTGTGAGGTGGCGGCGCTGCTGCGGTGCTCGGAGTGGTGGGTCAAGGAGCAGGCTCGCAACGGCTTCATCCCGTACGTCCGGGTGGCGGGCGGCTTCCGGTTCACCGAGGAGCACGTCGCGGCCATCATCGAACGTCTTGAGGTCCGTCCGGCGGTGGAGGCGACGCCGGTGGTCGTGGTCGAGCCGACCCGGCCGGCGCCGGTGGGACGTCCGGTCACGCACCTGCGGCCGAGGGTGCCTCGCCGGGCACAGCGGGCCGCCGAGCAAGCGGCTGCGGCCTGAGAGGAGGGATCGGCATGGGATACGCAGAGAAGCGCGGCACCTACTGGCGCGCCCGGTACAAGCTGCCGGACGGCCGGTACGGCACGGTCACCGACGAGTCGGGAGCCGGGATCAGATTCCGCACCAAGCGTGCCGCGGAGCAGGCGGCGAACGACGCTGAGGCGCGGGTCCGCGAGGCGAACCAGCGACCTTCGCTGGGCGGGCCGATGCTGTTCGGGACGTACGTCGATACCTGGTTCGCCCGGCTGGACCTGGCACCGTCCACGATGCAGAACTACCGGCGGCATCTCGAGGACCACCTGTTGCCCGCGTTCGGGGAGCGGAACCTGGCCGACATCACCGACGCGGACATCGCGGTCTGGGAGCAGAGAGAGCGGGCGGTCGGCTACGCGGCGTCCAGCATCCGCACCTGGCGCGGCACGCTGCATCTGGTCCTCGCCGACGCACAGGAGGACGGCTGGATCGCGGCGAACCCGGCGGCCCGGCGAGCCAACCGGGGCAAGCGCGCCGGCCGGTCCCGCGACCGGGGTCCGGAGAAGGCCATCACGGCGGCGCTGGGCGTGCTGCTCATCGCCGAGCGGGCGGCGCTGATGTCGGGCCGCGACGACGAGTTCGTCCAGGTCGTGTGGACCGGGTTCAGCGGGTCGCGGTGGGGTGAAGTCATCGGCCTGGAGACCCAGTTCGTGCGGCCGGCCGCCGTCCGCATCGAGTGGCAGCTGTACGAGCTGGACAGCGGCGAGCTCGTCAAGTGCCCGCCGAAGGACGACTCGTACCGCACCCTGGCGGTGCCGGGCTGGCTGCTGTCGATGCTCCGGGAACACATCACCCGCAAGGCACCGAAGCCGTGCGCCTGTCACGGCTTCACCTACGTGTTCGACGGGCACCGGCCGCCGAACACCTCGGCGCGGCGGGTCGGTCCGAAGCTCGCCGACGTCGCCCGGCTGGCGGGTGTCTCGATCGGCACGGCGTCGGACTTCCTGCACCACCCCGGCCGGGTCGCCGCCGGGACGCAGGAGCGGATCACCGCCGCGATCGCCGAGCTGGGCTACACCCGGGCGGTGGAACCGGCGACGACGGCGGCGCACCACCGGCGCAGCGGCTTCGCCACCTGGGTCTTCCAGCCCGCGGCGACCGGCCGGTTCCCGGCGAAGGCACCCCGTCCCGCGCGGCCGGTGCCGATCCTGTCCGACCCGTGGCCCGGCGTGCCGGTGCGGGGCCGGGGCGGGATGGATCGGGCCACGGCGTGCTGGCTGCCGATCGCGCCGGACCTGACTCCGCACGGGCTGCGGCACTCGTACAAGACGATGATGGTCGAGATGGGCATCCCGGCAGTGCTGATGGACACGCAGCTCGGGCACATGGACGGGTCGATCCAGGGCCGCTACTCGCACGTCACGGCGGAGATGACGGCCCGGCTGCTGGAGGGCCTGACCGCCAGGTGGCAGGAAGCGCTGGAGGCCCGTCGGCGGATGCACCCGCGCTCACCCGTGCGGGTGCTGGACCGACTGCTCCGGGGGAGCGGCCAAGATCGTCTCCCAGAATTCTCCCAGGAGGGTCAATGACAAGCGAAAGGACCGGCTCCCGATGGGATATACCGGCCCCTGACCTGCACTGTCGCGGTGGGCGATACTGGGATCGAACCAGTGACCTCTTCGGTGTGAACGAAGCGCGCTCCCGCTGCGCCAATCGCCCGTGACGTTTGTGCACTCTACCTGATCCACCCCGCATGTCGCATCTTTGGGGGGCGGGTGGGGGGTGTGTCAGCGGACGCGGGCGGGGTCGATCTCGCGGGAGGGGTAGCGGCGCAGGTACTCGCGTTCGAGTTCGGTGGTGCGGCGGGTGTGGTTGGCCAGGGCGTCGTCGGAGCCGTGGCGGAGAGCGTCGTGGCGGGTGCCGTGCAGGCTGGCCAGCTCGCGGAGCAGCTCTTCCTCGGTCAGGGCGTCCGGGGAGACGCCCTGACCGAGGTCATCGGTGTCATCGGTCAGCATGCACTGACCTGTACCCAGCGGGCGGCGGGTTACACGAGGGTGAGGCTGAAGTCGTCCGCGTAGTAGGAGGGCTGGCCGTACCAGCCGTGCACGAAGACCGTCACGGAAGTGGTGGTGGCGCCGGTGGTGAAGGTGACGGACAGCGGGGCGTAGGTGTTGCCGGTGCCAGGGGTCCAGGTGCTGGCGTTCACTCCGGTGCCGGTCGCGCCGATGTACACGTAGCTGCCCTGAACGTAGCCGGTGAGCCGGTACGTGCGGTTCGGCAGGACCGTGACGGTCTGCTGGCACTGTGCCGTGTCGCCGGCGGTGACGGCGCCGGTGAGGGCGCGGGTGCCGGAGCGGACGGGGCTGGTGACCACGGAGCAGCGGCTGCCCGTCCAGGGCGCGAGGGACCCCGTCTCGAAGCCGCCGTTCGCCAGTACACCGGCGGGCGGCGACGAAACGGAGGCTGACGGCGACGGTGAGCGCGACGCGGACGGCGAGACGGAGGCCGACGGCGACGCGGAGCGCGACGCGGAGGGTGAGACCGAGGGTGAGGCGGACGGCAGCGTGGACCACGGCACCTGCGGCGAGCGGTAGTAGTTGATCCCCTGCACGGTCCAGCGCGGGCCCTGCGCGCCGAGGCGCACCTTGAACGTGTCCCAGTCGCGCGTGGACTGCGGCGACCACGCGAGTTCCGCCAAGGCGGGCATGCGTGGGAACGCCATGAACTCGATGTCGGCGAGGGTGCGCAGCGTCTCGCTCCACAGTGGAGCCTCGACGCCGAGGATCGAGGCGGCCGGGACGCCGGGCAGGTAGGTGGCCGGGTCCCAGTTGTACGCGGTCTGCACCTCGATCAGGCCGGCCCAGGTCAGCCCGAGCGGCGTCGCGTTGGTGTACTTCATGTCGAGGTAGGTCTTGTTGGCCGGGGACAGCAGGATCTTGTCGCCCTTGCTGACGGCGGAGCTGAGGTCGGCGTCGGAGGTGGTGGTGCCCCAGAACTGCGCGATGCGGCCGGCGGTGTGGTCCGCCTGGCCGATCTGGTGCCAGCCGATGACGGTCTTGTTGAGCGCGGAGGCGAAGGGCTGGACGCGGTTCATGAACGTGCGGTAGTCCGCCTCGCTGGTGCTGTGCGCCTCGTCGCCGCCGAGGTGCAGGTACGGGCCGGGGGTCAGGGCGGCCAGCTCGTTCAGGACCTGCTGCACGAAGGTGTAGGTGACCTCTTTCGAGACGCAGAAGGAGCTGAAGCCGACCTCGGTGCCGGTGTAGAGCGCGGGCGCGACGCCGTTGCAGTTGAGCTCCGCGTAGGAGGCGAGCGCCGCGTTGGTGTGCCCCGGCATGTCGATCTCGGGCACGATCGTGATGTGCCGGGCGGCGGCGTAGGCGACGAGGTCGGTGTACTGGGCCTTGGTGTAGTACCCGCCGGCGCCGCCGCCGACCTGGGTGCTGCCGCCGACGGTCGCGAGGCGCGGCCACGCGTCGACGACGATGCGCCAGCCCTGGTCGTCGCTGAGGTGCAGGTGCAGCACGTTCAGCTTGTACTGGGCGATCTCGTCGATGTACCGCTTGACGGTGTCCACGCCGAAGAAGTGCCGGGACACGTCGAGCATGGCGCCGCGGTAGGCGTAGCGCGGCCGGTCGACGATCCGTCCGCCGGCGACGGTCCACGGCCCGCTCTGCACGGTCCGGGCCTCGATCGTGGGCGGCAGCAGCTGACGGAGGGTCTGGACGCCGTGGTACAGGCCGGCCGGCGTCTGCGCGCGGATGGTGATCAGCGACGCGGTCACGTCGAGCTGGTAGCCCTCCGTGCCGACGCTGGCGTCCGCGCCGGACAGCAGCAGCGCGATGCCGCTCGACGGCGTGCCGCTGCCCGTGGTGACCGGCAGCGCGAAGCCGGTCGAGGGGCGCAGCAGGGCGGCGAGGGCGTTGCCGACGTCGAGCGACTCGGTCTGGATGCCGGTCCCGGACCCGAGCGTGAAGGTGACACCGCTCGCGGGCTGGACGGACGCGGGCGCGGGCACCACGTCCTGGAGGCTCACCACGGCGGCGTCGGCCGGTGGGGCCGCGACGGTCCATGCGACGCCGGCGGTGACGGTCGCGAGGGCGAGCGCGGCGGCGAGCAGAGCGGGACGATGCACGGCGTCCTCCAGGGAAACTCATTGTAAAGTTTCCTGTTAATTGATTGCCTCCACTGGCTGGCTGTCAAGTGCTTCCTTGCGAGGTGGGCGGTGACGCGAGGCGGGCGGTGATGCGAGGCGGGCGGTGATGCGAGGCGGGCGGCGACGCGAGGTGGGCGGCGACAGCGCGAACGCACCGTCCCCATGACGTCGACCGGCGACGCCACACCCCCATCGTGCCAGCGCCCGGCCCGCGCGTGGTGACGCTCGGCGGGCCGGACCCTGCCCGAAGGGTGTCCCGGCGGGGTGATGGAAAACCGGATCGGTATTCATGTCCGACGTTCCGCCACAATCGGGGGGGGGAACGGTATGCCAGGACTTGCGGGCGCCAATAGACTGCGACTCTCACGAGTGCGGTGCGGCGGGCGCGCCGCCGAACAGATGGTGGTGCGGTCGATGAGGGTCCATCCGCGTCAGGAGCTGTTGTCGATCTGGAAGGCCGTGGTCCGCAATTCCCTGAGAAACAAGACCTGGGAATGGGGCGGGCGCGACGGGCGCAACTCGATCAGCGACGCGGAGCAACTGCTGTGCATCCTGCTGCCGGCGACCCAGGTCGACACGTTCCGGCTGGAGCGGCCCGACGAGACCAGCGAGGCGATGATCGCGGCCCTGCGGCCGATGGGTGGCGCGACGGACATCGCGCCCTACCTGATCGGCGTGCTGCGGGAGTACTTCACCACCTATTCCGACAAGGAGACCGGCACGCCGGTCTTCTCCGGTGGCAGCTACTTCAAGACCCGGCCCGGCGCCGAGGTCACCAAGGAGCAGGTGGAGCTGTCGATCGTCGACTCGTATTCGACGTCGATGACGCTGTCGCTGGCCACATTAGGATTCGTGACGGTCTATGAGCCGGAGACGCAGCGCGAGCAGGTGAAGGCCGATCTGCAAGATCTCAAGGCACGCGCCCAGGTCCGCCTCAGCGCGGCGATGATCGGGCTGCTGCGCAGCTTCACCGTCAACGTCTTCACCGCCGACGACGAGGAAGGCCGGATCCTCTACGGCACGATCAACCAGAGCGGGCTGCCGGCCCGGGCGGTCGTCTCCCAGCTGCGGCGGGAGCTGCGCGAGACGATCGCGAGTTTCAGCAACGTGACGATCGGCTCCGGCAACGCGCCGGAGGACCTCGCCCAGTCCGACCGGCTCTTCGAGTGTGGCTGGTCGTGGGGCGTCGTGGCGAACGCGCCGGTCATCGATACCGTCGAGGACGTGGGCCGCCAGCCCGACGGGATCGCGATCGACAAGCCCTACCTGTACTTCACCGTCACCGCCCTCGACGCGATCGAGGACCTGCAGTCGGAACGCACGCGCATCCTGAACCTGCTCAACGAGGAGCAGCTGCGGCTCGCGCAGGCGTTGCAGCTCCGGTACGACCTGACCCGGTCCTACTGGGCGGCCGTGGCGACGTTCGGCACCGGCCGGTGGCCGGTCGAGGACATCCCCTGGCGCACGGTCGACGACGTGGAGTCGGTCTACTTCACCCTGCTGGTCACCTCCCTCGCCGTGAAGGGCCTCGCCCGCGAACGCGGCTCCGACACCGAGCTGAGCCGGATCGGCGACGTGCTGATCAACCTGGCCGAGCGGGCCCGGCTGATCACCCGCCCGCTCAAGGACGACCCGATGCTGCTGCTGCACGTGCCGGGCGTGCTGCTCAACCTGGAGGGCACCGAGACGGTCGGCCCGCCGCTGCACTGGCCGATCACGGAGTTCGCCGCGCTGCTCATGCAGCGCACGCACGCGATCGCCGGCCTGCTCGGCGAGGCGCAGAAGCGGTCGGAGCTGATCGACCTCGCCGACCGCGTGTGGGACCACCTCGGGCGGCGCAGGATCAACGACGCGCCGGGGCAGGGCCTGTGGGACCAGCCGAAGTCGGCCTTCGCCGGCATCGACACGCACTACGATCTGCCCTCGTGGTACTACACCGTCCGCGTGGTGCAGGCGCTCGTCGCCGCCGCGAAGACGGTGGTCCGGCCGACGCTGCGCAGCGACGCGCTGCACAGCCTGGCGCTCGACCTTCTGAATGAGGCGGACCACTTGTTCGACAAGGAACTGCTGGCCGGGTCGATCGACGGCCGTGGACCGCTGAGCCGGGAGCTCCAGCGGGTCCGCGCCGACCTGCTGCGCGCCAGGGAGCTGGTGTCGTCGCGGCCGGGCACGTCCACGGCGCTGACGATCGAGGCGCTGCAGAAGCTCGACCAGCTCGAGAACGCCCGCAAGAACGTCTCCGAGGACTGACGCATGCTGGTCTTCGCGGCGTCGGACAAGGGTGGCACGGGCCGGTCGGTCACCAGCAGCAATCTCGTGTACCGCAGCGCCCTGGCGGGCAACGACGTGTGCTACCTGGACTTCGACTTCGGCTCGCCGACCACGGGCGCCATCTTTCAGATCAACTCAATCCTGCGCGGCACCAGCCGCGGCGGGCTGCACTCCTACCTGGACGGCTCGCGGCCCAGCCCGGAGCGGCTGGACGTGTGGGCCGAGTCCGACCGTAAGAGCCTGCGGCAGCGGCCGGCGCAGGCGGGCCGGATGGTGCTGTTCCCCGGCGACCGCGGCAAGGGCGAGTTCCCGATCGACAAGGACATCGTCGACCGCTGCGTCAAGCTCTTCCTCCAGGTGGAGGAGGAGTTCGACCTGGCGCTGATCGACCTGAGCTCGGGCCGCTCCTACGCCACGGAGATGGTCCTCGCCGCGACCGCCCGGGCGGAGCTGCAGAACGTCGGGCAGCGGTGGCTGATCTTCCACCGGTGGACCCGGCAGCACGTGCTCGCGGCGGCCAATCTCGTGTACGGCGAGGGCGGCATTCTCGCCGTCGGCAAGCAATACGAGCACAAGCCGGAGCACCTCACCAATTCGCTGCGATTCGTCCGGACGGCGGTGGTCAATCCCGACGAGCCCGAGGAATCCGCGAATCTGGAGGGATTGCGGCCGGCCCAGGCGTCCTGGCTGAAGGAGGTGCACCAGGATCTGCTGGAATTGGCCAACCAGCAGAAGGTCGGTCGCACATTGACGCTTGGCGAAGTCCCGCTCGATCCCGTGCTACAGTGGCGGGAACAGCTTATTTCGGACAACGACGTTTCAGACCGAATGATCGCGAATGCGGCGACCGTGGACGCGTTCGAGCTGCTCGCGGAAAAGATCATGATCGACTCCGCATGGGGGACGCCATGAGCGTATCTGAGGTGGTGTTCCGGGAGTCGGTCGCGCAGCGTGAAGTCGCGTCGATCCCGCTGTCCCACGTCTCGATCGAGCTGGGCCACCTCTACGCGGAGCAGTTCAACGGCGGCGACATCGACGCGCTGCGCCGGCACTTCGCCGAGATCGCGCCCTGGGTCGAGGCGGCGAGGCAGTCGGCCGCCCGCCGGGCCGGCCGGACCCGCCCCCGGATCAGCACCTGCTTCCTCGTCGACGACTACTTCACGCGGTTCAGCACGCCGGCCGAGCTGATCCCGCTGCTGGTCAAGGCGGCGACCGACTCGGGCCTGACGATCGACTACCTGGCCCGCGAGTCCGGCTGCGCGACCACCGACCGCGGCATCCCGCTGGCGGACATGCTGGTCTCCCGGATCGTCGACGACCCGCCGCCGCTCACCAACGGCTGGCGGCCGCCGTCGTCGGAGTCCGGCTGGCTGTGCAACGGGGTGCGCTCGCCGCAGTCGGTGCCGACGGCGATGAACGGCGCGGCGAAGTGGCAGAAGCCGCAGGAGAACGCGGCGAACCGGCACTCGATCTTCCTCGACGTGGAGCTGTGGAGCGACGAGCCCGGCGGCCGGCTCTGGTCGTGCCCGCTGCTCGCCGCGGTCTGGCAGCTGCTGCGCCTCGGCATGCTGCGGTACCAGAGCGAGGACCCGGCCAGGCCGGTGCGGTGGCACGGCGACTACCCCGCCGAGTGGGAGCAGCTGCCGGCGATCGTCAGGCTCAACGAGCACGCCGACCCGTTCAGCGCGTACCAGACCTATTCGATCCTGAGTGGTCGCTTCGTGCCGGTCGAGACGGCGGTGCGCACGATCCTCGGCCAGACCGCCGTCGAGGCGGCGGTCCTGGAGCAGCTGGCCGCCCGGGCCCGCACCGAGGGCATCGACCTGCCGGCGACGCTCATCGAGCGGATCAGGTACGCGTTTCCGTAATCGCCGAGGTCATCCGCAGCAGCTCGATCATCGCGAGGGTGATCTGGTCGCGGACCCGGCCGACCGACAGGTCCCACTGGCGCGTGAAGCCGGGCCGGCGGTCGAGGGACTCCCACACCGGCAGGACCCCGCCGTCCAGGCGGGCCGCCGGCATCCACAGCGGCACCAGGTACTCCACCGCCGGCTGGAGCCGCCGGACGCGCTGGGTGCTGGCCGTCGACCGGGTCAGCGCCGACTCGGCGATCGACAGCAGCGTGGTGAGCAGCCAGTCGTGCAGGGCGAGGTCCTCGCACAGCTCGACCACCGACGGGGAGCAGTCGCCGCTGCCGGCCAGGGTCAGCGTGCGCAGCGTCTCGGACTGCACGGTGAACTCCACCTTGAGCCCTTCGTGCCCCGCGGTCGGCTCGAAGACCCACCGCAGGTGGGTGCGGCGGGCCCGGAAGGGCGAGCGGTGGTCCAGCTGTGCCGAGCCCTGGACGGCGTCCATCGTGTGCCCGGCGATGCCCGCCATGTCGAGCCGGTCGGCGCTGCGCTCGTGCCGCAGGTAGCCGTCGCGGACGTCGGCGGCCTTCACCTTGCCGATGGTCTCCAGCCGGGCCGGCCGGGCCAGGTAGTGCGGCCACTGCATCCGCCGGTTCTCCGCGCTGGGGGTCACCGACGTGTGCGCCGACCCCTGCAGCACGTGCCCGCCGGTGACGGCGGCGTGCGAGACGACGGTGCCGACCGCGCGGACCCTGGCCCCGGTGCTGGACGGCAGCGCGCAGTCCACACCGATCAGGCGGTCCGGCGAGACGGCATAGGCGATCGGTCGCTCCGACTGGATGACCCGCGAGCCGGGCGCGGTGTCCAGCAGCCGGACGGTGCTGTCGCGCGCGAGCGGCGTGGAGTTCTGGAGGAGTCCGGTATGCACCTCACCAAAGGTGAGCATCATTCCTCCGATGGTTCACGCCTGCGGGTGTTCGCGACGCCCCGCTGTGCAGCTACTCTAGCGGTTGGCCCGAGGTTGGCACGGGCCGGCGGAGGCATGAGTCCCGCGCATCCGCACAGGACATCGTGCGGATATCTCGTTTTTCCCAGCTCTGATCATGGTCGTCTATCTCTTGGGCCTTATTCTCAACGGGTGACCGGTTCAGGGGCGGACGTCGTGGTGGTCGGGGCGGGCGTCACGGGACTGACCACCGCCGTTCTGCTGGCGGAGCGTGGAATGTCCGTCGTCATCGTGAGCCGGGACCATCCCTCACGGACGACGTCGTGCGCGGCGGGCGCGTTATGGGGTCCGCATCTGGTGGAGCACGAATGCGTGGAGCGGTGGGGAAAGCACACATTGGAGATGCTCACCTCCCTCGCCACTGAACCGGCCACGGGCGTGGAGCTGATGGACGGCGTCGAGGCGTGCAGGACGCCGCAGGCGCCGAGCCCCTATCTCGCGTGGCTGCCCGGCGTCCGGACGTGCGGGCCGGAGGACCTGCGCCCCGGATTCACCATGGGCTGGCGGTACCGCATCCCCGTCGTCGACATGCCGGTCTACCTGGCCTATCTCTTCGGCCGGCTGCAGCGGGCGGGCGGGGTCTTCTGGCTGCGTGACGTGCCGGCCCTCGAGAACCTCGGCGACGAGGCCGGCATCGTGGTGAACTGCACCGGGCACGGCGCCGGGCGCCTCACGGCGGACGACGAGCTCACCGGCGCGCGCGGCGAGGTGGTGATCGTGGACAATCCCGGACTGGACGAGTTCTTCATCGAGGTCGACAGCGAAGACCCCGATCTGACCTATTTCGTGCCGCAAGGTGACCATGTCGTGCTCGGCGGCACCGCATATCCCGGACGGGCCGACACCGAGCCGGATCCGCGGGCGGCGCGGGAGATCGTGCGTCGCTGCGCGAAGGTGGAGCCGCGGCTCGCCGGCGCCGTGATCCGCGAGGTGCGGGTCGGCGTCCGGCCTTTCCGCAGGCAGGTACGATTGGAGCATGTCAATCTTGGGCGCTGCCACGTCGTGCACAATTACGGGCACGGTGGCGGAGGCGTGAGTCTTTCGTGGGGTTGCGCCCTGGAAACGGTAGAGTTGGTGACGGCGCTGGAGTCGTCAGCACGGTGACCGACGTCTATGTGTCTTCCAGCTTCGTCGACCTGAAGGCGCATCGCCAGGCGGTGCTCACGGTCCTGCGCGGCCTGCGACTCGTGCCGCACGCGATGGAGGACTACGTCGCCGCCGACGAGACCTCCCTCGACTACTGCCTCCGCGACGTCGAGAAGTGTCAGATCTTCATCGGCATCTACGCCTGGCGGTACGGCGCGGAGGTGCCCTCGCACAACGCGTCGATCACCGAGCTGGAGTACCGCCACGCGGTCACGCTCGGCATCCCGCGGCTGATCTTCCTGCTGGATCCGGCGCACCCCTGGCCGCCGACCGTCATGGACGAGGGCCGCCCCCGCGAGCGGATCAACGCGCTGCGCGCCGAGCTGGCCGGCCCGGACGGCCGGCTGTGCAGCATGTTCACCACCCCCGACGACCTCGCCGCGAAGGTCGGCACCGCGGTCACCAACGAGCTGGCCCAGCTGCGGGCCGGCACGGCCAGGAGCGACGCGCCGGACCACATCGCGCAGTACCGGGCCAGGGTCCGCGACCAGCGGCGCCGGCTCGACCTGAGCGCCCTCGCGCTGCCCGACCACCCCGACGACATCGAGGTCACCGTCGCCGACGTGTTCGTGGAGCAGTTCGTCCGGGAGGATCCACCGCCACCGGTGGAGCTGCCGCGCGACTGGCTGCGCCGGATGCAGACCGAAGGGCAGATCAACCCCGGCGAGCTGCCCGAGCACATCGACGCCAGCGAGGCCGACCACCTCCGCGAGCTCTACCTCGCCAAGCCGTGGCAGCGGCTGTTCGACGTCCTGTCCGACAGCGAGCACCGCAAGGTCGTGCTCCTCGGCGACCCCGGGTCCGGCAAGTCGACCGTGACCAACTACCTGATGCTCGTGCTCAGCCGCGCCCGGCGCGACGAGCGGCTGTCCGCGCTCACCGACGTGCTGCCGTTCGTCGTCGAGCTGCGCTCGTACAGCGCGATGCTGGTCAGCGGCGAGTGCGAGAGCTTCGTGGACTACCTCGCGCACCAGGCCGCCCGCGACGGGCTCGGGCTGCCCGAGGCGGTGCTGCGGCAGTACCTCGCCGACAACGGCCGGGCGCTGTTCATCTTCGACGGGCTCGACGAGATCTTCGACCGCAACCAGCGCACCGCCGTGACCGCACGGATCGCCGCCTTCGTCAACGAGTTCCCCTCGGTGCGGGTCCTCGTCACGTCGCGCATCATCGGCTACGTCCGCAAGGCGCTGACCGACGCGGGCTTCGCCCACTTCACCCTGCAGGACCTCGGCGACGAGCAGATCCAGGAGTTCCTCGGCCGCTGGTACCGCCACACGATGTCCGACGACGAGAGCGCCGGCGTCCGGCGCCTGCGGCTGCTGGAGACGCTGCGGCTCACCTCGGCGATCCGGGAGCTGGCCGGCAACCCGCTGCTGCTGACCATCCTGGCGATCATCAGCCGGCACAAGGCGCTGCCCCGCGAGCGGTGGAACCTCTACAACCACGCCGCCGGCGTGCTCGTCGACCGGTGGGACGTCAACCGGCAGCTCGGCCAGGGCGACACGGCCGCGACTCCGGGCACCGCGCCCGGCAACCGGGTCGACGTCAACGCCGACGAGAAGAAGGCGATGCTGCGCCGCCTGGCGTGGGAGATGCAGTTCGACAGCACCACCGCCGTCAACTACATCCACGGCGACGCGCTGCGGGCCGTCTTCGTGCGGCACCTCGTCGAGCGGTTCGGCCTCGACCGGGCGGACGCCAGCGCCGCCGCCGACCGCATCATCGACCGCCTCCACGTGCGCAACTTCATCCTCAGCCGCTCCGGCCCCGACCTGTACGGCTTCGCGCACCGAACGTTCCTCGACTTCTTCTGCGCCGCGGAGATCCGCCACCGGTTCAAGACCGGGCTGCTCACGTTCGACGACGTCGCGGACCTGTTCCGCCGGCACTGGCCGGACACGTCCTGGCACGAGGTGCTCAGGCTGGTCGCGAGCGTGCTGCCCGAGGCCGGCGTCGAGCGGATCGTCGACATGCTCGTCAACGACGCCGGCACGCAGTGGCCGCCGCAGGAGTTCCCCAACCCGCCCTGGAACATCGCACTGGCCGTGCAGTGCCTGGCCGAGCTGCGCAACCGCGCCGCGGTCGAGCAGGCGGCGCTCGACCGGGTCATCCTGCTGCTGGAGCACTGCGTGTCGATCAACGACCGCGACACCGCCCAGCTCATCGAGGACGCGATCCTGCCCGCCGCGCGCACCATCGGCCCCGACTGGCCCGGCCGGCTGAGCTTCTTCACCTGGTACCGCAACCGCGGCTCCCACCTGCTGTGCAGCCCCGTCACCGAGTACGCGGCCCGGATCGCGGCGATCCTCGCCGAGCCCGAGGACGACGTCGAGCGGCTGTTCACCGAGGAGCTCGACCCGGTCCGCGACAGCCGCGCGTCGCACGCGGCCGTCGCCGGCCTCGCCGAGCTCGCCCGCCGCTGCCGGCTGCCGGAGCGGGTCAACGCGTCCTACCCCGAGGCCGGGCGGGTCCGCGGGATGCTGATCGACCGGGCCCGCTCCGGGCCGTACGGCCAGGTGCGCGTCGCCGCGGTCCAGGCGCTCGGGGAGCACTTCGGCGACGACCCCGCCGCGGTCGCCGCGCTCAACCAGCTGGCCCGCAACGACCGCTCCGGCGGGATCCGCACGGCCGCGATCCGCGCGCTGCGCCCCGCCTGCGCCACCGACCCGGAGACCCTGCGGACCGTCATGGCGTGCGCCGGCGACGACCACGTCCCGGCCCGGCAGGCGGCCGTGGAGCTCGTCGGCTGGCGCTGCGGCACCAGCGACGACCTGGTCGCCACGCTGCGGCGGCGGCTGCGGGTCGACACCGACCCGCAGGTCGTCAAGCTGGCCGCGCAGGCGCTCGTCGAGCACCACCACGCGGGCGACCTGGTGCGGGACGACGTCGTGCAGCGGCTGGTGGCCGGCGCCGGGCCCGCGGTCCGGCGGGCCGCGGTCGAGGTCCTCGCCGAGTGCGCGGGCACGCGCGAGATCCTGCTCGGCTACGTCCGCACCGACCCGGACGCCGGCGTCTTCCGCGCCGCCGCCGAAGCGCTCTCCGACGACCTCCTCGCCACGGACCGCGGCGCCGGCGATCCGGAGGCGGCCGCTCAGGTCCGCGACGCGACGCTGGCGCGGCTGCGCGCCCGCGACAACCCCGACCCCGCGGTGCGCCTCGCCGCCGCGGAGATCCTCGGCGCCCGGTTCATCGGCGAGGAGGTCGTCGCCGGGGCGCTCCGCGACGAGATGAGCGACACGGTCCCCGCCGTCCGGGTCGCCGCCGCGCACGCCCTCGCCGGGATCGCCTCGACCGACGGCAAGGTCGCCATCGCCATGCAGCGCAAGCTCAACGACCCGGAGGCGGAGGTCCGCCGGATCGCGGTCGGCGTCCTGCTGCACCGCATCGCCCTCGACGCGGACCTGCGCACCAAACTGACCGAGCGGGCCCGGTTCGACCCGGATGCCGGTGTACGGCTGGCGATCGTCACCGCCCTCGGCCGGCGCTGGTCGCTCGGGCCGCAGGCCCGCAGGCTGATCGTCGAGCGGGTCGCCGACGACCACAGCGAGCTGGTCCGCCGGGCGGCGGCGGAGATCCTCGCCGCGCACCTCGACGACCCGGACGCCCGCGACGCGCTCGGCGACCGGATCCGCGCCGACCTCGACAGCGACGTGGTGCGGATCGCGGCCGAGGCGATGAGCGCCTATCCGGGCGCCGGCCAGCGGGTCGCCCGGATCCTCGTGAAGCGCACCGGCGACCGCAACGCCAACGCGAAGCTGCGCCGCACGGCGGTGGAGCTGCTCGGCGCCCGGTTCGGCGACCGCGACGACACGCGGGCCGCGCTGCTGGAGCGGATCGCGACCGACTCCGACGCCGACGTGATCGAGGCCGCCGCCGAGAGCCTGCTGCGCCTCGCCGGCGGCGGCCCCGCGCTCGAGGCGCAGGTCCGGGACCGGCTGCTGGTCCGGCTCGACGACGCCGCACCGGTCAACGGCGGCGCCGCGCGGGTCCTCGGGCGGCTCCTCGGCGCCGAACCGGACCTGCCCGCACAGCTCATCGCGCTGTCCGCGGCCCACCCCGCCGACACCGAGCTGTGCCGGGTGGTCGGCGCCGTCCTGGCCGAGCTGCCCGAGATGAGCCCGCAGATCCGCGCCTGGTTCGTCGAGCACCTGGACGACCCCGACTGGACCGTCAAAGAGCGGTCCGTCCGTGCTCTCGGCTACCGTTTCGGCGCGCAGGCGGAGACCCGGGCGCTGCTCGACCGGCACGCCCGGCATCACCCCGACGGAGCGTTTCGCGAGGTCATCGGGCAGGTCCTGACCGGCCTGCCGGGGATCTCACCTCACGACCTCCCACCGATTCCGCTCCGCCGTACGGATGAGCGGCAGTAGCGTTGGCGATGATTGCTTGAGCGCGTGTGACACGCTATACCTGCTAGGTGTCCCCGCGGCTCGCCGTTCGCCATCCGGAGGTTTTCGAACAATGAACGGCGCTGTCCTCGAGTGGGTCCGCAACGGCCAGACCGACTGGCGGGCCTTCGACGCGGTGGAGTACCGCAACCAGCACTACAAGTTCGTCCGCATCGACGACCGCGAGATCATGGGCATCACCCGCGACTTCTTCGCGCGGGCCGGGGTCAGCGGCGGCCGGGCGCTCGATCTCGGCACCGGCACCAACCTGTACCCGGCGTTCTCGATGATGCCGTTCAGCCGGTCGCTCACCCTGCGGGAGTACTCCCCGGCCAACCTCGCGTGGCTCACCGAGCAGCAGCGCACCGGCCTCGACCACGGCTGGGACGCCTTCTGGGACGTGTTCCTGGAGTCTCCGGCGTACCGGCGGACCGACCCGCGCGCGAAGTTCGCCGCCGCGAAGGTCCAGCCCGGCAGCGTCTTCACCCTGCCGCGCCACCGCTTCGACCTCGGCACAATGTTCTTCGTCGCCTGCTCGATCTCCTCCGACCCCGCCGAGTTCGAGCTCGCGATCCAGCGCTTCATCGGCGCGCTGCGGCCCGACGCCCCGTTCGTCGCCGCGTTCATGAAGCGCTCGTCCGGCTACCAGGTCGCCGATCACCGGTTCCCCGCCGTGCCGGTCGACGAGGACGACGTCGCCCGGTGCCTGTCGCCGCTGACGGCCTCCCTGCGCGTCATCCCCGTCGAGTCGGACATGCCGCACGCCGACGGGATGATCGTCGCCACCGGCCGCACCAGGCCCACCAGGCGTCGCGACTGAACCATCCGTCGCCAGGCCGGCGCGGTGCGGCGGCTCATCGCCCCGCGGGGGCGCCGGCGGTGACGGGCACGGCTGCCGCGCCGGCGGCCGGGCGGGTGGGGCCGATGCGGAGGGCGACCAGGAGCGCGGCGGCCAGGTAGGTGCCCGTGGCGATGAGCATGGCGGTGGAGAAGGCGCCGACGGTGCCCAGGACCGCGACGCCGAGGGCGCTGCCCACCTGGCGCATGGTGTTGAGCAGGCCGCTGGCCACGCCCGCGTGGCCGTCGGGCGCGGCCTGCAGGGTCAGGGACGTGGCGGCGGTCATGGCGGTGTCGATGCCGAAGCCGACGACGAAGAGCGCGGCGAGCACCACCGGCAGCGGGCCGGCGGCGCACACCGCCAGGGCGGCGAACCCGGCCGCGCCGGTGAGGAGGCCGGCCAGCATCGTCGCGCGGGGACCGTAGCGGTGCCCGGCCCAGCCGCCGAACGGGGAGCCGACCACGGCGCCGGCCGCCTGCACGGCCAGGGCGACACCCGTGAGCAGCGGCGACAGGTGGCGGTGCTGCTGCAGGTACAGGGTGACCAGGAAGAACTGTCCGTAGAAGGCGAAGTTCAGGGCGAACCCCGTGATCACCGTGGCACGCAGCGCGCGGTGGCGCAGCAGGTCGGGCCGGAGCATCGGGGCCGGGTGCCGGCGCTGGAGCAGCACGAACAGGCCCAGCACGAGCACGCCGGCGGCGACCAGCGGCGGGTCGGCGGCGATGCAGCCGGCGACCAGCAGCGCGAGGCCGCAGGTCGACGTGACCAGGCCGGGGACGTCGACCCGCGAGCCGGCCTGGCGCGGCGGGTCGACCAGGCTGCGGCTGATGCAGAGCACGAGCACGGCGAAGGGCACGTTGAGCAGGAACAGCGCGGGCCAGCCGGCGACGGCGAGCAGCGCGCCGCCGAGCAGGGGGCCGGCCGCGGCCGCGACGCCGGCGAGGCCGCCCCACAGGCCGATGACACGGGCCTGCCGCGCCGGCTCGGGATAGGTGGACCGGATGAGCGCGAGGGAGCTGGGCATGAGGACGGCCGCGCCGACGCCCTGGACCACCCGGCCGGCGATCAGCCAGGCACCGCCGGTGGTGCAGGCGCACATGACGGAGCCGAGCGCGAAGATCGCCATGCCGCCGTGGTACGAGCGGCGCGCCCCGAACCGGTCGGCGAACGACCCGCCGGCGAGGACGAGCGCGGCGAAGACGACCGTGTAGGCGTCGACGACCCACTGCAGGGTCGCGGTGCCGCCGCCGATGGAGGGCAGCGCGACGGTCACGATCGTGCTGTCGAGCATGACCAGGAAGAACCCGAGGCAGACCGCGAGCGCCCGCATCAGACGGTCAGCGCGTCGGCGCAGGCGGAGACGAGGCAGCTGAGGCTGTCCACGACCGGCGTGACGCGGGACAGGTCGTCGCGCAGGACGGTCAGGTCGGTGCAGCCGAGCAGCACCCCGTCGGTGCCGGCGACGTGGCCGGCCGCGAGCGCCGCGTGCACGGCCGCGGCGTCGACCGCCCCGCCCACGCACCGCGTGACGAGCGACACCACCTGCGCCTGGTCGGCGGGGCGCAGGATCTCGATGCCGCGCAGGCGGGCCGCCGCGTAGGCCTCGTGGTCGACGCTGGTGCCGGTGGCGAGCAGCACGAGCCGGCGCAGCCCGCGGGCGGCGGCCGCGTCGATGGTCTCGTTGACCATGTCGACGAGCTTCAGGTGCCGCCCGGCGAGCAGCGGGCGCAGCTGGCGGTGGAAGGTGTTGCAGGGCATCGCCACGAGGTCGCAGCCGGCCCGCTCGAGCGTGTCGAGAGCCGTGGTGAGCAGCGCGTCGATCTCCGCGGTCTCCGCCGCGGTGAGCGTGCCGGCCAGGACCGCACCGACCAGCCGCCCCGACAGCGGCTGGCTGTGGATGAGCAGGTCGGGCGAGGCCCCGGTGCGGGCCTGCACCTCGGCGACGAGCAACCGGTAGAACTCGATCGTGGCGACCGGACCGACGCCACCGATGACACCAAGCACGAACCCCACCCCCGTGGCGGCAACCATACCCGCCGGTCGATGTCCGGTGGGGGCACGGCTGCCGCCACAGGGCCTGGGATCAGCGCAGGGTGATCTCCGGGTACAGCGGGAACCCGGCGAGCAGCTCGGACGCCTGGCCGGACACCTTGGCCGCGATCGACTCGTCGAGGGTGTACTTCGCCTTCGAGTCCGCCGCCGGACGGGTGCTGCTCAGCACGGTGGCGATGAGCTCGGCGATCGTGTCCATCTCGGCGACGCCGAGGCCGCGCGTGGTGAGCGCCGGGGTGCCGATGCGCACGCCGGAGGTGTACCAGGCGCCGTTGGGGTCCTGGGGGATCGCGTTGCGGTTGGTGACGATGCCGGCGTCCAGCAGCGCCGCCTCCGCCTGCCGGCCGGTGAGGCCCGTCGGCGCGCCACTCCCCTCGGCATCATCGCGCTGGGCCACGTCGATGAGCACCAGGTGGTTCTCGGTGCCGCCGGTGACGAGGCGGACGCCGCGGCGCTGCAGGCCCTCGGCGAGGGCGGCGGCGTTGTCGACGACCCGCTGCGCGTAGTCACGGAACGACTGGGTGCGGGCCTCTGCGAGCGCGACGGCCTTGGCGGCCATGACGTGCGGCAGCGGGCCGCCGAGGACCATCGGGCAGCCGCGGTCGACCTGGTCGGCGAGCTCCGCCTGGCACAGGACCATGCCGCCGCGCGGGCCGCGCAGCGTCTTGTGGGTCGTGGTGGTGACGATGTGGGCGTGCGGCACCGGGTCGAAGTCGCCGGTGAAGACCTTCCCGGCGACGAGCCCGGCGAAGTGCGCCATGTCGACCATGAGGGTGGCGCCGACCTCGTCCGCGATCTCGCGGAGGGTCGCGAAGTTCACCTTCCGGGGGTACGCCGAATAGCCACCGACGATGATCATCGGGCGGAACTCGCGGGCGGTCTCCCGCAGCGCGTCGTAGTCCAGCAGGCCCGTCTCCGGGTTGGTGCCGTAGCTGCGCTGGTGGAACATCTTGCCGGAGATGTTGGGCCGGAAGCCGTGGGTCAGGTGACCACCGGCGTCCAGGGACATGCCGAGCATCCGCTGGTCGCCGAAGTCGTGCCGCAGCTGCGCCCAGTCACTCTCGGTGAGGTCGTTGACCTGGCGGACGGACTTCTCGCGCAGGAACGGCGCCTCGACCTTCTGCGCCAGGACCGCCCAGAAGGCGACGAGGTTCGCGTCGATCCCAGAATGTGGTTGGACGTAGGCGTGTGACGCGCCGAACAGTTCGCGGGCGTGCTCGGCGGCGATCGACTCGACGGTGTCGACCTGCTGGCAGCCGGCGTAGAAGCGGCGGCCGACAGTGCCTTCGGCGTACTTGTCGCTGAGCCAGTTGCCCATCGCCAGCAGCGTCGCGGGCGATGCGTAGTTCTCACTGGCGATGAGCTTGAGCGACTCGCGCTGGGCGGTCAGCTCCCCGGCGATGGCGTCCGCGATCCGCGGCTCGACGGCCCGCACCACGTCGAGGGCGGCGTTGACCGCGATCGATTCCGAACTTTGCGCGCTCATGACGGGACTCCTGATCAGATCGGATCGTCAGCCACATCGGGACGGCCGACGGGGGCAGGTCCAAGCTCAATCCAAGCTCGACTGCGTGACGGCGAACCACGGTAACAGGCTAGAATCTGGGGTCGGGGCGAGAGGCGCTGCAACGGATCATCGACGATCCGCCACGCTCGACCTGGAATCACTGTCTGCAAGGGCGCCTTCCGTCTGACTAACGGAAGGTGGATCCAATGCCGGGTACCAGGTCGATCGCAGATCTGCGCAGGCTCCTCGACGAGCGGGTGGTCGTGCTCGACGGCGCATGGGGCACCATGCTGCAGGCCGCCGGTCTCACGCCCGCCGACTACCGCGCGGACCTGATCGCCCCGGATCACCCGAAGGACGTCACGGGCGACCCGGACCTGCTGATCCTGACCCGCCCCGACGTGATCCTCGACGTCCACCGGCAGTATCTGGCCGCCGGCGCAGACATCACCACCACCAACACCTTCACCGCCACCAGCATCGCCCAGGCCGACTACGGCCTGGAGTCGCTGGTCCGCGAGATGAACGTGCAGGGCGCCCGGCTGGCGCGCCAGGCGGCGGACGAGTTCTCCACGCCGGACCGGCCGCGGTTCGTCGCCGGGTCGGTCGGCCCGCTGAACGTCACGCTGTCGCTGTCGCCGAAGGTCGAGGACCCGTCCTACCGGGCAGTGACGTTCGACACGGTCCGCGCCACGTACGCGGAGCAGATCAGCGCGCTCGCCGAGGGCGGCGTGGACCTGCTGCTCATCGAGACCATCTTCGACACGCTCAACGTGAAGGCGGCCGTCGCCGCGGCCCGCGACGTCGCACCCCACCTGCCGCTGTGGATCTCGGTCACGATCGTCGACCTGAGCGGCCGGACGCTGTCCGGGCAGACCGTCGAGGCGTTCTGGCGCTCCGTCGAGCACGCCGACCCGCTCATCGTCGGCGTCAACTGCTCGCTCGGCGCGACGGAGATGCGCTCGCACGTCGCCGACCTGGCCCGCCTCGCCGGCACGTACGTCGCGGCGCACCCCAACGCGGGCCTGCCCAACGCGTTCGGCGGCTACGACCAGACCCCCGAGGAGACCGGGAGCCTGCTCGCCGGCTTCGTGTCCGACAAGCTCGTCAACGTCGTGGGCGGCTGCTGCGGCACGTCCCCCGCCCACATCGGCAAGATCGCTGAGGCGGTCCGGGGGATGGCGCCGCGGGAGGTCCCGAAGCTCGCCCCGGCGACCCGGTTCAGCGGCCTGGAGCCGTTCGAGATCGGTCCCGACACCGGCTTCGTCATGATCGGTGAGCGGACCAACGTCACCGGTTCGAAGCGCTTCCGCCGGCTCATCGAGTCCGACGACCACCAGGGCGCGGTCGACGTCGCCCTGGAGCAGGTCCGCGGCGGCGCCAACCTCCTCGACGTCAACATGGACGCCGACCTGCTCGACAGCGAGCAGGCGATGACCACGTTCCTGAACCTCATCGCCACCGAGCCCGAGGTCGCCCGCATCCCGATCATGATCGACAGCTCGCGCTGGAGCGTGCTCGAGGCCGGCCTGAAGTGCGTGCAGGGCAAGGGCGTCGTCAACTCGATCAGCCTCAAGGAGGGCGAGGAGCCGTTCCTGGAGCAGGCGCGGATCATCCGCTCCTACGGCGCCGGCGTGGTCGTGATGGCGTTCGACGAGCTCGGCCAGGCGGACACCACCGAGCGCAAGGTCGAGATCTGCGGCCGGGCCTACGACCTGCTGGTACAGAAGGCGGGCTTCGCGCCCGAGGACATCATCTTCGACCCGAACGTGCTCGCCGTCGCCACCGGCATCGCCGAGCACAACGGCTACGCGAAGGCCTTCATCGACGCGCTGCCGCTGATCAAGCAGCGCTGCCCCGGCGCCCGCACCAGCGGCGGCATCTCCAACCTGTCGTTCTCCTTCCGCGGCAACGACGTCGTGCGCGAGGCGATGCACTCGGCGTTCCTGCTGCACGCGGTGCGGGCCGGCCTCGACATGGGCATCGTCAACGCCGGCCAGCTCGCCGTCTACGCCGACATCCCCGCCGACCTCCTCGAGCTCGTCGAGGACGTCCTGTTCGACCGGCGCGAGGACGCCACCGACCGGCTCGTCACGTTCGCCGGCACGGTCAGCGGCCCCGGCACCTCCCGGGTCGTCGACCTGTCGTGGCGCGAGGCCCCGGTCAACGAGCGGCTGTCGCACGCGCTCGTGCACGGCATCGTCGACTTCATCGAGGAGGACACCGAGGAGGCGCGGCTCGTCGCCAAGCGCCCCCTGGAGGTCATCGAGGGCCCGCTGATGGACGGCATGAAGGTCGTCGGCGACCTCTTCGGCAGCGGCAAGATGTTCCTGCCGCAGGTGGTGAAGAGCGCCCGCGTGATGAAGCGCTCGGTCGCCTACCTCGAGCCGTTCATGGAGGCCGAGAAGGAGGCCGCCCGCGCGGCTGCGCTCGCCGAGGGCGGCGCTTCCGAGGGCGGCGCTGTGCGTTCCCAGGGCCGCAGCGGTCAGGGCAAGGTCGTCATGGCGACCGTCAAGGGCGACGTCCACGACATCGGCAAGAACATCGTCGGCGTCGTCCTCGGCTGCAACAACTACGAGGTCATCGACCTCGGCGTCATGGTCCCGGCGGCGAAGATCCTGGACACCGCGGTCGCGGAGGGCGCCGACGCGATCGGCCTGTCCGGCCTGATCACGCCGTCGCTGGACGAGATGGTCGCCGTCGCCGCCGAGATGCAGCGCCGCGGCCTGAAGCTGCCCCTGCTCATCGGCGGCGCCACCACGTCGCGGCAGCACACGGCGGTCCGGGTGGCTCCGGCGTACGACGGCAACACCGTCCACGTGCAGGACGCCTCGCGGGTAGTCGGGGTCGTTGCCGGCCTGCTGGACCCGGACCGGGTCGAGCGGCTCACCGCCGACAACCGCGAGGAGCAGGAGCGCCTGCGCCGCCAGCACGCCGAGCGCCGCCACACCGCGCTGCTCACCCTGGCGCAGGCCCGGGCCAACGCCTCGGACGTGTCGTTCGACGCCCTTCCCACGCCGGACTTCACGGGTGTACGGGTGGTCGAGCCGCCCCTGCAGGTGCTCCGCGAGATGATCGACTGGCAGTTCTTCTTCCTCGCGTGGGAGCTGAAGGGCAAGTACCCCGCGATCCTGGAGCAGCCGGTCGCCGCCGAGCTCTTCGCCGAGGGCAACACCCTGCTCGACGAGATCATCGCCAACGGCTCGCTGTCCGCCCGCGGCGCCTACGGCTTCTGGCCGGCGGCAGCCGTCGGCGACGACATCGTCCTGGACAACGGCGTCACCTTCCCGATGCTGCGCCAGCAGACGGAGAAGCCCGACGGCCGGGAGAACCGCTGCCTCGCCGACTACATCGCCCCGGCCACGGCCTCGGTCGCGTTCCCCGACCACCTGGGCGGCTTCGCCGTCGCCATCCACGGCGCCGAGGAGCTCGCCGCCCGCTACGAGGCAGACAACGACGACTACCGCGCCATCCTGGTGAAGGCCCTCGCCGACCGCCTCGCCGAGGCCTTCGCCGAGTGGATCCACCTGGAGGCCCGCCGCGCCTGGTTCGAGCCCGACGCCCAGCCCGTCCTGGAGGACCTGCACGCCGAGCGCTTCCGCGGCATCCGCCCCGCCCTCGGCTACCCGGCCAGCCCCGACCACTCCCTCAAGCAGGCCCTGTTCGACCTTCTCGAGGCGGGCAAGCTGGGCCTGGCCCTGACGGAGTCGTTCGCGATGACCCCGGCCGCCGCGGTCAGCGGCCTGATCTTCGCCCACCCCGACTCCCGCTACTTCACCGTCGGACGGGTCGGCCGCGACCAGATCGAGGACTACGCCACCCGCCGCGGCCTCCCGGTCGAAGAAGTCGAGCGCTGGCTGCGCCCCAACCTCGCCTACGAACCCTCCTGACCCACCCTCCGGCAGGGCCGCCCTCCCGGCGTCCCTGCCGGCACCGGTGGGGCCACCCTCTGCGCGGCGGGGGCGGGCGGCGGCGCGGGCACGCTCCACTGCTCCGCCGCCCTGACCCTCGCCGTTCCGGACAGCACGCTGCCGGGCACGTACGCCGCGGCGCTGACCCTGACGCTCGCCTGAACTACGCCGCCGTCAGGACCTCCTCGACCAGGTCGCGGGGGATGCCGTGGGTGTCGTGCAGGTAGTGGAAGTCGTCGTCGGTGAGGGGGCCGCGCAGCAGGAGCCGCTCGACCAGCGGGCGTCCGCGACGCAGGAGCGCCTGGAAGCGGCGCTCCTCGTACACCAGGACATCCTGGACATAGAGCGGATCCACCCGCAGGGAGAACTGCGCCACCGTCTCGCCGAGGGGTTCAACGGGCAGGTCGCCGAGGGTGCGGGTGGGGTCGTCGCGCCAGAGCTCGGTGAGCGTGCGGCGGATGAGGCGGCGCAGGACGTAGCCGCGGCCGGTGTTCGACGGGTGGACGCCGTCGCCGATGACCACGACGGAGGACCGGAGGTGGTCGCTGACGAGCCTGGACGAGGTCCACCGTCGCCAGGGCTCGAAGACGTCGGTGTCGAAGACCGACGACCGGCCCTGCAGGACCATGGACATGCGCTCCAGGCCCATGCCGGTGTCGACGCAGGGCTGCTCCAGCGGGCTCAGGCTGCCGTCGGGGTGGCGGCGGTGGCGCATCATCACGTGGTTCCACACCTCGACCCAGTTGTCGTCGGTGGATGGTGTACCGGTGGGCGGGTCGTCACCGGTCCAGACGAAGATCTCGGAGTCGGGGCCGCAGGGGCCGGTGGGGCCGTTCGACCACCAGTTGTCCTCGCCGAGGCGCTCCGCCGGCACGCCGAGCCGCTGCCAGGTGTCCAGGGAGCCGGGGTCTTCCTCGTACACCGTGACGTGCAGCCGCTCGACCGGCACCTGGAACCCGTCGCGGAGCAGCTCGAAACCCCAGCGCAGGCTCTGGTCGCCGCCGTAGTCGCCCATCGACCAGGAGCCCAGCATCTGGAACACCGTGAGATGGGTGTCGTCGCCGACCTCGTCGAGGTCCGTGGTGCGCAGGCATCGCTGCACCCCGGTGAGGCGGCGGCCGAGCGGATGCGGTCTCCCCTCGATGTACGGCGTGAGCGGGTGCATGCCCGCGCTCGTGAACAGGACCGGGTCGCCCTGCGGTGGGATGAGCGTCGCGTCGCCGAGGAACTCGTGGCCGCGCTCGCGGTAGAAGTCGAGGAACGTGCTGACGATCTGACGGGTGTCCATGGGTGTGGCCCTTCGGGGATGGACCGGAGGACGGGACCCGGCAGCGCACACAGAACAGCCGGCGAACCGTTTCCGGTCGCCGGCTGAACTGGAGGAAGATCAGGCAGCAGCGTCCGGCGAGCGGTGAGCTCGCGCGGCCGCGGCAACGAAACGCCTGATACGCATACGGCGAGTGTACCGCAGCGGCCGTTCCTCAAAAGCGCTCCTTGCAGCGCCTCTTGCAGCGCTCCTTGCAGCGCCTCTTGCGGCGCTCCTTGCAGCGCCTCTTGCAGCTCTCCTTGCGGCGCTCCTTGCAGCGCCTCTTGTTGGCCGGCATGCCGGCGGGGCTGAAGCAGTAGACGCGGAAGAACTGGCCGTTGGCGGAGGACTGCCAGCTGACGACCTTGCAGCGGGCGCCGGCGGCGGCGTTGACGGCGGTCGCCTGCACGTCGCCCGCCTGGGGCCCGGCGGTGCCGAGGCCGGGCAGCGCGACGGAGTACAGGCCGGCGCCGGCGTTGGTGACGGTGTTGGCGGCGCCGGTCGAGTTGTACTGGGTGATGGTCCCGCCGGCGCTGTTCGCGTCCGCGTAGCCGAAGCGGTCGGCCGCGAAGACGCCGGAGCTGCGGGCGAACTGCACCGAGAAGCCGGGCTGCGAGTCGAGGATCCCGCCGGGGCGGTAGCAGCTGACCTTGACGAGCTCGTCCGGGCCGGGGCGATTGCCGGTGTCAGCGGACCTTCTGCTGCGGGCGCTCCCGGTGCTTGGCCGCCAGGCGGGTCAGGTAGATCAGGGCCGCACCCAGCACGCCGACGTCGTCGAGGTAGATCGGGTCGGGCAGCAGGTCGACCGGGGACACGGTGTAGATGAGCGCGCCCCAGAACGCGAACTTGCCGCCGGCGCCCATCGCCTGCAGGTACTTCCCGGTCTTCCAGACGCGGGTGGCGAGGACGATCGCGGCGACCAGCATGGCGACCAGCAGCAGCGCGCCGACCGCGATGAGGCCGTAGAACACGGTGTCGTCCATGGGCATGAGTCTACGGGCGATACTCGCACCATGCCCGTCACGCCATCTCGGATCACCGGGGCCGACCCCGGGTCGTTCGCCGCCGCCGTCCTGCGGGACCGCCATCCGGCCATCGTGGCCAGGGTCCTCGCGGACTTCCCCTTCGCGGCACCGGTCCGGGACGCGCTTGCAAGGATCTTGCAGGACCCCACGGTGACCCCGCTGCCGCGCGACGCCCACGACTGCGAGGACTGGGACCGGTGGGGCGAGCCGCACTTCGGGCGGTCGGTGTTCGAGGTGCCGTTCCTGTGGGCGGAGAACTACTTCTACCGGCGGCTGCTGTACGCGACGGGCTACCACGAGCCGGGGCCGTGGCAGGGGATCGACCCGTTCGGGCCGCAGAAGGCGGCGGATCTGCCGGGCTCCTCGGAACTCGCGGCGCTCGACGCGCTGCAGGCCCTGCCGGAGGATGAGCAGGCCGCGGCGCTGGTGGCGGCGGCGCTGTGGGGAAACCGGGCGGATCTGGGGTTTCAGCTCGCGCACGGACTCGCCGACGTGCAGACCGAGCTCGTCGTGGACGACACCGAGCGGCTCTGGAAGCGGCTCGCAAGTGGCGGCACCGTCTGCGTGGTCGCCGACAACGCGGGCCGGGAGCTGCTGCCGGACCTGGTGCTCATCGACTTCCTGCTGCGCACCGGCCGGGCCGCCCGGGTCGAGCTGCACGTCAAGCCCGCGCCGTACTTCGTCTCCGACGCGCTCACCGCGGACGTCCTGGCGGAGCTGCGGCGCTTCGGCGACGGCAGCGAGATCGGGGGGCGGCTGTGGGCGGCGCTGCGGGCCGGGAGCCTGGAGCTCGTCACCGACCCGTTCTACTGCGCGCCGCTGGAGTTTCCGGCGATGCCGACCGGCCTCGCCGCCCGCTTCGGGGCGGCGACGCTGACCATCCTCAAAGGGGATCTGAACTACCGGCGCCTGGTGGGGGATCGCGACTGGGCACCGGAGACGTCGTTCTCGGGTCTTACCGCATACTTTCCCGGGCCGGTCGCGGCCCTGCGAACGGTGAAGTCGGACGTGGTCGCCGGGTTGGCCGAGGGCGTCGAGGCGAAGCTGCCCGCGTCATGGCGCACCAGCGGCAGTTTTGCCATGGTCCAAGTGCGCGGCTGAAACCTCGGCGGCCGCGTCGGTGGCGGTGGTGGTCGTCGTGGTGAAGGTCGGTCCGGCCCACATGCGCTTCGTCGTCATGCTGAGCACTCTGCCGGGCCGCACTTGGCGGCCACTTGCGGTCGGCTTGCGAAGCCCCTCAAGGATGGTGGCGGTCACGCATCGATGCCGTTCGTGGCACCGGCAGATCCGACATGTCGGGCACTGCAAGCTTAAGCGAGACTTGAAGACCAATTCATTGACGCTCCTGTACGGGCGGCGCAGCATTGCCATCGGCGAGGCGGTCGCACCTGTGGAGGAGTCATGGGTCATCGCATCGGCAAGTTCGTCCCGTTCTCCGTGCAACTTGTAGCACTCGCGGTGGTGGCTGCCGGGGGCACGGCCGTCGCGCTCGCCGCCGACGTCTCGCCCGAATTCCTCGGCCGGCACCGTCCGCCGGGGCGTGGCGGGGGCGTCGACCTGGAGGGGCAGAGCCTCGACGGGTCCGGCAACAACCGCGCCCACCCCCGTTGGGGCAGCGCCGGGCAGCCGTACAGCAGGGTCGCGCCGGCACGGTACGCCGACGGCCGGTCCGCGATGGTGCAGGGCCCGGACGTGCGCTGGGTCAGCAGCCGCGTCTTCAACGACGCGAACCAGAACATCTTCTCCGACCGCCGCGTCAGCCAGTGGGGCTTCGTCTGGGGCCAGTTCGTCGACCACACCATCGGCCTGCGGGAGGAGGGCACCACCGAGAAGGCCGACATCGCGTTCAACGCCGCCGACCCCCTCGAGTCGTTCACCAACACGCTCGGTGACATCCCGTTCACCCGCTCCAGGCCCGCCCCCGGCAACGGGCCGCGGCAGCAGACGAACCTGGTCAGCTCCTACGTCGACGCCTGGGCGGTGTACGGCGGCACCCGTGAACGCCTCGAATGGCTGCGGGAGGGCCCGGTCGACGGCGACCTGACGAACAACGGCCCGCACCTGCTGCTGCAGGACGGCTACCTGCCGCGCCGCGACAGCCGCGGCGATCCCGGCAGCGCGCCGGAGATGGCGGTCGACGGGATGCTGCTGGGCCGCCCCGGCCGGGCGGTCGTGGCCGGTGACCAGCGGGCCAACGAGAACATCGGGCTCACCGCCGTCCAGACGCTGTTCGCCCGCGAGCACAACCGGATCGTCGACCTGCTGCCCGCGTCGCTCAGCGCCGAGCAGCGCTTCCAGATCGCCCGCCGGGTCGTCATCGCGGAGCAGCAGTTCATCACCTACGAGCAGTTCCTGCCCGCGCTCGGCGTCACCCTGCCGAGGTACCGCGGCTACCGGCCGGACGTCGACGCGTCGCTGTCCAACGAGTTCGCGACCGTCGGGTACCGCGCCCACAGCATGATCCACGGAGAGCTGGAGCTCTCGTCGGCCGCGGACCGCTACAGCACCGCCGTGCTGGACCAGCTGCGCCGCGGCGGCGTGGAGATCGAGACCGGCGGCGAGGACGTCGAGCTGGCCGTCCCGCTCAACGTCGCCTACTTCAACCCCGACCTCGTCCCGGCGCTGCAGCTCGGGCCGCTGCTGCGGGGCATCGGCTCCGAGGCCGAATACCGCAACGACGAGCAGATCGACAACCAGCTGCGCAGCGTCCTGTTCCAGGTCCCGGTCGCCGGCAACCCGCGGTGCCTGGACGGCCCGGCCCTCCCGCAGTGCTTCCGCGGCGTCGTCGACCTCGGCGCCATCGACGTGCAGCGCGGCCGCGACCACGGCATCCCCGGGTACAACCAGCTGCGCCGCGCGTACGGGCTGCCGGCCCGCCGCACGTTCCGGGCGATCACCGGCGAGGCGACCGAGGAGTGGCCGCGCGACCCGCGGCTGGCCGCCGGCAAGGAGGCCGACGACCCGTCGGCGCTGGACTTCGTCGCCCTGTTCGACGCCGCCGGCAAGCGTGTCGACCCCGCGTCGGAGGAGGCGGCGACCTCCGTCACCCGCGGCGTGCGACGCACCGCCCTCGCGGCCCCGGCTCAAGGCGGTGTACGGCTCCGTCGACCGGGTCGACGCGTTCGTCGGGATGGTGGCCGAGCCGCACGTGCGCGGCACCGAGTTCGGTGAGCTGCAGCTGGCGATCTGGAGCCGCCAGTTCCAGGCCCTGCGCGACGGCGACCGGTTCTTCTACCGCACCGATCCCGGACTGGAGATGATCAGGAGGGTGTACGGGGTGGACTTCCGCCGCTCCCTGGGTGACATCATCGCCCTGAACACCGACATCGCGCGATCCGACCTGGCGCCGGACGTGTTTCTGGTCTGACGCATTCCTGGTTTTGTCCTGGTTTTGTTCTGTGGGCCTGGGTAGGACCGCGAAATGCAACCTGAAGCCGACGAGTCGGTGCCGGAGCTGGCGCCTCAGCCTGACGACGAGCCGCCGGCGCCCGCGCCACCCTCCTCCTCGACCGGGCAGACCTCCTCCCCGTCCGGGCCGACCAGCGGTGCGGCCGGGCAGATCAGCAGTTCCGCCGCGCCGGCCGGTGGGCAGATCAACGGCGCGCCGTTCCGCGCGAACACCGGCGGCACGCCAGCCGCGGCCCTGGCGAACCTGTGGAACGACGGCGACCGGCAGCGCATCCGCGGCAAGTGGCAGGAGCTGCAGGCCAAGTTCCTCGACGACCCGCATCTGGTCGCCGCGGAGGCCGAACGGCTCGTCCAGGAGGCGGTCACCTCCCTGACCGCCTCCCTCGACGCCCGGCGCAGCCAGCTGCATCAGCAGCGGGCCGCCCGCGGCCTCGACACCGAGAACCTGCGCGCCTCGCTGCGCGACTACCGCGAGTTCCTCGACCGCATCCTCGGCCTCTAGGGGGTCCACATGAACTCGACGACGATCACGATCGGCCTGGTCGTGCTGGCCCTGGCGGTCGGCGGCTGGATCCTGCTGCGCGGCGGCAAGGAGGAGGAAGAGGAGGAGACGGCGACCACGTCCGGCCCGCCCACCCCCCGCCCGCCCGCGGCCGCGACACCCGGAGCTGCGACACCCGGAGCCGCGGTGCCCGGAGCCGCGGTGCCCGGCGCCGGCATGCCCGCAGCGGGCATGCCCGGCGCGGTGGCGCCCGGCGCCGCGATGCCCGGGATGGCCATGCCCGGTGCCATGCCCGGCATGCCCTCCCCGAACGGCAGCGGCATGCCCGTCAACGGCGCGCAGATGCCCGCGTACGGGGCCGCCTACGGCGCCGCGGCCGGCGTCCCCTCGATGCCGGCGCCGATGTCCTCCGTGCCGGCGCCCGGCACCTACTACTCGTCCTCGTCGTCTTCGCTGACGTCGGAGGGTCACGCGTACGAGGTCCGGACCCGCTGGCAGGAGCTGCAGCTGCGGTTCGTCGACGACCCGCAGACCGCGGCGGGCGAGGCCGAGCGCCTCGTCGACGACGCCCTCGCCGGGGTGACCGCGTCGCTGAACGCCCGCAAGGACCAGCTCAGCACCTGGCGCGCCAGCGGCCGGGACGACACTGAGCAGCTGCGGGCGGCGGTCCACGGGTACCGCGACTTCCTGACCCACCTCGTCGGGTCGTAGTTACCGGTTTCGTTTGATGCGCCCTGTCTGGCGGGCATACCTCCTGTGAAGGAGGACCGCCATGACAACCACCCAAATTCTCATCACGATCGTCGTGCTCCTCGTGATCGCGGCGATCGGTTACGGCATCTGGTTCGTCACCCGGCGGCGGGCGCTGCAGCACCGGTTCGGCCCCGAGTACGACCGGGCCGTCGCCGAGGGTGACAGCCGCGCCGCCGCCGAACGGGAGCTCCGCGAGCGGGAGCGCCGCCACGCCGAGCTGGAGCTGCGCGAGCTCACCCCCGAGGCGCGCACCAGGTACACCACCGCGTGGACCGAGATCCAGTCCCGCTTCCTCGACGACCCCACCGGCGCCGTCCGCGACGCCGACGCCCTCGTCACCGAGCTCGTCGCCGAGCGCGGCTACCCGACCGGCGAGTACGAGGAGCAGGTCGCCCACCTCTCCGTCGAGCACGCGCGCACCCTCGGCCACTACCGCGACGCACACGAGATCAGCGAGCTCAGCGACCGCGGCGAGGCCACCACCGAGCAACTGCGCCAGGCCGTTGTCCACTACCGCACCCTCTTCTCGGACCTGCTCGGCGTCGACGCCACCCCCGGCGCCACCTCGGGTGCCGCCTCCTCCGACGCCGCTGCCTCGGGCGCCACCACCTCCGGTGACGTCCGCGCCGACGCCGCCCGTGCCGACGGTGTCCGTGCTGACGGCGCCCGTGCGGACGGTGCCCGCATCGACGGTGCCCGTGCCGACGCCGCCCGTGCCGACGCCGCCCGTGCGGACGATGCCGGCATCGACGCCGCCCGTGCTGACGGTGCCCGTGCTGACGGTGCCCGTGCTGACGGTGCCCGTGCCGACCACTTCCGTGCCGACGCGGCGGACGCTGCCGCTGTCCGTGACACCGACGTGCCCGCGCAGCGTGACCGCGAGGGCGCCCCCCACGACACCAGCCGCCGGTCGTAGGGCCGGGAAAGGAACCCCCGATGCAGGATCAACGCGGCAACCTCGACGAGACGCACGTGCCCGGCCCCCGCCACCCCTCCGACGACGACGTGGCCGTGGGCACCGCCCACACCGACCACGAGACCAGCGACGCCCACGACACCGACGCCCGCGACGACGAGCGGCAGGGCGAGACGTACCCGGCGGGGACGTACGCGTCCGGCTCCGCCCTGACCGACACCGACCACGACGGCATCGCCGACCGCGACGATGTCGAGGTCGTCGACCACGATCAGGCCCTGGAAGAGGAGCGCGCCGACGAGCGCTCGGACGACGCCCGGGCCTACGGCGGCTCTGACGACCGGACCGGCGACCGCGTTGACGACGAGCGCTCGGATGCGACCCGGGTCGACGGTGGCTCCGCCGGCTGGACCGGCGACCGCTCCGACGGCCAGGCTGACGGCGGCTCTGACGACCGGACCGGCGATCGGGGCGATGACTGGGCCGGCGGGGGGATGGACACCGGCGACACCGCCCGTGACGAGACGGCCGAGGAGATCGCGGCCCGTGACGAGGACGAGGCCAGGGGCGACGCCGACTTCGTCCCCGCGGACATCGAGTCGCGCGCCGACGAGCGCGACGAGGAGCAGGCCGCCGCCGCGGAGGACGCCGAGGACCGTGCGTGGGCCGCGGAGCACGCGACCCAGCTGCGGGCCGGTTCCCTGCCGGAGGACCAGCCGGACACCCACACCGCCGACCACACCGCCGACCACTCCGCCGACCGCACCGCTGTCCTGGCGGACGACCGCACCGACGACGACGCTTCCACCGACGCGCGCTTCGACAACGACGCGTCCGCCGCCGACGCGTCCACCGACG
>NZ_JBIAYW010000003.1:616297-664613 GCF_042898305.1 Dactylosporangium sp. NPDC000521
ACGCGTCCACCTTCGCGCGCACCGACGACGATGCTTCCACCGACGCGCGCTTCGACAACGACGCGTCGACCTACACCCGCGCCGACGACGACGCGTCCACCTTCGCGCGCACCGACGACGATGCTTCCACCGACGCGCGCTTCGACAACGACGCGTCGACCTACACCCGCGCCGACGACGACGCGGCCACCGACAGCCGTGACGACGACGCGGACGTTGACGTCGCGGATGACACCGACGCCGACACCGCCGACGATCGCCGGGACGACACCCTCGCCGGGCCGGTCCTGACCGACGACCCCGTTGTGACCGACGAGCCTGTCGCCGCCGGCGAGGACGGCACCAGCAGCGAAGCGCTCGAAGGCGGCGAGGCCCTCGACGCCGGCGACGTCGTCGCGGTCCCGGTGCCGGCGGGAGCGGCGGACGGCGACCCCACCGGCGCGGCGGGCGCGGCCGGGCAGGAGCTGCGGCCGGGCGCGGTCGAGACGGTGCCGGTCGGGGCGATCTGGGCCGACGGCGCCGCCGACGGCCTGCGCGAACGGTGGCGGGAGCTGCAGCTGCGCTTCATCGACGACCCGCGGTCCGTCGCCGGTGAGGCCGACCAGCTCGTCACCGAGGCGGTCTCGGCCGTCACCGGCGCACTCGAGTCGCAGCGGGCGCGGCTGAGCGCCTGGCAGCAGGAGGGCGGCGAGGACACGGAGCGGCTGCGGGCCGCGGTGCGCCAGTACCGCGACTTCCTCGATCGCCTGCTCGGCCTGTGACCGCGTAGCTTCCCCGCGAAGATACCCGGTGGTAACCTCCCTGGTACCAGTCGGTACCAGGGAGGCTGCATGCATGTCAGGATCGCGATCGTCGGTGCGGGCTTCGGCGGCCTGGGCGCCGCGATCCGGCTCAAGCAGCGCGGCTACGACGACTTCGTCGTCTTCGAGCGGGCGGCGGACCTCGGCGGCACCTGGCGCGACAACTCCTACCCGGGCTGCGCCTGCGACGTGCCCTCGCACGTCTACTCGTTCTCCTTCGCGCTGAACCCGGCCTGGAGCAGCACCTACTCCCCGCAGCCCGAGATCTGGCAGTACCTGCGCGGCTGCGCGGACCGCTTCGGGCTGCGGCCCAGCATCCGCTTCGACACCGACGTGCGCCTGGCGTGCTGGGACGCCGCCGCCGGGCACTGGCGGATCGAGACGTCCCGCGGCGAGTGGACCGCCGACGTGCTGATCAGCGCCGGCGGCCCGCTCAACGAGCCGGTCGTGCCGAAGCTCGCCGGCCTGGAGACCTTCCGCGGCGAGACCTTCCACTCCTCCCGCTGGAACCACGACCTCGACCTGACCGGCCGCAAGGTCGCCGTCATCGGCACCGGGGCGTCGGCGATCCAGCTCGTGCCGGCGATCCAGCCCTCCGTCGCCCGCCTGACCCTCTTCCAGCGCACCGCCGCGTGGGTCATGCCGCGCAACGAACGCCCACTGCGCCGCTGGGAGCACGCCCTGTACGAACGGGTCCCCGGCGCCCAGCGGCTGATGCGCACGCTCGTCTACTGGGCGATCGAGTCCACCGTCATCGGCTTCCTCCGCCCGCCGGTGATGCGGCTCGCGCAACGGATCGCGCTGCGCAACCTGCGCTCCGCCGTCGCCGACCCGGCGCTGCGCGCCAAGCTGACCCCGGACTACGCGATGGGCTGCAAGCGGGTCCTCAAGTCCAACACCTACTACCCGTCGCTGACCCGGGACAACGTCGACGTGGTGACCGAGCCGATCGCGGAGGTCCGTCCACAAGGGATCGTCACTCGCGACGGCGTCGAGCACGAGGTCGACACCATCGTCTTCGGCACCGGCTTCCACGTCACCGACCTCCCCATCTCCGAACGTGTCCGTGGCCGCGACGGCCGCAGCCTGGCCGAGGTGTGGCAGGGCAGCCCGCGGGCCTACCGCGGCACCACCGTCGCCGGCTTCCCCAACCTCTTCCTCCTGCTCGGCCCCAACACCGGCCTCGGCCACAACTCGGTCGTGCTGATGATCGAGGCCCAGATCGAATACGTCCTGGGCGCCCTGAAAACCCTGGACCGTGCTCGCAGCATCGAGCCGCGGGCGGAGGCGCAGCGTGCCTTCACCGCCGCCGTCGACCGCCGCATGGCGAAGACGGTCTGGGCGACCGGCGGCTGCAGCAGCTGGTACATCGACACGACCGGCCGCAACTCGACCCTGTGGCCGGGGTCCACCTGGCGCTTCCGGCAGCGGATGAAGCGCTTCGACGTCACGGCATACGAGGTGAGCGCATGACCGCACGGGAGCGCAGCGGAGGTGGCGGCATGACCCTGCACAGCGTCCGCAAGGGAACGGGTGAGCCGCTCGTGCTCATCCACGGCATCGGCCACCACTGGCGTGCCTGGGAGCCGGTCATCGACCTGCTCGCCGAACGCCACGACGTGATCGCGATCGACCTGCCCGGCTTCGGCCGCTCGCCCGCCCCGGCCGACAACCAGGGCATGCCGAGCGCCGTCGCGGCCCTGGCCCAGTACTTCGCCGAGACGGGCCTGGACCGGCCGCACGTCGCAGGCAACAGCCTCGGCGGCGCCATCGCCCTGGAGCTCGCCGCCGCCGGCCACGCCCGCTCGGCGACCGCCCTGTCGCCCGCCGGCTTCTGCACGCCCGCCCAGGTGCGCCGCGCGCTGAGCATCCTGCGCGGCCACCGCGTCGGCGCCTTCACCCCCACGCCATTGCTGAAGGTCTTCTACCGCACCGGCTTCGGCAAGGCCTTCTCCTTCGGCTGGCTGGTGCGCGACCCGAGCGTCCTCACCGCCGAACGCGCCCTCGCCGACACCCTGGCCCTGCGCGGCGGCAAGGGCTTCGGCGCCGTCGCCCGCCACGGCCGCGCCTACACCTACACCGCCCGCCCCGACGTCCCGGTCACCGTCGCCTGGGGCTCCCGCGACCGCATCTTCCTGCCGGTCCAGGCCGACGTCGCCCGCGAACGCCTCCCCGGCGCCCGCCACGTCGCCCTCGACGGCTGCGGCCACGTCCCCATGAGCGACGCCCCGGCGCTCGTCGCCGACGTCATCCTGAGCACGACCGCCGCCGCCGCGACCCGCCCGCACGCCCAGGCATGACAGCAGCCACGTCACGACTGCGGCGGTGAGCTGCGAACGGGACCGATGCATGGCTGAGATGCTGCCTCAGTCGCATCGGTCCCGTCCGACGATCTCGGCGGAGCTGTGGACAACACCCCGCTTGTGGACAACGGGCTTCAGAAGCGGACGAGCGTGCGCCCCCCGACGCCGGAGCGCATCCGGTCGAACGCCGCCGGCACCTCGTCCAGCGAGACGTGGTCGGTGACGAGGCCGGACAGGTTCAGCGCCCCCGAGCGGTAGTGCGACAGCAGCATCGGCACGTCGACGGCCGGGTCCGTGCTGCCGTACATGCAACCGGTCAGGGTCCGCGCGAAGTACGCCACCTCCAACGCGTTGAACGTGACCTCGTCGGCCGTCGAGCCCATGCCGAGCACGGTGGCGTGCCCGCCGCGCCGGGTCACGGACCAGGCGGCCCGGATCGTCGCGGCCCGCCCCACGCACTCGATCGCGTGGTCGGCACCGCGGCCGGAGGTCAGGGCGCGCACCTCCTTGGCGAGGGACGGGCCGGGGGACAGGAAGTGGGTCGCGCCGAGCGACAGCGCCAGGTCGGACTTCGACGGTGACGCGTCGACGGCGATGATCGTCGACGCCCCGGCGATCCGGGCGCCCTGCAGCGTCGCGAGCCCGACGCCGCCGAGTCCGATCACGACCACGGACTGGCCGGCGGCGACGCGGGCGGAGTTGAAGACCGCCCCGACGCCGGTGAGGACCGCGCAGCCGAGCAGCGCCGCCTCCTCGAGCGGGATGTCCGCGGGCACAGGGATGCAGGCGTGCGCGCCGACGACGGTCTCGGTGGCGAACGCCCCGGTGCCGAGCCCCGCGTAGAGGTCGTCTCCGAGCGCGGTGCGCGCATAGGGCACCCCGCGCGCCTCGTCCGCGTGCGCGCACAGGTACGGCTCGCCGGCGTCGCAGAACCAGCAGGAGCGGCACGGCGGCGACCAGTTCAGCACCACGTGGTCCCCGACCGAGATGTCCGAGACCGACGACCCGACCTCGACCACCACCCCGGCGCCCTCGTGCCCCAGGACGGCGGGGAACGGCTGGCGGAGGGTGCCGTTGGCGAGGGACAGGTCGGAGTGGCAGACCCCGGCTGCCGCCAGGCGCACCCGCACCTGCGACGGCCCGACGGGGTTCAGCACGACGTCCTCGACCGAGGCGGGACCGTCCACCGCCCGCAGCACCAGCGCGGACGTCACAGCTGGATCGCCTTCACCGACGTGAACTCCTCGAAGCCGTGGACGCCGAGCTCGCGCCCGTACCCGGAGTCCCCGATCCCGCCGAACGGCGCGAGGGGGTTGAACGACCCGCCGTTGACGTCGACCTGGCCGGTCCGCATCCGGCGGGCGAACGCCAGCGCCCGGTCGGAGGACGCCGACCAGACGCTGCCCGCGAGGCCGTACGGCGTCCCGTTGGCGATCCGGACGGCGTCGTCCTCGTCGCGGTACCGGATGATCGACAGCACCGGCCCGAAGATCTCCTCCTGTGCGATGACGGAGTCGGGGTCGACGTCGGCGAAGACGACCGGCGCCACGTAATACCCGACGTCGGGCACGGATCCGTCGCCGAGCGCCATCCGGGCACCGTCGGCGACGCCACGCGCGATGTAGGACCGCACCCGGTCGCGCTGGGCGGCGGAGGCGAGGGGGCCGAGGCGGGTCGCCGGGTCGGTGGGGTCGCCGACGGTGTACTTCGCCGCGGCCGCGACCGCCAGGTCGACCACCTCGTCGTGCTGCGACTCGTGGACCAGGAGCCGGGTCCAGGCGGTGCAGGTCTGGCCGGAGTTCAGGAAGCAGTTGCCGATGCCGACCTTCACCGCGGCGGCCAGGTCGGCGTCCGGCAGGAGCACGTTGGCGGACTTCCCGCCGAGCTCGAGCGAGACGCGCGCCAGATGCGACGCGGCGAGCGCCGCCACGGCGCGGCCGGCCCGCGTCGACCCGGTGAAGGACACGAGATCCACCCCGGGGTGCCCCGCCAGGGCCGCCCCGGTCGGGTCGCCGTAGCCGGTGACCAGGTTGTAGACGCCGGAGGGCAGCCCCGCCTCGCGGACCAGCTCGGCGAGGCGCAGCGCGGACAGGGGCGCGACCTCGCTCGGCTTGTGCACGACGGTGTTGCCGGCGGCCAGCGCCGGGGCGAGCTTCGCGATCGTCTGGTGTAGCGGGTAGTTCCACGGGGTGATCGCCGCGACGACCCCGACCGGGTCGCGCACGACGAGGGAGTTGCCGATCCGCTCCTCGCACTCGTCGCGGTCGAGCAGGTCGACCATCGAGGACAGCACCGCGATCGGCAGGCCCACCTGCACCTTGCGGGCGACGGCCAGCGGCGCGCCCATCTCCGCGGTGATGATGCCGGCGAGCTCGTCGGCGTGCGCGACGAGCAGGTCGCGCAGCGCCGCGAGGTGCGCGGCCCGCGCAGCCCGCGGCAGCGCCGACCACGGCCCGAGGGCGGCCCGGGCGGCGGCAACGGCCGGATCCACGGAAGCGGTCTCCGGGACGGACCCGATGACCTCCTCGGTCGCCGGGTTGTAGACGTCGATGCTCATGCCGCCACCTTCCGCTGCGCTCCAGGCGTCGGCCTGAGCCGAACCTGCCATGCTGATGAGCGGCCCGAGCCGCTCCGCTGCCCGCTCATGCCGCCACCTTCCGCTGCGCTCCAGGCGTCGGCCTGAGCCGAACCTGCCATGCTGATGAGCGGCCCGAGCCGCTCCGCTGCCCGCTCATTCAGGCCCCCTAGACGAACGCGTTCACGCCGGTGAGGGCGCGACCGATGATGAGTTTCTGGATCTGGCTCGTCCCCTCGTACACGGTAGTGACCCGTGCGTCGCGCAGGTACTTGCCGACGGGGTATTCGTCGATGTACCCGTAGCCGCCGAAGACCTGCAGCGCCGCGTTCGCCGAGCGGACGGCCGCCTCGGAGGCGTACAGCTTCGCGGTGGACGACTCGGTGGCGAAGGGCAGCCCCCGGTCGATCAGGTCGGCGACCCGCCAGGTCAGCAGCCGCGCCGCATCGGCCTCGACGGAGATGTCGGCGATGAGCTGCTGCACCAGCTGGAACGCGGCGATCGGCCGGCCGAACTGCTCGCGCTGCTTCGCGTAGGCGACGGCGGCGTCGAGGCAGCCCTGGATGATGCCGACGCAGCCGGCCGCGAGGGACATCCGGCCCTTCGCCAGGGCCGACATTGCGATCTTGAAGCCCTGACCGAGCTCGCCGAGCAGCGCGTCCTCGCCGACGGTGACGCCCTCAAAGGTCAGCGCCGCGGTCGCCTGCCCGCGCAGCCCGAGCTTGCCGTGGATCTCCTCGATCCGCAGCCCCGGCGTGTCCGTCGGCACCAGGAAGGCCGACACCCCTTTCGGTCCTGGTCCGCCGGTACGGGCGAACACCAGCGCGACCTGTGCCCAGGTGCCGTTGGTGATGAACATCTTCGCCCCGTCCAGCCGCCAGCCCCCGTCGACCCGGGTCGCCCGCGTGGACAGCGCGCCCGCGTCGGAGCCCGTGTCGGGCTCGGTCAGCGCGAAGCAGCCCAGGGCGTCGCCGGCGCACAGCCGCGGCAGCCAGGCGGCCTTCTGCGCCGGCGAGCCGTAGCCGTTGATGCTCTTGGCGACCAGGCCGAGGGACACCGACACGATGCCGCGCACCGACGAGTCGCCCTTGCCGAGCTCCTCCAGGACCAGGCAGTACGTGGTGTGGTCGCCACCGCTGCCGCCGTGCTCCTCGGGGATCGTGATGCCGAAGATCCCCAGGTCGGCGAGCTTCTTGACGATCGCGAGGTCGACCTGCTCGGCGCGGTCCCAGGCGGCGGCGTGCGGGGTGATCTCGCGGCTGACGAGGTCGGCGGTGACCTGACGGATCGCGCGCTGATCGTCGTTGAGCGTGAAGTCCATGCGAGCTCCAAGAAACCCGGTCCGTTAACTAACGCTGTTAGTTTCTAAGATCGTAGCCATGGTCCGCCCCAGAACGCCACTCCTCAGTCGTGACCGCATCGTCGAGGTCGCCACCGCGATCGTCGACGCCGACGGGCTCGACGCGCTGTCCACCCGGCGGCTGGCCCGCGAGCTGGGCGTCCAGGCGCCGTCGCTGTACAACCACTTCGCCACGAAGGAGCAGATCGTCGACGCGATCGGCGACGCCATCGTCGCCGGCGTCGACCTGTCCATGCTCGGCCGCGACCCGTGGCCGGACGCGCTGAAGGCGTGGGCGCGGGCGTACCGGGCGGCGTTTCGCGCACACCCCAACGTGGTGCCGTTCCTGGCCCGCGGCCCGGCCCGCCGGCCCGCGTCGCTGCGCCTGGCCGAAGCGGTCTACGGCGCGCTGGTGGACGCCGGGTGGTCGCCGGGGCACGCGACCCGCATCGGCGCGACCATGCGGTTCTTCGTCGCCGGCTCGGCGCTGGGCTCGTTCGCGCTCGGCTTCGTCGACGATCCCAGCCTGTACGCCACGGACTACCCGCACCTGCGCGACGCCCACCTGCTGGCCGGGCGGCACACCCACGTCGACGACAGCGCGTTCGAGCTGGGCCTGGAGGCCCTGGTGGACGGTCTGGAGCGCAAGTTCGAAAGGCTCCAGGACAGGGGTTAGGCGGCCGCCTCCTGCGGCATGACCAGCAGCAGCTGGCCGCCGGGGCGGGTGCTCATGCGGACCGGCAGGCTCATCATCCGGCCGGCGCGGATCAGGACCGTGGCGGTCTCCAGGTCGGGCACCCGCAGGCCGGGGGAGCCGGACCGGGACGGCCCCGACACCAGCAGCACGCCCCGCCACGCCGACTCGGCGAGCAGGCGGCCGTGGCGGATCTGGCGGGCCGACCGGGGCAGCTCGGGTGCGCCGCACAGGTCCACGTACCCCTGCTGCCAGGCGCGGTCGAGGAAGCCGGCGGTGCCGGAGACGGTGTCGCAGAACACGCGGAAGATCTCGTAGCGGTGGCGCGTGCCGGCGGTGTAGCGGTGCACGCTCGCCGAGTGGCCGGCCGCCCCCAGCAGCTCGACCAGCCGGTCCGCGGCGACGGAGCGGTTGAACTCGGCGAGCACCCCCGCCGGCACGTGTGTGAACGCGGAACGGACCCGGGCACCCCCCAGCGCCCGGGCTCGTCCTCCTCCGCCACACACCCCTGCACATCGCACCAGCACGGCTGCCTCGAACGCGGCGACGGCCGAGGCCCGGTAGCGCTCGCCGGTTGACACGATGTCCACCCGTTCACCGTGGCGGTTCGGACCGTACCGGCGGAATCGCGCACGTGGTTCCTTGAGAGAAACTTGACGCTGCGAAACCGGGTGGAAAACTCAGGCCGCCATGAGGACCTGCGTGCAGCGGCTGGCCGCCAGGGTGGTGCCCTCCACGTCGTACAGCTCCGCGGCGCAGAACACGACCTTCCTGGTGCGGCGCAGGACGGTGCCCACGGCGCGCAGCGTCCCGGGCCGGGTCGGCCGGAAGAACTCGACCCGCAGGTCCGCGGTCAGGAACAGCTCGTCGCGGTCCAGCGTGGTGAAGCAGGCGCCGCCCATCGCCGAGTCGAGGATCGCGGTCACCAGGCCGCCCTGGATCACCGGCCCGCCGGGGGTGGTGAAGCCGTAGTCGACGGTCGCGTCCCACTCGACGGTCGAGCCGCCGGGCTCCCAGCCGGTGCGCCGGAAGCCCAGCGTCCGCCACAGGTTGGGGCCGGCGCTTCCATTGGGGCCCCGGCTGGAGTTCCAGTCGCCGACGTCGGAGAACCGCTCGCCGGCGGTGATCGGACGGTCCGTCATGATGCGGCTCCCTCGCGAAGGTCTTGACAGTGCCCAGGTATCGGCATAGGCAGTGTAGAAACATTGCGACTGGAGGTCGTCGATGCCCAACCTCGCCCGCCTCGCGGAGGCGTCCCTCGACCGGCACGGCGACTACCCCGCACTCTGCTTCGAGGGCGCCTGGCACACGGCGGGGGAGGCGCACGAGCGCGCGACCCGCATCGCCGGAGGGCTGCGGGCGGCCGGGGTGCGCCCCGGTGACCGGGTGGCGGTCGTCATGGCCAACTGTCCGGAGGTTTCGCAGGTGTACCAGGCGGTGTGGCGCGCCGGTGCGGTGGTCACACCGGTGGTCTTCCTCGTCACCGCCGACGAGCTCGGCCACGTGCTGCGCGACTCGGGCGCCGTCGCCGTCGTCACCTCGCCGGAGCTGGTGCCGAAGTTCGGCGACCTGTGCCGCGAGCTCGGCGTGCCCGCGATCGTCGTCGGCACCCCGTCCTTCGACGCGCTGCTGGCGGCCGACCCGATCCCGATCGTGGACCGGGACCCCGGTGAGATCGCGGCACTGCTGTACACCGGCGGCACCACCGGACGCAGCAAGGGTGTCGCGCTCAGTCACGCCAACCTGGCGCACGCGGGCCGGGTCTCCCGGGAGGCGGCCCACACGCCCGGCCTCAACACCGGCATCACCGCCCTGCCGCTGTCGCACTCCTACGGCCTGATGGTCACCGTCGGCGCGATGCAGGCCGCGGAGCCGCCGGTCGCCGTGCTGCAGCGGTGGTTCGAGCCGGCCGGCTGGCTGCGGCTCGCCGCCGAGCAGCGGGCGCAGACCGCCGCCGTCGTCCCGTCGATGATCGTCATGCTGCTCGGCCAGCCCCTGGCGGAGCACGACCTGAGCGCGCTGCGGTTCGTGTTCTCCGGCGCCGCCCCGCTGCCGCCCGCCGCGGCCGAGGCGTTCGAGCGGCTGGTGCCGTCCGCGCGGGTCCTCGAAGGGTACGGCTGCACCGAGACCGGCGGGATCGTCAGCGGCAGCCCCCTGGACGCGCCCCGCCGCGGCACGGTCGGCAAGCCCCTCGAAGGCATCGAGGTCCGGCTCGGCGACGACGGCGAGATCCTCGTCCGCGGCCCGAACGTGATGCGTGGCTACTGGGGCGCGCAGGAAAGCGGCGTGACCGGCGGGTGGTTCGCGACCGGCGACATCGGCGCGATCGACGGCGACGGGTACCTCAGCATCATCGACCGCAAGAAGGACCTCATCATCCGGGGCGGGTTCAACGTGTACCCGCGTGACGTCGAGGACGCGCTGACCGCCCACCCCGCCGTCGCGATGGCCGCCGTCGTCGGCCGGCCCGACGAGCGGCTCGGCGAGGAGGTGATCGCGTTCGTGTCGCTGACGGCGCCCGGTGCGGCGACCGCCGACGACCTCGACGCCTACGCCCGCGAGCACCTCGCCCCGACGAAGCGGCCCCGGGAGATCCGCGTCCTGGACCAGATTCCGCTGACCAGCGTCGGCAAGCTCAACCGGAAGGCGCTGCGGACCCTCGTCTGAGCACCCGCGCCGTCGCCCTTGCGCATACCATTGCGCACGATGCGAGTGATGCTGGTCGAAGACGACGCACGGGTGGCGGCCGCGCTGGCCACCGCCCTGCGCAGGCGTGGGCACGACGTCGCGCACTGCCCGACCGCGCAGGCGGCTCTCGACACGTTCGCCGGCGAGCCGTTCGACCTGGTGCTGCTCGACCTCAACCTGCCCGACGGCGACGGCATCGAGGTGTGCCGCACCCTGCGCCGCAAGGACGAGTCGGTCGCGATCATCGCCGTCACCGCCCGCGGCGAGGAGCGCGACCGGGTCATCGGGCTGCAGACCGGCGCCGACGACTACGTCGTGAAGCCCTACTCGATGGCGGAGCTCAACGCGCGCATCGAGGCCGTGCTGCGCCGCGCGTCGCGGGCGCCGCAGAGCGCCGTCGAGGTCCTCGCGGCCGGCCCGGTCCGGGTCGACGTCGCCGCCCGCCAGGTCTCCGTCGCCGGCCGGGACGTCGCGCTCACCCGCAAGGAGTTCGAGATCCTCGCCGTGCTCGTCCGCACGCCGGGCGTCGTCGTCACGTACGACCGGCTGATCCTCGCCGTGTGGCAGACCAGCTTCGTCGGCCGGCACACCCTCGACGTGCACGTCGGCTCGCTGCGGGCGAAGCTCGACGTGCCTGGCCTGGTGCAGACCGTCCGCGGCGTCGGATACCGCCTCGTGCCGGGACTCTGACCGTGCGGGTCCGCCTCGTCGCCACGTACGTGCTGCTGCTCCTGCTGGTGCTCATCGCCCTCGAGGTGCCGTTCGCGCTCAGCATCGCGAGCCGCGACACCCAGCAGGTCGTCGCCGACCGGCTCGCCGACGCCAGCCGCTTCGCCACGATCGCCGAGCCGGCGCTGCGGGCACCCCGCGAGACCGACGAGCTCGCCGCCGAGCTGGCCCGCTACGACGCAGTCTACGGCATCGCCGCGATCGTGCTCAACCAGGACGCGGTCGGCATCGTGTCGTCCCGCCCCGGTGCCGACCCTGCCGGCCTCGCCGACGAGGCGGTGCTGCGGCAGGCCCGCCGCGCCCTCGAAGGCCGCGAGGCCAGCGACGACGGCACGATCTGGCCGTGGCGGACGGCGCCCTTCGTGGTCGCGGTCCCGGTCGGCCGGGGCGGCGAGGTCATCGGCGCCGTCGTCACCATCTCACCCGTCGGCGGGCGCGTCACCGGCGTCCGCACCACCTGGAGCGTCCTGGCCGGCGGCGGGCTCGTCGTGCTGTTCGCGGGCATCGTCGCCGCCTGGTCCCTGGCCAGGTGGACGCTGCGCCCGGTCGCCGAGCTCGACGCCGCCGCCCACGAGCTCGCCGCCGGTGACTACGCCGCCCGCGTGCCCGCCGCCGACGGCCCGCCGGAGCTGCGCCGCCTCGGCACCGCCTTCAACGAGATGGCCGCGACCGTCGCCGACGCCCTGGAGCGGCAGCGGGCGTTCGTCTCCCACGCCAGCCACCAGCTGCGCAACCCGCTCACGGCGGTGCGGCTGCGGGTCGAGGACCTCGGCGCCGACCTCACCGACCCGCAGGCCGTCGAGGGCCACCGGCTCGCCGTCGAGGAGGTCGAACGCCTCGGCGAGGTGCTCGACAGCCTCCTCGCGCTCGCCCGCGCCGAGCGGGGCCGCTTCGAGCTCGCCGACATCGACGCCGGCGAGGTCGCGTGGGCGCGGGTCGTCGCGTGGCAGCCCGTCGCCGCGCAGAAGCAGATCACGCTGCGCTACGTCCGGCCGCCGCACGCCCTGAAGGCCCGCGCGCTGACGACCGCGCTGGACCAGGCGCTGGACGCCCTGATCGACAACGCCGTCAAGTTCTCGGCCGAGGGCAGCACCGTCACGGTCCGCCCCACCGCCGACAAGGGCGGCGTCGCCGTGCACGTGATCGACACCGGGCCGGGCCTCACCGAGCAGCAGCGCGAGCTGGCCACCGAACGGTTCTGGCGGGCGCCCGGCACGCAGAACGTCGACGGCAGCGGCCTCGGCCTGCCGATCGTCGCGGTCCTCGTCGAGGCGTCGTCGGGCCGCCTGGACCTGCTCGCCAACGAGCCCAGCGGCCTGCACGCGCGCCTGTGGTTCCCGAGCCCCTGAGGCTGTGGCTGTGGCGGTGGTCGCCGTTCAGGCCTTCTGCGCGCGGTAGTAACGGACGGCGCCGGGGTGCAGCGGCAGGGGCGGAGTGCTGATCGCGGAGCGGATGTTGAGCCGGGCCGCCGCCTGGTGCGCCTTGGCGAGCTCGTCGCGGCCCTCGAAGAGCAGCCGCGTCACGCCGTAGGCGAGGGGCTCGGGCATCGACCCCCGCACGACGAGATAGTTGGCGATGCCGATCGCGACCGTCGGGTTGATGCCGTGGTACGCCGAGGCGGGCACGACCCGCTCCGCGTAGTAGTTGCCGAACGCCTTGCGCAGCGGCTGGACGAACGTGTCGAGGGCGAGGAGCCGGATCGGGAACCGCTCCGCCAGCTGCTGGATCAGGCCGACGGCCAGCCCGCCGGAGAAGAAGAACGCGTCGATCTGGCGGGCCTGCAGCGCCTTGACCGAGTCGTCGAGGTTGAGCGGCCGCTGGATGATGCTCGCCTTGAGGCCGCCCCCGGCGACGTCGAGGATGTGGTCGGCGGTGCCGGCGGTGCCGGAGCCGGCGGAGCCGACCGACACCTGCCTGCCGCGCAGGTCCGCGACGGTCTCGATCGGGCTGTCCCGGGCGACGACGAGGTGCACGTAGTCGTCGTAGATGCGGGCGAGCGCGGCGAGCTGCCCCGGCGCGGCCTTGTCGCCCTCGCCCGCGGTGTCGGCCTGGGTGAAGCCGAGCTCGGCCTGGCCGGCGAGGATCGCGCCGACGTTCTCCTTCGACGCGTTCGTGGTGAGGACGCTGGCGTGGACGTCCGGCAGGTAGCGCTTCGCGAGGTCCGCGATCGCCTTGCCGTACTGGTAGTAGACGGCGCCCGTGCTGCCGGTCGCGATCCGCAGGTTCCCGGTCGCCCCGTCGCCGTCCGACTCGCAGGCCGAGAGCAGGACGGCGCCGAGACCGCCGAGCAGGAGTGCCCGGCGGTTCACGACGGCCCGCCCGGCAGGAGCGCACGCCCACTCATGCCGGGGCGTCCCGCAGGCAGGCCGTCAGGATCTCCAGGGTCTCCTCCGGGGTGCGGTGCCGGACCGTCGTCATGCCCAGCGCCCGCGCCGGCTTGAGGTTGCCCGGCAGGTCGTCGACGTAGACGCACTCCTGCGGCGGCAGCCCGATCGCCGCCGCGCCCAGCAGGTAGATCTGCGGGTCAGGCTTGCGCACCCCGACGTCGCCGGAGATCACGATCCCGTCGAACAGCTCGTCCAGCAGGATCCGGTCGTACCGCTGCGAACCCCACGAATTGGAGATCAGGCCCGTGCGGATGCCGCGGCCGCGGGCGGCACGGACGAAGTCGAGCATCGCCACGTCGGCGGTGGTGGCGCCGAGGAGCCGCTCGATGAGCCCCTCCGGTGCCACGCCGACAGGCCCCTCCGGCGCCCCGCCGACGGGCACCTCCGGCGCCCCGCCGACGGGCACCTCCGGCGCCCCGCCGACGGGCACCTCCGGCGCCCCGTCGACGGGCACCTTCGGTGCGCCCCCGAGCAGCGCCGCGAGCCCGGCCTCGAACTCGGCGTCGGGCAGCGTGCCGTCCTCCAGGCCGCTGAGCAGCGACCGGGCGGCCGGGTCGTCGCGGAAGAGGTCGCGGACCGTGCCGGGCGGCAGGCCCTCCCGCGCGCAGAACGCGTCGAAGGAGGCGAACACGTCGGTGGTGAGGACCCCGCCGTAGTCGACCAGCAGCCCGCGCAGCGTCATCCGGTGCCTGTCCCTTCGGCCGTCTCCTTTGCGAGGGACTGTACGACCTCGCGGTGGTCCTTGACCGCCCGCTGCCGGGTCGCCGACGTGCCGCGCCCGCGGAGGTCCTCGAGGAGGTCGACGGCGATCTCCCACTCGCCGCGGGCCTCCAGCGCCGGGCGGACGTGCTCCATCAGCGCGTCGACGCGGGCGATCGCGGGCAGCGCGGACCGGGTCGACGGGTCGACGAGGTGGCCGCTGAGCCCGGACCTGGCGGCCCGCCACGTCGCGGCCCGCAGCAGCACCTGCGGCGCCTCCGGCAGGGGCCGGCCGGCGGCGTCGTCCTCGGCGGCGACCGTGACGAGACCGCGGGCGAGCGCGGCGAGCAGCACCGCGTCGTCGACGTTCGGGCACGAGTCGGCGACCCGAACCTCGACGGTCGGGTACCGCGCCGACGGGCGGGCGTCGAAGTAGACCATGCCCGCGTCGCTGATCACGCCGCTCTCCACGAGCGTGTCGACGACCCGCTGGTACTCCGCGGCGGAGTCCAGGTCTGGGGGAGGACCGACGGTCGGCCACCGCGACGTGACGACCGTCCGGTACGACGCGTACCCGGTGTCGTGGCCGGCGAAGTACGGCGAGCTGACGCTGAGCGCGAGCAGCGCCGGCAGCCACTCCCGGATCCGCCGGGTGATCCGCACCGCGAGGTCCTTGTCGGGCACGCCGACCTGCACCTGGCACGCGGCGACCTGCTGCTCGTCGACGAGCTGCCGGTACTCCTGAGCCATGCGCTCGTAGCGCTCGTCGGGGTAGACCCGGCTCGGAGCCGCGCCCGAGCCGGGGACCGTGCCGGCGGCGACGACCGCCAGGCCGTGCCGCCCGGCGGACTCCACCAGGGAGCGGCGCTTCTCGATCAGGTCGGCGCGCAGCGCGGTGAGGTCGGTGTGCACGCCGGTCGCCGTCTCGACCATCGAACGGTGCAGCTCCGGCTCGGCGTCCGCGGCGCGCAGGATCCGCCGGGCGGACGGCGACAGCTCGCCGGTCTCCGCGTCGACGACGTGGAACTCCTCTTCCACCCCGATCGTCTCACCGGTGATCACAGCGTCGCCCCCTACCACCGGCTGTGCACCGACTGGCGGATGAGGTCGTCGTACACCTCGCGGACCGCTTCGTGGGTGGCGGCGGGCAGCGGGTCGGCGCCGCCGACGGCCGCGTTGGCGCGGGCCTGCTCGCCGTTGCGGGCGCCGGGGATGACCACGGACACGGCCGGGTGGTCGACGATCCAGCGGAGCGCGAACTGCGCCATCGTCAGCCCCTCGGGCTTGAGCGGCGCGAGCCGGCGCACGGCGGCGAGCCCGGTGTCGTAGTCGACGCCGGAGAACGTCTCGCCCTGGTCGAACGCCTCGCCGTGCCGGTTGTAGGTGCGGTGGTCGTCGGCGCCGAACGTGGTGTGCTCGTCGTAGCGCCCGGACAGCAGGCCGCTGGCGAGCGGGACGCGGGCGATGATGCCGACGCCCATCTTCTCCGCGGCGGGCAGCACGTCGTCCAGGGGCTTGAGCCGCAGCATGTTGAAGATGATCTGCACGGTGGCGACGCCGGGCCGGGCGATCGCGGTCAGCGCCTCGGCGACCGTCTCGACGCTCACCCCGTAGGCCTTCATGCGGCCTTCCTGCACCATCAGGTCCAGGCCGTCGAACACCTCGTCGGTCGAGTACACCTCCGACGGCGGGCAGTGCAGCTGCACGAGGTCGAGGGTGTCGACGCCGAGGTTCTCGCGGGAGCGGTCGTTCCACGCGCGGAAGTTGTCGAGGTTGTACCGGTCGGCCTCCTGCGGCACCCGGCGGCCCATCTTGGTGGCGACCGTGATGCCCGGCCGGTCCTTGATGAAGGCCCCGACGAGGCGCTCGCTGCGGCCGTCGCCGTACACGTCGGCGGTGTCGATGAACGTCACGCCCGACTCGTGCGCGGCGGCGAGGGTCGCGAGCGCCTGGTCCTCGTCGACCTCGCCCCAGTCGGCGCCGAGCTGCCACGCGCCGAGCCCTACCACGCCGACCGGGGCTCCGGTCCGTCCTAAGATCCGTTCCTGCATGCCGCCCAGAGTATGGCGTTACACGAAGACCGGCACGTTGTCCCGCACGAGCCGCCAGTTCGGGGTGAAGAAGTCGGCCGGATTGATCGAGCCCTTCGCCTGCGCCCAGTCGATCAGCAGCTGCCGGATCTCCTGCTGCGCGTTGTAGACCTGCGGCTTCACGATGCCGGGGAAGTTGCCGCCGCCGGAGCGCCGGTAGTTGTTCACCGCGACCACGAACTGCTCCGCGTCGCCGACCGGCGTGGTGGTGCCGGTGCTGTCGTCGCGGCGCACCAGGCGCGTGATGCGCTGCCCGACCGGCTTGCTGATGTCGATGTCGTACTCGACGCCGGAGATCACGTCGTAGTTGTAGTCCGGCACGGACGGGTCGTTGATCGTCGCCGGGTCGACGGGAGCACCGACCGGCAGCGTCACGAAGTACTTCGCCGAGTACTCCAGGTAGGCGCGCACCTCGGCGCCGGTCAGGACGACGGCCTCCAGGGTGTTGTCGTAGATGTACAGCCCGGCCACGTCCTTGATCTTGACGTCGCCGGCGGGGAACACCGCGGTCCGCGAGAACGGGGCGGCGATCGACAGCACCGGCAGCGCCGTGCCGAGCGCGGCGACGACCGTGTCGGTCTGGACCTTGTTGATGTAGTCCAGGATCGGGGTGTCCTTGTAGCGGGACTCGGCCGCCGACAGCGTCTCGGTGGAGGTCGCGACGACCTGGTTGACGTAGGCGACGGTCTTGTTGTGCTGGGCCCGCACGGCGGCGACGACCTTGGGGTCGGCCTCGACCGTGTTGGTGTTCAGCGACGTCGACGCCTTCGACGTGATCACCCAGCGGCCGCGGTCGCGGCTGAGCTGGAAGTCCATCCGGGTCAGCCGCTGGCCCCACCGCGACGGCTCCGACAGCAGCACCTGCGCGCCGGTCGCCGTGTTGGTCACGAAGCGCTGCGGGATGTCGCTGTGCGCGTGGCCGAAGAGGATCGCGTCGATGCCGGGGACCTGCTCGGCGATGAGCGCCGACGGGTTCTCGTTCGGCAGCTCCGGGCCGTAGCTGGACTTGCCGCTGTCGCCGCCGTGCGCGGAGATGAGCACGATGTCGGCGCCGCGGCGGCGCATCTCGGGCACGTACTTCGCGGCGGTGGCGACGCAGTCGTCGAAGCGGAGCGTGCCCTCGACGTTGGCGCGGTCCCAGATGGCGACGCCGGGGTTGGTGAGCCCGAGGATGCCGACCCGGAGGTTCGGCGCGCCGTGACCCAGGTCGACCTTCTTGATGATGTACGGCACGAACGCGGGCCGGCCGGTCTTCACGTTGACCGCGTTCGCGGCCAGGGCCGGGAAGCCCAGCTGGCGGATCCACAGGGCGAGCAGCGGCAGCCCGTAGTTGAACTCGTGGTTGCCCAGGGTGACGGCGTCGTAGTCGATGACGTTCATCGCCCGTGCCATCGGGTGCTTCTCACCGGTCGTGGTGATCGGCTCCTGCTTGGCGTAGTACGTCGCCAGGGGCGTGCCCTGGATCGTGTCGCCGGCGTCGAGGACGAGCGTGGCCTTGCCCCGCCGCTCCGCCCGGATCTGGTTGACGAGCGTGGCGACCTTCGCCAGGCCGATGTCGTTGTGGGCGCTGTCGTCGTACTCGGCGTCCTTGTAGTAGTCCCAGTTGTAGACGTTGCCGTGGGTGTCGGAGGTGCCGAGCAGCGTGAGGTCCCAGGTTTTGGGGTTCGCCGCGGGTGCCGCGTCCGCCTTGCCGCCGGCGACGAAGGGTGCCGCCGCCGTTGCCGCCGCGGCGGCCAGGACGGCTCGCCGGGAGGTGCCTGAAGGGTTGTTCATGTGCGGCACCTTATGCGCGTATCGATGCTATGGGCGAATCGAAAGCTTGATGCATTTCGATGTATCTCGGGACCATGGCAGGCGGCCAGGTAGCCGACGGTTGATCCCTCGTGCCGGGCCGTGACCCCCCTCGACCCCCGGGAGCTGTCCACGTGAAGAAGGTCCGCACCGCCGCGCTGGCGGTGGCCCTGGCGGTGGCCTCGGCCGCCACCGCGGCGCAGGCGCCCGCCTCCGCGGCGCCGGCGAAGATCCTGCTCGCCGCCGCGCCCAACATCTCCGTCGCCAACGTCAAGGCGCACCTGAGCCAGCTGCAGAGCATCGCGACCGCCAACGGCGGCAACCGGGCCCATGGCCGGCCCGGCTACCTGGCCTCGGTCAACTACGTGAAAGGGCAGCTCGACGCCGCCGGGTACACCACGGTCGTGCAGTCGTTCACCTACAACGGCGCGACCGGCTACAACCTGATCGCGGACTGGCCGGGTGGCGACCCCGACGACGTGCTGATGGTCGGCGCGCACCTGGACAGCGTCACCGCCGGGCCCGGCATCAACGACAACGGCTCCGGCTCCTCGGCCAACCTGGAGGTCGCCCTCGAGGTGTCCCGGCAGGCGCTGAGCACCACGAAGCACCTGCGCTTCGGCTGGTGGGGCGCGGAGGAGCTCGGGCTGCGCGGCTCGACCGCCTACGTCAACAGCCTCTCCGCGGCCGAGAAGGCGAAGATCAAGGCGTACCTGAACTTCGACATGGTCGGCTCGCCGAACCCCGGCTACTTCCTCTACGACGGCGACAACTCCGACGGCGTCGGCTCCGGCCCCGGCCCCGCCGGCTCGGCAGCCCTCGAGCAGACGCTGAAGGACTACTTCACCTCGATCGGCGTGCCGACGGAGGGCACCGACTTCGACGGCCGCTCCGACTACGGCCCGTTCATCGCCAACGGCATCCCCGCCGACGGCATCTTCACCGGCGCGGAGGGCACCAAGACCACGGCGCAGGCCACGAAGTGGGGCGGCACGTCCGGCACCGCGTTCGACGTCTGCTACCACCGCTCCTGCGACACCACGGGCAACATCAACGACACGGCCCTGGACCGCAACAGCGACGCCATCGCGTACGCGGTGTGGACCATCGCGACCAGCACCCCGGCCCCGCCGGGCACCACCGTCTACAGCGACACGTTCGAGACGGCCACCGGCTGGACCGCCAACCCGTCCGGCACCGACACGGCCACGGCCGGCGCGTTCGAGCGGGGCGACCCGGCGGCGACCAGCTCCGGCGTCGCGCTGCAGCTCGGCACCACCGTCAGCGGCAGCTTCGACCTGGTCACGGGCGCGGCGGCGGGCAGCAGCGCCGGCACCTACGACGTGGACGGCGGGGTCACCAGCATCCGCTCGCCCGCGATCACGCTGCCGGCACTGCCGTCAGGGGGCACGCTGACGCTGACGTTCTCCTGGTACCTGGCCCACCTCGACAACGCCACCAGCGCCGACTACCTGCGGGTGCGCGTCGTCGACACCACCACGACGACCGTGTTCAGCCAGGCGGGCGCCGCGTCGAACCGGGCCGGCGCGTGGGCGGTGGCTTCGGTGAACCTGACCGCCTACGCCGGGCAGCCTATCCGGATCCTGATCGAGGCGAACGACTCCGGCACCGCCAGCCTGGTCGAGGCCGGCGTCGACGACGTCAAGATCACTCGGTCGTGACCTGCGGGGGCCGGTCCTGGTGGCCGGCCCCCATCAGGGCCGCGATGCCGCTCATGTACGACTCGCGGTCGACCTCCCCGATGAGCACCCGCTGCAGGATGTACCCCTGGATGAGCCCGAAGAGCGCCGAGCCGATCGCGACCGGGTCGGCGCCGGCGGGCAGCTGGCCGTGCTCCTGGGCACGGCGGGCCAGGGCGACCGCGTTGCCCCGGATCCGGCCGTAGATCTCGGCGATGAGCCCGGCGAACTCGGGGTCGTGCACCGCCTCGCCCCACACCTGCACGGCGATGCGGACCGTGCCGTCGTCGGTGAGGTTGATGTCGATCTGGTGCAGCAGGTCGTCGATCACCACCAGCACGGGCGGCGGCGGGTCCTGCCGCAGCAGGTGGTCCGCGGTCGCCTGCACCACCCCGATCTTCTCGCCGGCGATCGCCTTGATCAGTGCGGCCTTGCTGTCGAAGTACCGGTAGAACGCGCCGACCGACAGCCCCGCCTCCTTGATGACGTCCTGCATCGACGTCTGGTGGAAGCCGTTGCGCAGGAAGCAGCGCGTGGCCGCGTCGATGATCTGTTCGCGGCGGGCGGCGAGGTGGGCTTCGGAGACGCGCGGCATCCTCCGATTGTAGAGCGAACGCTCGCTTTCCAAACTTCGGCGTGCATCGGGTCCTGGGCGATCGACGGGTCGCGCCTCGGACGTGGGCTGCGCCTCAGACGCGGGTCGCGCTGAAGATCATGGCGGTCATGACGACGCCGCCGGCGCCGGCGTTGGCCAGCATGAGCCTGGGGGAGAGGCGGGTCACCGGGTTGGTCTTGTCGACCGCGGTCGCCTTGCGGTTGCCGGTCGAGAAGGCGGTCAGCTCGATCCCGCCGTCCGCGGCCGGCTTGCAGGTGACCTGCAGCGGCGTCGAGGCGGTCGTCGGCGGGCCGGCGTTCTTCGGCTTCGCCGACGCGGCGAGCCTCGCCGGCTGCCCGCCCGTCAGCTTGAAGATCTCGATGATGCCCTCGGGGCCGACCTCGAAGGTGTAGCCGTTGCCCAGGTCGGCGCCGTCGAGGCAGGCCGCGCCGATCTTGGCGCCGCCGGCCGCCTTGCCGATCGCGGCGAACTCCAGGTCCATCGTGAAGCCGGCGCCCTGCACCGCGAGCCGCTGCTCCGGGCCGGGCGCGACGCAGCGGATGTTGGGCTGCTCCGCGGTGATCCGCAGCGCGTCCGGCACCTCGACCTTGCAGCCGCCCGCGGCGCCCCACGGCACCTTCTGCTGCAGCGCGGCGACCGTCTTCGTGCCCTTGAGCGTCCACGGCCCGACCGACGTGACGGAGCACGCGATGACGGGCCGTTGCGTCCAGCCCGGCGGGAGCATCGGCTTGTCCAGGGGCAGGAACGACTGGCCGAACGGGACGCCGAGGTACGCGCCGTAGGACTGCTCGCAGACCGCCTTCGCGGCCGCGTCGACCGCCTCGCGCCCCGGGTCCTCCAGGAACGGCAGGTGCCCGACGTAGGTGACCTCGCCGATGTGCGCGGCGTTGCAGGGCGTGACGTAGCGCAGCTGCGACGACCCGCCGATCCAGTCGAAGCACTCGCCGGCCTTGAGCTCGAACTGGTCGCCGACGAAAAGCTCGGTCGCCGCCTTGGACGGGTCCGCGAGGGCCCGCGCGATCCGGTCGCCGTCGTCATTGCCGGTGACCTGCAGCCCCTTGTCGAGCAGCGCCACCAGCGACGGTGCCAGGCCGTCGACGGGCACGGCGGTGTCGTGGACCGCCTGCCGGTGCGACGGGGACAGGCCCGCGACGACGACCACCTTGCCCTGCTCGGTGCGCAGGTAGTACTCGAAGCCGAGCCAGTGCCCGGCGCCCGCGCCGACCAGCGGCACCACGACCGCGACGGCGAGCACCGAGTAGCCGGCGACGGTGCCCCACGCGCGGCCGACGGAGGCGGCGATGACCGCCGCGGCGCCGACGAGGACCCCGCCGAGCAGGCCGATCGCGCCGCCGGTGGACAGGACCAGGCGCAGCGGCTCGGCGAGCAGCCAGCCGGCGAGCCCGCCGGCGCGGGAGGTGCCGCCGTCCAGGAGGCTCGGGTTGCCGCGGACCAGGTGCAGCAGGCCGAGCGTGGCCAGGGCGATGCCGGTGGTGCGGGTGAGGACCCGTTCGCGCAGGTAGTGGCCGGTGGCGACGGCCAGGTCGCGCAGCTCGGCGCCGGTCCACAGCCGCCGGTCGACGATGGGCACCAGGGGCAGCTGCCACGGCCAGGTGGCCCGGGGCAGGCGCGGCAGCGGCCAGAGCAGCAGCAGCGGCAGGACCGGCAGCACGTACGCGGCGTAGCCGAACCCGAACGTGAAGACCGTGGTGGCGACGCCGTGCACCGGCACCTGCGGCACCCACAGCAGGGCGACGAGCACGGCGACGACCGCCGCGATGATCCCGATCCGCGGCCACGACGGCCGCTTCGGCCTCGGCCGCGCGGGCTTCTCCAGCGGCTGGTCCGGGTCCTGGACGGGGGCCGGTCCGCGGCGGCCCCGCCGGTGCGACCCGGCCTCGGCGGTCGCGGCGCCCTGCCAGTCGGTGAGCGCGGCGCGGACCTGGTCGGTGGCGGCGACGCCGAGCAGCAGCCCCGCCACCAGGGTCAGCACGATCCGCCAGGCCGGCGGCGCGGGGGCGGTCCCGATCAGCGTGGACAGGCCGAGGACGGCCGCGGTCGCCAGGGTCAGCAGCGCGACCGCGGGCAACGCCGCGCGGGCGCGCGCACCGACCTCGGACATGGCTCTGGAGCATGGCAGCCGCCGTACCCCATCGCAACTGGCCTAAGTCTGGCTTAAAAGTATGTCGTCACATCTGCGTGTGGCCGGCCGCGCAGGCGTCGATGACCGGCTTGAACGCGTCACGCTCCGCATCGGTGATCTTCAGCTCCGTGTACAGCGGCGGGCCGCCGTCGAGGCTGAGCCACGCGGGGAACACGTACGGCTTCTTGATCTCCGCGAGCGCGTGCGGGGTGCAGCGCTCGCCGTCGACCACGATCGGCACGCTCACCTCCTGCTGCCCGGGCTGCAGCACCGCGTACGGCTTCGGCGTCTGCTCCCGAGCGGGCAGCGGCAGCACCTCAAGCAGGATGCTGCCGACGAACTCCTGCAGGGTGACCGTCCCGGCGTACCCCACCCGCTTCAGCACCACGGTGCCGTTGAGCCAGCCGCTCGGCAGGTGCGTCCAGGGGCCGAACGTGAGCGACACCCGCCGGTCCAGGTACGCCTGCTGGCAGTCGATCGCGAGCAGCTTGTCGAGCATCGGGTCCGGGTCGGGCAGCGGCAGCCGCAGGTCGTGCAGCTTGCCGTCCTCGGTACGGACGGCGAATCCGACATGGGAGGCGGCGCTGCGCGGCTTGAGCTCGTCGCCCTGGCAGATCCCCGTGCCGTAGGAGACGGGCACGTCGACGCGCAGGCCGCCGACGGGCAGCGGGGCGTCGACCGCGACCGGCCCGACCCCCTTGAACGACGGCGCCTGCAGCTCGACCCGCTCGACGGTGACCTTCGCGGGGCCCTCGTTGTGCATCGAGATCTGCACCGTGTGCCGGACCTCGTCGACCCGGCCCTGGGTCAGCTCGACCCGCAGCTTGACCGGCTTCTCGGGCGGCTTCTGGGAACCGTCGCCGCACGCGGCGAGCAGGGCGAGGAGCACGACCGGCGCCAACCGCTTCATAGCCGCCTATGTTGGCACGATCCAGTGCAGCAGCGCACGGGCCGCTTCGAGCACGAGGTCGCGGTCGTACGTGAGGGCGTAGGTGAACCGCCGGTCCTCGTCGGGCCCGTCGTCGGCGAGGTCCCGCGCGACGAGGGCGGCGGCGAAGTGCGGCCCGACGACCACCACGTTCCACTCGCCGCGCAGCGGGTCGTCACCGGCGATCGCGGCGCCCCTGACGCCCGGCACCGGTGCGCTCGGGATCTCGGTGCCGAGGACGCCGACCAGGGCGGCGGTCTGCGCGATGGTCGCGTACCGGCGGGCGGTCGCGGGGGTCAGGAAGCGCGCCTCCTGGAAGCAGCCGAGCAGGATGGGCGGCTCCGCCGCGTCGAGCGCCTTCTCCTCCAGGTACCGGCTCAGCGGCATGAGCATCCGCTTCGTCGCCTCGGCGGTCGGGCGGCGGGCGGCGACGATCTCGTACGGCGTCCTCGTCCCCGTCCCGGCGGGCGGCGCGACGAACGGCACCGGCAGGGTCGCGCTGCGCTCGGCGACGTCCGCCGGCAGCGGCCCCGGCCGGCCGAACAGCCAGCCCTGGCCGAGCGTCGCGCCCATGCCCAGGGCGGCGGCGACGTGCTCGCGGGTCTCGACCCCCTCGGCGAGGACCGCGGCGCCGGTACGTTCGGCGTAGGCGACGACCGCGTTGACGACACGGGCGGCGTAGGCCCCGCCGGGCCGCTGGGTGAGGTGCCGGTCGACCTTGACGACGTCCGGGTGCACGAACGGCATGACCGCCAGGGACGCGGGCTCGGCGCCGACGTCGTCCAGCGCCACGCCCCAGCCGGAGCCGCGGCACGCCTCGGCGGCGGTGAGCAGGGCCGCCGGGTCGTCGGTGATCGCCCGCTCGGTCATCTCGACGACGACCCGCAGCCGCAGCTGGGCGTCGAGGATGGCCGGGGCGAGGTCCGGCGGGCACGGCTCGCCGAGCGCGGCGGGCTCGGCGTTGACGAACAGGGTGAGGCCGAGCGGCAGGCCGGCGTCGATCGCGGCACGGTACGCGGCGGCGCGGCAGACCCAGTCGAGCTCGGCGAGGCGGCCGGCCCTGCCGGCGGCGTCGAACAGGTCCAGCGGCGCCTCCCACGGCGTGCCGGCGGGCCCGCGGGTCAGCGCCTCGTAGCCGACGACCTCGGGCCGGTGGCGGCGCCACGAGTCGAGCCGCACGATCGGCTGGAACACGGTCGTGACGGCACGGGCATCGATGACGTCGTCGATGCTCTTGATCAGGGTGGTGCCGGCCATACCTGTCGGTTCGACCAGGAAGCTCCGGAACTGAGAGTAATCGCCGGTTTGGTTCGCGGTGGGGCTGCTCCGGTACGTTGGGGGCGATGCGACGTGTACTCGTGGTTGCGCTGCTGCTCGGGTTGACGGCCTGCTCGTCGGCCGCCCCGTCGCCGTCCGCGTCGCCCGGCGGCTCGGGCGGGTCGGGTGCGGTCGTGAAGACCGCCGGGTGCGGCGCGTCGCCGTCCGCGGACCCGGTGGACGTCGTCTCGCAGATCACCGCGAAGGGCGAGGCCGACTTCGCGGCCGTGTTCGCCGGCGCCCGGGTCGGCGACGACGGCGTCGAGGTCTACCGCAAGCCGTCCGCCGACCTGGACAGGTGGATCACCACCACGTTCGCCGCGTCGTGCGTGCTCGTGCACGACGCCCGGTTCTCCGCCGCCGAGCTGGACAAGCGCTACCAGCAGGTCAACGACGACAACACCTACTGGGCGGAGCAGGGCGTGCACGTCAACAGCGTGTCGTCCGACTTCGTGCGCGGGGTGGTCGTCGTTGGCACGCAGGAGGTCGACAAGGGCAGGCCGCTCTTCGCCGCGCGCTACGCCGACGGGCCGCCCGTGGAGCTCGTGGACGAGGCGCCCGCCTAGATGTCCGGGTGGCGGGAGATCATCGACGGGATCGGCGAGCGCACCGAGTTCGGCAACGCCAGGCTGGTGCGCGACCCGCGCCGCAAGGGTGGCTGGACGCTGCTCTTCGAAGAGGTGCAGCAGTCGTACGTCGACGTCGCCGACCCGACCTACCTCAGCTTCGAGTACACCCGCCGCATCGCCGCGATCGTCGACACGATGGCACCGCAGGCGCGCCCCCTCACCGTGCTGCACCTGGGCGGCGGTGCCTTCACGATGCCGCGCTACGTCACCGCCACGCGCCCCGGCTCCACGCAGGTGATCGTCGAGCGGGACCGGCGGCTCGCCGACTTCGTGCAGCGGGTCGTGCCGCTCGCCGACGCCACCGGCGTCACGTTCGTCTTCGGCGACGCCCGGGAGGTCGTGTCCGGCATTCCGGACTCGTCCTACGATCTCGTCATCGGCGACGTGTACGACGCGGCGCAGATGCCCGAGAGCGTGTCGGACGTCACGTTCGCCGCGGAGGTGGCCCGGATCCTGCGTCCGGAGGGGGTCTACGCGGTCAACGTCGCGGACCTCGCGCCCCTGGCCTTCTCCCGGGGGCAGGCGGCCACCCTGCGCACCGCCTTCGCCGACGTCTGCCTGCTCGTGCGCCCGGAACTCCTGCGGGGCAGGCGCTTCGGCAACGTCGTTTTTGCGGCGTCCCGCCGCGCGGACCGGCTTCCTGTCACGCGGCTGGCCGCGATCCTCGGGCGGGACCGGCAGCCGGCGCAGGTCGTCAGCGGTGCCGGACTGGACCTGCTGACCGCCGACGCGGAGCCGGTGGTGCTGCCTCCCGCGTGAAACTTGCGTGCCCCGGGTGGGATTCGAACCCACACTGTCGGAGGTTTGAGCTCCGTTCCTCTGCCGATTGGGATACCGGGACGGGTACGCCGCACCAGGGTACCCACTAGTCTGATCCCGGCGGTAATCGCCGTCAGTCGTGTCAGCCAGGTTAGTCGAGTCGGATCGGGAGTTGCGCGTGGCCGAGGCACAGAGCCGTCGGGTGCTCATCGCGGAAGACGAGGCGCTCATCCGCCTCGACCTCCGGGAGATGCTCGTCGAGGAGGGCTACGACGTTGTCGGCGAGGCCGGCGACGGCGAGACGGCCGTCCGCCTCGCCGAGGAGCTCAAGCCCGACCTGGTCATCATGGACATCAAGATGCCGATCATGGACGGGTTGGCCGCCGCGGAGAAGATCGCCGGCGCGCGCGTCGCGCCGGTCGTCATCCTCACCGCGTTCAGCCAGCGGGACCTGGTCGAGCGCGCCCGCGCCGCCGGCGCGATGGCCTACCTGGTGAAGCCGTTCCAGAAGAGCGACCTGGTGCCGGCGGTCGAGATCGCCGTGTCGCGGTTCGCCGAGCTGGCGGTGCTCGAGGAGGAGGTCGCCACGCTGACCGACCGCCTGGAGACCCGCAAGGTGGTCGAGCGCGCCAAGGGTCAGCTCATGGCGACCTACTCGATGAACGAGCCGCAGGCGTTCAAATGGATTCAGCGCACCGCGATGGATCACCGAATGACCATGCGGGAAGTGGCCGATCGGATCATCGCGGAAACCGCCACCGGTAACAGCACCGTAACCCCTGAGTCCTGACCTTTTACCTGCGCAGGGCGTGTCTGCGCACGTGGTGCTCAGGGTCGAATAACGGCTTGGTAACGGACCGCAATCGGCTTCTGGAGCGGGCTATGATCCGCCAGTCCCGAGGGTCGGGACGATTGCTGCCATCAGTTATTCGAGGAGCACCATTGCGTAGAGCCGTGATCATGCTCACGGCCTTCCTGGCCTGCGTGATGCTCTCCTTCGGTCTGGGCGCCACAAGCGCGTGGGCCGAAGGGGAAGCGCTGCAGGGGACGCTGACCAACAACGGCGCTCCGGTCGCCGGTGTCAAGATCAAGGCGTCTACCCAGGACGGCGCGCCCGCCGGTGAGGCCACATCCGACGAGCAGGGCAAGTGGAGTATTCCGGTAACCGGTCCGGGCACCTACAAGGTGGAACTCGATGTAGCGTCGCTGCCCTCCGGGGTCGGGCTCACCAACAACCGGCCCGTGCTGCCCACTGTCACCGTGGCGGACGGGCAGGCACGCAACGTGCTGTTCCCGCTCGGCGCGGCCGGCACGACCGTCGGCGGTGGCAACAACCAGCCCGGCACGAAGGACACGTCCCCGTCGTCGTTCGACCGCGTCGCCGACCTGCTGTACTCGGGCCTGCACTTCTCGCTGATCATCGCCCTGGCGGCGCTCGGCATCTCGCTGATCTTCGGGACCACCGGCCTGACCAACTTCGCCCACGGCGAGATGGTCACGCTCGGTGGTCTCATGACGTTCCTGTTCAACGTGACCATCGGGATGCCGCTGGTGCTGGCCGGCGTCGTCTCGGTGGCCATCGGCGCCGCCCTGGGCTACTTCCAGGACCGCGCGTTCTGGGGCTGGCTGCGCAAGCGCCGCACCAACCTGGTCACCATGATGATCATCTCGATCGGCCTGTCGCTGCTGGTCCGTTACGTCTTCCTGTACTTCTTCGGCGGTGAGTCGCGCAACTTCGCCGACTACAACGCCCAGGCGGGCGTGCAGTACGGACCCTTCCTGATCGCGCCGAAGAACCTGATCGCCGACGGCGTCGCCCTCGTCGTCCTCGCCGCGGTGTCCTTCGCGCTGGTCGGCACCCGGCTCGGCAAGGCCACCCGCGCCGTCGCCGACAACCCGGCGCTGGCCGCCGCGTCCGGCATCAACGTCGACCGCATCATCCGCCTCGTGTGGACGATCGGCGGCGGCCTCGCCGCGCTCAGCGGCGTGATCCTCGGCGCCTTCCAGGGCGTCGGCTTCCAGATGGGCTTCCAGATCCTGCTGCTCATCTTCGCCGCAGTGACCCTCGGCGGCTTCGGCACGGCCTGGGGCGCGCTGCTCGGCAGCCTCGTCATCGGGTTGTTCATCCAGATCTCCACACTGTGGATCCCGACCGAGCTGAAGTCCGTGGGTGCCCTCGCGGTGCTGATCGTGATCCTGCTCTTCCGGCCGCAGGGCATCCTCGGCCGCCGGGCCCGGATCGGCTGAGGGGGCGATCATGAACTGGGAAAGCATCTTCAGCGTGTCGTTGGAAGCGATCGTCGGTTCCACCGCTATTGCTTACGCCCTCGCGGCCATCGGGCTCAACGTCCACTTCGGCTACACTGGCCTGCTCAACTTCGGCCAGTCCGCCTTCCTCGGCGTCGGTGCCTACGGCATCGCGATCACGGTGGCGACCTTCGGGCTGCCGCTGTGGCTGGGCGTCATCGTCGGCCTGCTCGCGGCGGTGGTCCTCGCGCTGCTGCTCGGCATCCCGACGCTGCGACTGCGCGCGGACTATCTGGCCATCGTCACGATCGCCGCGGCCGAGATCATCCGGCTCTTCTACCGCGCCACCGACCTGCGCAAGTGGACGGGTGCCTCCGACGGCCTGCAGAGCTTCTCGCAGGACTTCTACGAGCTCAACCCGTTCGCCGGCAGCAAGGGCATCGACCTCGGGCTCATCACGTTCACCGACCGTGAGCTGTGGATCCTGGTCGTCGGCTGGACGCTGGTGCTGCTCAGCTGCCTCGTGGTCTGGCTGCTCATGAGCAGCCCGTGGGGGCGCGTGCTGAAGGCCATCCGGGAGGACGAGGACGCCGTGCGCAGCCTCGGCAAGAACGTCTTCTCCTACAAGATGCAGTCGCTGGTCCTCGGCGGCGTCATCGGCTGCCTCGGCGGTTTCGTCTTCGCCCTCGACCGGGCGGCGGTCCAGCCGGACACGTACGGCACGGAGTTCACGTTCTTCGCGTACACCATCGTGATCCTCGGCGGCGCGGCCCGGGTCTTCGGCCCGGTCGTCGGCTCCATGATCTTCTGGGTCCTGCTGGTCTTCATCGACTCGGCCCTGAGCGAGGCCTCCAACAACAAGGTCTTCCCGGAGTGGTTCATGACCACCTCGCAGGCCGGCTCGGTCCGGTACATCCTGGTCGGCCTCGGCCTCATCCTGCTGCTGATCTACCGGCCGCAGGGCATCTTCGGCGACAAGAGGGAGGTCATGCTCGATGGACGTTGAGAAGTCCGATCGGGCCGCCCGCGCGCGTGCCGTCCAGGCCCTGGCCGGCCTGCCGTGCGAGCCGGGCGTCCCGAAACCCGACCCGATCCTCGTCGCCGACAACGTGGTGCGCCGCTTCGGCGGCCTCACCGCCGTCGACGTGAAGCACGTCGAGATCCAGCGCGGCTCGATCACGGCGCTCATCGGCCCCAACGGCGCCGGCAAGACGACCTTCTTCAACCTGCTCACCGGCTTCGACGCGCCCGACGAGGGCTCGTGGACGTTCAACGGCAAGTCGCTGTCCGGCGTCGCGGCGCACAAGGTCGCGCGGGCCGGCATGGTGCGCACGTTCCAGCTCACGAAGGCCCTGTCCAAGCTCAAGGTCATCGACAACATGCGGCTCGGCGCCACCGGGCAGCGCGGCGAGAGCTTCTGGCGGGCGCTGCTGCCCGGCACCTGGAAGCAGCAGGAAGCCGAGATCACCGCCCGCGCCGAGGACCTGCTGACCCGGTTCAAGCTCATCGCCAAGAAGGACGACTTCGCCGGCAGCCTCTCCGGCGGCCAGCGCAAGCTCCTGGAGATGGCCCGGGCGCTCATGGTGCAGCCGGAGATGGTCATGCTCGACGAGCCGATGGCCGGGGTCAACCCGGCGCTGACGCAGTCGCTGCTCGGCCACGTCAAGCAGCTGCGTGAGGACGGCATGACCGTGCTGTTCGTCGAGCACGACATGGACATGGTCCACGACATCAGCGACTGGATCATCGTCATGGGGCAGGGCGGCGTCATCGCCGAGGGCACCCCGGACAAGGTCATGGCCGACCCGCGCGTGATCGACGCCTACCTGGGCGCGCACCACGACGGCGCGGTCAAGACCGTCGGCGGCGAGGAGGTGGACGCCTCTACGCTGGACGAATCCGACGGCGAGGTGACCCTGATCGGCGCTGTCGACGAGCTTTCTGTTTCTCCTGAAGACGACCCGAAGAGGGGGACGGCATGACCGTTCCGATCGAGGACGACGCCCCGGTCGCCAGCAACGAGATCGTCGACCGTGGCGACCACCTGGCACACGCCGACGGGGCGGTCCTGCGGGCCGACGACGTCGTCGCGGGCTACCTGCCCGGCGTCAACATCCTCAACGGCGCTGACCTGTACGTGCACGACGGCGAGCTCGTGGGCATCATCGGCCCCAACGGCGCCGGCAAGTCGACCCTCCTGAAAGCCATGTTCGGCCTGGTCAACATCCGCTCGGGGGCCGTGACCCTGCGCGGGGAGAACATCACCAACATGAAGGCGCACGCGCTGGTGGAGCGGGGCATCGGCTTCGTCCCGCAGACCAACAACGTCTTCGCGACCCTCACCATCGAAGAGAACCTGCAGATGGGCACGTTCCTGAAGCCGAAGCGCTTCAAGGAGCGCTTCGACTTCGTGACGCAGCTCTTCCCGACCCTGGCCGAGCGGCGCAAGCAGCGGGCGGGGCTCATGTCCGGCGGTGAGCGGCAGATGGTCGCCATGGCCCGGGCGCTCATGATGGAGCCGACCGTGCTGCTGCTCGACGAGCCCTCAGCGGGTCTCTCGCCGGCGCTGCAGGACGAGGTGTTCTTCCGGACCAAGCAGATCAACTCGACCGGTGTGACGGTCGTGATGGTCGAGCAGAACGCCCGCCGTTGCCTGCAGATCTGCGACCGGGGATACGTCCTCGATCAGGGCCGCAATGCCTACACGGCGTCAGGTCAGGATCTGATCAATGACCCGCGGGTGATCGAGTTGTACCTGGGCACGCTCGCTCGCGCCTGAACCATCGTTTTTGCTTCTCGAGAATCCCGCGTTCCCCGTCCGGGGGCGCGGGATTTCTCTTTGCTTGCCTTCTTTGCTTGCCGTCTTTGCCTGCCGTGCGACGAAAACAAAGAGCCCCACCGCCGACGGCGGTGGGGCTCTTTATTCTTCAGATCAGATCTTGCCGTTCTGGTACTTCACGTCCGACGTGAGCTTGTTGTTCTCGTCGTAGGTGTAGACACCGATGGTGGCCTCGGCCGGGTCGCCGGCGTCGTTGAAGGAGATCGGGCCGCTCAGGCCGTCGTAGTCGATGTCCTTCTTCTGCTTGAGCAGGTCGGCGCAGGTCTTGAAGTCCGTGCACTTCTCGCCGCCCTTGGAGACGGTGATCAGGTGCTTCGCGATCTCGCCCGGGTTGTCGCTGCCGGCCTCGATGGCCGCGAGGGCCGCGAGGATGGTGGCGTCGTAGGACTCGACGGCGTAGTTCCAGTCCTTCAGGTCCTTGTTGATCTCAAGGGCGCGCTTCTTGAAGTCGTCCTTGGTCGCGGCGCCGGGCTGGGTGCCCTTGTAGCCCTTCAGCGTGCCAGGGGCGAAGTCCTTCGAGTAGTCGGCGATGTTGCCGTCCACGAAGTACCACTTCTTGGTCTTGAGGCCGGCCTCGATCAGCTTGGGGACGATCTTCTTGGTCTCGTCGAAGCCGATGATGGCGATGGCGTCCGGGTTGGCGGCCTTGATCTTCGCCACGTCGGCCGAGAAGTCCGCGGCCTTCGGGTCGTAGGTCACCGACACGGCGACCTTGCCGCCGCCGCTCTCGATCTCCGCCTTGGCGTTCTCGGCGAGGCCGGTGCCGTAGGAGTCGTTGAGGACCAGCATGCCGGTGGTGGCGTTGCCGTCCTGGACGATCAGGTCACCGAGGACGCGGCCCTGCAGCGTGTCCGGCGGAGCGGTCCGGAAGTACAGACCCTTGTCGTTGTAGGTGGTCAGCGCCGTCGACGTGTTGGCCGGCGAGATCTGGACCACGCCCGCGCCGGTGATCTTGTCGATCACGGACAGCGAGACGGACGACGAGGCGGCACCGATGATGACGTCGGTCTTGTCCGTGAGCAGCTTGTTGACCGACTGGGTGGCGATGTCCGTGGAGGTGTCGCCCGAGTCCATGTGCTGGATCGTGACGGGCTTGCCCAGGACGCCACCGTTGGCGTTGATCTCCTTGATCGCGACGTCGACGCCCGCGAACTCCGGGGGGCCGAGGAACGCCAGCGAGCCGGTCTGCGGCAGGATGGTGCCGATCTTCAGCACGCCGTCGCCGGGGGTGGCACCACCGGTGGTCGCGCCCGTGCTGGGCTTATCTGCATCTTCACCACAGGCACTGAGTGCCAGGACGGCAGCGCTCAGCACGGCGACCGAGCGCCATGCGAGGTTGGGGCGGATCATCACCTGTCTCCTTTTTACAGCGCGGTAGGCGTGGTTGCGCCTAGATGCCAAGACGCTGATAGGGGCAGAACCTAATGAAACTCCGGAGCTGGCACTAGGCCTTCAGGCCAACACGCCCTAGGAAGTTGCGCAGTCGTAATCTTCCTGTTCGCAACCGTCGCGGGAATCGGTTTGTCGCGTCACTGCGCGGGGTCCTCGGGCGGTCCTGTGCGGAGAAGTGTCATACCCCCCGACTAGGCTTCAGGGTGTGACGGGTTCAACAGAGGACACCAGGCTCCTGCTGCTCGACGGGCACTCTCTCGCCTACCGGGCGTTCTTCGCCCTCCCCGCGGAGAACTTCTCCACGAAGACGGGGCAGGTGACCAACGCCGTCTTCGGCTTCACGTCGATGCTGATCAACATGTTGCGGGACGAGAAGCCCACGCACGTGGCGGTCGCCTTCGACGTGTCACGCCAGACCTTCCGCCTGGAGAAGTATGCGGAATACAAGGCCAACCGCTCGACGACCCGGCCGGAGTTCTCCGGCCAGCTCGACCTGATCAAGGAGGTCCTCAACGCGCTGCGGATCCCCTTCATCGAGAAGCCGGGTTACGAGGCCGACGACGTGATCGCGACCCTCGCCCGGGAGGCGGTCGCGCAGGGCATCCCCACGTCGATCATCACGGGCGACCGCGACGCCTTCCAGCTGGTCACCGACCTCGTGACGGTGCTCTATCTCAAGCGCGGCGTCTCCGAGATGGACCGCATGACGCCCGCCAAGGTCGAGGAGCGCTATGGCATTCCGCCGTCGCTCTACCGGGCGAAGGCGGCGCTCGTCGGCGAGGACAGCGACAACCTCCCCGGCGTTCCCGGCGTCGGGGACAAGACCGCCGCCAAGTGGATCCTGCAGTTCGGCGACCTCGACGGGATCATCGCCCGGGTCGACGAGATCAAGGGCAAGGCCGGCGAGAGCGTGCGCGCCCACCTCGCCGACGTCATGCGCAACTATGAGCTCAACGGGCTCGTCGACGACCTGGAGCTGCCGGTCGCCCCCGAGCAGCTGCTCTGGCGCGGCTGGGACCGCGAGGCCGTCCACCAGGTCTTCGACGCCCTGGAGTTCCGCATCCTGCGTGACCGGCTCTACCAGTACCTCGACGCCGTGGAGCCCGAGGCGGAGAGCGGCTTCGACCTGTCCGGCACGGTCCTGCGCGAGGGCATCGGCACCTGGCTCACCGAGCACGCCCCGGCCGGCACCCGGGTCGGCGTGGCCGTCGCCGGCAAGTTCGGCCGCGGCACCGGCGAGGTCACCGGCATCGGCCTCGCCGTCGCCGGCGGCCCGGCCGCCTGGTTCGACCCGACCGAGCTCGACGCCGCCGACGACGCGGCCGTGGGGGAGTGGCTCGCCGCCACCGACCGGCCCAAGGTGCTGCACGACGTGAAGCCGGCCCGGCTCGCGTTCGGCACCCGCGGCTGGCAGCTCGAGGGCGTCGCCAGCGACACCGCGCTCGAGGCCTACCTGGCCCGCCCCGACCAGCGCTCCTACGACCTCAACGACCTGGCGCTGCGCTACCTCAAGCGCGAGCTGCGGGTCGACGCCCCGGACACCGGCCAGCTCGCGCTCGACGGCCTGGGTGGCAACACGGGAGAGGCGGAGGAGAATCTCATGCTCCGCGCCCGCGCCACCCTCGACCTCGCCGAGGCGATCGCCGAGGAGCTGCGGCGTGACGGCGACTCCTCCGCCCGCCTGCTCGCCGAGGTCGAGCTGCCGCTGGTCACCGTCCTGGCGGAGATGGAGCGGGTCGGCATCGCCGCCGACACCGACTACCTCAGCGAGCTGGAGGCGAAGTTCGCCAGCAACGTCAAGGCCGCCGCGCAGGGCGCCTATGAGGTGATCGGCCGGGAGTTCAACCTCGGCTCGCCCAAGCAGCTGCAGGAGATCCTGTTCAACGAGCTCGGCCTGCCGAAGACCAAGCGCATCAAGACCGGCTACACCACCGACGCCGAGGCGCTGCAGAACCTGCACAAGCAGACCGAGCACCCGCTGCTGGCGCACCTGCTGAGCCACCGCGACTGGGCCAAGCTCAAGACCACCGTCGACGGCCTGCTCAAGTCGGTCAGCGACGACGGCCGCATCCACACCACCTACTACCAGACCGTCGCGGCCACCGGCCGGCTCTCCAGCACCGACCCCAACCTGCAGAACATCCCCATCCGCACCGAGGACGGCCGGCAGATCCGCCGCGCCTTCATCGTCGGCGAAGGCTTCGAGTCCCTGCTCACCGCCGACTACAGCCAGATCGAGATGCGGATCATGGCCCACCTGTCGAAGGACGAGGCGCTGATCGAGGCCTTCAACTCGGGCTTCGACTTCCACGCCGCGACCGCCTCCTCGGTCTTCTCGATCCCCGCCGACGAGGTCGTCCCCGACCAGCGCCGCAAGATCAAGGCCATGAACTACGGCCTCGCCTATGGCCTGTCCTCCTACGGTCTCGCCTCGCAGCTCGGCATCACCCCCGCCGAGGCCACGGTCCTCATGGAGGAGTATTTCGCCACGTTCGGCGGCGTCCGCGACTACCTGCGCCAGATCGTCGTCCAGGCCCGCCGCGACGGCTACACCGAGACCGTCCTGGGCCGCCGCCGCTACCTGCCCGACCTCAACAGCGACAACCGCCAGCGGCGCGAGATGGCCGAGCGCATGGCCCTCAACGCCCCCATCCAGGGCTCCGCCGCCGACATCATCAAGGTCGCCATGCTCCATGTGGACGCCGCCCTGCGCGAGGCCGGCCTGCAGTCCCGCATGCTCCTGCAGGTCCACGACGAGCTGGTGTTCGAGGTCGCCCCAGGCGAGCGCGCCGCCGTCGAGGCCCTCGTCCGCCAGCAGATGGGCGAGGCCTACCCGCTGGACGTCCCCCTGGGCGTCTCGGTCGGCTCAGGCCGCGACTGGAACGAAGCCGACCACTGACCACTGCCCACTGACCCACCCGACCCGACGCCACTCGCCGCCGGTGTCGCCCCGCCCGCGGGCCGACACCGGCGGTCGGTGTCGCCCGGGGGCTTCCCTGCTCGCCTGCTCCCGTTCTCACCGGTTCAACGGCTCACCTGTTCCGTGCTCACCGCTTCAACGGCTCGGCTTCGTTGCCCGGCGTGGTGGCTCGGCTCGTCTGCTCGGTCGCTGAGCGGCTTCGCGCCCGTGCTGGCGTGCCGGTCGTCCGGTTTCGTTACCCCGGTGTGGTGGCTCGGCTTGGCGGCTCGGTCGCTGAGCGGCTCGGTGTGGCCGGTCCGTTCGACGGCCGCGTTCTCCGTCGCCCCGCCTCACCAACCTTCCGGGTTCGACCGCCGGCCGAGTCGCGGTCCACGTGCCCCTGTTGATTCCGCTCGCCGGCTGCGTCCGCACGGTTCGTCCGCACAATCGGATGCTCTGCGCTCTTTCCTCGCATATGCAACCGTTCATCTGTTTTTGTCGGCGGTTGTCAAGCACTTGCTCCGAGCGGGACCTCTTTTTCCGGTTTATCAGGCGCTTCGCGCCCGCTAAACCGGAAAAATCAGCATTTTGTGGGGCTTGAGCCTACTCGTGGACTATGACGCGGTCGCGTCACTGGGCTGCCGTCAGGTCGGCTTGGTGGCGACGAAGATCGCGGTGCCGGGGAAGATCTTGCCGCGCAGGGGGCTCCACTGGCCCCAGGTGCCGTTGTGGTCGTCGGGCCATTCGGGCTCGATGAGGTCGTTGAGGACGAAGCCGGCCGCGACGAGCTCGCGGATGCGGTCGCCGAGGGTACGGTGCTGCTCGACGTACGTCGGGACGTGCTTCTCGTCCTCCTCGACATAGGCGCGGCGGTCGAAGTAGGAGTGCACCGCGACCAGGCCGCCTTCGCCTGGGTCGTCCAGGAACACCCACCGCATCGGATGGGTGATCGAGAACGCCCAACGGCCGCCGGGGCGCAGCACGCGGTACACCTCCCGCATGACGCGACCCGAGTCGGCGACGAACGGGATGGCGCCGAAGGCCGTGCACACGATGTCGAATACGCCTTCGGCGAACGGCAGGGCCGTCGCGTCGGCGTGCAGGAGTGGCACTTGTACACCCGATCGGGTGTTCCCGGCGGCGGCGTGCCGCAGCATGCCGGCGGACAGGTCGCTGGCGACGACCCGCGCGCCCTGGGTGCGCAGCCAGCGTGAGCACGACGCCGCGCCGCAGCCGATCTCCAGGACGTCCTTGCCGGTGACGTCGCCGAGCAGTCGGGCGTCGACCTCACGCAGGCCCTCCGGGCACCAGACGAAGTCGGCGTCACCGAGGAACACGCCGTGTTCGGCCTGGTAGGCGTCGGCGTCAGCGTCCCACCAGCCCCGGCTCGCGCGGCGGCTCTCGGCTGGGTTCACTGCGCGTCGTGTGACGCCTGCGTCTGGTGACGTTTCCATGGACTGCAACGGTAGGCCCCGCAAAAGTCGGCGGATCGGGTCTGGGGGAGGGTTGGACCATGTGGTATTGCGCAGGGTAGGCTGATCGGTGCACTCGTGGGTTGTGCGCCTCGGCATGGAGCAGGCTCACGATCGTCTGACACATCCTGAGCTTCCAATGCATTGATCCTGCACTGCGACAGGCGGGTTGTGCCCCGACGATGGTCCGCGGGAGCGCAGGTCCACCGAAGTCACCCACCGACCGGAGCAACAACCCACATGACGAGCAGCATCGAGGCCACCTCGAGCGCCAGCAGCAACAAGGTCGTCGACGAACTCGCGTCCGATGAGGCGTTCCTCGCCGCGATCGACGAGACCATCAAGTACTTCAACGACGGCGACATCGTCGAAGGCACCGTCGTCAAGGTCGACCGGGACGAGGTCCTGCTCGACATCGGCTACAAGACCGAGGGTGTCATCCCCTCGCGCGAGTTGTCGATCAAGCATGATGTCGACCCTGCTGAGGTCGTGTCGGTCGGTGACCACATCGAAGCCCTGGTCCTCCAGAAGGAGGACAAGGAAGGGCGTCTGATCCTCTCGAAGAAGCGCGCGCAGTACGAGCGGGCGTGGGGCACGATCGAGAAGATCAAGGAAGACGACGGGATCGTTCGCGGCTCCGTCATCGAGGTGGTCAAGGGTGGTCTCATCCTCGACATCGGACTTCGTGGCTTCCTGCCGGCGTCCCTGGTCGAGATGCGCCGGGTCCGCGACCTGCAGCCGTACGTGGGCCGCGAGCTCGAGGCGAAGATCATCGAGCTGGACAAGAACCGCAACAACGTGGTCCTGTCCCGCCGGGCCTACCTCGAGCAGACCCAGTCCGAGGTGCGCACCGAGTTCCTGCACAAGCTGCAGAAGGGCCAGGTCCGCAAGGGCGTCGTGTCCTCGATCGTCAACTTCGGTGCGTTCGTCGACCTCGGTGGCGTCGACGGCCTGGTGCACGTGTCCGAGCTGTCCTGGAAGCACATCGACCACCCGTCCGAGGTTGTCGAGGTCGGCCAGGAGGTCGAGGTCGAGGTGCTCGACGTCGACCTGGACCGTGAGCGTGTCTCCCTGTCGCTGAAGGCGACCCAGGAAGACCCGTGGCGCCAGTTCGCGCGCACCCACGCGATCCAGCAGATCGTCCCGGGCAAGGTCACCAAGCTCGTGCCGTTCGGTGCGTTCGTCCGCGTCGACGACGGCATCGAGGGCCTGGTGCACATCTCCGAGCTGGCCGAGCGCCACGTGGAGATCCCGGAGCAGGTCGTGCAGGTCGGCTCCGACGTCATGGTCAAGGTCATCGACATCGACCTCGAGCGTCGCCGGATCTCGCTGTCGCTCAAGCAGGCCAACGAGGGCTTTGTCGAGGGCGAGGAGCACTTCGACCCGACCCTCTACGGCATGTCGGCCACGTACGACGAGCAGGGCAACTACATCTACCCGGAGGGCTTCGACCCGGAGACCGCCGAGTGGATGGCCGGCTTCGAGAAGCAGCGTGAGGCGTGGGAGCAGCAGTACGCTGAGGCCCGCCAGCGCTGGGAGGCCCACACCAAGCAGGTGCAGACGGCCCGCCAGGCCGACGCCGCCGAGCCCGCCGCCACCGCCGCGGCCGGCGCGACGAGCGGTGGCCCGGTCACCTCGTCGACCCCGACGGCGGCTCGCGCCCCGGAGGAGCCGGCAGGCACCCTCGCGACGGACGAGGCCCTCGCGGCCCTGCGCGAGAAGCTGGCCGGCGGCAAGAGCTGACGGTTCGCAGAACATCAGGAGAGGCCCCGTAGCCGGATTCGGCTACGGGGCCTCTCCCTGTCTCCACCAGGTACGGCGCTGACCGCGGGCCACTCGACGGAGGCTCCGAGACGGCGTCGCACTCGAGTCGCAGGCCGCTTGCTGGTGAGGTGGAGACCAGGTCCGCCACGGGCGTTGCCGGCCCTCTGGACGCTGCGACGGGTCTGGCAGCCTTTGCCCGGTTCGCCACCGGTTGGGCGCCATGTGCAGGTGCTGACGTTCCCTCGTTCGGAGCCGGTCGAATTCGCCTCGGCCGATGGCTCCGGGACTGGCTTGCGATGCTCCGAGTGGTGTGGAGCATTGCCCGTCGACAGCAGCGGGCGCCGCCGCCGGCAACAGGCGTCACCGCTGACGGCAGCGGGCGGTGCCGCCGCTGGCAGGTGTGGAGCGTTGCTCGCCGTCGGCAGCAGGTGCCGCCGCCGGCAACAGGCGTCACCGCCGCCGGCAACAGGCGTCACCGCCGCCGGCAACAGGCGTCACCGCCGCCGGCAACAGGCGTCACCGCCGCCGGCAGCGGGCGGTGCCGCCGCCGGCAGGTGTGGAGCGTTGCTCGCCGCCGGTAGCAGATGCCGCCGGCAGCAGGCGTCGCCGCCTGCAAGCGTGGAGCGCTGCCCGCCGGAAGGCGGCGAACCGCGCTTCCGGCAGGTGGAAGCGCCGCCCATACGCAGCAGGAGAGAGCGGCGGGTGGGGCCGACGTGGGCTACTTGACGCCGGCTACGTCCATGGCGCGGAGCTCCTTCTTGAGCTCGGCGACCTCGTCGCGGAGGCGGGCGGCGAGCTCGAACTGCAGCTCGCGGGCGGCGCCGAGCATCTGGTCGTTGAGGTCCTGGATGAGGGTGGCGAGCTCGGCGCGGGCCATGCCCGCACGGGCTGGGGTGGCGGCGCCCGCGGAGCCCTTCGTGCCGCCGCCCTTCTGGCGGGCGCGGGTGTTCTCGGGGGACTTGCCGCGGCTCATCTGGCGACCGCCGCCGACGGTGATGGCGCCGCCTGGGCCGTGGCCGCCGACGGCGCCGGCGGTGTCCTCGGCCTCGCGGTAGATGTCGTCGAGGATGTCGCCGAGCTTCTTGCGCAGCGGCTGGGGGTCGATGCCGTTGGCGAGGTTGTAGGCGATCTGCTTGTCGCGGCGCCGGTTGGTCTCGTCGATGGCGAGGGTCATCGACGGGGTCATCTTGTCGGCATACATGTGGACCTGGCCGGAGACGTTACGCGCCGCGCGGCCGATGGTCTGGATGAGGCTGGTGCCGGAGCGCAGGAAGCCTTCCTTGTCGGCGTCGAGGATGGCGACCAGGCTCACCTCGGGCAGGTCGAGGCCTTCGCGGAGCAGGTTGATGCCGACGAGCACGTCGAACTCGCCGCGACGCAGCTCGCGCAGCAGCTCGACGCGGCGCAGGGTGTCGACCTCGGAGTGCAGGTAGCGCACCCGGATGCCGTGCTCCAGCAGATAGTCGGTGAGGTCCTCGGCCATCTTCTTCGTCAGGGTAGTGACGAGGACCCGCTCGTCGAGCTCGACCCGCTGGTTGATCTCGTGCATGAGGTCGTCGATCTGGCCCTTGGTGGGCTTGATGATCACCTGTGGGTCGACCAGCCCGGTCGGGCGGATGACCTGCTCGACGAACTCGCCCTGCGTGCGGCCGAGCTCCCACGGGCCGGGGGTCGCCGACAGGTAGACGGTCTGGCCGATCCGCTCCTCGAACTCGTCGAAGCGCAGCGGCCGGTTGTCCTGGGCGCTGGGCAGCCGGAACCCGTGCTCGACGAGCGTCCGCTTCCGTGATGCGTCGCCCTCATACATGCCGCCGATCTGCGGGACGGTGGCGTGCGACTCGTCGATGACGGTGAGGAAGTCGTCGGGGAAGTAGTCGAGCAGGCAGTGCGGCGGGCTGCCCGCCTCGCGGCCGTCGATGTGGCGGGAGTAGTTCTCGATGCCGTTGCAGAAGCCGACCTGGCGCATCATCTCGATGTCATACGTGGTGCGCATGCGCAGCCGCTGGGCCTCCAGCAGCTTGCCCTCGCGGTCGAGCTCGGCGAGGCGCTCCTCCAGCTCCACCTCGATCTGGGAGATTGCCCGCTCCATGCGCTCAGGGCCACCGCCATAGTGCGTCGCCGGGAAGATCATCAGCTGGTCAACCTGGCGGATCTCGTCGCCGGTCAGCGGGTGCAGGTAGGACAGTCGCTCGATCTCGTCGCCGAAGAACTCGATACGGATCGCGAGCTCCTCATAGGCGGGGATGATCTCCAGCGTGTCGCCGCGGACCCGGAACGTGCCACGGTTGAACGCGAGGTCGTTGCGGGTGTACTGGATGTCGACCAGCCGCCGCAGCAGCTTGTCGCGCTCGAGCTCCTGCCCGACGGTCACCTTGGCGGCCCGGTCCAGATACTCCTCGGGCGTGCCCAGACCGTAGATCGCGGAGACGGTCGCGACCACGATGACGTCGCGGCGGGTCAGCAGGCTCATCGTCGCGGAGTGACGCAGCCGCTCGACCTCCTCGTTGACCGACGAGTCCTTCTCGATGTAGGTGTCGGTCTGCGGGATGTATGCCTCAGGCTGGTAGTAGTCGTAGTAGCTGACGAAGTATTCGACCGCGTTGTTGGGCATGAGGCCGCGGAACTCCGTGGCCAGCTGCGCGGCGAGGGTCTTGTTGTGGGCGAGCACGAGTGTCGGGCGCTGCAGCCGCTCGACGAGCCACGCGGTCGTCGCGCTCTTGCCGGTGCCGGTCGCACCGAGCAGCACCGAGTGCCGCTCGCCGGACCGGATGCGACGCGCCAGCTGCTCGATGGCGGCGGGCTGGTCGCCGGACGGAACGTATTCGCTGACCACCTCGAAGCGGTTGTCCAAGCGGGGGATGTCGAGCGCCATGACCCAACCGTACGCGGGGGGTATGACAACTTTCGGCTTCCTCGCCCTGGGTGGTCGATCGTATTCAACCTGACGATTGTGTGGGGAAGATCACCGGGCTACCGTAGAGCCGTAGGCCGCTCGCGGCGGCCGACCGGAGAGCAGGCCGGCAATCACTCGGTCCGGCCCTCCCGGCGCCAGGTTGCTGCCCCGGCCCGTCACGGCCGGCGAGCGCACCGTGGATGGATCGCGCGACACGCGCGACCGGCCGCCGCGAGCGCCCCTGCGCCGTCGGCCGGGGAAGCGCCACGACCGCCCCTGCGCCACAGCCGAAGCACCGCGACCGCCTCGTCCGCCGCACCGCACCGCACCCCACCGCGCCGTGCCCCACTGCACCGCGCCCCACCGCACCGCGCCATGCCCCACCGCACCGCGCCGCACCCGCTCGGCCGTCCGTGCCCGGGCGAGCGGGTGCGCGAAATCAGGCGGTACCGGCGATCAAGGGCCAGGCCGCCGCAACCGCCGCGTCCAGCTCGGCCGGCGTGCCGTCGTTGACGATCGAGACGTCCGCGACCGCCCGCCGCTGCTCGTCCGTCGCCTGCGCCGCGATCCGGGCCCTGGCCTCCTCCGGCGTCATCCCGCGCAACCGCACCAGCCGGTCCAGCCGCGTGGGGAGCGAGGCGAACACGATGACCACCGTCTCGTACAGGCGGGACATCTGCTTCTCGACGAGGAGCGGCACGTCGTTGACGACGACGGCGCCGTCAGGCGCGGCCGCGACCAGCTCGGCCGTCCGTGCCCGGACGAGGGGGTGCACGATGCCCTCCAGCGTCGCGCGCGCCTCGTCGGAGCCGAAGATCCGGCTCGCCATCGCGGCCCGGTCGAGCGCGCCGTCCGCGGTGAGCACGCCGTCGCCGAACGCCTCGACGACCGCGGCCAGGCCGGGCGTGCCGGGCTCCACGACCTCGCGCGCCAGCCGGTCCGCGTCGATGATCACGGCACCGAGCGCGGCCAGCCGCTCCGCCACGGCGCTCTTACCGGCACCGATGCCGCCGGTCAGCCCCACCATCCTCATCCGCCCATCACAGCAGAGCTGACGAACCGGCCGCGCACCGGACAGGTGATCTCCGGCGTGTGCAGCGCGAAAAGCGGCATTTGCGGAGATAACCTCCGTGCTGAGGAAGACAACATAGCGGGGCGAACATGACACAGGGGCGACACTGCATCGGCCGGCCGGGCCTGGGGCGCCGTGACATCACCATGATTCTTGCGACCACCGACGCCGCCGAAGGCGGACCACGGCACCGCCGCGGCCGCTCGCTGCGCCGGTCGACGACCGAGGCGGCGGGCATCTTCGCCGCGGCCGCCGCGCTGGCGATACTCGCGGTCAGCGGCTGGTATGCGGCGTCGGGGGCGAACGCGGTCGCACAGATGCTGGCGCGCTGACCAGGCGACCCGAGTGGGTGCAGGCGGACACCCGAAAGGTGGGTCATCCACGCCATCAGCCGTGGCGCGAGGCGCGGGCTGTCAGCGATACTCTGCCCGGGCGAGTGCACGAGTGCCGTGCGCAAGTGCACGAACTGCACCGCCGCCAGGACCAGAAGGACGCGCTGCATGGAGCCGGGACACCCCCCACGGCAGGATCCGCCGACGGAGCCGAGCCACGACCAGGTCAACGGGTCGCCACCGCGACCCCGCAGCCGGCGTGGCTGGATGTCGGACTCGCCGCTCGACGGCGGGTCCGGCTGGCCGACCTCGGCGTACGCGATCGTCCCCAGGCAGGCGACTCCCCCGAAGGAAGAGCGGCGGGCACCGCAGGAAGAACCCCAGGAGGCGCCGCAGCCCGAGGTCGCCGAGCCGCCCCAGGAGGCGCCCGGCCGCCGCTGGCGGATCGCCGCCCTGGTCATCGGCCTGATCGTGCTCCTTGCCGCAGCGGTTGGTGGGGTGCTCGCCACCCGCGAGTCGTCCGGCGACACGCAGACACCGACCGGTGAGAACCGTGCCGCCACCGCGCCCATGACCGAGGCGACGACGCCGGCCGGGGCCACCGCCGGAGCCACCGTCGGAGCCACCGCGTCCCCGAGCCTCGACGCCGGCGGATCGCCCGCCGCCAGTACCGGCGGCACCCCCGACCCGAGCGCCGTCGTGACCAGCCCCGTGCCGGAGGGCACCGTCACCGACGTGCTGCGCGCCGGCACCGTGCGGATGACCGTCCTCGCGGGGCAGCCCGACGAGACGTTCGACTTCGACAACGGCGCCAAGCAGGCGTCCGGCGCCGACGTGGCCGCCGGCGCGCTCGGGCTGACCGCCGTGGGCGGCGCGGCCTTCGCTCCCGTCCTGGCGGCGCCGACCCTCGCTGTCTGCTCGGCGGTCCCGGCCGCCCAGTGGAGCGACCGGGTCCTGCTCAGCGCGCTGCTGCCCGTCACGAAGGTCTGCGTCCGCACCGGCGACCAGCGGTTCGGCTGGTTCACGCCCCGGTCCGGCGAGGCCATCGTCAGCGGCCAGCTCTACACCACGTACCTCGACTTCACGGTGTGGAAGAAGGCCGGCGACTGACCGGTCAGGCGGGCACGTCGACGAAGTGCTCGACGGTCGGCGCGCCGTCGAAGAACGGTCCGAGCAGCCCGCGCCACTGCGTGAAGCGGTCGGTGGCGCGGAAGTTGTCCAGGTGCGCGTCCACCGAGTCCCACTCCACCAGCAGCACGAACCGGGTCGGCGACTCGACGCCGCGGGTCATGCGCACGGACCGGCAGCCGGAGGTGGTCGCGAGCAGCGTGTGGGCCTTGCTGTACGCGGCGGCGAACTCTTCCTCGCGGCCCGCGAGCACGTCGATGAGTGCAACTTCCAGAACCATTCGGACAGGTTAGGGGACATCGTGCTCGACTGGCTCACATCCACTGCCTTCCACGCTTTCGGTGCCCCCACCACGTGGGCGGAGCTGCTGGGATTCCTGACAGGGCTGGTCACGGTCTGGCTGGTCGTGCGGCAGCACATCGCGAACTGGCCCGTCGGCATCGCCAACGTGCTGCTGCTCATGGTCGCGTTCTGGCACGTCGGCCTCTATGGCGACGCGTGGCTTCAGGTGGTCTATGTGGTGCTCGGCGCCTACGGCTGGTGGCGGTGGCGTCCGGGTGCCACGACGGTAGTCCGTCGCACGACCCGCGTCGAATGGGGTGCACTCGCTGTCGCCGGTGTGTCACTCACCGTGGTGTTGTGGTGGTACCTCGACCGTTTCACCAGCTCGACCGTGCCGTGGCCGGACGCCGCGACCACCGCCCTCTCCCTGCTCGCGACCTACGGCCAGACCCGGCGGCTCGTCGAGAGTTGGTGGCTGTGGATCGCCGTCGACGTCGTCTACGTGCCGCTCTACGGGTACAAGGACCTGTGGCTCACCGCCGTGCTCTACCTCGCCTTCCTCGCCCTGTGTCTCATGGGGCTGCGGGCCTGGCGGCAGACCCTCGACGCGCGGCGCGAGACGGTGCCGGCGTGACCCACGGCCTCGTCGTCGGCAAGTTCTACCCGCCGCACGCCGGCCACCACCTGCTCATCGACGCCGCTGCCCGTACATGCGACCGAGTCACCGTCGTCGTCGCACCGTCGAGCGCCGAGTCCATCCCGCTCGAAACCCGCCTCGAATGGCTGCGCGAGGTCCACTCGGCCAGCCCGCACGTCCGCTTCGCCGGCGTCTACTGCGACCTGCCGATCGACTACGACGACCCCGACATCTGGCAGGCGCACTACGAGGTCTTCCGCCGGGCCGTCGGTCCGGAGCGGGTCGACCTTGTCTTCTCATCCGAGTTGTACGGTGATGAGCTCGCCCGACGGTTCGATGCGCGGCACGTCGCGGTCGACCCGCCAAGGCGCGGTGCGCCGGTCTCCGGCACGGCCGTCCGCGCCGATCCGGTGGCCAACTGGGCGTTCCTGGCCCCTCCGGTGCGCGGCTGGCTGGCCCGAAGGGTGGTCGTCGTCGGTGCCGAGTCGACCGGCACGACCACCCTCGCGCGGGCGCTCGCCGCCCAGCTCAGGCTGCGCGGCGGAGCGTTCGCCGGCACGCGCTGGGTGCCGGAGTACGGGCGGACCCTCACCGAACTGAAGATGGCCGGCGGCGTCAAGGTCGAGGACCTCGTCTGGGACCGCGAGGACTTCCTGACCGTGGTGCGCGAACAGAATGCCGCGGAGGACGCCGCCGCCCGGGCCGGCGGGCCGCTGCTCATCTGCGACACCGACGCGTTCGCCACCGCGGTCTGGGAGGAGCGCTACCTCGGCTCCGCCTCGCCGGAGGTCCGCGCCGCCGCCCGCGAGCCCGCGCTGTACCTGCTGACCTCCGACGACGGCGTGCCCTTCGAGGACGACGGGATGCGCGACGGCGAGCATCTGCGAGGGTGGATGACCGACCGGTTCCGCACCGAGCTCGCCGCCGGCCGGGTCCCGTGGATCGAGCTGACGGGGACGTACCGGACGCGACTGCGCACAGCGCTCGCGGCCTGCGACGAGCTGCTCACGCGGGGTTGGCGGTTCGCCGCGCCGCAGCTGCCCCGCCGGTCGCCGGGAATTGTCGGGGGGTCCTGTTAGGGTCCCGCGCATGAGGCACATCACGACGTTCGCCGGGCTTCCGGTAGTGCAGTTCGGGCCCGGCGTCGTCGACAAGCTGGACAGGGCCGGGACCCCGCGCAGCGCCGTCGCGTGGCGGATCGAGACGGAGTATGAGGACAGCGAGGAGGTGTTCGGCTCCATCCTCGACCGGTGCCTCGACGTCGTCGGCGGCGAGTCCATCCACGCGTTCGTGATCGGCCAGTGGGGCGAGGCGTATGACACCGCGCCGCCCCTGCACCTGCTCATCGCCGCCCGCGCCCGGCTGCCGCACCTGCGGGCGCTGTTCATCGGCGAGATGACCGGCGAGGAGTGCGAGATCTCCTGGATCAACCACACCGACGTGGCGCCGCTGCTCGCCGCGTTCCCGGGCCTGGAGATCCTGCGCATCCGCGGCGCCGACGGGCTGCAGCTGTCGCCGGTGCGGCACATGCGCCTGCGTGAGCTGGCGGTGGAGAGCGGCGGCCTGCCCGCGGCCTTCCTCCGCGGCGTCGTCGACTCGCACCTGCCGGCGCTGACCGACCTGGAGCTGTGGCTCGGCGTCAGTCAGTACGGCGGCGACATCACAGTCGAGGACCTCACGCCGATCCTCAGCGGCTCGGGCCTGCCCCGGCTGCGCCGGCTCGCGCTGCGCAACGCCGAGATCGCCGACCAGGTCGCGGCCGCGCTCGCCGGCGCGCCCGTCGTGCCCCGCCTCGAGGAGATCGACCTGTCCCTCGGCATCCTCTCCGACCAGGGCGCCGAGGCGCTCCTGCTCGGCCAGCCGCTGACCCACCTGCGCCGGCTCGACCTGTCCCACCACTTCGTCTCGGCGGAGCTGGCCGACCGGCTGCGGGCCGAGCTGCCCGGCGTCGACGTCGACCTGTCCGACGAGCAGGAGGAGGACGACGGCGAGCGCTACACGGCAGTGTCGGAATGACCACCATCACCGTCGTCGGCGTTCCCGGCAACCGGCGCGTCGGGCTGTTCCGCGACGCGGCCGTCGCCGCGGGACTCCCCGAGCCCACGGTCGTGAGCTGGCGCGACGTCTGCGCCGGTGCGCGGGTCGACGGCGGCGGGTCGAGCTGGGTCCGGCTGGAGTCGCCGGGCGAGGACGCCGAGACCGACCGGCTGTTGCGGGGCGCGGCGAGCGAGGCCGCCCACGGCGAGATCGTCGGGCTCGCCGCCTGGCACCGCGGCCTCGTCGCGGCGGCCCGCCGGGTCGAGGCGTGGGGCGTGCCGCTGCTGACCGCGGTCGACGAGCTCGACGTCATGTTCGACAAGCGGCGGTGCCACGCGCTGCTGCGCTCCAGGGGCGTGGCGGTGCCCGAGGCGTTCGCCGCGGCCGGCTACCAGGAGATTCGTGAGCGCGGCTGGCAGCGGGTGTTCGTCAAGCCACCGCACGGGTCGTCGGCGTCGGGGGTCGTCGCGCTCGGGTTCGGCGGGGCTCGCGAGCGGGGACGGGTCGTCGCGTACACGTCCGCGGTCCTCGACGGCGGCCGGCTCTACAACGAGCTGCGGGTGCACAGGTACACCGACGAGCCGGCCATCGCCGCGATCGTCGACCGGCTCGCCGTCGACGGCCTGCACGTCGAGCGGTGGCTGCCGAAGGCGTCGCACGACGGGCTCGTGTTCGACCTGCGGGTGCTCGTCGTCGCCGGCCGGGTCAGCCATGTCGTCGTGCGGACCGGCCGGTCCCCGATGACCAACCTGCACCTCGGCAACGCCCGCGGCGACCTGCCCGGCGTCCGGGCCGCCGCGGGCGAGGAGCACTGGGCGGCGGCGATGCGCACGTGCGAGGCGGCGGCGGCCTGCTTCCCCGGCAGCCTGCACGTCGGCGTGGACCTGATGTTCGGCCGCGACTACAGCACCCACGCCGTCGCCGAGGTCAACGCGTTCGGCGACCTGCTGCCCGGGCTGCTCGTCGACGGCCGCGACACGTACGCCGCCGAGATCGACGCACTCCTCTCCGGCCGTTTCCCCGCCCCGCCGCCGGCCACCGCGGTCGCTGAGCCGGCTGCTTCATGCGGCGCGGTCGCCGTGCCGGCTGCTTCGCGCGTCACGGTCGCTGAGCCGGGCGCTCCGTCCGCTGCGGT
>NZ_JBIAYW010000003.1:664713-861737 GCF_042898305.1 Dactylosporangium sp. NPDC000521
TGCTGGGCCGGCTGCTTCGCGCGTTGCGGTCGCTGGGCCGGCTGCTTCATGCGGCGCGGTCGCCGTGCCGGCTGCTTCGCGCGTCACGGTCGCTGAGCCGGGCGCTCCGTCCGCTGTGGTTGCTGGGCCGGCTGCTTCGCGCGTTGCGGTCGCTGGGCCGGCTGCTTCATGCGGCGCGGTCGCCGTGCCGGCTGCTTCGCGCGTCACGGTCGCTGGGCGGGGTGCTCACGGTGGTGTGCCGGCGACGGGCGTGACTTCTCGTGGGGGCGTCGCGGAGAGCCGGGCCGTGCGGTGAAGCGGTTCGTCGGCAGCCATGACCTGCTGTTCGTCACGTTGGACACGCTGCGGCACGACGTCGCGGTCGGGCAGTTGCGGGCCGGCGGGACGCCGAACCTGGCGAAGGTGCTTCCCGGCGGGGAGTGGGAGCGGCGGCACACGCCGGCGTCGTTCACGTATGCGGCGCACCATGCGTTCTTCGGCGGGTTTCTGCCGACACCGGTGACGCCGGGGCCGCACGAGCGGCCGTTCGCGGCGCGCTTCCCGGGCAGCACGACGGTCGGCGAGGACACCTGGGAGTTCGACGAGGCCGATGTCGTCACCGGGCTGCGGGCCGTCGGGTACCACACCATCTGCATCGGCGGCGTGGGCTTCTTCGCGATGACGTCGGCGCAGGGCGGGGTGCTGCCGGGGCTCTTCGACGAGGCGCACTGGACGCGGGAGTTCGGGGTCACCAACCCGGGCTGCTTCGAGGCGCAGCTCGACCGGCTCAAGACGGTGCTGCCCGATGACGGGCCGCTGTTCACGTTCGTCAACGTCGCCGCCATGCACCAGCCCAACCGGCACTACCTGCCCGGCGCCGCCGAGGACACGGTCGCGTCGCACGGGGCGGCCCTGGCGTACGTCGACCGGCACCTGCCGACGCTGTTCGGGCTCGTCACGTCCCGCGGCCGGCCGTGCCACGTGATCATGTGCAGCGACCACGGCACGGCGTACGGCGAGGACGGGCACACCGGGCACCGCTTCGCGCACGAGGTGGTGTGGACGGTGCCGTACGCCGAGTTCACGCTCGAGCCGGGGGAGTGGTGATGCTCGGATCTCCGTATCAGGGGTACCTGTACGCGTACCCGCACAAGACCGCGTACCGGCCGCTTCGCCCCCGGCCGGCGCTCTCCGACGTGTGGGCGGCGGAGGCGACGGACGCGCTGTTCCTCTACGTCCACGTGCCGTTCTGTGAGATGCGGTGCGGGTTCTGCAACCTGTTCACCAGGGCGAGGCCGCCCGCCGAGCAGGTCACCGCGTACCTCGGCCAGCTGGCCAGGCAGGCCGGCCGGGTCGCCGCCGCCGTGCCGGGCGCGAGCTACGCGCGGGCCGCGATCGGCGGCGGGACCCCGACGTACCTGACGGCGGCCGAGCTGAGCCGGCTGTTCGACGCGGTCGAGCGGGCCACCGGCGCGGACCTGCGGGCGGTGCCGACGTCGGTGGAGACGTCGCCCGCCACGGCGACCGCCGACCGGCTCGCGGTCCTCGTCGAGCGCGGCACGACCAGGGTCAGCATCGGCGTGCAGAGCTTCCTCGACGCCGAGGCGCACGCCGCGGGCCGGCCGCAGCGTCGCGCCGAGGTCGACCGGGCCCTCGACACGATCCGCGCGGCGGGGCCGGCCGAGCTGAACATCGACCTCATCTACGGCATCCCCGGCCAGACCGCCGCCACCTGGACCGCGTCGCTGCGGACCGCGCTGACGTGGCGGCCCGAGGAGCTGTACCTGTACCCGCTGTACGTGCGGCCGATGACCGGGCTCGGCCGGCGCGCGCCGGGCACGCCCGACCCCGAATGGGACGCGCAGCGGCTCGGGCTCTACCGGCACGCCGTGGACCTGCTCGCCGACGCGGGGTACGAGCAGCAGTCGATGCGCGCGTTCCGGCGGCGGGACGCCGCGCCGGTCGGCGATCCTGACGGCTCCGCGTACTGCTGCCAGGACGACGGCATGGTCGGACTGGGGTGCGGGGCCAGGTCGTACACGACGGAACTGCACTATTCGTTCGACTATGCGGTGAGCGTCCGGCAGGTCCGGGGAATCCTGGACGACTATCTGGCGCGGCCCGCGGAGGACTTCGACGTCGCCGAGGTCGGGTTCGCGCTCGACGGCACCGAGCAGCGCCGCCGCTGGCTGCTCAAGTCGCTGCTGCGGGCGCCGGGGGTCGAGCCGGCGGCCTACCGGGCGCGGTTCGGCACCGGTGTGGACGACGACTTCCCGGCGCTGGGCCGGCTCCGCGACAGCGGCCACCTCGACGGGCACCGGCTCACGGCCGAGGGGCTCGCGCACTCCGACGCGATCGGGCCCTGGCTCATCTCCGCGGGCGTCCGCGCCGCCATGGCCGGGCACGTGCCGCGATGAGGTTCCTCTCCGTGGGCGTCCGTGCCGCGATGGCTGGGGCATGGGCCGCGATGAGGTTCCTCTCCGTGGGCGTCCGTGCCGCGATGGCCGGGGCATGGGCCGCGATGAAGTTCCTCTCCGTGGGCGTCCGTGCCGCGATGGCCGGGGCATGGGCCGCGATGAAGTTCCGCTCCGTGGGCGTCCGTGCCGCCATGGCCGGGCATGGGCCGCGATGAAGATCCTCTACCGCGGCCCGCTCGCGAGCTGCAACTACGACTGCCCGTACTGCCCGTTCGCGAAGCGGCACGACCCGCCCGAACTGCTGCGTGAGGACCGGGCCGCGCTCGACCGGTTCGTCGGCTGGGTCGAGACGCACCCCGCCGAGCCGATCGAGGTGCTGTTCACGCCGTGGGGCGAAGGGCTGACGCGGTCCTGGTACCGGGCCGCGCTCGTCCGCCTGTCGCACCTGCCGCACGTCCGGCGGGCCGCGATCCAGACCAACCTCGCGGGGCGGCTCGGCTGGGTCGCCGACGCCGACCCTGACACGCTCGCGCTGTGGTGCACGTACCACCCCGGGCAGACGAGCCTGGAGCGCTTCCTGCTGCAGGTGGCGACGCTGCACCGGCACGGCATCCGGCACTCCGTCGGCATCGTCGGCCTGCCCGCGCACCTTCCCGACGCGAAGGCGCTGCGTGCGTCGCTGCCGCCCGAGGTGTACCTGTGGGTCAACGCCGCCGACGGCCACACGTACGCGCCGGCGGAGGAGGCCGCGTGGACCGCGATCGACCCGCTGTTCGGCTACAGCGTCAGGCCGCACCGGTCCCGCGGGCTCGCGTGCCGCACCGGCGACGAGGTGATCTCCGTGCTCGGCGACGGCACGGTACGCCGGTGCCACTTCGTGCCCGAGCCGCTCGGCAACCTGTACGACGACACCTGGCGCCGCACCGCGGCGCCCTGCCCGAAGGAGGAGTGCGACTGTCACATCGGCTACGTGCACCTGCGGAGCCTGCCCCTGTACACCGTGTTCGCCGGCGGGGTGCTGGAGCGCGTCCCCCACGAGCAGCCACTCTGGTCCGTCCCGCACGCCTCCCTCATCGGCGACGCCTGAACCGCCGCGGACGCCGGTGCTTCCTGAAGGAGCGATACCGACAGGTGCTGCCCGGCGCTTGACCTTCACCCTTGGGGAAGCCCGACCGTGGTCCGTGCCGGCCGCCCGGCCGGCACGAGGAGGATGACACCGTGGAGCTGCTGACGATCGGCGCGTTCGCCCGAGCGGCGCGGCTGACACCCAAGGCGCTGCGCCTGTACGACGAGGTCGGGCTGCTGACGCCCGCCGCGGTCGATCCCGAGACCGGATACCGGTTCTACGACCCGGAGCAGCTGGCGCACGCCGGGCTGATCGCCCAGCTGCGCCGCATCGGCATGCCGCTGGCCGACATCCGCACCGTGTGCGGCCTGGAGCCCGGCGCGGCGGCGAAAGCGGTCACCGCCTACTGGCAGCAGGTCACCGCCGACACCGCGACCCGCGCCCACCACGCCGCCCGCCTCGTCGAGCACCTGTCCAGGAAGGGCGCCACCATGTCCGACACGAACCCCACCCTGACCGTCCGCTACGCCGTGCGCTGCGACCGCGGCCACGGACGCGACAGCAACGAGGACGTCGCCTACGCCAGCGACCGGCTGCTGGCCGTCGCCGACGGCACCCGCGGAGCCGGGGCCGCCGCCAGCACCGCGGCCGTCAACGCCCTCAAGCCGCTCGAGCTGGCCGACAAGCCGGCCGTCGACCTGCTCGCCATGCTGGCCGGGACCGTCGACGACGTCGATCGCGCGGTGCGCGCCACCGCCACGGACGACAACCAGCCGGCCACCACCCTGACCGCGATGCTGCGGCGCGGCTCGCAGCTTGCCCTGGTGCACATCGGTGACACCCGCGTCTACCTGCTGCGCGGCGGTGAGCTCTCGCAGCTCACCCAGGACCACACCTGGGTCCAGAGCCAGGTCGACCACGGCAAGCTCAGCCCCGACCAGGCCGCCGCCCACCCGCAGCGGGCCCTGCTCACCCGCGCCCTCGGCGGTGGCGGCCAGCCCATCGAAGCCGACCTCGCGCTGCGCACCGCCGTGGCCGGTGACCGCTACCTGCTGTGCTCCGACGGCCTGTCGTCCGTCGTCAGCCGCACCGACCTGCACACCGCCCTCGCCGGGACCGGCGAACCCGAACCGACAGTGCAACGGCTGATCGACCTCGCCTACGCCGCCGGCGCACCGGACAACATCGCCTGCGTCGTCGCCGACATCATCGCCGCGTAGCGGCGTCGTCACGCGCAGGGAGGTGAGCCATGTGCCGTGAACTCGAGTGTCTGATCGCGCTGGCCCAGTGGCCGGCCCCAGCACCGCACAGCCGCGAACGCCGGCGCGATCGGGCGCCGCGCCGATCGCGCGAGATCGCCCGGCAGGTCCGGCGGGCCGAAGAACACCACCTACGCGGCTACATCCAGTAGGGGAACGTCCGCCGGAGACGCTGAAGGGGCCGCCGGAGCGGCCCCTTCAGCGGACGGGTCAGGCGTGGGCGCGCTTGCGGGCGACGCGCTCGCGGTCCTTCTGGTCGAGCATGACCTTGCGGATGCGCACGGCGGTCGGGGTGACCTCGACGCACTCGTCCTCGCGGCAGAACTCGAGGGCCTGCTCCAGGGTGAGCTTGCGCGGCGGGATGAGCTTCTCCGTCTCGTCGGAGGCGGAGGAGCGCATGTTGGTGAGCTTCTTCTCCTTGGTGATGTTGACGTCCATGTCGTCGGCGCGGGAGTTCTCGCCGACGATCATGCCTTCGTACACCTCGGTGGTGGGCTCGATGAACATGGAGCCGCGCTCCTGCAGGTTCATCATCGCGAAGGGGGTGGCGACGCCGGCCCGGTCGGCGACGAGGGAGCCGGTGGGGCGCATGCGCAGCTCGCCGAACCACGGCTCGTACTTCTCGAACACGTGGTGCAGGATGCCGGTGCCGCGGGTGTCGGTGAGGAACTCGGTGCGGAAGCCGATCAGGCCGCGCGCCGGGACCAGCCACTCCATGCGGATCCAGCCGGTGCCGTGGTTGACCATCTGCTCCATGCGGCCCTTGCGGGTGGCGAGGAGCTGGGTGATCGCGCCGAGGTACTCCTCGGGCGCGTCGATCGTGAGGCGCTCGACGGGCTCGTGCACCTTGCCGTCGATCTCGCGGGTGACGACCTGCGGCTTGCCGACGGTCAGCTCGTACCCCTCGCGGCGCATCTGCTCGACGAGGATGGCGAGGGCGAGCTCGCCGCGGCCCTGGACCTCCCACGTGTCGGGGCGCTCGGTCGGGAGGATGCGCAGCGACACGTTGCCGATCATCTCGCGGTCGAGGCGGTCCTTGACCAGACGGGCGGTGACCTTGGTGCCCTTGACCTTGCCGGCGAGCGGCGAGTTGTTGGTGCCGATGGTCATCGAGATCGCCGGCTCGTCGACGGTGATGAGGGGCAGCGCGACCGGGTTCTCCGCGTCGGCGAGGGTCTCGCCGATCATGATCTCGGGAATGCCGGCGAGCGCGATGATGTCGCCCTGCGCGGCCTCTTCGGCCGGCTTGCGCTCCAGGCCCTGCGTCATCAGCAGCTCGGAGATGCGGACGTTCTGGACCGTGCCGTCGGTGCGGATCCACGCGACGGTCTGGCCCTTGCGGATCTTGCCCTCGCGGACCCGGCACAGCGCGAGGCGGCCGAGGAACGGCGACGCGTCGAGGTTGGTGACGTGCGCCTGCAGCGGCGCGTCCTCCGTGTAGGACGGGGCGGGGATCGTGTTGAGCAGCGTCTGGAACAGCGGCTGCAGGTTGTCGCTGTCGGCGGGCACCGTGCCGTCCTCGGGCTGGCTCAGCGAGGCGATGCCGTCGCGGGCGCAGGCGTAGACGATCGGGAACTCGATCTGGTGTTCGTCGGCGTCGAGGTCGAGGAAGAGCTCATACGTCTCGTCGATGACCTCCTTGATCCGGGCGTCGGGACGGTCCACCTTGTTGATCACCAGGATGATCGGCAGGCGCGCCTTCAGCGCCTTGCGCAGCACGAACCGGGTCTGCGGCAGCGGGCCCTCGGAGGCGTCGACGAGCAGCACCACGCCGTCGACCATGGTCAGGCCGCGCTCGACCTCACCGCCGAAGTCGGCGTGGCCGGGGGTGTCGATGATGTTGATCGTGGTCGGGGCTCCGCCGTCGGCAGGGACATAGCGCACGGCGGTGTTCTTCGCGAGAATGGTGATGCCCTTCTCGCGCTCCAGGTCCATCGAGTCCATCACCCGGTCGACCTGCTCCGCGCGCGCGTGGAACGCGCCGCTCTGCCGCAGCATCGCGTCGACAAGGGTGGTCTTGCCGTGGTCGACGTGAGCGACGATGGCGACGTTGCGGAGGTCTGCGCGGGTCTGCATGACCGCCATTGTTCCAGGTGGCCCGAGCGCGTCGTCACGCACAGTGCGCGATGTGATGTACCGCGCCCCGACTCATCGAAACGGCCTGCTCTGGCGTCATAGGGGACAGCGGGCCCGCGCGGTCCGCGATAGCGTGCCAGGACGGGGAGGCATCGATGGGCTACGGCAGCTTCTATGAGGACGACGACACCGCTGAGCAGCGCTGGGGGATCGAAGAGGACGCGCCGCGCCGGCGCCGCCCGGGGATGATCTTCCTACTGGGCGCGCTCGTCGTGGTCGTCCTGATCGCGCTCGGCGGGCTCGCGGTCCTCGCCAAGGGCCAGGATCCGAAGCCCACGTCCGCCGCCGGCTCGCGGCCGTCGCCGACCGAGGCCGAGCCGAGCGCCGAGCCGAGCGAGGTGGTCGTGGTGGCGACGTCGGCGCCGCCGCCGAGCCCCACTCCGTCCGCGACGCCCTCGAAGGCCGCGCCGAAGAAGTCGATCGCGCCGCCGAAGCAGACCGCGCTGCCGCCCCCGCCGCCGAAGGTCAGCACGAAACCCGGCTGCCAGCCCACGTACAAGGGCACCCAGCTGCCGAAGTCGACCGTCCGCGAGTATCTGGACGCGGCGTCGGTGAAGCAGTTCTGGGGCAGCAACACCTCCGCCGAGGTGCAGGCCATCAGGGTGCCGAAGCGGCTGCTGTACGGGGTCGCCGACCAGGAGAGCGGCTGGCAGTCCAACATCTACGCCTGCGACAAGGGCGTCGGCGTCATGCAGGTCATGCCCGACACCGAGACCTGGATGAACCAGCGCTTCGGCACCAGCTGGCAGATCGACACCCCGAAGGACAACGTGATGCTCGGCGGGCAGTACCTGGCCTGGGCGATCCGCTACTTCGGCGAGCAACTCGGCACGTTCGACATCATGGGCGCCGACCCGGCGCTGCTCAACGCGGTCATCTCCGCCTACAACAACGGCGCCGGCGCGGTCGACCTGACCAAGGGTGACGCCGGGATCACCAACTGGAACTACGTCAACAACGTCAAGGCGCTCATGGGCCGCTGCTGCAACGACTACTAACCTAGGGCGGCATGAGGCTCGACCCGGTAGGCCGACTGCTGAAGCTGCCGCCCGCGCTGACCGGGCGGGTCCGCGTCACCAAGGGCATCCCCGTCCGGATGCGCGACGGCGCGATCCTGCGCGCCGACCACTACGGCCCGGCCCTCGACGCCGCGCTGCCCTCGGTACTGGTGCGCACGCCCTACGGCCGCGGCGCACCCACCAGCGTGCTGTGCCGGGCCGTCGCCCAGCGCGGCTTCAACGTGCTGATCCAGTCGTGCCGGGGCACGGCGGACTCCGGCGGCACGTTCGAGCCGCTGCTGCAGGAGCGCGAGGACGGTCTCGACACCCTCGACTGGTTGCGGTTGCAGCGTTGGTACGACGGCCGCCTCCTCACCTACGGCCCCAGTTACGTCGGCTTCGTGCAGTGGGCGCTCGCGGCCGAGGCGGGCGACGAGCTCAAGGCGATGGCCACGATCGTCACCGCCTCCGACTTCGGCCCGCCGACCTACGCCGGTGGCGCCTTCTCCCTCGACACCGTGCTCACCTGGTCGGCGATCCTCGACGCGCAGCGCGGCACCCGCCTGGACAACGCCGTCGAGCTGCTGCGCGGCCAGCCGAGGCTGCAGCGCGGCCTCGCCCGCGTGCCGCTCGCCGAGGCGGACCGGATCACGACCGGCGCCGAGGTCGAGTTCTTCCAGCGGTGGCTCGCCGAGGCCGACCCCACCTCCTCCTACTGGACCCAGCGCGGCCACACCCACAGCCTCCCGAAGGTCACCGCGCCGGTCCTGATGATAGGTGGCTGGTACGACATCTTCCTGCCATGGCAACTGGCCGACTACACCGCGTTACGGGCGGCGGGTCTCCAGCCCCACCTCACCGTCGGCCCCTGGCACCATGGCAGCGCCGGGCTCTTCCAGCACTCGGCGGCCGAGGCCGTCGCCTGGTTCCGCGCGCACACCGGCGGCCCGGAACAGATCCGCGAACGGCCCGTCCGGGTCCACATCGGCGGCACCGACACGTGGCGGGAGCTGCCGGAATGGCCACCCGCGGACGGTGCGACGCGCCAGTGGCACCTGCGCCGCGACGGTGGCCTGAGCACCACCGCCGCACCGGACGGCGAGCGGCTGGACGGGTTCACCTACGACCCGAAGGACCCGACGCCGGCGCTCGGCGGGCCGCGGCTCATCGGCAAGATCTCCGGCCGGCGCGACAACCGCCCGCTCGAGGCGCGGCCGGACGTGCTGACGTTCACGTCCGAGCCGCTCGAGGAGCCCCTGGAGGTGGTCGGCCCGATCGCCGCGGAGATCACCGTCCAGGCGGCCTGCGTCCGGCCGGACGGCACGGCGTTCACCGACCGTGACCTCGTGCCGCACTTCGACGTGTTCGTCCGCCTGTGCGAGGTGGACGAGCAGGACCGCTCGTGGAACATCTGCGACGGACTCGCCCGCGCCACCGGCGGCGGCGGGGTCGCGGTGCGGGTGGAGCTGTGGCCGACCGCATACCGGTTCGCGGCGGGGCGCCGCATCCGGGTGCAGGTCAGCGGCGGGGCGCACCCGCGCTTCTCGCGCAACCCGGGCACGGGCGCGCCGCTCGGTCATGAGCTGGAGCTACGCGCCGTCCGGCAGGAGCTCCTGGCCCCGTCGTCGATCAGCCTGCCGGTGCCGGGGCCTCAGTCCTGGAACGTGGAGGGGCCGACGTCGGTGTAGGTGCCGGAGTCGGCGTCCCACTCGAACTGCCGCCCCTCGGAACCCGCGCTGACGATCTTGCCGAACGCCGGGTACCGCTCGACGAGCCACTCCAGGTCGGGCATGAGCAGCTCACCCGCGTCGGCGAGCTGCTCGTCGGTCTCGTCGCCGACCAGCAGGTTCCACCCGCTGGCCTTCCGCCCGTCGGGCGCGGCCGGCAGGGTCGCGTCCTCGGGGTCGTGATACACGTACCCAGGGAGGAGCGACTCGTCCTCCACCAACCGCCGCGACGCGAACGCGATCAAGTAACCCATGCGCTCAAGTATCCCCACGCTCGACGGTGACCTCGGCGGTGGGGATGCCCCGCGCGGCCGCCATCCGCTGCGCCTCCTCGTCGATCGCGGCACGCACCGGCGCCCGCAGCGACCCCCACGCCGACACCGTCACCGCCAGCCGCTTCCCCGCGACCTTCGCCCGCCACGACCCGGCGAGATCCCCGTCGACCAGCAGCGCCCCGGGGTTGCCGAGCACCCGCCAGACCTCCTTCTCCCGTTCCTTCTGCGGCGTCAGTACGCTGCGGTCCCGCGCCTGCAGAAACGGATCGGAGGCCGGCAGCAGCCGCACCCCGTGCACGGGCCCGGCGTCCAGCAGGTCCGCCAGGCACTCCTCGGGAATCCACGCCTTGCGCCCGTCGACGCTCACCTCGGCCAGCCCACCAGGCCACGCCGGCTTCACCGCCGTCACGGTCGTCCCGAGGTACTTCGCGACGTCACTGGGCGTCGCGGGTCCGAGCAGCCGCAGGTACGCGCGGATCAGCCCCGACGGGTCGCCCGCCCCCTCCGGCACGGGCGCCGGGTCGTCGACCGGCAGCAGCACGCTGGTCGCCGCCGCCTCGTCGAGCTGCACCCCACCCGCGAGCCCCGCCTGCTGAAACACCGACCCGGAGATGTGCGTCGCCTTGCACGGCCCGCAGTAGTAGGTCAACGCCTCCGGGACGAGGTCGCTGACGCCCCGGCTCGCGTCACCCTTCGACATCGGCCCCTTGACCACGGCCGCGAACGCCTCGGCCGTCGCCCTGAACGCGCCGATCCCGAGCTTGCCGCCGTCAGGGATCTGCTTGCTGCCGAACCTGGCCTCCGCGTCGGCGTCGCTCACCGGCCACAGCGCCGCGACCAGCCCCGGCAGGTCCGCCCGCCGGTGCAGGTGCCGCGCGCCCCGGGTCGACCACACCATCGCGAGGTCCCCGTCGAACCTGCTCGTCCGCGCGGCGAGGGCCTGCCGCGCCGTCCCGGCCGGCACGTTGGGCACCCCGAGGTCGAGCACCGCGAGGTCGCCCGGGTCGGCGTCGACCCGCTCGTGCAGCTGGTTGGCGACGGTCCGGTACGCGAGCACCTTCGCCCGCCCCACACTCGGCATCGCCCCATTCTCATGTCCCGCGGTCCACGCCGCATCCCAAAACCCCGCCTGCCGTGCCCCGTCACCCCTCGAACCCACCGCGACCAGCCACCCGCGGAACCGCCCCGGCTCGTCACCCGCGGAACGGCCAAGGGCCCGGCAGCATCGACGCCGCGGCACCCGCCGCAGGGCGGCAGAGACGCCCCGCGCAAAGACGGTGAAGACATCCGCGGGCCAGCAGGCATGCCTGCGCATGGCGCCTGGGGGCCCGCGCTCGACGACCAGCGACCTGCACGGCGGCCGGCGAGCGTGTGGACGGCCACTTGGCGCTGTGCACGGCGCCCGGCGAGCCGGTAGACGGCGATCAGCGGTCCTGTGCACAGCGACCAAAGGGCTGCGCACGGCGTGCCGGCGAGCGTGTGCACGGCCACTTGGCGCTGTGCTCGACGACCGGTGGGCCTCGCACGGCCACTGGGCACCTGTGCACGGCGGCTGGGTGCTTGCGTGAGGACCTCGGCCCGGCGGACGATTGTCGGTATGACCAGCGACACGGCGGACGACGGCTCGGCCAGGATCACGTTCACCGATCCGGACCTGGCCTTCCTGCGGCATGCCAGGTTCGGCGAGCTGCCCGCCCGCGTCCGCCCCAGCGACACGGTCGAGCTCGTCGAGACCGACCCGAAGCGCGACTGGCCGGACCTCGGCCCGAGCCGCGCGCAGATCGAGGCACACCACGGCGGCGGCTGACCCCCGACAGCCAACCGGCGGGGATCAGGTCTCGACCAGCGGCTGATACTCCTGCTCGGTGAGCCCGAACGTCCAGGCCACGCCCTCGCGAGGGGTGCGGGTGGCCGGTGGGACGCGCAGCCAGTAGACGCGGCTGGTGCCGTCGGGCTCGGGGGTGCTGTTGATGACCTCCACCATGGTGAGCGGCTCGTCGTCGGCGAAGCGCAGCTGCCACAGGACACCGCACGCGTCGGAGCTGAGCCGCCGCGCGCCGGCTTCTCGCAGATAGCGCTCGTAGCCGAAGTGCTCGAGCATGACGCGCCGCAGCTCGGCGTTGCGCTCCGCGGCGATCTCCGCATGGGTCAGGCGGGCGAGCCGGTGCACGAGCTCCGAGGGGATCGGCATGCCGCGCCACGCGTGCAGCGCGAACCCGTCGCTGTACCGCAGCGCGGGCGTGTCGGCGGCGTGCAGCCGGCCCACGTTGTCGCGGTGGAGCTCGTCGGGCCGGTCGGTCAGGATGGCGACGTTGGCATACGGCCACCACCACCCGGCGGACCGCGCCACCCCCGCCAGACCCGCGAGCCGCTGCGCGGCACGCAGCACGGCGGTGTCGGCCCTGCCCCCGTCGGCCTTCGCGCCGTCGACTCGCTGGGCATCGACCTCGAAGCCGTCGGGCGAGTAGGCGCCGCCCGTCCGCAGATCTTGAACTTCAGCGGACCGGCCGCCGCCCCGCGGGCTGTCCGCCCGGAGACCACCGCCCCGTGAACTGCCGGCCCACCCGCCGGGAGCGCCGCCGCGCGGGGAACCGCCCGCCCTGGAGCCACCGCCCCGCGAACTGCCGCCCCACCCTCCGCTCCGGGAATCGTCGCCCCACCCTCCGCTCCCGGAATCGTCGCCCGGCGAAACGCCGGACGCGGGGTCCTCCGGGGAGCCGCCCGGGCGCGAACCCCCGGTGCGAGGAGCGGGCACCTGCAGCGCGCCGGGCGTGTCGGCGCGGGAGGCGGCGGCGTCGAAGGCGGCGAGCCAGCCCGCGTCGTGCTGGCCGGAGACGGCGTCGAGGAGGACGGTGCGGGCGTGGGCGGGGAGCTCGTTGCGCAGGTGGGTGCGCAGCGGGACGGCGACGCGGTCGTTGACCATGCGCCACACGTCGGCGCCGCAGGCGGCCCACAGGCGGGCCCAGCCGTCGGGGCCGAGCGATTCGTGGACCTCGGCGCGCGCGGCGGCCCACGGGGTGGTGCGGACGGCGGCGCGGACCGAGACGCCGGCCGTGCCCGGGACAGGCGGGCAGCCCTGGGCGCGCAGCTGCTCGGCCACGAGCACGTCGTCGTCGCTGAAGGAGGCCGCGGTCCCCACACCCAGGCGGGTGGTGGGCAGGGTGAGACCGGCCCGGGCGGCACGGCGGGCGGCGGTGGTCATGGGTCGCGCGGCGGCGGCCGGGCCCGGGAGGTCGCGGCGGCCGGTGAGCAGGGCCGCCGCCCTGGCGCCCGCGGCCGGTGAGGCGAACCACACGATGTGCGCGGGCTCGGGCAGGCCGGCCGAGCGGTAGGCCAGGCGGACCGCCTCGGCGGCGGCCTCGCGGTCGGCGGGCGCGGTCGACAGGCCCGCGGCGAGCCACTTCGCCGCGTTGGCGCCGAGCGCCGCGGCGCTGGTCTCGGAGGTGAGCGGGGTCGTGGTCATCAGTCGGCCACCGGACGCCACGAGCCGGGCACGTACTCGCGCTGGCGCACGATCCGGTACGACCCGGCGGGGATCGTGATCGAGCCGTGCTCCTCGTGGACGACCCTCGCCTTGGAGACGACCCTGACGAAGAGCCGGTCGATGTCGTCGCGGTCGGCGAGCAGCAGCGTGTCGGGGCCGACGATCACGTGGGCGTGGCCGGTCGCCTCACCACGGGCGAGGATCATGCGGCCGGAGCGGTCGCGCGGGGCGGGCACCGCGGTCGTGGGCACCTCACCGGCGGCGATGGGCACCAGCAGCACGTCACCTTGTCGATACATGGCCGTACCTCCAAGAAAGCAGCCGAACAAGCAGAAGAGCCGAGCAAACAGCAGCGGAAGATCGGAACAAGCGCACGATAGCGCCGGGGTACGACACTTTTTCACGGCCGCCGAGGGCCGAAGACCCATGGATGTCGGTCAAGTTCAGTACGCCCCTTGTGCGATCCGTGCACAACTCGACAAACAGGAGGAAGATCTCAAAACCCTCGAACAGGGTCGCGAAAAGCCTGAAAAGAAGCGAACATGAAGACCTCCTGGGCAAGAGGGGTGCATCATGCAGTCGACGCTGGCGGTCCTGTGCCCCTTCGCGCCGCGCCTCTCACCGCACGCCGACAGCGTCCAGCGCTGGTCGCTGCAGTGGGCCACCAGGCACGGCCTGCTCGACCGCCCGGGCGCCCGGGCCGCGTTCGCCAGGGCGAGGTTCGCCAACCTGATGGCCCGCACCTACCCCGACGCCGCACCCGCCGAGCTGCGGCTCGCCACCGCCTGGCTGATCAGCGTCTTCGCCCTCGACGACCGCCTCGAGCGGGCCGGCGACCCGGCGGCGACCAGGCGCCTCGTCGACGAGGTCATGCAGCTGCTGGCCGACGACGGCGAGGACCCGAATGGCCACCTCAGAGCCGTCGCCGAGGTGTGGCGGCGCACCAGTCAGCGCGTCGGGTCCGCCTGGCGGGAGCGGTTCGTCGCCCACGTCGGCGACTATCTGGAGGCCACCGTCTGGGAGGCCGGCAACCGCGCCGCCAACCGTCCGCCGCCGGTCGCCGAGTACCGCACCATGCGCTTCCGCACGGCGGCCATCGACATGTTCTTCGACCTCATCGAGCCGATGCACGGCGTCGAGCTGGCCCCGGCGGTGTTCGAGGACGCGGACTTCGCCGTGATGCGCCGGTCCGCCGGGATGATCACCGCGATCTTCAACGACCTCGTGTCGTGGCCGAAGGAGGAGGCCGCCGGCGACCACCACAACATCGTGCTCGCCCTGCGGCACGAGCGCCGGCTGCCGGTGGAGGCGGCGGTCCGCGTGGCGGTCGCCGAGCACGACGCCCTGGTGGAGGAGTTCATCGCGGCCCGTGAGCGGTTCCAGGCCGGGCCGCTCGCCGGAGACTTCGCGGTCGCGGCCGTCGCCGGCGACTTCGTGCACTGGGTCCGGGGCAACGTGGACTGGTCGATGGAGTCGGGCCGCTACACGCCCTCGGAGAGCACGACCCCGGCGGAGACGCGGCTCCCCGCGCAGCGCCGATCTGTCGAGTAGGCGATACCGGCTGTCGATGCGTCGCTGGTACCGTCGGCGCGACAGCTTCTTGGAGGATGCCATGCCTGCCCGGGACAGAGTCCCGGGTCGCCGGTGAACCACGGACCCGACGCGGTCCGATGGTCTGCCGAGGTGTGCCCGGGTGACGCAGAGACCCCGATCGCGCACGTCCAAGAGGAGATCCTCAGTTGTCCGAGCACGTCCAGTCCGCGTGGTACGCGGACTTCTTCACCGAGCTTCCCAACGAGTTCTGGCGCCGCGCCGCCGGACCCGAGATGACCGCCGCCGACGTCGACTTCATCGAGACGAGGATCAAACCCGGGGCACGGGTGCTCGACGTGCCCTGTGGCAGCGGCCGGCACAGCCTCGCCCTCGCCGCCCGCGGCCACCGCGTCACCGGCGTCGACCTCTCCGAAGAGGCCGTCGCCCACGCGGTACAGGCGAAGAAAGACCTGGAGGTCGAGTTCAGGGTCGCCGAGATGCGGGACATCCCGCGGACCGGCGAGTTCGACGCCGTGCTGTGCCTCGGCAACAGTTTCGGCTATCTGGAGCCGGTCGAGCTGCCGGAGTTCGTGGCGGCGGCCGCCGCGGCGCTGCGCCCCGGCGGCTGGTTCGTCGTCGACTTCAACGCGGCGGCGGAGACGGTCCTGCCCGGCTTCACCGCCGAGGACCGGGTGATGCGCACCGGCGACATCACCGTCGAGTCCGCCACCGAGTACGACGTCGCCGCGAGCCGGATGCTCAGCACGTACACGTTCACGCGCGGCGGGGAGCGGTTCACCGCGACGGCCGTGCACCACGTCTACACCAGCGGGCACCTCGGCACGCTGCTGCGCGACGGTGGGTTCGCGGACGTCGAGCTGTTCGGCGGGCCGGACGGCACACCGTACACCCTGGGCAGCGGCCGCCTGCTCATCACAGCACGCCGGCGATAGCCCCGGAGAACACAGCACGCCGGCGGCAACCCCGGAAACACAGCACACCGGCCGGTCAGCGCGAACGCTGGCCGGCCGGCCTTTCCGGTGCGGTGGAGAGTGGAGCTCAGATGGCGTGCCGGGAGTCGTCGGCGTCCGGCATGCGCGTGATGTCGGTGCTCTGCGTGAGGTCGGGCGCGGCCTGGATCGCGTCACCGTGCAGCCACGACCCGGGTTTCGGGGCGGCTGGAGCGGCGGACGGGGAGGCCACGTCGCCGCGCCAGGCGCCGGTCTCCGTGCCCCGATGCTCGATGAACTCGCGGAACTTGGCCATGTCGGACTTGATCATCCGGTCCACGATGCCGGCCTTGTCGGCGACGTTCTCGACGAAGTCCTCCGGGTCGATGTCGAGCTGTGCGGTCACCCTGCTGTGCGTGTCGTCGAGCCGGTGGAACGTCACCACACCGGCATGCTTGGGGCCTTCCGTCGATGTCCAGGCGACCCGTTCGTCCGGGTGCTGCTCGGTGATGCGCGCGTCGAACTCACGCCGTACACCGGCGAACTCCACCACCCAGTGCAACCTGGTGTCGTCGAGCTGGCGGATCTCCCGCACGCTGTGCATGAACGCCGGGAACTCCTCGAACTGGGTCCACTGGTTGTAAGCGGTCCGGACCGGCACGGCCACGTCGACGCTCTCCACAACCTGACTCATGTGCGCTCCCCTAACTCTCGGTGCTCACTCTCAGCTACCCCCGTAGGGTGAGGGCAAACCCGCACATGTTGTCCGACCGGCCCGGGCATCGGGCTGGCTGAATGGGCATCGTGGAGCACTTCGCCTACGGCGCCATCACGCCGGCGCTCGCCCTCGCCCTGGCGCTCCTCGGATGCCTGCTCGGCGTGTTCATCGCCGCCCGGTCCAGGGCGTCCAGCGGCGGCAGCAGAGCCCGGTGGCTGACACTGTCAGCCGTCGCCATCGGGGGAGCGGGCAGCTGGGTGCCGCACTTCATGGCGCTGCTCGGCACCGATGTGCCCGACTCCGTGGTCCGCTACGACGTGCCGATCACGGCGCTCGGTTTCGGCATCGCGGTGGTGGTGTACTGCCTGGGCCTGTACGTCGTCGGCTTCGGCCGGCCGTCGCTGTGGAAGGTGCTGCCGGCCGGGACCGTCACCGGGCTCGGCATGACCGCGGCGTACGGCACCGCGCCGCTCGCGATGCGCGTCGCCGGGACCGTCGGCTACGACCCGGCGACCGCCCTGGCCGCCGTCGTCGCGGCGGTCGTCGGGGCGACGGTGTCCCTGTGGTGCGTGTCGACGGTCCGCGGCAACAAGGCGCTCGGCGTCGCCGCGACGATCATGGCCGTGGCGGCCTGCAGCACGCATTACGCGGTGATGGCCGCGGTACGGGTGGACGCCATGCCGTCGGGCGAGCCCATCAGCGGTGCGAGCCCCCTGGCGCTGCTCACGCCGGTCTGCGTGGTCGCCTGTGTGCTGCTGAGCGTCCTGGCGTACACGACGGTCGGCTTCTCCGTGCGGCAGAACACCGAGTCCGAGGAGGAGCTGCTGCGGCGGGCCCGCGACATGTACTCGATCGCGACGCTGCACCGCGCCGCGGCGGCCCGGCACGAGGAAAGGGACCGGGGCAAGGCCGCCCCGGTCCCTCAGTGAACCTCTGTCTGACTACTTGAGTGCCGCCGCCGGGTCCGCGGCCACCTGCGAGAGCCGCTCCGGGCTCACCGCGCCGGCCAGGACCCGCCCGTCGTCGGTGATCAGCACGCTGAAGAGCTTGCTGTTGAACGTCCGGCCGCCGTTGCCCAGCGGAAGCTGGTTGATGGCGTCCTGCACCTTCTTCTCCTCGGCGGGGTCCGCCGAGGCCTGGCCCGGCTGCCCGGTCCGCACCACGAAGACCGAGGTCCAGCCGGTGCCGATGACGGTGCTCTTGGGCTGCTCACCGTTCTGCTGGCCGCCGTGCTGCGGCTGCTTGCCGGCGCCCTCGGCCTTGCCCGGGTCGGCCTCCTCGACCTTGGTGCCGGCCGGCGGGTTGAACACGAACTGCGCGTCGTCGGGCCGGGCGAAGCTCACCTGCGTGAACGCCACCTCGAACGCCGGGTTGGAGTCGCCCTTGGCGAGCACCTGCACCCGCAGCGGCAGCTTCTCCTGCGCGTCGATCGCCAGGCGCACCTGACCGATCGTCGACGCCGTGTCACGGGGGCGCAGGATCAGTTCGTACGCGTCCCGGCCGGCGATCTTCGCGGAGTTGCCGATGGAGACCTGCGTGGTCGGGTCGATCGCCTTGAGGGCGAGGTCGGCCGCTTCCTGAGGGCTCTTCGGCAGCTCGCTCGGGACCGGACCCTTCTGCGTCGGGTCCGCTTCGGCGCCGTTCTTCTTGTAGTGCTGTGCCGTGGCGGACTTGCTGTTCCAGGTCCAGGTGTCGGCGCCGTTGTGGATGATGTCGCTCTGGCCCTGCGTGCCGAGCAGTGACAGCCGGGCCTTGTCAGGTCCCGAGTACCACACGCGCAGGGTGTGCTTGCCCGACACGAGCGACGTGAGCTCCGAGCTCTGCTCGCCCAGCAGCGCCGGCAGGGCCGGCAGGCCCAGGTCCGCGCGCTCGACGACGGTGCCGGACAGGCCGTCCAGCTGCGCGGTCTGCAGATCGACCAGCAGCTGGGCGGCGGTGCGCGGCGGCAGGTTCGGCTCGGCGGCGACGGCGAGGGTCTTTGCGGCCACGCCGGCACCCACCACGGCGACCGCGGCGACCGCGGGCACCGCCCACCGTAGGACAGGTCGTGACGTGAACTTCGACATTGGGTACACCTCCTGCCGACCATGGTGCGTGGGGTCGGCTGTGACATCGCTGAGACCGCCTGTGCGTTCCCACAGCACAGCGTGCCACGCTGGTGCACGTGAGGCTGCTGGTGGTCGAGGATGAGATCCGTATGGCGGGCGCGCTCCAGCGCGGCCTGCAGGCGGAAGGGTTCGCCGTGGACGTCGCCGGGGACGGGCCGACCGGCCTCGAGCTGGCCAGACACGGCGGCTATGACGCGGTGATCCTGGACATCATGCTGCCCGGCCTGTCCGGCTATCGTGTGGTGTCGGCGCTGCGCGCGGAGAAGAACTGGGTGCCGGTGCTCATGCTGTCCGCGAAGGACGGCGAGTACGACCAGGCCGACGGCCTCGACTGCGGCGCCGACGACTACCTGACCAAGCCGTTCTCGTACGTGGTGCTGGTCGCCCGCCTCCGCGCGCTGCTGCGCCGCGGCGCGCCGGAGCGGCCGAGCGTGTTGACGGTCGGCGAGCTGACCCTGGATCCGGCGCGGCGGAGGGTCACCAGCGGCGGCGAGGAGATCGTGCTGACCGCGCGGGAGTATGCGCTGCTGGAGTACCTGATGCGCCGCCCCGGGCAGGTGGTGTCGAAGACCGAGCTGCTCGACCACGTGTGGGACGCCAGCATCGACACCGCGCCCAACGCCGTCGAGGTCTACGTCGGCTACCTGCGGCGCAAGCTGGGTCGCGACGTCCTCGAGACGGTCCGTGGCGCCGGATACCGGCTGCGGTCGGCATGAGCGGTCCGGAGCGCAGCGTAGGAGCCGCGAATCGGCAGGCTCAGGGTCGAAGGTCATGCCGCCGAAGCGGAGCGGAGGGGGCATGATCTGGTGGTCGCGGCTGTCGCTTCGGGGTCGCCTCGTCCTCCTCGGTACGAGTGGGCTGGTCGTCGGGTTGGCGATCGCCGGCGTGGCGATGGCGACCGCGATGACGTTCAGCATCCGGGGCACGCTGGATCGCTCCGCCGACACCACGATCGCTGAGATCGCCGCCCTGCTGGAGGAGGGTTCGACGCTGCCGTCGCCGCTGCCGGCGCCTGCCGGGCAGGTGGTCCAGGTGCTCGACGCCCAGCACAGGGTGGTCGCCGGCGACCGGAACGCCGACCTGCTCGTACCGCTGCTGCATCGCGACGAGATCGACAAGGCCCTGCACGAGCGGGTCACCGTGTCCGGCGACCGGGCGCTGCAGCCCGATCAGCTGCGGGTCACGGCGCGGGAGGTCGACGGCAGGATCGTCCTGGTCGCGGTGCCGCTGGGCGACTACAACCGCAGCCTCGAACTGTTGAAGACGTCGTTGTGGGTGACGTACCCGGCGCTGATCAGCATCCTGGTCGCGATCGCCTGGAAGGTCGTCGGGCAGGCGCTGGCGCCCGTGGACCGGCTCAGCGCGTCCGCCGAGCGGATCACCGGTGCGGCGACCGACGAGCGGCTGCCGGTGCCGCCGTCCAGCGACGAGATCCAGCGCCTCGCGGTGACGCTCAACCACATGCTGGACCGGCTCGCGACGACCCGCGCGAGGCAGCGGTCGTTCATCGCGGACGCGGCGCACGAGCTGCGCAGCCCTCTGGCGAGCATGCGCATCCAGGTCGAGGTGGCGCAGCAGCTCGGCGACTGGCAGACCGTCGGCGACGACCTGCTGACCGACCTGGACCGCCTGTCGCGGCTGGTCGACGACCTGCTCCTGCTGGCCAGGGCGGACGAGCGCGACGGGCGGCGGGTGGCGCGGGAGCCGGTCGAGATGCAGAGCCTCCTGAGGACCCTGGCCAAGCGGTACACCAGCGTCGACGTCGAACCGTCGGGTGAGTCGCTGTGGGTGGAGGGCGAGCAGGACGCGCTCATCAGGGTGGTGCTCAACCTCGCCGACAACGCGGTCCGGCACGCCCGCACCAGGGTGGTGCTGCAGGCGGAGTCCGACGGCCAGGAGGTCGTCGTCACTGTCACCGACGACGGGGAGGGCATCCCGGGCCCGCTGCGTGAGCGGGTCTTCGACCGCTTCACCCGCCTCGACGACGGCCGGGCCCGCGACGCCGGCGGCACGGGCCTCGGCCTGGCGATCGTGCGTGAACTGGTCCGGCGGCACGGCGGCACGGTGCGGCTGCTGGACGCGCGGCCGGGGGTGCGGGCCGAGGTCCGGCTGCCCCGGTTTGTTGACAGTGTCATGTGACAGTGTCATAGTTGACGGGTGACCGCGACAGGATGGACGCTCGACGAGCTGACGGCACGCGTTGCCGCCGCGCTCGAAGGCACCGCCTATGCGGGCGCACCCAATGGTCGGGTGCGCGACGTTCCCGACGCCCGTGCCATCAGGTGGTATGCGACGATCGGCCTCGTCGACCGCCCGACGATGCGGGGCCGCACCGCGCTCTACGGTCCGCGACACCTTGCGCAGCTGGTGGCGATCAAGCGCCGCCAGTCGGAGGGCAGGCGGATCGCCGACATCCAGATCGAGCTTGCCGAGGCGCCCGACGCTGTCCTGTGGGAGATCGCCGACCTGCCGAAGCACGAGCAACCCAGGACACGGTTCTGGGCCGAGCCGCCCGCACCGCACACACCACCACCGGCGCCACCGCCCGCACTGCTCAGCGGGGTGCCGCTGAGTGGTGACGTGACGCTGCTGCTGCCCGGCACACCTGGACCCGACGACGTGGCCGCGATCCAGGCGGCCGCCAAGCCGCTGCTGGAGCTGCTGGCAGCGCGGGGCCTGGCCAACGGACCGACGCGTGATACGAGTGCCGAGCTAGGGAGTGGGCAATGAGAGTCGCCACGATGACCGAGGCGGAGGCCCAGCGGGTCGCCGCACCGAAGGACGACGCCGGTCTCGGCGCGCTGCGCACCGAGCGGGGCAACCTGCCGCTCGACCGGATCGACGTGCGCACCGCCATCACCGGCCTGGTCGCGCGCATCGACCTCACCCAGGAGTTCGTCAACGTCCACGACGTGCCCCTCGAGGCCACCTATGTCTTCCCGCTGCCCGACCGGGCGGCCGTGACCCGGATGGCGATGACCGCCGACGGGCGGGTCGTCGAGGCGGAGCTGCAGGAGCGCGGCGCCGCCCGCGAGACCTATGACCGCGCCGTCGCCGCCGGCCAGCGCGCCTCGATCGCCGAGGAGGAGCGGCCCGACGTGTTCACCATGCGGGTCGGCAACATCCTGCCCGGCGAGCGGGTCAGCGTGTCACTGTCACTGGCGGGTCCGCTGGCGTTCGAGGACGGCGAGGCCACGTTCCGGTTCCCGCTGGTCGTCGCCCCGCGCTACATCCCGGGCGGCGCCCTCGACGGTGACAGTGTCGGCGCCGGTCACGCCCTGGACACCGACGCCGTGCCCGACGCGTCCCGCATCACGCCGCCGGTCCTGCTGCCCGGCTTCCCCAACCCGCTGCGCCTGAGCATCGACGTCGACATCGACCCGGCCGGCCTGCCGCTCGGCGAGGTCCGCTCCAGCCTGCACGCCGTGCAGCAGACCGAGCGCACCGTGTCGGTGCGCCCCGGCGAGCGGGCCGACCGTGACTTCGTGCTCCGGCTGGCCTATGGCGCCGGCGAGGCCGGTCTCGCGGTGGTGCCCGACGCCGAGGGCGGCGAGGGCACCTATCGGTTGACGGTGCTGCCGCCGGAGTCGCAGGCGCCGCCGAGAGCCAAGGACGTGGTGCTGCTGCTGGACCGCTCCGGCAGCATGGGCGGCTGGAAGATGGTCGCGGCGCGCCGCGCCGCCGCCCGCATCGTCGACACCCTCACCGCCGCCGACCGCTTCGCCGTGCTGTCCTTCGACGACCGGGTAGAGACGCCCGGCTCGCTGCCGTCCGGCCTGTCCGACGGCACCGACCGGCACCGCTTCCGCGCCGTCGAGCACCTGTCGCGGGTCGAGGCCCGCGGCGGCACCGAGCTGCTCCAGCCGCTCATCGACGGGCTGAAGCTGCTCGGCTCGGGCACCGGCGACCGCGACCGGGTGCTCGTCCTGGTCACCGACGGTCAGGTCGGCAACGAGGACCAGATCCTGCGGACCGTCGCGGGCACGCTGCGCGGGGTGCGGGTGCACACCGTCGGCATCGACCAGGCGGTCAACGCCGGGTTCCTCGGCCGCCTCGCGATCGCCGGCGGTGGCCGCTGCGAGCTCGTCGAGAGCGAGGACCGGCTCGACGAGGCCATGGACCGCATCCACCGGCGGATCGGGGCGCCCGTCGTCAGCGGCGTCACCGTCACCGCCGAGGGGCTCGACCTCATCGACGGCACCCAGACACCGGCCCGGCTGCCCGACGTGTTCCCCGGCGTGCCGTTCGTGGTCACCGGGCGGTGCCGCGGCCCGGCCGGCGGCACGCTCACCGTCGCCGGCACCATGCACGACGGCACCCCATGGTCGACCACGGTCACCGCCACCGAGCACGACAACCCGGCGCTCACCGCGATCTGGGCCCGCGCGCTGCTGCGCGACCTGGAGGACGCCTATGTCGCCGGCCCCGGCGCCCGCTGGGCCGCCACCGGCGACGACGGCGAGCTCGAGCGGCGGATCACCGAGGTGTCGCTGCGCTTCGGGGTGCTGTGCCGGTTCACCGCGTATGTGGCGGTCGACAAGCGGGTCGTCACCGACGGCGCCGAGCCGCGCCAGGTGGTGCAGCCCGTCGAGTCGCCCGCCGGCTGGGAGCTGCCGACCGCGGTGCCTCCGCCGCCGCTGCACCCGACGTCGATGTCGTATGCCGGGTCCGCGCCGGACCTGGCCCGGGCCGTCGCGATGCCCGCACCCGCACCGGGCGGGCCGCCGCCGATGCCACCGATGGCGCCGCCGTCGGCCCCGGGTGGCACCGTGCACCGCAAGTCGGTGGGCGGCGGCGGCAGCGTGTTCGCCCGTCCCGCCGGCGGCGGCGCCCGGGCGCTGCGCAGCCGGGGCTCGGTCCGTCCGCAGCCGCCGGCATCGGCGCAGCCGTCGGTCGAGGCGGAGCGCCAGCGCGCCGACTCGGCGGAGCTTCGCCAGCTCGCTGCCGAGGAGGCCCGCCGCCTGCGCGAGGCCGCCGACCGCCCCGACTTCGAGCGCCGTGAGCTGCTCGAAGACCTGGGCTCCCGCCTGGCGGTGCTCGGCATCGGCGTCCTGCGCCTCCTCGCCGACCGCCTCACCCCGGCGGCCATCGCCTCCCAGCCCCTCGACGAGCTGTGGCAGCAGGTCCTCGAGGAGCTCGACAAGGTCTCGGGCGACCACCCCGACCCGCCCAAGTCCAGGGGCGCCTTCTGGAAGCGCTGACCAACCCCGGCGCCGCGGACCACCCGCCGCGGCGCTACGGGGCTCCGTCGCCGGTTCCTGCGTCATCGGGTGTCGGGTGCGGCGCTGTCGAGCTGCGACGTGCGCCCCACCGCCGCCGGACTCCGGTGCTGGCTGCGCCGCCGTCGAGAACCGTTGCGGCGCGGCCGGTGTCGGTTGCGTCGTTGCAGGGCCGCAGCATCCGTTGCGGCACCGTCACGCTCCGGTGTCGGTGCGGTGCCGTCGGGGGCCGGTTGCGGCAGAGCTGGGCTCTGGCGTCGTCGGGTCCGGGCGTTGGCGTTGCGGCAGGGCCGGCGCAGTCGGGGCTGCGGTGTCGTTGCGGCGCCGTCGCGCTCCGGTGTCGGCGCGGTGCCGTCGGGGGCCGGTTGCGGCAGAGCTGGGCTCTGGCGTCGTCGGGTTCGGGCGTTGGCGTGGTGCAGCCGGGGTTCCGGTGTCGGTTGCGGCGGCGTCAGGCTCCGGTGTCGTTGCGGCGCGCCGTCGGGGGCCGTTGTGGCAGGGCCGGCGCAGCCGGGGCTGCGGTGTCGTTGCGGCGCCGGCGGGGGCCGTCGGGGGCCGTTGCGGCAGCGCCGGCGCAGCCGGGGCTGCGGTGTCGTTGCGGCGCCGTCAGGTTCGGCGTGGTGGCGGCGTTGGCGGGCTCCGGTGTCGTTGCGGCGCCGTCGGGGCTGGGCTCTGGCGCTGTCGGGTTCGGGCGTTGGCGGTGGTGCAGCCGGGGTTCCGGTGTCGGTTGCGGCGCCGTCGGGGCTGCGGTGTCGGTTGCGGCGTCGTCGGGTTCGGCGTTGAGTAGCGGCGCTGGCGGGCTCCGGTATTCGTCGCCGCGGCGTCGGGCCGTGGGTCTCAGCACAGCCCCTCGTGCTGAGTCCCGGTCGGGACGGGTGACTGGGTGGCCTCGGCGGCGCGCGGGCCGAGGACGTCGCACCGCGCCCAGTTCCTGACCTGGGGGAGTCCGGCCTGCGTCATCGGGGCAGGGCGGGTCAGGGGTGCGGCCCGCTGCGTGTTGGTGCGAGCTGACGTCGGGCTGAGCAGTTCGAGGCCCGGCAGATTGAACATCGGCCGGCTGGGCAGTGGCTCACGGTCCTGCAGGCCGGTTGAGCGCAGACCGGTCGGGCGGTGGCTCGGAGCCGTCAGGCCGGTCGGGTGCGGGCCGGTCGGGCGCGGACCGGCTGGGTGGTGGCTCGGAGGTCAGCAGGCCGGGCCGGGTGCGGGCCGGAAGGGCGTGCTCAGTCGGTCGAGGCGGACCGGGCACGCGGCGCTGGACGGGATCGTGTGCGCCGGCGCGGGGCTGGGGGTGCCGGTCGATGTGCTTCAACGGGGGAGCGCATCGGCCGGCACGTCCCGGCTGTGGGCGGCGGGCGTGCGCGGATCGTGGGGCGCCGCGGGGTTTCTGTACGGTACGGCGGTGATCGTGCAGCGGATCGCTCGTGGGGTGACCGAAGTGCTGGCGCCGGCGGTGCTGGTGTCGGTGCTGCTCGTGCTGCTGGCCGTGCACGGGGCGCCGAGCGTGGGGCGCGGGCTGCTGCTGGGGATCGTCGCGGCGGTGTTCGAGAGTGTGCTGCCGTTCCTGTACATCCTGCGCGGGGTGCGGCGCGGGGATCTCACGGACCGGCACGTGGGGGATCACCGGCAGCGGCGGGGGCCGTTGCTGGTCGGTCTGGTGTCGGTGGCGGTCGGGTTCGTGGTGCTGGTCGGGCTGGACGCGCAGCAGGAACTGCTCGCGGCGGTCGTCGCGGGTGGGGTCGGCCTGGTCGTCGCGGCGGTCGTCAACCACTGGTGGAAGATGTCGATCCACACCGCCGTGGCCGCGGGGGCGCTGGTGATCCTGGTGCTGGTGTACGGCTGGCTGCTGATCGTGACGGCGCCGCTGGTGGGGCTGGTCGGATGGTCGAGGGTGGCGCTGAAGGACCACACGGTGGCGCAGGTCGTCGTCGGGGCGGTGGTCGGTGCGGTCGTGGCGGGCGGGGTGTTCTCGGCCCTGCGGTGACGCTGCGGATAGAGTTTGCGGGGAATCAGACCTCTTCACGCTTGGGAGCAGACCGTGTCCACAGTGCGCTCGAATACCCTCGTGGTCACGGCCGGCACGACCGCCGCCGCCGCGGTCGCGGAGGCCGGGCTGCCGACCAGCGGGCCCAAGGCGATCGTCGTCGTCCGCGAGGCCGACGGCAGCGGGACCGGCCGGCTGCGTGACCTCGACTGGACGCCGGAGCAGGACACGGAGGTCGAGGCCGTCGACCTGTCCTCGCCCGACGGGCTCAACGTGCTGCGCCACTCGACCGCGCACGTGCTGGCGCAGGCCGTGCAGGACCTGTTCCCGGAGGCGAAGCTCGGCATCGGCCCGCCGATCGAGCACGGCTTCTACTACGACTTCCAGGTCGCCAAGCCGTTCCACCCCGACGATCTCGAGAAGCTCGAGAAGCGGATGCAGGAGATCATCAAGTCGGGGCAGCGGTTCCGCCGGCGCCGGTTCGACTCGGTCGACGAGGCGAAGAAAGAGCTCAAGGACGAGCCGTTCAAGCTGGAGCTGGTCGACGTCAAGAGCGACGTCGACACCAGCGAGGTCATGGAGGTCGGCGGCGGCGAGCTGACGATCTACGACAACCTCGACGCCAAAGATGACAAGGTCTGCTGGTCGGACCTGTGCCGCGGCCCGCACCTGCCGACCACCCGCCTGATCCAGGCGTTCAAGCTGACCCGCACCGCCGCCGCCTACTGGCGCGGCTCGGAGAAGAACCCGCAGCTGCAGCGGGTCTACGGCACCGCCTGGCCGACGCGGGACGCGCTGAAGGAGTACCAGCGCCTGCTGGAGGAGGCGGCCCGCCGCGACCACCGCAAGCTGGGCACCGACCTCGACCTGTTCAGCTTCCCCGACGAACTGGGCTCCGGCCTGCCGGTGTTCCACCCGAAGGGCGGCATCATCCGCCGCGAGATGGAGAACTACTCGCGCCAGCGGCACGAGGAGGCGGGCTACAGCTTCGTCAACACGCCGCACATCACCAAGGGCAATCTGTACGAGGTCTCGGGCCACCTGGACTGGTATGCCGACGGCATGTTCCCGCCCATGGAGGTCGAGGGCGCGAACTACTACCTCAAGCCGATGAACTGCCCGATGCACGACCTGATCTTCCGCTCGCGCGGCCGGTCCTACCGCGAGCTGCCGCTGCGCATGTTCGAGTTCGGCACGGTGTACCGCTACGAGAAGTCCGGCGTCATCCACGGCCTGACCCGGGTGCGCGGCATGACCCAGGACGACGCGCACATCTTCTGCACCCCGGAGCAGATCGAGAGCGAGCTCGCCTCGCTGCTGCAGTTCGTGCTCGACCTGCTCAAGGACTATGGCCTCACCGACTTCTACCTCGAGCTGTCGACGAAGAACCCGGACAAGTACGTCGGCTCCGATGAGGTCTGGGAGACCGCGACCGAGACCCTGCGCCGCGTCGCCACCGAGTCCGGCCTGGACCTCGTCCCCGACCCGGGCGGCGCCGCGTTCTACGGGCCGAAGATCTCCGTGCAGGCGCGCGACGCGATCGGCCGGACCTGGCAGATGTCGACGATCCAGCTCGACTTCAACCTGCCGGAGCGCTTCGAGCTGGAGTACCAGGCCGCCGACGGCACCCGCCAGCGGCCGGTCATGATCCACCGGGCGCTGTTCGGCTCGATCGAGCGGTTCTTCGGCGTGCTGACCGAGCACTACGCGGGCGCGTTCCCGGCGTGGCTCGCGCCGGTGCAGGTGGTCGGCATCCCGGTCCGCGGTGACCACGGCGACTACCTGGCCGAGTTCGCGGCGCGGCTGCGCAAGGAAGGCATCCGGGTCGAGGTCGACCACTCCGACGAGCGGATGCAGAAGAAGATCCGCACCGCGCAGCAGCAGAAGATCCCGTTCATGGTGATCGCCGGCGACGACGACGTCACCGGTGGCACCGTGTCGTTCCGGTACCGTGACGGCTCCCAGCGCAACGGTGTCGCCCTCGACGAGGCCGTCGCGCATGTGGTGGAGGTCGTCAGGTCCCGCACGAATGTGGGACCCTCGGCGGCGTGACAGGTCCGAGCGGAAGCGGCGTGACGGGTCCGGACAGCAACGTGACGGGTCCGGAGAAGAACGCGACGGGTCCGGAGAGAAGCGTGACGGGCACACCGGACGACATCGAGCGGCTGTGGACCCCGCACCGGATGGCCTACATCAAGGAGGACCGGGCGGGGGACCACGACGAGCCGACCGGGTGCCCGTTCTGCCGGGCGCCCGGCCTGCCCGACGAGGAAAGCCTCGTCGTCGCCCGCGGCGAGCTCGTGTTCGCGGTGCTCAACCTGTACCCGTACAACCCCGGCCATCTGATGGTCTGCCCGTTCCGGCACATCGCCGACTACACGGACCTGACCGCGGACGAGACGGTGGAGCTGGCGACCTTCACGCAGGCCGCGATGCGCGCCGTCCGCCGGGCCAGCGGCGCGCACGGCTTCAACCTGGGCATGAACCAGGGCTCGGTCGCCGGCGCCGGCATCGCCGCCCACCTGCACCAGCACATCGTGCCCAGGTGGGGCGGCGACACCAACTTCATGCCCGTCGTCGGCCGGACGAAGGTCCTGCCGCAGCTGCTCACCGACACCCGGAAGCTGCTGGCGTCGGTCTGGGAGTAGCGCGTCAGGCCAGGTGCGCCACGGCCTCGAACGAGGGGTCGTGGCGCCGCTCCACCTTGGACCGGCCCTCGCTCCAGGCAGCCGCCGCGGCGGCCAGGTCGGCGCCGGCGGTGGTGGCCCCGTCGACGTAGTAGTGCAGGGTCCGCTTGCCGCCGCTGCTCTCGTGCGCGACGAGCTCTCCGTCGCCGCGCAGGGCCGTGGCGAGGGGGCCGTCCTCGAAGTCCCTCAGCGCGGCGAGCGACGCCTCGTCCGGCAGCCCGGCGTCGGTGAGGTCCTCGTAGGGCAGCGTCACCCCGACGTACGTGTCGAAGCGCGGCCAGCGCACCGACCTCAGCGGGCGGGCGGCGGCGGCGAGGATCACCGGCGCGTCAGGGGGAGTGGCCCGCATGATGACCCACTTCGGCTCGCGGTGCTCCTCCCGCAGCGCGTCGACGGCCGCGACGAGGTCGAGCGGGTCGCGGGCTCCGTCGGGCTCGTCGGCGGCGAACTCGACCGCGCCGATCCACGTCTCGACGCCCTCCTCGCCGAGCAGCCAGTCGAGGGCCAGGAACGTCACCTGCCCGCGGATGGTCTCCGGCAGCCGGCGGAACCCAGGGTGGTGGCAGACGACGTCGACGGCGTCGCCGTCGCGCTCGAACGCGAAGCGCAACTCCGCCAGGTCGAGTTTCTGCCCGCCGATCTCGATCGTGGCGGTGAGCGTCGAGTGGTCCGGCTGCCGGCTGGTGTGGTACTCGAACTCGGGGTCCGCCGCCGGGGCGAGGGCGGCCCAGCGGGCGGCGGTGGCGCGCAGCTCGGCGTCGCCGCCCGCCGACACGACCAGCGCGTGCCGGGCGCTCCGGCCGGCGCTGAACTCCCAGGTCAGGTCCTTGTGGATGGCATGGACGCGGCGGCTGACGTCGTCCGGGATCGACCCCCATCCGCCGCCGGCGATGGCGGCGGTGACGGCCGGCCGCACCGACGGCCACCACGCCCAGAACTCGACGATGGCGTCCTGCTTCCTGCCCCGCGAGAAAATCATGCCGCGCAGTGTAGGCGGACCTGGCATCGTCTGGCGTCGTGCGTGTGGAGCTGTACGACGGTGACCGGGCCACCCTGCGGTGGTCGTTCGAACTGGCCGAGGACTCCGCGGAGCTGCTGGACGGCTATCTGCACCAGGGTCGCGTGCTCGTCGCGGTGGACGGTGGGCGGACCGTGGGCCACCTCCAGCTGGTCGGTCTGGAGGTCAAGAACATGGCGGTGGTGCCGGAGCGGCGGGGGACCGGTGTCGGTGCGGCCCTCGTCGAGGCGGCCGCGGCGTTGGTACGGGCGGAGGGCGGCGGGACGCTGCTGGTGGCCACCGGCGCCGCCGACGTCGGCAACCTGCGCTTCTACCAGCGGCAGGGCTTCCGTTTCCGGTCCGTCGAGCGGGACTTCTTCACGCCCGCGAACGGGTACCCGGCCGGGATCATGGTCGACGGCATCGAGCTGCTCGACCAGGTCTGGCTGGACCGGGTGATCCAGCCAGACCGGTGACGGGCGTCAGCGGGACGCGGCGTGCTCCTTCTTCACCGCTTCCGCCAGGTGTGACGGCATCGGGTCGTGCCGGACGAACGCGCGGGTGAACGTGCCCGAGCCGGACGTCATCGCCCGCAGCTCGACCGCGTACCGGACGAGCTCGGTGGCGGGCACCTCGGCGTGCACGAGGGTCCGCTCGTGCCCGCCCGGGTCCGGCTCGTTGCCCAGCACCCGGCCGCGGCGGCCGGACAGGTCGCTCATGACCGCGCCGACGAACTCGTCGGGGACGCGGATCCAGACCTCGTCGATCGGCTCGAGCAGCGTTGTCTGGCCCTGCTCGGCGGCCTCGCGCAGGGCGAGCGCACCGGCGGTCTGAAACGCCGCGTCGGACGAGTCGACGGAGTGCGCCTTGCCGTCGAACAGGGTGACCCGCACGTCGACGACGGGGTAGCCGGCGACCATGCCGCGCTCCATCTGGTGGCGGACGCCCTTCTCCACCGACGGGATGTAGTTGTGCGGCACGACCCCGCCGACGATCTTGTCGACGAACTCGAAGCCGGACCCGCGCGGCAGCGGCTCGACCTTGATGTCGCAGACCGCGTACTGCCCGTGACCGCCCGACTGCTTGACGTGCCGGCCGTGGCCCTGGCTGGGCGCGGCGAACGTCTCGCGCAGCGCGACCCGCACCGGCTCGGTGTCCAGCTCCACGCCGCCGGAGCGCAGCCGGTCGAGCACGACGTCGGCGTGCGCCTCACCCATGCACCACAGCACCAGCTGGTGGGTCTCGGCGTTGCGCTCCAGGCGCAGCGTCGGGTCGCCGGCGACGAGCCGGCCGAGGTTCTTGGCGAGGGCGTCCTCGTCGGAGCGGGTCTTCGCGACGATCGCGATCGGCAGCAGCGGCTCCGGCATCACCCACGGCGCCATGAGCATCGGGTCGTCCTTGCCGGAGATCGTGTCGCCGGTCTCCGCCGTCGTCGACTTGGTGATCGCGACGATGTCGCCGGCGACCGCGTACGGCACCTCCCGCAGCGTCGCGCCGAGCGGGGAGAACAGGTGCGCGAACCGCTCGTCGGCGTCGTGGTCGGGGTGGCCGCGCTCGGCCATGCCGTGCCCGGAGATGTGCACCGGGGTGTCGGGGCGCAGCGTGCCGGAGAAGACCCGCACGAGGGAGACGCGGCCGACGTACGGGTCGATCGTCGTCTTCACCACCTCGGCGATGAGCGGGCCGTCCGGGTCGCAGCGCAGCGGCGCGTGCGGGTCGCCCGCGATGTCGGTGACCGGCGGCACGACGTGCTCCAGCGGCGACGGGAACCCGCTGGTCAGCACCTCGAGGAGGGCGTCGAGGCCGAGGCCGGTGTGGGCGCAGACGGGCACGACGGGGTAGAAGGTGCCGCGGGCGACCGCCTTCTCCAGGTCCTCGATGATCACCGACGTCTCGATGATCTCGCCGCTGACGTAGCGCTCCATGAGCGTCTCGTCCTCGCTCTCGGCGATGATGCCTTCGAGCAGGCTGTTGTGCGACTCCTCGATCGCCGGCAGGTGCTGCGGCTCGGGGTCGCGGACCGACGGCGGGTAGCCCGCGGAGTAGTCGAAGACCCGGTGGGTGATCAGCCCGATGAGGCCCTCGACCGCAGTGCCGTCGTCGCCGAGCATCGGCAGGTAGAGCGGCAGCACGTTGTCGCCGAACGCGTCCTGGCAGAGGTCCACGGTGTCCTGGAAGTCGGCGCGCGGGTGGTCGAGGCGGGTGACGGCGACCGCGCGGGGCATCCCGACGGCGGCGCACTCCTCCCACAGCGCGGCGGTGGCGGCGTCGACGCCGTCGACGGACGACACGACGAACAGCGCCGCGTCGGCGGCCCGCAGGCCGGCGCGCAGCTCCCCGACGAAGTCGGCGTAGCCCGGGGTGTCGAGCAGATTGATCTTCGTGCCGTCGTGGATGACGGGGGCGCAGGACAGCGTCACGGACCGCTGCTGCCGCACCGCCGCCGGGTCGTGGTCGGTCACCGTGGTGCCCTCGGCCACCGCGCCGGCCCGGCCGATCGTGCCGGTCGCCGCGAGCAGCGCCTCCACGAGCGTCGTCTTCCCGGCGCCGGAGTGCCCGACGACCACCACGTTGCGTACCCTGCCGGGGTCATCCACCGCCGGCACCGGGCCGGCGACACCCTTCTCCTGGACCTTCTGCGCCATCATGCGCCTCCCGTCCTGCCTGCTGTGAGCAGTCTCACAGTCACGACCTGTTCACCGATCCCACACCCGAACCATCACCGACACAAGAGCCCTTCGACCCCACCGGCGGCCTACGGTTTACTCAAGCACCGTGAGCAGGCCCACGCGCAGGTATCCGGCAAGCTCCGCCGCCGTTATCGTGGGAGCGCCATGGCGAAGATCCTCAGCGTAGTCAGCAAGGCCGGACTGGCCCGCATCGTCAACCCCGTCGCGGCCGCGCTGCTGCGCGCCAAGGTGACCCCGAACGCGGTGACCGTCGCCGGCACCGTCGGCGTGCTCATCGGCAGTCTCGGCTTCGCCACCCGCGGCCACATGGTCATCGCGCTCGTTATCGTCACCGTGAGCTGCCTGACCGACATGCTCGACGGGTCCATGGCCCGACAGCTCGGCGTCAGCAACAAATTCGGCGCCCTGCTCGACTCCACCATGGACCGCGTCTCCGACGGCGCCATCTTCGGCTCGGTCGCCTTCTGGTTCGCCTCCCGGGGTCAGCTGCGTGAGTGCGCCGCGGCGCTGTTGTGCCTGCTCACCGGGCAGGTCGTGTCGTACGTGAAGGCCCGCGCCGAGGGTCTCGGGATGACCGCCAACGTCGGGCTGGCCGAGCGCACCGAGCGGCTCATCCTCGTCGGCATCGGCGGCCTGCTGTTCGGCTTCGGCGTGCCGTACGGCATGGAGGCTGCCCTGTGGCTGCTGGTCCTGCTGTCGGTGATCACCATCGGGCAGCGGATGTCGCACGTGTACCGGCAGGCCCGCGACATCGCGGCGGCCGCCGACGCCGGCGATCGGGTCGCTCCGTGAACCTTGCGGAGCTCGGCTACGGGGCCGCCTTCTCCCTCATCCCGAAGCTCCCCCGGGCGGCCGTGTGGCCGTTCTTCGCGGCCGCCGCCCGGCACGGCTCCCGCCGGTACAGGAGCGGAAACGGCGGCAAGGGCACCGCGACGCTCGCGTCGAACCTGCGGCGGGTCATCGGTCCCGGGCCGTCGGAGGCCGAGCTCGCCGACCTGGTGGAGCGCGGGCTGCGCTCCTACGCGCGCTACTACCTGGAGGCGTTCCGCCTGCCGGGCCGCTCGAAGGCCGAGCACCTCAGCGGATTCCGCCTGGACCGCGGCGAGCTGCTCGCCAAGAACGTCGCCGACAAGGCCGGTGCGGTCATCGCCCTGCCGCACGCGGGCAACTGGGACGCGGCCGGCGCCTGGGTCGCCGCCAACGGCTGGCCGATCGTGACCGTCGCGGAGCGGCTGAAGCCGGAGAGCGTGTACCGGCGTTTTCTGCACTTCCGGCGTTCACTGGGTATGGAGATCCTTCCGACGACCGGTGGCGAGCGGCCCGCGTTCGACGTGCTGGAGGAGCGGCTGCGGGCCGGGTACGTGGTGCCGCTGCTCGCCGACCGGGACCTGACCGCCCGCGGCGTCGAGGTCGACTTCTTCGGCGGCCGGACGAAGATGCCGGCCGGCCCGGCGCTGCTGGCCCTGCGGACCGGGGCGCCGCTGTACGTGGTGTCGATGTGGTTCGACCCGGACGCGGCCGCCGGCCGGCTCGAAGGGCCGATCCCGCTGCCGGACGCCTCGGAGGGGGCGCTCGACGTGCGGGTCCGGCTGCTCACCCAGCGCATCGCGGACGTCCTCGCCGAGGGGATCGCCCGCAACCCACAGGACTGGCACATGCTGCAACGACTCTGGATCGACACCCCCGCCGTGGTGAAGGCTTAGGAGGCGTGGGAGGCGTGCTGCGCATCGGGATCGTCTGTCCGTACTCGTTCGACGTGCCTGGCGGCGTGCAGAACCACGTCCGCGACCTCGCCGAGACGCTGATCAGCCTCGGCCACCACGTCAGCGTCCTGGCGCCCGGCGACGACGAGAGCGCCGACCAGCCCTACGTCGTGCCCGCGGGCCGGGCGGTGCCGGTGCCGTACAACGGCTCCGTCGCGCGCGTCTCGTTCGGGCTCATCTCCGCGACCCGGGTCCGGCGCTGGATGGCCGCCGGCCGCTTCGACGTGCTGCACGTGCACGAGCCGCTCACGCCGAGCCTGTCGATGCTGGCGGTGCTGTCGGCGCGCGGGCCCGTCGTCGCCACGTTCCACACCGCGATCACCCGGTCGCGGGCGCTCGCCGCCGCCCAGGGGCTGCTCCAGCTGGTCCTCGAGAAGATCACGGGGCGGATCGCGGTGAGCGAGCTGGCGCGCAAGGTCCAGGTCGAGCACCTGGGCGGCAGCGCGTGGGAGATTCCCAACGGGGTGCAGGTGTCGCGGTACCGCGCCGCCACGCCGCTGCCCGGATACCCCGGCAGCGGGGGCACGCTGGGCTTCCTGGGGCGGTTCACGGAGCCCCGGAAGGGTTTCCCGCTGCTGCTGTCCGCCTTCGCGACGCTCGCCGCCCGCCGTCCTGACCTGCGGTTGCTGGTGGCGGGCCCCGGGGACGTCGACGAGATCTTCGCCGACTTCCCGGACATCACGGCCTTCAAGGACCGGATCGTCTTCCTGGGGAAGGTGTCGGAGGAGGACAAGGCGCGGATGCTGCGCAGTGTCGACCTGTACATCGCCCCCAACACCGGCGGCGAGTCCTTCGGCATGATCCTGACCGAGGCGATGTCCGCGGGCGCGACCGTCGTCGCCAGCGACCTGGACGCCTTCCGGCGGGTCCTGGACGGCGGGCGGGCCGGCGCGCTGTTCCCCGTCGGCGACGCCGCCGCGCTGACCGCCACCATCGCCGGCCTGCTCGACGACCCCGCGCGGCGGGCCGAGCTCGCCGACCGGGCCGCCTCCGTCGTCGCCGCGTACGACTGGCCCGTCGTCGCCGAACGGGTCCTGGAGGTCTACTCGACGGTGATCGAGGTCGCCGGCGCCGTGATCGAGCAGCCCGTCCCATAGACAGCCGGTCCCGGCGACCGCCGCGCTTACCGTAGGCTTCCCGCCGTGTGGTGGGTGATCACGGTGGTGGCGGTGGTGGTCCTCGTGGCCACCTACCTCACGTGGCTCGCGGCCCGCGTCGACCGGCTCCACGCGCGGGCGGTCGCGGCCTACGCCACGCTCGACGCCCACCTGGTCCGGCGCGCGGTGGCCGCGGTGGCCCTCGCCGAGGCGGCCCAGCTGCCCACCCTCATGTACGCGGCCCGGATCGCCGTCGACGCCCAGCCCGAGGACCGCGAGGTGGCCGAGAACGACCTGACCCGCCACCTGCGTGAGGCGGCCGCCGGCCCGGAGGACGTCGTCGGGCCGCTCGTGCAGGTCAGCAGGCGGGTCGCCCTCGCCAGGCAGGTGCACAACGACGTCGTGCGCGACGCCCTCGCCGTGCGCCGCCGGACGCTGGTCCGCCTGTTCCGCCTGGCCCGCAAGCACCCCCGCCCCGCGTACTTCGACGTCGACGACCCGTCCCTGCCGTGACCCGGCGCTGCCGGTACATGAGCGGCAACCGCACACCGAGAACCTCTGGCTTCCGTTTCTTTCTGCCTCCTCAGCTTCTCCCGATTTATCAGGCGCTCCGCGCCCGCTAAACCGGAAATATCGTCATTTTCGTGGGCTTGGGGTGACCCGGTGGCCGCAACGTGGGCCGCGGGGTTCCCATTGGACGTCGGAACCTGTCACCCGGTCGGCGTAAACTCGAGGTGAATCCCGTTCATCCCTGTGAGGAGTGCTTCGTCGTGTCCGAGTCGCCCACCACCAGCTCGTCAGTCACCGGCACCGCGCGGGTCAAGCGGGGCATGGCAGAGATGCTCAAGGGTGGCGTCATCATGGACGTCGTCACCCCCGAGCAGGCGAAGATCGCCGAGGACGCCGGCGCGGTCGCCGTCATGGCGCTGGAGCGCGTCCCCGCCGACATCCGGGCGCAGGGCGGGGTCTCCCGCATGAGCGACCCCGACATGATCGACGGCATCATCGCCGCCGTCTCGATCCCCGTCATGGCCAAGGCCCGCATCGGCCACTTCGTCGAGGCCCAGGTCCTGCAGGCGCTCGGCGTCGACTATGTCGACGAGTCCGAGGTGCTCACCCCGGCCGACTACAGCAACCACATCGACAAGTGGGCCTTCACCGTGCCGTTCGTCTGCGGCGCCACCAACCTCGGCGAGGCCCTGCGCCGCATCACCGAGGGCGCGGCCATGATCCGCTCCAAGGGTGAGGCCGGCACCGGCGACGTGTCCAACGCCACCACCCACATGCGCAAGATCCGCGCGGAGATCCGCAAGCTGACGTCGCTGCCGGAGGACGAGCTGTTCGTCGCCGCGAAGGAGCTGCAGGCGCCGTTCGAGCTGGTCAAGGAGGTCGCCGAGACCGGCAAGCTCCCGGTCGTGCTGTTCACCGCCGGCGGCATCGCCACCCCCGCCGACGCCGCCATGATGATGCAGCTCGGCGCCGAGGGCGTCTTCGTCGGCTCCGGCATCTTCAAGTCCGGCAACCCCGAGCAGCGCGCCGCCGCCATCGTCAAGGCCGTCACGTTCCACGACGACCCCGACGTCATCGCCAAGGTCTCCCGCGGCCTGGGTGAGGCCATGGTCGGCATCAACGTCGAGGAGATCCCGCAGCCGCACCGCCTCGCCGAGCGCGGCTGGTGACCGCCGGCATGATCATCGGTGTGCTCGCCCTCCAGGGCGATACGCGCGAACACCTGCACGCCCTGGCCGAGCTTGATGTCATCGCCCGTCCTGTACGCCGCCCCGAGGAGCTGGACTCGGTCGACGCGCTGGTCATCCCGGGTGGTGAGTCCACGGCGATGAGCAAGCTGGCGATCGAGTTCGGCATGACCGAGCCACTGCGCAAGCGGCTGGCCGGCGGCATGCCCGCCTACGGCTCGTGCGCCGGCATGATCATGCTCGCCGGCACGATCCTGGACGGCCGCCCCGACCAGGTGCCCTTCGGCGGCATCGACATGACCGTCCGGCGAAATGCCTTCGGCAGGCAGGTCGATTCGTTCGAAGGCACCGTCGACATTTCGGACATTGAAGGTGGGCCGTTCTCGGCGGTCTTCATCCGCGCCCCGTGGGTCGAGGAGGTCGGTCCGGACGTGCAGGTGCTGGGGCGTGTGAGTGACGGAGCGGCCGCCGGTAGGATTGTCGCGGTTCGGCAGCAGCACCTGCTCGCGACAGCCTTCCATCCCGAGCTCACCGGCGACCTCCGAGTCCATCGGTACTTCGTGGAGATGGCGCGTGAGGCGGGCCAGACGACGGAGGGTTAGGCCATGTCCGGGCACTCAAAATGGGCGACGACCAAGCACAAGAAGGCGGTCATCGACGCCAAGCGCGGCAAGCTCTTCGCCCGCCTGATCAAGAACGTCGAGGTCGCCGCCCGCACCGGCGGCGGCGACCCGTCCGGTAACCCCACCCTCTTCGACGCCATCCAGAAGGCCAAGAAGAACTCGGTGCCCAACGACAACATCAACAACGCCGTCAAGCGCGGCTCCGGCCTCATCGGCGGCGGCGCCGACTGGCAGACCGCCATGTACGAGGGCTACGGCCCCAACGGCGTCGCCATCCTCATCGAGTGCCTCACGGACAACCGCAACCGCGCGGCGACCGAGGTCCGCGTGGCGCTCACCCGCAACGGCGGCAGCCTCGCCGATGCCGGCAGCGTCTCGTACATGTTCAGCCGCAAGGGCGTCATCATCGTGCCCAAGGCCGGCGAGCTGACCGAGGACGACCTGCTCCTCGCCGTCCTCGACGCGGGCGCCGAGGAGGTCAACGACCTCGGCGAGGCCTTCGAGATCATCAGCGAGGCGACCGACCTCGTGGCGGTCCGCACCGCCCTGCAGGACGCCGGCATCGACTACGAGTCGGCGGACTCGTCGTTCGTGCCGAGCGTGACCGTCCCCCTGGACGAAGAGGGCGCCCGCAAGGTCTTCAAGCTGATCGACGCCCTCGACGACTGCGACGACGTCCAGAACGTCTACGCCAACTTCGACGTCTCCGACGAGGTCATGGCCCTCGTCGAGGCCTGACCCACCGCGCTGCCGAAGGGCGGAGCCGGCCATGATCGTGGCCGGCTCCGCCCTTTGATTATGAGATGACCGCGTCGGACCCGTTCGCCGCTCTGGTGCGTTCGTACCTCGATGAGCCGCTGCGTCCCGACCTTTCCGACCGGGGGCTTCCGACCGGGCGTCGAGATCGTCTCCGCGCGGCAGGTGGAGCCGATCGTGGTGGTAGCCGTGCTGGATGGCATCGTCCGGTCTTGTGCCGCGCCGGCTCCGGTCACCTTCTACGCCTGGTACGACGAGCAGCCCGGTCAGCCCTGGTCGAGGCCTGACCCCGTCGAACCGCCCCGGCGCTCCGACCCGCTCATGGGTCGGAGCGCCGTACTGTCTCCGGCCTGCTGAAACCGCTCGTTCGTATGCTGGTGGTTGAGGCTGGACCGGCCAGGTTGACGTATAGCCATGTGGCTACTAGTGTCAGAAAGGAGGTGGAACATGACCGAAACCGTCATTAAGGCGGCGACTGAGGCGGCCGCCGAGGAAGACGTGGCGATCGACGAGGAGCTGCTCGAGGAGGCTCAGCGACACTTGGGGACGTCATCACGCAACGAAGCGATCAACGCGGCGCTCCGCGAGTTCGTCGACCAGCAACGCGCCCGGCGACGCAGGGCGCTCGAAAATCTGCAACGCATGGCTGACGAGGGCGTCTTCGACGACAGTCGCTTGAGCGAGGTGGACGAGTGAGATATCTCGTCGACACCAGTGCTCTCGTGCGCATCTATCGTCGTCAGGCTGCCGCTCCGTGGTACGACCTCGTGGCGCGGGGTCTCATCTTGGTGAGCGAGCCGGTTCTCGTGGAGACGCTGACGCTGGCCGAAGCGCACAGGTATCTGGAGGTGGAGAGCGAGCTACTGGCTGCATATCCCTGGGCCGGGATCCCTGACGGTATCTGGGATCTCGTTGCGGTCATTCGACACGAGCTCGTGAAGCCCAGCGCGTTCACGGCCGTGTCGGTTGCCGACCTTGTGATCGCGGCGACCGCGATCCGGCTCAAGCTCGTGGTCCTGCACGAGGACGGCGACTTCGAGACCATCGCGCGGCACGTCCCCGAACTCCGCCAGCAGCGCGTCAGCGTCGATCCGGACTGACTGGATCATTGCCCGGGACGGACGAGGCCCGACTCGTAGGCGTAGACGACGGCCTGGACGCGGTCGCGGAGGGCGAGCTTCATCAGGACGCGGGCGACGTGGGTCTTCACCGTGGCTTCGCCGACCGTCAGGGCGGCGGCGATCTCGCCGTTGGACAGGCCGCGGGCCATGAGGCGCAGGACGTCGGTCTCGCGTGGGGTGAGGTCGGCGAGCTCGGGCGGGGGCTGCGGGCCCGGGGTGCCGGCGTACGAGGCGATCACCCGCGTCGTGACCGCCGGGTCGAGGAGGGCCTCGCCTGCGGCGACGACGCGGATCGCGGTGATGAGATGCTCGGGCGAGGAGACCTTCAGCAGGAAGCCGCTCGCGCCGGCGCGGAGCGCCTCGTACAGGTTGTCGTCGGTGTCGAACGTGGTGAGCACGATGATGCGGGGCGGGTTGGGGGCGGCGAGCAGGGCGCGGGTGGCGGCGAGGCCGTCCTGGCGGGGCATCGCGATGTCCATGAGGACCACGTCGGGGCGTAGCCGGCGGGTGAGGGTGACCGCCTCGACGCCGTCGCCGGCCTCGCCGACGACGTGCATGTCGGACTCGGTCTCGATGACCATGCGCAGGCCGGCGCGGACCATCCGCTGGTCGTCGGCGATGACCACGCTGATCTTCGAGGCGGGGCCGGGACGCGTCGAGGCGGAGCCCGGGCCGTCGGGTGCGGGACCGGAGCTCATGGCGCCACCAGCCGCGGCAGCCGGGCGTGGACGGCGAAGCCGCCGGTGGGGAGCGGGCCGGCTTCGAGGTCGCCGCCGAACAGGGTGACGCGCTCGCGCATGCCGATGAGGCCCTGGCCGGAGCCGGGGACCGGAACGGTGACGGGGCCGCCGTCGTCGACGACCGAGAGGTGGACGCCGTCGTCGGCGTAGCGTAAAGACACGGTGACCGCGGCGGGTCCGGCGTGTTTGAGCACGTTGGTCAGGGCCTCCTGCACGATGCGGTACGCCGAGAGATCCGCGGCCGGCAGCAGCGTCACCGGGGTGCCCGAGCGGTGCAGGGTGACCGTCAATCCGGCCTCGCGGACCTGGGCGAGCAGCTCGTCGAGGCGGTCGAGGCCGACCGGCGCCGCGGTGGTGCCACCGGTGCCGCCGGTGTCGCCCCGGAGCAGGCCGAGCGTGCGGCGCAGCTCGCCGACGGCGTCACGACCCGAGGACTCGATGTTGCGCAGCAGGTCGGCGTCGACGGTGAGGCCCGCGTCGAGGCGGCGCCGGACCACGCCCGCCTGGATGACCATGACGGTGACGCTGTGCGCGACCATGTCGTGCAGCTCGCGGGCGATCCGGACGCGCTCCTCCATGACCGCCTCGCGGACCCGCTGCTCGCGGATCGCGGCGCGGGCGGTGGCGGCGTCGGCGCTTTGGCGGTGCTGGACGCCGAAGACCGTGCCCAGGATCCATGGCGCGACGGGGAAGAAGAGCGCGCCCATCGGGTCGACCGGGTCGACCTGCCAGAAGGCGGCGCCGGTCGCGACGGCGAGGAGCAGGCCGGCGACCCCGCGGGCACGGGCGAGCCGGCCGGTGGTGCCGAGCAGCGGCACGTGCCGGCCGACCGTGTACGCCGCGATGATCATCGCGGCGAGCTGCCACAGCCGGTAGTTGACGATCTGGTCCGGATACCAGTACTTGAGGCCGCCGACGCAGCTGGCGAGCAGGCCGGTGAGCGGGATGACCCGGCGCAGGGCCACGAGCGGCGCGAACCCCGCCAGCACGAACGGCCACCAGTCGCCCGGCTGGTGCGCGACCGCCTCCTCGGTCAGGGCGAACACCACGAATGCGCCCGTCAGCGCGAGATCTGCCCGCCTCATCTCCACGTGATGACCGTAAGCGCTTCCCGGCCGCGGAATCGCCCGTCCAAGGAATGACCGGCGGTCCCCCGCGAGGGGGAGAACGATTCCCCCGCCATGGTGGCGACTTGCGAGCCGGCACATACGTACCTTGCTGGTCCAACGTGAATTCGACCGACTCAGGGGTACCGATATGCGGCTTTTGTTCTTCAGACTTGTGCTCTTCCTCGCGCCCGCTTTCCTCGGCGTCGCCACGGCGGTCGACCCCGCCCTCGGCGAGGACCAGGGCTTCGGGATCTACCGGGCGCACCCCGACGCCATCCAGTGGCACTCGGTGCTGCTGCACTGGGCGTGGGTGCTGTTCGTGCCGGTGTTCCTCGGGCTCCTCGCACCGATCCGGCGCAGGGGCGCCGTGCTCGCGCGGATCGCGTGGTGCGCCGCGGTGTTCGGGCTCGTCACGTTCTCGGCGATGATGGCGTACGACCTGGCGATCCTCGCCATGGAGCAGACGCTGACCGACGCCGACGTCAAACGCGCCGACGAGGCGTTCCAGTCGATGCAGTGGGCGGTGTGGGGCTGGCAGACGCCGGGGCTGGTCGGCTGGGCGCTGGCGCTGCTGCTGACACCGGTCGCGGCCGCCTACGCGAAGGTCATCTCCTGGTGGACGGCGGCCGCCGCGCTGCTGGGTTCGGTGCTGTACCTGCAGTTCGCGATCTCGCCGCTGCCGGTGAACCTCGCCGGGCCGGTCGTGATGCTGGTGGCGTACGGGTTCGCCGGGTGGGAGATGGGCAAGAGGGCCGGCACGTCCGGTGCGGACGAGCCGGCGACGTTCGGCGCGTTCAAGGACCGGGTGGGCCGCTTCGGGCTCGTCGCCGCGCCGGTCGTGTTCGGGGCGGGGCTGCTGACCGTGCCGGGGCTGTCGCCGGACATCGAGGAGTCGGTGCGGCAGCCGGGCCTGGCGCAGGTGAGCGCGCTGCTCCTGCACTGGGCGTGGGTGCTGTTCGTGCCGGGGATGCTGCTGCTGATGCGCCGGGGCCGGCGCTTCACCAGCGCGGCGGCCGCGGTCACCGCGTTCGCGCTGATGCACTTCAGCGGGCTGATGGTCGGCGACTTCAGCGACCTGGCGGTCCGGCAGACGGTGCCGGCCGAGCTCGCGGCGAAGGTGACGGAGGCCTTCGGCGGGTATGCGCTGTTCGCGTTCGGCTGGGCCATGCCGGCGATGCTGGTGAGCCTGCTCGGCCTGATCGCGGTCCCGATCGGCGCCGCCGCCGACGGCCTGGTCCGCTGGTGGGTGCCGGTGCTGACGGGGCTGGGGGTGGTGGCGTTCCTCGCGGTGGGCGTCGGCCCGCTGTCGGTGCTCAGCCCGCTGCTCCTGCTCGCCGGCTACGGCCTCCTGGCCAAGGCCCTCCCGCCCCGCCCCTTACAGGCCGCAACCCCTGCTTCCGCGGCGGAACCCCAACCGGCCGCCTGACCGGCCGCCTGTTCGGACGGGCCGCGGCGCTGAGAACGAGCGACGTCGAGGGCGCCGCGGCCCGCCGGGTGGACGGTGGACCGCGGCGCTGGGGCCGAGCGGCGCCGGAGTCGAGCGGCGTCGAGGGCGCCGCATCGTGCCAGGTGATCGGTAGGCCGCGGCTCCGGCGTGAGTGGCGGGCTGCGGCGCTGGAGTGGAGGCTGGTTCTGCGCCGGGTCGTGGGCTGGGGAGGAGCCTTGCGGTGACGGTGAGTGCGGCGGGGAGAGGTCAGTCCAGGGCCACGCGCAGGTGGCGAGGGCCGCGCAGGACGGGGCTCGGGCGGTACTCCGGCGGGTCCTCCAGCAGGCGGGCCCGCGCCAGGACCGGGGCCAGCGCGCGCAAGGCGACCTGCGCCTCCAGGCGGGCCATCGGGGCGCCGAAGCAGTAGTGGATGCCGTCGCCGAAGGCGAGGTGCGGGACGGGGCGGCGGTCCGGGTCGAAGCGGTCGGGGTCGCTGACGTGGGCGGGGTCGCGGTTGCCGGCGGCGAGGAGCAGCGTGACGGAGGCGCCCCGCGGGATGGTGGTGCCGCCGATGGGGATGTCGTCGAGGGCGGTGCGCCACGGGAGGAACTGCACCGGCGGGTCCCAGCGCAGCACCTCCTCCACGAGCGGGATCGCGAAGGACGGGTCGTCGAGGAGGCGGTCGATCCAGCGGGGCTCGCGGAGCAGGATCAGCGAGGCGTTGGCGATCAGGTTGACCGTCGTCTCGTGGCCGGCGATGAGCAGCAGGAGCGCCGTGCCGACCAGCTCGTCGCGGGTCATCCGGCCGTCGGGGCCGTCGTCGTTGGCGAGGGAGCGCAGCAGGCCCGGCTCGGGGTCGGCGTCGACGAGGTCGCCGATGTAGTCCGCGAGCTCCCGGAAGGCGTCCGTCTCCCGCGGGTTCTCGGTGGACAGCGCGCGGTCGATCCACGCCTTGAAGCGCGGCTCGTCGGCGAGGGGCACGCCGAGCAGTTCGCAGATGACGAGGACCGGCAGCGGGTAGGCGAACTGGTCGACGAGGTCCGCGGTGGAGGCGGGCAGGTCGGCGATGAGCCGGTCGACGATGCCCTCGAAGGACTGCTGCAGGTCCGCGACGAACGTCGGGCGGTGCGGCGGGCCGAACTGCCGGGTGGCGAGGCGGCGCAGGCGGTCGTGCTCGGGCGGGTCGGTCCGCAGGAAGCTCGGCTTCAGCCCGACCGGCTCGCGGGCGGGGTCGACGGCGGAGCTGATCCGCGGGTCGTGCAGCAGGGCGGAGATCTCGCGGAACGTGGTGACCAGCCAGGTGCCGTCGGGTTCGCGGCCGACGGGGGTGCGGCGCAGGGAGGTGTACAGCGGGTAGGGGTTGTGGCGGTTCACCGGGTCCAGGACCGCGCCGAACGCGGAGCCGACGGAAGTGGTCATCGGGCACTCCTCAGAGAGGCGGATCGGGAGCTGGGGTCGTGGCCGGTGACCACCACGGTCGCGTCGCGGGCCAGGAACTTGAAGTCGGGGACGTCGGCGGGGACGGGCACCATCGACTCGGGCTGGTCGACGGTGGTGAAGTGCGGCGGGAACGGCGCCGCCTGCTCGATCAGCCGCGCGTAGAAGGGCAGCCACTTGCCGTGGTTGAAGGTGACGGCGCCGGTGAGGCGTCCCTTGTACCCGTAGGCCGCGGCGAAGCGGCGCTCCGCCACCGAGCCCTGGGTGATGACGACCTCGTCGGAGAAGGTGGGCACGCCGACGGCCTTGATGTTGACGCCGAACTGCAGCGACCAGAAGGACGGCATGTGCAGGTGCGGCCAGCGGTCGGACTCGTCGCTGACCATGTTGTGGGCGGCGACCTCGGCCTGGGAGACGGCGTTCGCCCAGTGCTCCAGGGCCAGGAACTGGTAGCCGAACATCGCGTTCGGGGCGCGGGCGACGTCGCCGGCCACGAAGATGTCGTCGAGGACGAGGCCGTTGGCGTCGAACGCGCGGCAGCCCGCGTCGCACGCGACGCCCCACTCGCCGACTGCGAGGCCGGAGTCGCGGAGCCACTCGATGTTGCGGACCCCGCCGAGCGCGGCGACGACGACCGCGACGTCGACCGTCGTGCCGTCGGAGAAGCGGGCCCGGCGCACGTGGCCGTCGGCGTCGCCCTCGATCGACTCGACGGTGACGCCGCAGCGCAGGTCGACGCCGTGCTCGCGGTGCAGGTCGGCGGCGACGGCGCCGACGACCCCGCCGAGCGCGCCGGCCAGGGGCGTCGCGGCGGCCTCGGCGACGGTGACGTCCAGGCCCATCGACCGGCAGGTGGAGGCGATCTCCGAGCCGGTGAAGCCCGCGCCGATGACGAGGACCCGCGGGGTGTGGTCGGCGTCGCGCGCCTCGAGCGGACCCGGGGCCTCGCCGAGGCGGGCGGCGGCGCCGTACGGCGCGAGGAGGGCGAGCCGCTCGTGGAGGTGCAGCGCGTCGTCGCGGGTGCGGAGCACGAACATGCCGTCCAGGGCGGCCTCGACCGGGTCGTGCCACGGGCGGGCGCGGACGCCGGTGGTGATCAGCAGCCGGTCGAACGGCACCGACGCGCCGTCGTCGAGCTGGATCCGGCGGCCGGCGAGGTCGAGGCCGATCGCGTTGACGCCGAGCCGCCAGGTGGCGTCGAGGTCGGCGCGGTGCGGCAGGGTGGTCGCGTCCGGCGCGACCTGGCCGCTGAGGGCCTGCTTCGACAGCGCCGGCCGGTCGTACGGCTCGCCGGCCTCGCCGTCGATGAGCGTGAGGGACCCGGTGAACCCCTCCTCGCGCAGCGCCTCGGCGGCGCGCAGCCCGGCGAGGGACGTGCCGACGACGACGATGCGGGACGGGCGGTCCACGACGTGGACGGGTGGCATGTCATGCACGGAGAGCCGGTCGATCTGGATCGCCTGGACGGGGCACGCGGCCGCCGCCCGCTGGACGCGTTCGCGCTGGTCCTCGGCGGGGGCAGGGTCGTACATGAGGGCCTCGTCGCCCTGCATCCGAAACGAGGTGGGCGCCAGGAAGGCGCACTGGGCGTAGCCCTGACACTTGGTGAGATCAACTACCACGCGCATGCACCAACGGTCAGCCGGAGGCGGCGGCGGTGCCTCACCCTGTGAGGACGGCGGGGGAACTGGGCAGGATCGCGCGGACGACGGTGCCGGCGCCCGGCGCGCTCATCACGTCGAGGGTGCCGCCGACCAGCTCGGCCCGTTCCCGCATGGACCGCAGCCCGAGCCTGCCCGGCGATCCCGCGGTGAAGGGATGGAAGCCGACGCCGTCGTCGACGACCTCCAGGACCACGCGGGTGTCGTCGCCGGCGAGCCGGACGGTGACCTGCGAGGCACCGGCGTGCCGGGCGGCGTTGCCGAGGGCTTCGAGGGCGATGCGGTACAGGGCCTCCTCCACCTGCGGGCTGACCGCCGGCTCGGCGTCCAGCTGCAGGCCCCACCCGGGTGGGACGGCGCCGGTGCCGGGGGCGAAGTGCAGCGCGTCGACGATGCGCCGCAGCGCCGCGGCGAGCCCCGCGCCGACGAGGGTCTCCGGCCGCAGCCGCACGATGATGCCGCGCAGGTCGCTGAGGCCGGCGCTGGCCGTCTCCTGGATCCAGTCGAGGGAGGCGCGGGCGTTGGCGGGGTCGCCGTGGACGAGCTCGGCGGCGGTGCCGGCCCCGAGGCTGATGCCGTAGAGGGTCTGCACCACCGAGTCGTGCAGGTCTCGCGCGAGGCGTTCACGCTCCCGGGTCGCCTGCGTCTCGCCGGTACCGATGGCGAGCGCGGCGACCGCGGCGAAGGCTTCGAGGCGGCGCGGTGGCGGAGGGCGCCGCCGGCCGACGGCGACGAGCACGCCGGGGACGCCGCCGTGCCCGGGCATCGGCACGCAGCTGACGGCGCCTTGCAGCACCGCCCGCCCGTGCCGCATCCCGGCGGCGACGATCGCACCGAGGTCCGGCGACGGCGGGCCGGAGCTCACCCGTACGGCGCCCGCGGCGTCGACGACGAGGACCGCTGCCGCCGGAAGGGTGCGCCGGGCACGGTCGCACACCGAGTGGAGCACCTCGTCGACCGGGGCGCCGGCGCGCAGCAGGGCGTGCAGCGCCGCTATGTGTCTCAACGGTGCCTCAACTCGGGGCCGCCGCGTGGACCGGCACGAGCCCGACCCGCATCGCGTAGAGGGCGGCCTGCGTGCGGCTCTCGGCGTTGAGCTTCTGCAGGATGTTGCTCACGTGCGTCTTCACGGTCTGCGGCGCGATGTGCAGCTCCCGGGCGATCTGCCCGTTCGCCCGGCCGCGGGCCAGCAGCACCAGGACCTCCTCCTCCCGGCGGGTGAGCTGCGGCGGGGCCGTCGGCACGTGCACGTCGCGGACGAGCCGGGCCGCGACCGCCGGCGACAGCTGCACCTGACCCGCGGCGGCGGCGCGGACCGCGCGGTGCAGCTCCTCGGAGGAGGTGTCCTTCAGCAGGTACCCGACCGCGCCGGCGTGCAGGGCGTCGGCGATGAGCTGCGGCTCCAGGTAGCCGCTGAGGGCGACGACCTCGACCCCGGGCAGCTCGCGGCGGATCACGGTGGTCGCGGAGATACCGTCGAGGACCGGCATGAGCAGGTCCATGAGGACGAGGTCGGGGCGCAGCTCGTGGGCCAGGCGCACCGCTTCGCGGCCGTCGGAGGCGAACCCCACGGTCTCCAGGTCGCCGCTGAGGGACAGGAAACCGCGCAGACCCTCACGGACCATCGCGTGGTCGTCGGCGATCAAGATCTTGATACTCATCGCCGCGCGCTATACCCCGGTGTGGCGGTGAATCACCACGTCCCCGGTGCCGTTCGGCGTACGCCGAATGGGGGAGGACCAAGGTCGCCGCCGCGCCCCGACCGTGGCCCGATGTAAGGCGCGCCCGGGGCGAGCATCGTTGCACCGTGACGCCCAACTTGCGCCGGCTGGGCCGGTTTTCGCTGGTGGGAGCCGGCGGTGTGGTGGTCAACAACGGCGCGTTGCTCGTGCTGCACGGGGTGCTCGGACTGGCGCTGCTGCCCGCCACCGTCGCCTCGGTCGAGCTCGCGCTGGTCACCAACTACGTGCTGCACGAGCTCTGGACGTTCCGCCGGCGCCGGTTGTCGCTGCAGCGGTTCGCCTACTTCAGCCTGGCCGGCCTCGCCGCACTGCCGGTCAACGTCGTCGCGGTCCAGCTGCTGGTCGCGCTCGGGATGCACTACCTGCCCGCGAACCTCATCGGCATCGTGGCCGGGTTCGCCGTCAACTTCGCCGTCAGCTCGAAGTGGATTTGGAGTGAACGCACCGATGGAACAGCTGGTGTTGACCATTCTCACCCTGATCTCGCTGGTGCTGACAGTGCAGGCGGCGCACGCGTTGTACCTCATGATCTACACGTGGGACCAGCCCGAGGCGGGCGACCGGGCGCGGGTGCCCGATCAACGTGCTACGCCCGCACTCTCCTTCACCGCCATCCTCCCGGCACGGCACGAAGAGGAGGTCATCCAGCACACCATCGCCCGCGCCGCGTCCGCTGAGTACCCGCCGCACCTGGTGCAGATCCTCGTGGTGTGCTCCGTCGACGACGTCGGCACGATCGAGCAGGCACAGGCGCAGGTGAACCGGCTGCGCGCGATGGGCCGCACGAACGTCGAGGTGGTGGTGTTCGATGACGGGCCGATCAACAAGCCGCACGGGCTCAACACCGCGCTGCGGTACGCCACCAACGACGTCGTGGCGATCTTCGACGCCGAGGACGAGGTCCAGCCGCAGCTGTTCGACATCGTCAACACCATCATGTTGGGCGAGGACGTCGGCTGCGTGCAGGCCGGCGTGCAGCTGATGAACTTCGACTCCAACTGGTATTCGACGTTCAACGTGCTGGAGTACTTCTTCTGGTTCCGCAGCCGGCTGCACTACCACGCGAAGAACGGCGCGATCCCGCTCGGCGGCAACACCGTGTTCTTCAAGCGGGACCTGATCCAGCGGCTCGGCGGCTGGGACGAGTCGAACCTGACCGAGGACGCCGACATCGGCCTGCGCATCTCCAGCATGGGCGAGAAGGTCCGGGTCGTCTACGACGACCGCTACGTCACGAAGGAGGAGACGCCACCGACGCTGCAGAGCTTCATCAAGCAGCGAACCCGGTGGTGTCAAGGCTTCATGCAGACCCTCGGCAAGGGCACCTGGAAGCTCATGCCGACCCGCCGGCAACGCTTCCTGGCCTGGTACACCCTGGCGTTCCCGCACGTGCAGGCGATGCTCGGGGTGTACCTGCCGGTGGCGCTGCTCAGCGCGTTCGTGCTGAGCGTGCCGGTGCCGGTGGCGATGATGTCGTGGCTGCCGGTGCTCCTGCTCGGCGCGCACTTCGTGATGAGCGTCGTCGGCCTGTACGAGTTCACCGGCGCGCACGGGCTGAAGGCGACCCCCGGCACGGTGGTGAAGATGGCGATCACCTGGTTCCCGTACCAGATGGTGCTGTCCTACGCGGCGGCGCGCGCCCTGTGGCGGCAGGTCAAGGGCGAGCGCAACTGGGAGAAGACGGCCCACGTCGGTGCGCACCGCACCGCGGCGGAGACGGCGGAGCTGACCAATGTCGGCTGACACCCTGCAGCGGCCGGCGAGCCCGGCGGCGGCACCGCAGAAGCCGCCGCAGACGCGCGGCTGGCCGCTCATCATCCTCAGCCTGGCGATCGGCCTGGTGACGCACGGCTGGAACATGTTCCGCTACCCGCTGTACCTCACCGACGAAGGCATCTACATGGAGCAGGCGTGGTCCGTGCTCCACATGGGCAAGCTGTCGCCCTACACGTACTTCTACGACCACGCGCCGATGGGCTGGCTCACGATCGCGGGCTGGGTCGCGATCCTGCCCGGCGGCTTCAGCGCCTTCGGCAACGCGATCAACACCGGGCGCGTCCTGATGCTGATCGTCCACCTGGTCTCGGTGTTCCTGCTGTACGAGACGATCCGGCGCTACACCGGCAGCAAGGCCGGCGGGTTCCTCGCGGCGTTCGTGTTCAACGTGTCGCCGCTCGGCGTGTACTACCAGCGCCAGGTGCTGCTGGACAACCTGATGATGCTGTGGATCCTGCTGGGCCTGTACCTGCTGGCCCGCAAGGACGGGCGGATCGTCACCGTGATGGGCGCCGGGACGTGCTTCGGCCTCGCGCTCATCACGAAGGAGAACGCGCTGTTCATCCTGCCGGGCTGCGCGTACCTGCTGCACCGCACGGTGAAGGAGCAGTCGAACCGGCGTTTCGGGCTGTCGTTCTGGTGGTTCGCCGCGCTCGCCCCGGTCATCGGCTACCTGCTCTACGCGCAGATCAAGAACGAGCTGTTCCCGGAGGGGTTCAACTTCAACCTCGCCGCGGCCACCCCCGGCGACCACGTGTCGCTGCTCTACACCGTGTGGTGGCAGCTGCACCGCAACTCGAACAGCAGCAACGGCCTGTCGTTCACCAGCCTGCTGCAGGACAGCTGGATGTTCAAGGACCGTCACCTGCTCATCGCCGGCACCGCGGCGACGCTGCTCGCCCTCTTCGCCGGCCGCAACAACAAACGGCTGCGCGGGCCGATGCTGGCGTGCGCGCTGATGGCCACCGGTTACGGCTTCTACCTGACCCGCAGCGCCCTGCTCGACTTCTACATCGCGCCGATGGTCCCGCTGTTCGCGCTCAACCTCGGGATGTTCTTCGGCTGGCTGACCCGGCGCACGAAGCCGGCCGGCGCGGCGGTGCTCGTCGCCTGCCTGCTGGTGCCGGTGCTCGTCATGCCGGGTGGGTTCCTCGTCAAGTACAACACCAGGGGGCAGCTGGAGTTCAGCGACGCCTACCGGCTGCCGCTGACCTACCTGCAGGAGCAGCAGGTCGCGTGGATCAAGACGAACGTGTCGCCGAACGCGAAGCTCATCATCGACGACGACATCTGGGTCGCACTGCACGACAACGACCCGCCGTACAAGTACGCCTACCCGCACTACAAGGCCACGTCCGACCCGGACGTGCGGGACAAGGTCTTCGCCTCAAGCTGGCAGAACGTCGACTACGTCGTGATGTCGAACAAGATGCGCGACGCACTCGAGCGCGGCGGCGAGACCTGGATCCTCGAGGCGATCGACCAACACGGGCAGCCCGTCTGGCAGGCGACCCGCGGCGACGTCTCACTGCAGATCATCAAGATCGGTGCAACTTCATGAGCGAGCTGGAGTGACGATGCAAACCGTGAAGCGCCGGCTGGCACCGGCGAAACGCCGTCCGGCAGCGGCGAAACGCCGCCGGCGGGTGTCCCGGCCGAAGATCTCCGGCCGCCGGCTCCTGATCGCCGCGGTCGCCGCGTTCCTGCTGATCAGCGTCGGTCGTTCGGTGCTGCCGGCGCTGGGTATCGACACGCCGAAGCTGCCGTCGTTCGGCGGCGGCGGCGAGGAGACGCCGACGGCGCCGGTGACCAAGGCGCCGAAGGCGCCGACCGTCGACCTCAACGGAGTCATGGTGCACGGTGGCGGCGATCCGATGGTCACGCTGAACCCGGGCCTGGTGCGGCTCGGCGGCTCGGTCACGGCCAGCGGGTCCGGCTTCGACCAGGGGTCCATGGTCGACGTGTACCTCGGGCCGTCCTCCTCCGGGGCGCAGCCGTCCAAGGGCTCCGCCAAGAACGCCAAGGGCGCGAAGCCCGTCCAGGTCGGCACCGCGAAGGCCGGCAAGTACGGCATCTTCACGGTGAACTTCTCGTTCCCCACCAAGATGACCACGCCCGTCATGGAGGTGACCGCGCAGGCGCGCGGCAGCGACAAGGTCGCCAAGGCCGAGGCGGCCGTCGCCCAGGGCGCCGGGCAGGCGACGCTGTCCGCCATCGTCGGCAAGCCCGGCGACGTCATCAACCTGACGGTGAAGGGCTTCTCCCCGGGCGAGCAGCTGCAGGTCTTCTGGGGACGGATCAATGGTGATCCCGCCCTCACCCTCAAGGCCGACGAGGATGGCTCGGTGGGTAAGACGCCGATCAAAGTCGGGGTCACGGCGGTCGGGACGACCAGTCTGGTAGTCGTGGGCAAGACCAGTGGGGCGGCGGCGAGCGCGCCGTTCCAGGTGCTGCGGCTGTACCCGTCGATCAAGCTCGCGCCCTACGCGGTGAAGGCGACCCAGTCGATCACCTTCTCCGGCTCCGGGTTCGCGCCGGGGGAGCGGGTCCTGGTGCGGCTGAACTCCGCCGGCGGGCAGCCGGTCATGGCGGTGCCGACCGACGGCGCCGGAGGCTTCAAGGGCGCCGGGCTCACCATGCCGTACCAGCTCAAGGGTGCCCAGTCGCTGGTCTTCATCGGCGAGCAGAGCCGGGCGGCGGCGTCCACCGGGTTCACGATCCTGCCCTACATGCCGCAGGCCCGGACCAACGCCTACGGCGGCCTGCCGGGCACGGTCGTCAACTTCTACGCCACGCAGTTCGCGCCGAACGAGGCCGTGCACGTCTACGTGAAGACGTCCAAGGGCGCGACGCCCCAGCTCGTGTCCGCGTTCCGGGTCAACAAGGCCGGTGCCGCCCGCGCCGTCGGGCAGTACACCATCCCGGGCAACACGGAGAACAGCGTTATCTTCGAGCTGAGGGGGCAGCTCAGCGGCTCGACCGCGACCGTCAACTTCAAGGTCGACGCCTCCGGCGGACCGGTCGACATCCCGACGCCGAAGCCGTACGTGCTGCCGAAGGATCTGGAGAAGTAGCGCCGGTGTACTGGCAGGCATTCCGGGCCGCCCCGGAGGCGTTGGTCGTGCTCGACGCCGCCGGGGTGGTCCGGCTTGCCAGCAGCGCCGCCGAGTCGCTCTTCGACCGGGCCACCGCCGACCTCGTCGGCCGCCGGGTCGGCGAGCTGTTCGCCAGCGACCCGCGACGCGCGCTCGACGACGTGAACGCCGACGAGCCCGTCTACACCTCCTCGGTGATCCGCCTGCCGGGCGGCGCCGAGGTGCCGGTCGACGTGCGGCTGGGGACCCTGCCGGGCGACCCGAGCGGGCTCGTCGTGCTCGCCGTCGACGACCAGGGCGCCGGCGGCCTGTCCCGGTCCAGCCTCGAGCACCGCGTGACCCGGCTGCAGCAGGAGGGCGCCGCGCAGGAGCAGGCGCTCGGCGACGTCATCCTCAACCAGGAGCGGGAGCGGGCCCGCATCGCCGCCGGGGTGCACGACGACAGCCTGCAGGTGATCACCGCGGCGATGCTGCGGCTGCAGCACCTGCGCCGCCGGCTGCGCGATCCCCGCAACCTGGAGCTGCTCGGCAAGCTGGAGGAGAGCCTGGCCCTCGCCGCCGAACGGCTGCGGCGGCTGATCTTCGACTTCCGGCCGCCGAAGCTGACCAGTGAAGGGCTTGCCGCGGCGACGAAGGACCTGCTGGACGGGCTCGCCGAGGACCACTCGCTGGTCGTACACCTGGAGAACCGGCTGCAGGACGAGCCGGCGCTGCCCACCCGGCTGCTGCTCTTCAGGATGCTGCAGGAGGCCGTCGCCAACGTCTACAAGCACGCCGACGCCGACGAGTGCACGGTGATCCTGGGCGAGCAGGACGGCGGCTATCTGATCCGGGTCGTCGACGACGGGGTCGGCGCCGAGGAGTTCGAGACCGACGCGGGACACCTCGGCCTGGTGCTGATGCGGGAGCGGGCGGCGCTGGCCGGCGGGTGGTTCCGGATCGCCAGCGTGCCCAGAGGCAGCGCCGGCAGTGGCACGACCGTCACGTTCTGGGTGCCGCGCGGCGCCGACCTGCAATCCAAAGGAGCCGCCTGATGCGCTACCGAGTGCTGATCGTCGAGGACCACCAGGTGGTCGCCGAAGGCCTCGCCGCGCTGCTCAACGAGCACGACGAGCTGCGCGTCGTCGCCATCGCCGGCGGCGTCGGGGAGGTCGAGCACCTCGCCGACGTCGAGCGGGTCGACGTGGTGCTGTGCGACTACTGGCTGCCCGACGGCACCGGCCCGGAGGCGGTCGCCGCGCTGCGGCTGCACCAGCCGGACGTCGCGATCGTGTTCCTCAGCGCCGACACCAGCGACGAGGTGATCCTCGCGGCGCTCGAGGCCGGCGCCGCCGGCTACCTGGTGAAGAGCGCCGGCGGGGCCGACGTCGCGGACGCGGTGCGCCGGGCGATCGACGGGGAGATCCTCGTGCCGGCCCGCCAGCTGGCGAAGCTCCTCGCGCGGCGGCGGGAGCGCTCGCACCGCTCCGCGGAGCACGCCCGGCGGCTGGACAGCCTCACCCCGCGGGAGCGGCAGATCCTCACCCTGATGACGTCCGGCATGGACAACCGTGACATCGCCAGGGAGCTGAGCATCAGCTACACCACCGTCCGCAGCCACGTGCGGCATCTGTTGTCGAAGATGGGCGCCCGGTCGAAGCTGGAGGCGGTCGTACGAGCGGCGGACTGGGACGCTCCTACAGTTGCACCCTGAGCGTCTCGCACAATTGCATCAGGATCATTTCGGACATTTGTACGCTGACCTGAAATTTCCGGTTCCGTAATGTTTTGACCTGCCCGACGTCGTCGCACGTGAGGACAGGTCTTGAAGCGTTCCCGTCTTGTGTGGCTCAGCGCCACGCTTGTGCTCGCCGCCGCCGCTGTCACCACCGGTGGTCTTGTCATGCGCAACTCCGAAGAGAAGCACGGTCCGGCCAAGGCGGCCGGCCGGCAACTCCAGCTGCCGTTGCACACCTCCGGTAACCGCATCGTCGACGCCGGCGGTAAGACGGTCACCTTCACCGGCGTCAACTGGTTCGGTCTGGAGACCAACACGTTCGCCCCGCACGGGCTGTGGTCCCGCGGCCTGGACGACATGCTCGACCAGATGGCCGTGCAGGGCTTCAACTCGGTGCGCCTGCCCTTCAGCAACGAGCTCTTCGACGACAAGTCGAAGCCCAACGGCGTGGACTACAAGCTCAACCCGGACCTGCAGGGCCTCACCGGCCCGCAGATCATGGACAAGGTCGTCGAGGGCATCACCAAGCGCGGCATGATGGTCATCCTCGACCGGCACCGGCCGACCTCGCAGGGCCAGAGCAACCTCTGGTACACCGACAAGGTCAGCGAGGAGCGGTGGATCTCCGACTGGAAGATGCTCGCGAAGCACTACCGGGACAACCCGCTCGTCGTCGGCGCCGACCTGCACAACGAGCCGCACGGCGAGGCCACCTGGGGCACCGGCGGCGAGAAGACCGACTGGCGGGCCGCCGCCGAGCGGGCCGGCAACGCCATCCTCGCCGAGAACCCCGACTGGCTGATCGTCGTGGAGGGCATCGAGTCCTACGACGGCGACGGGTACTGGTGGGGCGGCAACCTGCAGGGCGCGGCCAAGGACCCGGTCCGGCTCAAGGACCAGTCGAAGCTCGTGTACTCCGCGCACGACTACAGCCCCAAGGTGTGGTCGCAGCAGTGGTTCACCGACAAGGCGTTCCCGGCCAACATGCCGGCGCTGTGGGACAAGCAGTTCGGCTACCTCGTCAAGAACAACGTGGCGCCGGTCCTGATGGGTGAGTTCGGCGGCCGCTCCGTCGCGGAGACCGACGCCCAGGGCAACAAGGACCTCGAGGGCATCTGGCAGCGGCATCTCATCTCCTACCTGAAGGAGAACGGGCTCAGCTACACGTACTGGTCCTGGAACCCCAACTCCGGCGACACCGGCGGGGTCCTGAAGGACGACTGGAAGACGATCGACCAGGCGAAGATGGACCTGCTCAAGTCGTACCAGTCGACGCCGGTGACCAAGAAGCCGTAGGTCTCCGTCGATGGCCCTCCCCACGCTGTTATGTTCAGCGTGGGGAGGGCCTCATGCCTGAACGGGATCTGACGGTCGGCGACCTGCAAGCGATCCTCACTGTGCCTCCAGACCCGCCCCGGGCCGGTCTGGTGCTGGTCGACGGATCCGGGCCCGCCACGCGGCACGACTGGGTCGGCATCCCCGGCTGGCTGGCCGGGCGTGGGGTGGCCACGCTGCGGCACGACAAGCCGGGCGACTGGTGGGCGCAGAGCTTCGCCGACCGGGCCGCCGAGGCCCTTGCCGCCGTCGCCGTCGTGCGCGCCGAGACCGGCGTGGAGCGGGTCGGCCTCGTCGGCTACAGCCAGGGCGGCTGGATCTCCCTGCTCGCCGCCACCGGCCGGCCGCAGGATGTCGACTTCGTGATCACCGTGTCCGGGCCGGCGGTCGGCATCGCCGAGCAGGAGCGGGTCCGCATCGAGCGGGGGCTGCGCCGCGCCGGGCATCCGCCCGCCGTCGTCGACGAGGCGATGCGCTGGGTCGACGAGCGCGCCGCCAGGCTCGCCGTCGGCGACCCGCCCGCCCAGGTCCTCGATGCGCAGCACCGGCACGCCGGCCGCGAATGGCACGACGTGGTCGCCGCCGCGCCGTACGACACCGTGGCGACCCTCGCGTTCTTCGCCCGGGCGCTGAGCTTCGACCCCGCCGCCGTCATCCCGCACCTGCGCTGCCCGATCCTCGCCCTGTTCGGCGCCGCCGACGAGCTCGTGCCCGTCGAGCGCAGCGTCGCCGTGCTCGCCGAGCGCCTTCCGGGGCTGCACCGCGGGCGCAACGCCGTCGCCGTCCTCCCCGGCGCCGACCACATGCTCTTCATCGCTGAGGGTGAACACTCCCCGGTGTTCCTGTCGATGTTCGGGGCGTTCCTCGACCTCGTAGCCGTCTCGTAGGGCACAGAACCGGGCAACCCGCCCGACTTGTGTGGTGCGCCCACATAGCTCGGTGCCCTGCGCCACTCCTAGCGTGTGCGAACACCGCCAGCAGGCGCTGGCCTTAACGAGGCGTTCACACGGAGGAAGCGTGATTCGGCAGACGACTGCGCCGCGGCGGGTACTGTTCGCGGCGCTCGGGTTGGGCATCGCGGCGACGTTCACGGCGGCGTGCAGCAGCCCCCAGGAAGCCGCGCAGGAGCCGGCCAAGGACGGCACTCCCATCAAGGTCGGTCTCGTCTACTCGCAGACCGGCGCCCTCGCCGGCTACGGCAAGCAGTACATCGAGGGCTGGAAGGCGGGGCTCGCCTTCGCGACCAAGGGCACCGGCAAGGTCGGCAACCGCCCGGTCGAGGTCAAGGAGGTCGACGACGCGGGTGACCCGGCGAAGGCCGTCTCCGCCGCCAAGGACCTCATCGGCCAGGGATACAAGATCATCGCCGGCAGCACCAGCTCGGCCGTCGCCGGCCAGGTCGCGCCGCTCGCCGCGCAGAACAAGGTGCTCTTCGTGTCCGGCCCGGCCGCGTCCGACGCGGTCACCGGCGTCAACAAGTACACCTTCCGCTCCGGCCGCCAGTCGTACCAGGACGTCCTCGCGGCGAAGTCCTACCTGCCGGCGCCGACCGGCAAAAAGGTCCTCGTGTTCGCGCAGGAGGGCACCTTCGGCAAGTCGAACGCCGACGCGGTCAAGGCCGTCATCGGCGGCGCCGGCGCCACGGTCGAGAACCTGTTCGTCCCGGCCAGCGCGACCGAGTTCACCGGCTTCGCCGCCCAGGCGAAGGGCGCCAAGGCCGACATGATCTTCGTGGCGTGGGCCGGCACCACCGCCCCCGCCATGTGGCAGGCCCTCGACCAGCAGGGCGTGCTCGGCTCGACCATGGTCGTCACCGGCATCGACCAGCGCGCCTCGTGGGCCACGTTCGGCGCGGCCGGCAGCAAGCTGTCGCTGCTCGCGCACTACTTCGAGGGCGCCAGCGACAACGAGGCCACCACCGCGCTGCGCAAGGGCGTGGAGGGCGGCAAGGTCGACCTGTTCCACCCGGACGGCTTCACCGCCGCGCAGATGGTCGTGCGGGCGGCCGGCGAGGGCGGCGACGACGCCGACAAGATGGTCACCGCGCTCGAGGGCTGGAGCTTCGACGGCGTCAAGGGCAAGCTGACGGTCCGCAAGGAGGACCACGCCCTGCTGCAGCCGATGTTCCAGGGCAAGTTCTCCGGCTCCGGCGCCGACCTGAAGCCGGAGCTCGTCAAGGCGATCGACCCGGCCGACGCGGCCCCGCCGGTCGTGCAGATGAAGGGCTGAGGGTTGTTCCCCAAAGCATCCGCGCCAGCGGCCGGGGTGGTTGACGCCCCGGCCACCGGCCTGCTGTCGACCAGGCGGCTGACCTGGAAGATCGGCGAGGTCGCGATCGTCGACCACGTCTCGATCGACCTGGCCGAGGGCGAGTTCCTTGCCGTGATCGGCCCCAACGGCGCGGGCAAGACCTCGCTGTTCAACCTGATCTCCGGCCTGCGCCGCCCGACGGACGGCTCGATCATGCTCGCCGGGCACGACGTCACGCGGCTCTCGCCGCACCGCCGGGCCCGCCGCGGCCTCGGCCGCACCTTCCAGTCGTCGTCGGTGTTCGGGTCGCTGACCGTGGCGCAGAACGTGCGGCTCGCCGTGCAGGCCCGCCGCGGCGGCTCGATCCGGCCCTTCCCGCTCGGGCGCGCCGACCGTGACATCGCCGAGCGCGCCGACCGGGTGCTGTGGCGGGTCGGGCTCGACCACCGCGCCGGCACCCTGGCCGGCACCCTCGCCCACGGCGAGAAGCGCAAGCTGGAGATCGCGCTGCTGCTCGCCGGCGAGCCGAAGGTGCTGCTGCTGGACGAGCCGATGGCCGGGGTCAGCGCCGAGGACGTCCCGGGGCTGGTCGCACTGATCAAGACGCTGACCCGCGACGAGCGGCGCAGCGTCCTCATGGTGGAGCACCACATGGACGTCGTCCTCGACCTGGCGGACCGGGTGGCCGTCATGCACCACGGCGCCCTGCTCATCTGCGACACGCCGGAGGTCGTCATGGCCGACCGCACCGTCCAGGAGGCGTACCTGGGGGAGAAGCTGTGAGCCATCCTCGGTCAACCTCAGGCCGGCGCTTGAGCTCGGTTATGTCGACTCGCTGCGCTCCCCGACATAACCGAAATTTCGGATATGTTCGCGCAGCGGACATGTCCGGGGAGGGAGCCCTGTGACCGCCATTCTCGACATCGCTGATCTGTCCGTGAAGGTGGGCGGGTCGCACATCCTGCAGGGCGTCACGTTCTCAGTGCAGCCGCAGGGCGTCACGGCGCTGCTCGGCCGCAACGGCGTCGGCAAGACCACCACGCTCAAGGCCGTGCTGGGCCTCATGCCGCGCGCCGCGGAGATCACCGGCCGGGTCGGCTACGACGGTGCGAGCATCCTGCGGCAGCCCACGTTCCGGCTCGTCCGCCAGGGCCTCGGCTACGTGCCCGAGGACCGCGGCGTCTTCGCCGGGCTCACCGTCGCGGAGAACCTGCGGCTCGCCGAGCGCGCCGGCGCGACCCCCGACTACGACACGGTCCACGGCCTCTTCCCGGAGCTGCGCAAGCGGGCCCGGCAGCGGGCCGGCACCCTGTCCGGCGGCCAGCAGCAGATGCTGGCGATCGGCCGGGTCCTGCTCAACCCCAACCGGCTGCTGCTGATCGACGAGCCGACGAAGGGTCTCGCCCCGAAGGTCGTCACCGAGGTCGCCGCCGCCCTGGAGGCCGTCGCCGCCGTCGTGCCGATGCTGCTCGTCGAGCAGAACCTGGCGGTGGTGCGCCGGATGGCCCGCCACGCCGTCGTCATCGCCAACGGCCGCGTCGCGTACACCGGCGGGGCCAGTGACCTGCTCGACTACACCGAGAAGACCAAGGCGCTGCTCGGCGTCGGCAAGGGAGAGCACGCATGAGCACGTTTGTGCTGTTGACCTTGACCGGACTGGGGCTCGCCGCCCTGTACTTCCTGGTGGCCTCGGGTCTCGCGCTCGTGTTCGGGCTCGCCGACGTGCTCAACTTCGCGCACGGGCTGTTCCTGTCCGTCGGCGCGTACGGCACCTGGTGGGCCTCCGGCAACCTCCCCGGCGCCGGGTCGTCCGGGTGGGGCTTCGTCCTCGCCGTCGTGTTCGGCGTCGTCTGCGGCACCGCGGTCGCCGCGCTCGTCGAGCTGGTGCTGATCCGGCCGCTGTACTCGCGCACCATCGAGCAGGTCCTCGTCACCGTCGGCCTGTCGCTCGCGGGCGTGGCGCTGCTGCAGGCGTCCTGGGGCGCGGACCCGCGGACCTACCCGCGGCCGCAGTGGACGCAGGAGCTGACCGAGGTCGCCGGCGCCCGCGTCCCCAACGACCGCTTCCTGCTCATCGGCGCCGCCGCGGTGGTCCTCGCCGGGCTGCTCGCGTTCCTCAAGTACACCCGCATCGGCTTGGTCATCCGAGCCGGTGTCGAGGACCGGTCCATGGTCACCGCGCTCGGCATCGACGTGCGGCGCGCGTTCACGCTCGTCTTCGCGATCGGTGGCGCCGCCGCCGCGCTCGCCGGTGCGCTCGGCGGGGTCTACGCCGGCTCGATCTCCCCGACCGGGGGCAGCTCGCTGCTCATCTTCGGCTTCATCGTCGTCGTCATCGGCGGGATGGGCTCGGTCGTCGGGGCCGCCTACGCCGCCGTCGCCGTCGGGCTGCTGCAGCAGTTCGTCAACTACACCTCATCGGGGCTCGGCGACATCTGCGTCGTCGCGCTCCTGGCGATCGTGCTGCTCGTCCGCCCGCAGGGCATCACCGGAAAGGTCGCCACCTCATGATGACGGACACCGCGGTGACCCCCGGCGGCACCGCGCCGAGGACACGCCGGAAGTGGCATCCCGCCCGGTTCGGGCCGCTCGTCTTCCTGGCCGTGCTCATCGCGCTGCCGTACTGGTCGATCTCCATCCCGGGCGTGTTCGACACGGCGATCAACAAGCCCGGCACCCTGCAGCTGCTCGCGCTGTGCCTGGTGTTCGGCGCCCTCGCCACCGGCTACGACCTGCTCTTCGGGCGCACCGGGCTGCTGTCCTTCGGCCACGCGCTCTACTTCGCCGCCGGCGTCTACGGCACCGACGTCCTCGTCACCAAGGCGGGCTTCCCGCTGTGGCAGGCCGTGCTCCTCGCCGTCGTCGGCACCGCCGTGATCGCCGCGGCGCTCGGGGCGATCGCGCTGCGCACCAACGGCATCGCCTTCGCCATGGTCACCCTCGCCTTCGCGCAGGTCGGTGCGATCACCATCGGGCGCGACCCGGGCGGCCAGACCGGCGGCGAGGAGGGCCTGCCGATGGACACCTCCGGCGTGCCCGACGCGCTCGTCGGCGTCACCAACACCGTGAACCTGTACTGGCTCGCGGTCGGCGTCGCCGTCGTCACCGTCCTGATCGTGCACGCCATCGCCGACGCGCCCGCCGGGCGGGTGCTCGCCGCGATCCGCGACGACGAACGCCGCGTCGGCGTGCTCGGCCTCGACCCGTACCGGTACAAGCTGTTCGCGTTCACCGTCGCGGGCGGCCTCGCCGGTCTCGCCGGCGCCATGTACGCGCTGCTGATCGGCGGCGCCACCCCGCACGTCGCGGCGTCCGACCAGACGCTGACGCTGCTCGTCATGGTCGTGCTCGGCGGCCCCGGCACCCGGTGGGGGCCGCTGATCGGCGGGATGCTCTTCACGTACCTCGACTACCGGCTCGTCGCGTTCGGCCGCTCCGACGCCGTCGACAGCCTGCCGGGCGTGCTGAGCGGGCCGCTGTCGCAGCCGCTGTTCGTGCTCGGCACGGTCTTCATCCTCGCCGTGTACTTCTTCCCCGGCGGCCTCGCCGGCCTGCGGACCCGCCTCGGACCACTCGCGAGGTGGATACCGGACCGCCGTTGAGCGGTCCTGGAGGACGCCGGTCGATTCGACACAATCGAATCGACCGGCGTCTTTTTTGTGTGGCGCGTCGGCACACGCTCACACCGGTAAATGTATGGATCGCCTCCATGGCTTGGGTGTGGCGCCGGTCATAGCGTTCGCCGCAACGGCGGGCCACATGTGACCGCCACCCGCCCACCGCCATGAGGAGGTGTGTCCCCCGATGGACGGTCCCGCCCTGACAGCGCGCGGTCTCACCCGTGACTTCCGCGGCTTCCGGGCCGTCGACGCGGTCGACCTCACCGTCGCCGCAGGCAGCGTGCACGCGCTCGTCGGACCCAACGGCGCCGGCAAGACGACGCTGTTCAACCTGCTCACCGGGTTTCTCGCACCGACCGCCGGACGGATCGAGCTCGGCGGCCACGACATCACCGGGCTCCCGCCGGAGCGGGTCGCCCGCCTCGGCGTCGCCCGCTCCTTCCAGATCACCAGCCTCTTCCCGCAGCAGACCGCGCGGACCCACGTCGAGCTGGCCCTGCAGAGCGCGACGGGGCTCGGCTGGTCGTTCTGGCGCAGCCACCGGCTCCTGGACCGCTTCTCGGCCCGCGCCGGCGAGCTGCTCGACCTGGTCGGCCTCGGCGACGCGGGGGAGACCCTGGCCGGCAGCCTGGCGTACGGGCGCAAACGGGCCCTCGAGCTGGCGATCGCGCTCGCGCTGGACCCGAAGGTGCTGCTGCTGGACGAGCCGACCGCCGGGATGGGCCTGGAGGACGTCGACCGCACCGTCGAGCTCATCGCCGCCGTCCGGGACGGCCGCACGGTGGTGCTGGTCGAGCACAACATGCGCGTGGTCGGCCGGCTCGCCGACACCGTCACCGTCCTGCAGGCCGGTCGCGTGCTGGTCGAGGGCCCCTATGAGCGGGTCCGCACCGAACCGCGGGTCATCGAGGCGTACCTGGGAAACGCCGCCGAGGGGAGTGCCGATGCTGCACATTGACGGGCTCTCGGCGTGGTACGGCGAGGCGCAGGTCCTGCGCGACGTCGACCTGTTCGTCCAGCGGGGCGAGGTGGTCACCCTGTGCGGCCGCAACGGCGCCGGCAAGACCACCCTGCTGCGCTGCGTCATGGGGCTGCACACCGCGCAGTCCGGCACGGTCCGGCTCGACGGCGAGGACATCACCTCGCGGAAGGCCCACCAGCGGGCCCGCCGCGGCCTCGGCTGGGTGCCCGACGACCGCGGCGCGTACGCCACCCTGACCGTCGCGGAGCACCTGACCCTGCCGCCCGTCGTCGGGCCGTCCCCGTGGAGCCTGGAGCAGGTCCACGAGGCGTTCCCGGCGCTGTACACCCGGCGCGCCAGCCCCGCCACGAAGCTCTCCGGCGGCGAGCAGCAGATGCTCGCCCTCGCCCGGGTGCTGCGGATGGGGGCGACGGTGCTGCTCTGCGACGAACCCACCGAAGGGCTGTCCCCGCTGCTGGTCCAGCAGGTCGGCGAGATCCTGCGGCGGGCCAAGGAGCACGGCGTCACCGTCCTGCTCGTCGAGCAGAACCTCCACTTCGCCACCACGGTCGCCGACCGCCACTACCTCCTCGCCGAGGGGCGGGTCGTCGGCGCCTTCGACAACACCGACATCCAGTCCCGCGAGGCCGAACTCCTCGCACACCTCGGGATCTAGGAGAAATATCATGAGAAAAGCGCTCGCGGCCGGTGCCGCACTCTGCGTCGCCCTGTCGGGTTGCGGCGGCGGCGGACCCCGCTCCGGCGGCGACTCGAAGCTCACCGGCGACAAGCTCGTGCTCGGCGTCCTCAACGACCAGTCCGGCGTCTACGCGCAGCTGTCGGGCAAGAACTCGGTCGTGGCCGTGAACATGGCGATCGACGACTTCAAGGCCAAGTACGGCGACAAGGCGATCACGAAGAACATCACCGTGGAGACCGCCGACCACCAGAACAAGCCCGACGTGGCGAACACCCGCGCCGCGGAGATGTACGACCGGCTCGGCGTCGACGCGATCCTCGACGTGCCGACGTCCTCGGCCGCGCTGAAGGTCGCCGACGTCGCCAAGGCGAGCAAGAAGCTCTACTTCAACATCTCCGGCGCTACCACCGACCTGACCGGGAAGTCCTGCAACAAGTACACCTTCCACTACGCCTACGACACCGCGATGCTCGCCAACGGCACCGGCACCGCGACCACCCAGGCGGGCGCGAAGAACTGGTACATCGTCTACCCCGACTACGCCTTCGGCCAGGACATGGAGAAGTCCTTCAAGGCCGCGATCGCCAAGGGCGGCGGCACCGTGGTGGCGAGCGACCCGACGCCGTTCCCCAACGACAACTTCTCCACGTTCCTGCTCAAGGCGCCGACGCTCAACCCGAAGCCCGACGTGCTCGGCACCATGCAGGCCGGCGCCGACCTGGTGAACCTGGTCAAGCAGTACAACGAGTTCAAGCTGCGGGACAAGGGCGTCGGGCTCGCCGTCGGCCTCATGTTCCTCACCGACATCCACTCCCTCACCCCCGACGCCCTGGCAGGCACGACGTTCACCGACGCCTGGTACTGGAACTTCGACGCGGAGAACCGCGCCTGGGCCGACAAGTTCTCGGCCCGTGCCGGCGGTCAGCGCCCGACGTTCGCCCACGCCGCCAACTACTCCGCGGCGATGCAGTACCTGGAGGCGGTGCAGGCCGCGGGCACCGACGACGCCGACGCGGTGGTGAAGCAGCTGGAAGGCAGGAAGGCCAACGACTTCTTCCTCCGCAACGGGGAGTTCCGCGCCGCCGACCACCGGGTCGTGCACGACGCCTACCTCGCCAAGGTGAAGCCGGCGAGCGAGGTCAAGGAGCCCTGGGACTACGAGCAGATCGTCAAGACGATCCCCGCCCAGGAGGCGTTCCGCGCCCCGTCGGCCGACTGCAAGCTCTAGTCCGATGGGTTTCCTCACCCACACGTTCAACGGACTGGTCGGGGGCAGCTTCTACGCGTTGCTCGCCCTCGGCCTGTCGGTCATCTTCGGCATGCTGCGGGTGGTGAACTTCGCCCACGGCGCGTTCTACATGCTCGGCGCGTTCGGCGCCTACGTGCTGCTCGCCGAGGCCGGGATCGCCTTCTGGTGGGCGCTGCTCGCGGTGCCGCTGGTGCTCGGCCTGCTCGGGATCCTGCTGGAGCGCGGGCTGATCCGCCGGCTGTCCACACTGGACCCGCTGTACAACTTCCTGCTCACGTTCGGGCTCACGCTCATGCTGCAGGACGTGGTGAAGTCGCGGTACGGCTCGCAGTCCAACCCCTACAGCGCGCCGCCCGGGCTGCGGGGGACCGTCGACCTCGGACTGTTCGACTTCCCGGCGTACCGGGTGTTCGTGTTCGGCGTGGCCGTGCTGCTGTGCGTCGCCGTGTGGTGGCTGCTGACCCGCACCCGGGTCGGCACCGTCGTGCGGGCCGCCACCGAACGCCCCGAGCTGACCCGCGCGCTCGGCATCGACGTCGGGCGGTGGATCGCGCCCGTCTTCGGCTTCGGCGTCGCCCTCGCGGCCCTCGCCGGGGTGCTCGCCGCGCCGATGCGGGCGGTGAACCCGCTCATGGGCGCCGACCTGATCATCGGCGTCTTCGCGGTCGTCGTCATCGGCGGCCTCGGCTCGGTCTTCGGCAGCGTCGCCGCGGGCTTCGCGATCGGCCTGCTGCAGGCGTGGAGCGAGGCCTACGGGCCGGCGCTGCTCGCGCAGACCCTCATCTTCCTGGTCATGGCCCTGGTCCTGCTCTTCCGGCCGGCCGGGCTCTTCGGGCGGGAGGAGCTGCCGACATGACCGGACAGCGGAGCGGCTCGGCCCGGTCATCATGTGGCAGGTTCGGGGCAGGCCGGCGCCGGAGCGCAGCGGAGGTGACGGCATGACGTCGTTGTTGTTGGAGCGGGTCCGGACGCCCCGCTGGGTCGGTTGGGCGCTCGCGCTTGCCGGAGCGCTGGTGGCGCTCTGGCTGCCCAACGGGCTCTATCCGGCGGTCGCGGTGGACATGCTCTGCTGGGCGCTCTTCGCCGTCGCCATCGATCTGCTGCTGGGGTACGGCGGGCTGCTGTCCTTCGGTCACGCGGCCTTCTGGGGGACCTCGGCGTACACCGCCGGGATCATCGCGGGCCGGGTGGGCGTGCCCTTCCCCGTCGCGGTGCTCGGCGGCGCCCTCGCCGCGGCCGCCCTCGCGGTGCCGATCGGCTACCTCGCCGTGAAGCGCTCCGGGATCTACTTCGCGATGGTGACCCTGGCCTTCGCGCAGATGGTGTACTTCGTGGCCAACGAGTGGTCGTCGGTGACCGGCGGCGAGAACGGGCTGCAGAGCGTGCCGCGGGAGCTGTTCGGGCTCGACCTGTCGGACCCGTACTACTTCTACTACGCGGCGCTGCCCCTCACCGCGCTCGGGATGCTGCTCGCGTGGCGGATCGTGCACTCGCCGTTCGGCCGGGTGCTCGTCGCGATCCGGGACAACCCGGCCCGGGCCCGCGCGCTCGGCTACCCGGCCCACCGGTTCAAGCTGCTCGTCTTCGTCCTGTCGGCGTTCGTCGCCGGGCTCGGCGGCGGGCTCTTCGCGGTCGCGCACGGCTTCGTCTCCCTCGACGTCGTGCACTGGACGACCTCGGGCAAAGGCGTGGTGCTCGTCGTGCTCGGCGGCATCGGGACGCTGTGGGGCGGGGTCGTCGGCGCGGCCCTGGTGGTGAACCTGGAGGACCAGCTGTCGCAGGCGGGCTTCACGCTCATCGGCCTGGTGACCGGCGGCATCTTCGTGCTGGTCGTCCTGCTCTTCCGCCGCGGCCTGTGGGGCTCCGCGGTGGCGCTGCTCAGACGCCGTCTGTGACGGCGCGCACATTTTGATACGAGACGGTTCCGTATCGCTTCGTCAGGCCCTAGCTTGATGGAGGATACGGAACTGTTCCGTATCGTATCGCGCGTTCGCTCACTGGGGGCATGAACCACATGGACGCAGCAACACCCAACACCGGACATCCCCGCCGCTGGGCCATCCTCGGCGTGCTCGTCATCAGCCTGCTCGTCGTCGTGCTGGACAACACCGTCCTCAACGTCGCCATGCGCACGATCGCCGACCCCGTGCACGGCCTGGGCGCGACCCAGAGCGAGCTGGAGTGGTCGATCAACTCCTACACCCTGGTCTTCGCCGGCCTGCTCTTCACCGCCGGCATCCTCGCCGACCGGCTCGGCCGGCGGATCACGCTCAACGTCGGGCTCGTGCTCTTCGGCATCGCGTCGCTCGTCTCCGCCTACGCCGACTCGCCCACCCAGCTGATCTGGGCCCGCGCCCTCATGGGCCTCGGCGCCGCGGCGGTCATGCCCTCGACCCTGTCGATCATCGCCAACGTCTTCGACCCGCGGGAGCGGGCCAAGGCGATCGGCGTCTGGGCCGGCGCCGTCGGCCTCGGCGTCGCGATCGGCCCGATCGTCGGCGGCCTGCTGCTCGAGCACTTCTGGTGGGGCTCGGTCTTCCTGATCAACGTCCCGATCGTCGTCGCCGGCGTGATCCTCGTCAGCGCCCTCATCCCCGAGTCCCGGGACCCGCGCCCCGGGCGCATCGACCTCGTCGGCGTGATCCTGTCCATCATCGGCCTGACGCTGCTCACGTACGGTGTGATCGAAGGCGGCGAGGCCGGCTTCGGCGAGCTCAAGTCCTGGGGCACCCTGGCCGCCTCGGCCGTCGTCCTCGCCGCGTTCGTGGTCTACGAGCGGCGCATCGAGTTCCCCTCGCTGGACGTGAAGCTCTTCGCCAACCGCCAGTTCTCCGCCTCCACCGCGATGATCGGCCTGGTCTTCTTCGCCGCGATGGGCGCCATGTTCACCAGCGCCTTCTACCTGCAGCTGGTGCGCGGCTACGGCCCGCTCGCCTCCGGCGCGCTCTTCGTGCCCTTCGCGCTCGGCCAGCTCGTCTTCGCCCCGCGCAGCGCCGCCATGGTCAAGCGCTTCGGCCCCAAGGCGGTCAGCACCACCGGCCTGCTCCTCGTCGCGCTCGGCCTCACCGGCTGGATCTTCATCGGCGCCTCGACGCCGATCTGGGTCGTCGGCGCGCTGTTCTTCGTCATGGGCACCGGCATGGCCAACGTGATGCCGCCCGCGACCGAGGCCATCATGGCCGCGCTGCCCCGTGAGAAGGCCGGCGTCGGATCGGCCGTCAGCAACACCATCCGCCAGGTCGGCGGTGCCCTCGGCGTGGCCGCCCTCGGCGCGGTCATCAGCTCCTACTACCGCAGCGGCGTCGAGTCCTCCACGACCGGCCTGCCGGCCGCCGCGAAGCACCTCGCCGACGAGTCGATCTCCGGTGCGTACGGTGTCGCGGCGCACGCCGGGCCCGCCGGGCCGGCGCTGATCCAGCACGCCAACGACGCCTTCATCACCGCGATGCACTACTCGGCGATCGGCTCCGCGATCTTCGCGGTCCTCGGCGCGGCCGTCGCCTTCATCTGGCTGCCCGGCAAGCGCCCGGCCTCGGCTCCCGCGCCCACGACCGCGGAAGGCCTCGCCGAGGAGCAGGGTGTCGAGCTGGTGGACGTGTGATGTCCTTTGACCCGGCCGTTGATGGCTTCTGTGTGAGAACTCGGTAACAATGGAAGTCATGACGACGGCGAGCGTGGATGCGGTGGCCGACCAGGACCGCAAGGGTCCCGGCCGGCCCCGCTCCGCCCGCGCGGACGAGGCCATCATCGAGGCGGTCCTGGATCTGCTCAGCGCGGGCCAGAGCGCCGACGCGCTGTCCATCGAGGCGGTCGCGGCGAAGGCGGGCGTCGGCAAGGCGACGATCTACCGCCGCTGGCCCAACAAGGAAGCCCTCCTCATCGACGCCGTCACCACGATGAAGGGCCCCGTCCCGGAGCCCGCCGGCGTGTCGGTCCGCGACGACCTGGTCGCCCTGATCGCGGGCATGCGCACCAAGCGCATGCACCACTACGGCAAGGTCACCGCCTGCCTGCTGCCCGAGCTCGTCAAGGGCGAGGAGATGCAGAGGGTCTACCAGGCCGGCGTCGTCGAGCCCCGCCGCGACGTGATGCGGGGCGTCCTGCGCCGCGGCATCGAGAGCGGGGAGCTGCGCGCCGACCTGGACGTGGAGCTGACGCTGCTCATGCTGTCGGGCCCGGCGATCGCGCAGAACATGCTGCGCTGGAACCCCGCCGTGCCCGACGAGGGCTTCGCCGAGAACCTGGTCGACGCCATCCTCCGCGGCGCCCGCCCCTGACCGTCTGGCCCCGGCGGCAGCGCCGCTCGTCCGAGCCGAACCAGCGCTGCCCCGGATATGTCCGCTGCGCGAACATATCCGACTTATCAGCATTTGGCGGGTCCTGGGTGCTCTGTCCGTGATCCGGAAGGGTTGGTGCCGCTGAGCCGACACAACGCCTTCCGGATCGCGGAGCGGTTCACTGGCTCCGGTGATCCAAGGATGGATCTGGCTGTCCGGGTGGCCGGGTTGCGACTTGGATCAAGCGGGTGGGGATGGGAGATCGTCGTCTCGCGCTTGCCGGTTTTCGGTGGGCGGGAGGTTTTCGGTGGGCGGGAGTCTGTCGCAGGCGGTGATCTCGGAGGGTTGTTGCGGGTCGGACGGCACAACGGCGACGTTGCGGCCGACGACCCCGGTCGCCTTCCGGATCGCGGAGCGGTTCGCCGGCTCCGGTGATCCAAGGATGGGTCTGGCTGTCTGGGTGGCCGGGTTGCGACTTGGATCATGCGGGTGGGGGATGGGAGATCGTCGTCTCGCGTTTGCCGGTTTTCGGTGGGTCGGAGTCTGTCGTAGGCGGTGATTGAGAAGCCATTGTTGCGGGTCGGGCGGCACAAGAGTCTTCCGGATCGCGGAGCGGTTCGCCGGCTCCGGTGATCCAAGGACGGATCTGGCTGTCGGGACGGCCGGGTTGCGACTTCGATCATTGCCGGGGCAGGCCGGCAGGCCCTGCGGGCAGGCTTTCGGTGGGCGCTCCGTGATCCCGTGCGGTTGCGGTAGCCCTGGCTACCGGAAGCATTCAGGATCATGGCGGACCCAACCCCGGCCACCGCGGCGGCCGGCCACCGGATGCGGCGCAGCCGCTCGCCCTGCCTCGCGCCTCAGCGCGGGCAGTGCGCCGCGCAGCGGCGCATTGGGGTGCGGGTGAGAATCCCCGCCGGGCCCCGCCGCGCCAGCGGTGGGGGGAATTACAGCGCTCAGCGCAGGCGGTGGAGGCGGAGGGCCAGCTGGACCTCCAGGGCGCGTTCCGGTTTCTGCCAGTCGGCGCCCAGGAGCTGGCCGATGCGTTCGAGGCGCTGGGTCACGGTGTTGACGTGGACGTGGAGCAGTTCGGCGGCGCGGGCCAGGCTGCCGCCGACGCCGAAGTACGCCTCCAGGGTCTTGACCAGGGCGGTGCCCCGGCGGACGTCGTAGTCGACGACGGGGCCGATGGTGGAGCCCAGGAAGGCGTCGACGTCCCGGTCGCGGCCGTCGGGGGCGGAGCCCAGCAGGAGGCCGACGAAGCCCAGCTCGGCGGTGCTGGCGCCGGCCCCCGCGCGGCCCAGGGCGGCGAGGGCGATGACGCACCGGTCGGCGTCGCGGTAGGCGGCGGCGATGCCCGCGGGACCGGTCGCGGGGCCGCCGGCGCCGGCGGTGACGGGGCGGCCGAGGAGCTTGCCGAGGTCGCGGGCGACGGTGCGGGCGAGGGGGCCGGCCGCGTCGCCGGGCAGGAGGAGGACCACGTGGCCGTCGCGGGCGGCGGCGAGGCCGCCGCGGGTCTGCGCGTAGGTCTGGGCCCAGGACACGGCGCGCTGGCGTGCCGAGCCGGCGGCGAGCGCGTCCTCGCCGACGGCGACGACGACGTTGGGGGCGTCCAGGTCGACGCCGAGGCGCTTGGCGCGGGCGCGCAGCGAGTCGGCGTCGCGGACGGGCCGGGTGATGACGTCGTCCAGGAGCTCGCCGCGGACGCGGCCCTCGGCGTCGGCGACGGTGCGGCGGAAGAGCAGCAGGAGGGCGGTGACGACGGCGGCGCGCTCCAGGATGCGCTGGTCGGCGTCGACGAGGGGGCGGTCGGGGCGCAGGACGAGCGCGCCGAGGTTCTCGGCGCCGGCCACCACGGCCGCGAGCCACAGCGGCCCCCGCCGGACGCTGCGCCCCTCGGTACGGGACGCGGCGAGAGCCTCGGCGATGGCGCTGGCGTCAGGGGCGTCGAGCGCACCGACGCTGGCCTGGTGGCGGCCGTCGGCGTCCAGGACGAGCAGCGCACCGCCCAGCACCTCGGTGACGACCTCGGCGATGTCCTCGACGCCGGCGCCCCGCAGCACCAGGGCCGTCATGCGGTCGTGGGCGGCGGCGGCCCGCTCGACGGAGTCGCTGTGGGCGCGGATCGTGCCGTTGGCGGCGGACAGCTCCTCGAGCGCGGCCTGGGTCTCGCCGAGGAGGCGGGCGGTGTCGATGGCGACGGCGGCGTTCGCGGCGAGGGAGACGAGCAGCGACACCTCTTCGCGGGCGAACGGCCGGGCGGAGCGGTTCGCGGCGTACAGGACGCCGATGATGCGGGAGCCGAGCCGCAGCGGCACGCCCAGGATCGCGACCAGCCCTTCCTCGCCGACGCCGGCGTCGATGTCGCCGGTGTGCCGGAAGCGGGCGTCCTCGGGGTAGTTGGCCGTCACGTACGGGCTGCCGGTCTGCGCCACGAGGCCGCCGAGCCCGGCACCCATCGGCAGGCGCAGGGCCTGGAACTTGGCGGAGATGGAGCCGTCGGTGACCCGCATGTAGGTGTCGCCGTGCTGTTCGTCGTTGAGCGTCATGTACGCCACGTCGGCGCCGAGCAGTGTCCGGGCGCGGTGCACGATGGCGGCGAGGACGGCGTCGACGTCACGGAGCCCGGCGAGGTCGCTGGCGGTGTCGAAGAGGCCGGAGAGCTCCTCCTCGCGCCGCCGCCGGCGCTCCAGGAGGGCCCGGACGCGCAGGGCGACGACCTTGGCCTGCTCCAGCTCGGCCAGGCGGTCGGGGGGGAGGCCGGCGTTGCGGGCGGCGACGAGCGGGCCCTCGAACTCGACCGCGGCGGCCTCCCGCGCGAGCAGCTCCAGGTACTCCAGCATCGTCACACCCCTATTGTGCTAGTGGGCGGTCCAGCCGCCGTCGATTGCGACGGACGTGCCGGTGATGAACCCCGCGGCGTCGGAGCAGAGGTAGGCGACGAGCTCGGCGACCTCCGAGGGCTCGATGAGCCGCTTGATCGCCGCGCTGGTGAGCATGATCTTCTCGACGACCTCGGTCTCGTCGATGCCGTGCGTGGCCGCCTGGGCGGCGATCTGGCCCTCGACGAGCGGGGTGCGCACGTAGGCCGGGTTGATGCAGTTGCTCGTGACGCCGTGCGGGGCGCCTTCGAGGGCGACGGTCTTGGAGAGGCCTTCGAGGGCGTGCTTCGCCGTCACGTACGCCGCCTTGAACGGCGAGGAGCGCAGGCCGTGGACGGAGGAGATGTTGACGACCCGCCCCCAGCCGGCGTGGTACATGTGGGGCAGGACCCGCCGGGTGAGGCGGAACGGCGCCTCCACCATGACGGCCTGGATGTAGGCGAACCGCTCCGGCGGGAAGTCCTCCAGCGGCGCCACGTGCTGCAGGCCGGCGTTGTTGACCAGCACGTCGGCGTCCCAGTACCCGGCCAGGCGCTCCTCGGCGTCAGCGGGATCGGAGAGGTCGGCGGTCACCGGTACCACATCCGCATCGGCCGACAGGAGCCGCAAGGCATCCGCGTCGCGGTCGACGGCGACCACCTTCGCGCCGGCGGCGGCGAGGCGCACGGCGACCCCCCGGCCGATGCCGCTGCCCGCGCCGGTCACCAGTGCGGTGCGGCCGCGCAGGTCCAGGGCGACCACCTGATGCGGCGAAACGGGATGTGGCGTCGTCATGGCGGGAAACGTACGAGCCTTCACGCGCGCGTCCCATGGGGTCTGCCCACATACCTTCGCCGCACTCGGTGTGTGTGTCCTGCCGCCGGTACGAGCGGCGGGTGGGCTAGTGTGTCGAACACACGTTTGAGGGGGGTGCCGGTGCGGGTGCTGGGGGTCGACCCGGGGCTGACCCGCTGCGGGGTCGGCGTGGTCGAGGGCGTGCCGGGGCGGCCGTGCACGCTGGTGCACTACGAGGTGGTCACCAGCGACCCGGACAGCGACCTGGCGCACCGGCTGCTGAACCTCGACCAGCGGCTGACCGCGCTGGTCGCCGAGCACCGGCCCGAGTCCGTCGCCGTGGAGCGGGTGTTCAGCCAGCACAACGTGCGCACCGTCATGGGCACGGCGCAGGCGGGCGCGGTCGCGATCCTCGTCGCCGCGCGGGCCGGCCTGCCGGTGCAGACCTACACGCCGAGCGAGGTCAAGGCCGCGGTGAGCGGCAGCGGATCGGCGGACAAGGCACAGGTCACCGCGATGGTGACCCGGCTGCTGCGGCTGTCGGTCGCGCCCCGGCCCGCCGATGCCGCCGACGCCCTGGCTCTGGCAATCTGTCATGTCTGGAGGGGCGGCACCAGGGACCGCATCCAGGCTGCGCTGAGGAGAGCACGATGATCGCGAGTGTGCGGGGGCGGGTCGCCGCCGTGTCGCCGGACGGGGCCGTGATCGAGGTCGGCGGGGTGGGTCTCGCCGTGCAGTGCTCGCCGCACACCCTCGCCGACCTCCGGGTCGGTGCCGAGGCGCGCCTGGCGACCTCGCTGGTCGTGCGGGAGGACTCGCTGACCCTGTACGGCTTCGCCGACGACGAGGCGAAGCAGCTGTTCGAGCTGCTGCAGACCGCGTCCGGGGTGGGGCCGCGCCTGGCGCAGGCGGTCCTCGCCGTGCACACCCCCGAGGTGGTGCGCCGGGCCATCGCCGGCAACGACACGTCGACGCTGACCCGGGTGCCGGGCATCGGCAAGAAGGGCGCGGAGCGGCTCGTGCTGGAGCTGCGCGACAAGATCGGCGCGCTGCCCGGCGACGGCGCGGCGCTGGTCGGGGTCGGCGCCGGCGCGGCGTGGGCCGAGCAGGTCCGCCAGGCGCTCGTCGGGCTCGGCTGGACCGCCGGCCAGGCCGACCAGGCCGTCGCCGCCGTGGCCGAGCAGCTCGACGGCGGCACCGTCCCGCCGGTGCCGGTGCTGCTGAAGCAGGCGATCCGCATGCTGGGCACCACCCGGTGACCGATCCTCTCGTCAGCGCGTACTCCTCGCCGGAGGACCGGGCCGCCGAGCAGAGCGTGCGCCCGAAGCGGCTCGCGGAGCTGATCGGCCAGCACCGGGTCCGCGAGCAGCTGGATCTGCTGCTGCAGAGCGCGCTGCGGCGCGGCAGCCCGCCGGACCACATCCTGCTGTCCGGCCCGCCCGGGCTGGGCAAGACGACCCTCGCCATGATCGTCGCCGCGGAGCTGTCCGCGGGGCTGCGGATGACCAGTGGCCCGGCGATCGAGCGCGCCGGTGACCTCGCCGCGGTGCTGACCAGCCTGTCCGAGGGTGACGTGCTGTTCATCGACGAGATCCACCGCATCGCGAAGCCCGCCGAGGAGCTGCTGTACAGCGCGATGGAGGACTTCCGGGTCGACGTCGTGGTCGGCAAGGGCCCGGGCGCGACCGCGATCCCGCTCGACGTCGAGCCCTTCACGCTGGTTGGCGCGACGACCCGCAGCGGTCTGCTCACCGGTCCGATGCGGGACCGCTTCGGCTTCGTCGGCCAGCTGGAGTTCTACGACCCGGACGAGCTGGAGCTCATCATCGCCAGGTCGGCGCGGATCCTGGACGTGCCGATCACCGACGAGGGCTCCGTCGAGATCGGCCGGCGGTCGCGCGGCACGCCCCGCATCGCCAACCGGCTGCTGCGCCGTGTCCGCGACTACGCGGAGGTGCGGGGGACCGGCGTGGTCGACCTGGCCGCGGCCAAGGCGGCCCTGGCCGTGTACGACGTCGACGAGCTCGGCCTGGACCGGCTGGACCGGGCGGTGCTGCACGCGCTGATCCGGCAGGGCGGGGGGCCGGTCGGGCTGTCCACGATCGCCGTGGCCGTCGGTGAGCAGCCCGACACCGTCGAAGAGGTTTGTGAACCTTTCCTGCTGCGGACGGGACTGCTCGCACGTACTCCGCGTGGGCGAGTGGCCACGCCGAGTGCATGGCGTCATCTCGGGCTCCCGGTTCCCGCTGGTACCGTCGGTGGCGGGAGCCACGCAGGGGGAACCTCGCCGCAAATGCCCGATCTTTTCAGCTTGGAGCCGTAGCGTCCCAAGCTGTCGTGATCGGACCGTGATAGACGCCGGTCTGCGTGTCTTCCGACACACCGATTAGACTCGCCGCGGTCCGCCGCGCGCGGACTACATACTTCGCTCGGTGCATCCAGGCAACTGGGGCCCGGGCCGACCGGAAGGCATGATCGTGCTGTTCGCCGAGGCGCAGGGTTCAGGGGGCAGCGGCTTCCCCAGTTTGCTGCTGATCGTCGGGGCCTTCGTCCTGCTCTACTTCATGATGATCCGCCCGCAGCAGCGCCGCCGCCGGGAAGTGCAGAACATGCAGTCCTCGATGGGGGTCGGCGACGAGATCATCACGGTCGGTGGCCTGTATGGCACGATTCGTGAGATCGACGACGAGAGTGTCCTGCTGGAGATCGCGCCTGGCGTCACCGCCAGATACGCCAAGGCCGCGATCGGCAAGGTGAACCAGAAGGCCGCCACCGTCGACGAGGACGAGACCGAGGCCGAGCCCGAGGCCGACGAGCCGGCACCGGGCTCGAAGCCGAAGTCGGTCGACTGAGCGACCGCCACCACCACGACGAACAAGCACGCCGCGCACCCCGCCGGCGTTAGTGCAGGGAGACCCGACAGCCGTGGCACAACCTCAGGCACCGATGCACCCGGGCCGTCAGCTCGGTGTGCTCGGCACCATCTTCGTTCTGCTCGCCATCTGGGTGTGGTTCGGCGGTGACGGCGGCTGGCGCAACCGGCTTGAGCCTAACCTCGGCCTCGACCTCATCGGCGGGACCACGGTCACGCTGCAGGCGAAGACCGACAACGGCAAGCCGCCGACGAAACAGCAGATGTCGACGGCCAAGGACATCATCGACAGCCGGGTCAACGGCCTCGGTGTCTCCGAGGCCGAGGTCGTCGTCGAGGGCGACACCAACATCGTCGTCTCCCTGCCCGGCAAGAGCGACGACCGGTTGAAGCAGATCGGCCAGACCGCCGAGCTGCGCTTCCGCAAGGTCCTCGGCTCGACGCAGGACACCGGCGGCGCCGATCCGTCGGCGTCGGCCTCGGCGTCGCCCTCCACCGACCCCTCCACGTCGGCGGCTCCGTCGGCGTCCGGGTCGGCCAGCGCCAAGCCGTCGGGCTCGGCGTCCGCGCCGTCCTCGGCACCGGCGTCCGCTGCGTCCTCCGCCCCCGCGTCGGCCCCCGCCTCGTCCGCGCCCCCGGTGGCGGCGGACGTCGCCCAGCAGCGCGCGGCGGTGCAGAAGAAGCTCGGCGACAGCGTCTGGGCCGCGGCCATGGCCGAGACCGGGCCGGTCGACCTGGCCGCCGACCCCGCGAAGGCCCAGCTCTACGCGCCGTTCAAGACGCTGACCCCCGAAGAGGTCGCGGTCCTGCCGCCGGCGATGCAGTACAACATCCCGACCGTCACCTGCGCCCAGCTCGACAAGCGCCCGGTCGGCTCGATCCGCGACGACAAGCAGCCCGCGGTCGCGTGCCAGCCCGGCGTCAAGTACAACCTCGACGTCGCCAAGGTGCTCGGCACCGACGTGGACAACGCCGACTCCTCCATCGACTCGACCAACGGCAAGTGGATCGTCACGATCTCCTTCACCAGCGGCGGCCAGAACCGGTGGACCGAGCTGACCCGCGAGGCGTACAACAACGGCACCGACAGCAAGCAGGTCGCGGTCGTCCTCGACAACCAGGTCGTCTCGGCGCCGGTCATCGAGAGCGTCATCCCCGGCGACGCGCGGATCACCGGCCAGTTCACCAAGCGTGACACCGAGCTGCTCGCCAACCAGCTGCAGTACGGCGCGCTCCCGCTGTCGTTCACCCCGCAGGACGCGCAGAGCATCTCCGCCACCCTGGGCAGCTCGCACCTGGAGGCGGGCGTCCTCGCCGCCGGCATCGGCCTCGGGCTGGTCGTGCTCTACTCGTTCTTCTACTACCGGCTGCTCGGCCTGGTCATCACGCTCAGCCTGGTGCTGTCCGGCGCGATGGTCTACATGGCGCTGATCATCCTGGGCCGCACGATGGGCTTCACCCTGACGCTCGCCGGGTTCGCCGGCTTCATCGTGTCGCTGGGTGTCGCCGCCGACTCGTTCGTCATCTACTTCGAACGGTTGAAGGACGAGATCCGGGAGGGTCGCAGCCCGCGCAGCGCCGTCCCGCGCGCCTGGGTCCGGGCCCGCCGCACGATCATCTCCGCCAACGCGATCACCCTGCTCGCCGCCGCGGTGCTGTACTTCTTCTCGATCGGCTCGGTCCGAGGCTTCGCGTTCGCCCTGGGCGTCGCGACCATCCTCGACCTCGTCGTCGTGTTCCTGTTCCGCCATCCGATCATGACGATGTTCGCGCGCAGCAAAGCCTTCTTGTCGCCGCGGGTCTCCGGCCTCGGCCGGATCGTCGAGCAGCGTCCGAGCACTGGTGTGGCGTCCTCCGCCCCCCGTCGTAACCGCCCGAAGGAGGTCTGACGATGAGCGGCAAAGGTGGCATCGCAGCCCGGCTCTACCGTGGTGAAGCCAACGTCAACGTCGTCGGTCGCCGGCGCCTCTGGTTCACCGTCGCCGGCATCGCCCTGCTGATCGCGATCGGCAGCATGGTCTTCCGGGGCTTCACGCTCGGCATCGAGTTCGAGGGTGGCAACCAGTACAACGTCCCGGTCAGCGTCGGCACGCTCGACGAGGTCGAGAAGGCGTTCGGCGACGCCGGCGTCGAGGTCAAGACGGGCCAGACGGTCGGTGACACGCAGTACGTCATCAAGACCGAGCTGATCAACGACGCGGCCCGGCAGACCGAGATCAAGGACAAGGTCGCCGACCACTTCAACATCGACCCGACGCAGATCAGCGACAGCGCCGTCAGCACCTCGTGGGGCGACCAGGTCACCGACAAGGCCCTGGTCAGCCTCGTGATCTTCCTGGCGCTGGTGACGGTCTACCTGGTCTTCCGCTTCGAGTGGCGGATGGCCGTCGCGGCGCTCGGCTCGCTGCTGCTCGACCTCGTCCTCACCGGCGGCGTCTACTCGCTCGTCGGCTTCGAGGTGACCCCGTCGACGGTCATCGGCTTCCTCACCATTCTCGGTTTCGCGCTGTACGACGTCGTCGTGGTGTTCGACAAGGTGCAGGAGAACACCCGTGGCATCACGGGCAACAACAACAGCACGTACAGCGAGGCCGCCAACCTGGCGGTGAACCAGACGCTGATGCGCTCCATCAACACCGGTCTGGTCGCGCTGCTGCCCGTCGGCGGCCTGCTCTTCATCGGTGCCGGCCTCCTCGGCGCGGGCACCCTGAAGGACCTCGGCCTGGTGCTGTTCATCGGTATGGGCGTCGCCGTCTACTCGTCGATCTTCTTCGCCACGCCGGTCCTGGCGGAGCTGAAGACCCGCGAGCCGCGGCTGCAGGCGCACGAGTCCCGCGTGGCGAACCGCCGGGCGGCGCTCGCCAAGCAGGCCGCCCAGGCGCCCGTCGTCGACAGCGACGGCGTGCCGCTGACCAAGTCCGGGGAGCGCTCCGAGCTCGCCGGCGCGGCGCCCCGCCCGGGCAGCCGGCCACAGGCCAGGCGGCCGCGGGCCGGCGGACGGCCCGGCGCCTCCGGGCGTCGCTGACCCTCGATCGATCACCGGCACGGGCGTCGCTTCACAGCGGCGCCCGTGCCGCATTTGCCGGAAGGGTGTACACCAAGTTGCAGATCTCGGAGCTGGTCGCGAGCAAGGTCGTCGACGTGCCCGACTTCCCCAAGCCCGGCATCCTGTTCAAGGACCTGATGCCGCTCTTCTCCGACGGCCCGGCCTTCGGCGCCGTCATCGACGCGATCATCGCCGAGCACGGCGCGGACAGCTTCGACGTGGTGGCCGGGATCGAGGCGCGGGGCTTCGTGATCGCCGCCGCCATCGCGTACGCGACGGGCAAGGGCGTCGTCCCCGTGCGCAAGGCCGGCAAGCTGCCCCGCGCCACCGTCTCGGCCAGCTACGCCCTCGAGTACGGCGAGGCGGCCCTCGAGGTCCACGAGGACGCCTTCACCGCCGGTGAGCGGGTCCTGGTGGTCGACGACGTCCTGGCGACCGGCGGTACAGCCGCGGCCACCCTCGGACTCGTCGAACGCGCCGGCGGGACCGTCAGCGGCTTCAGCGTGCTGCTGGAGCTCGCGTTCCTCGACGGGCGGTCCCGGATCGCCCCGCGTCCGGTTCATGCCCTGTTGACCGTCTCCTGACCGTGTCCTGACCCGGTTTCTGGCCTGGGAATGTCGGTGAGGGCGGGTACGCTTGCGGTCCATACGTTGACGGCGATGAGGAGTGGCCGGTGACCGGCGACATCGCATCCCCGAAGGGGGGTACGGTCAAGCGGATGGGCGCTGCGTCGACACCGGAGGCGGTCCACGTGCCAGACGATCAGCAACACGCACCGAAGGGCACCGAGCCCGAGACGGCCGAGGCCGGCGGTGTGGTGCTGCAGTTCCCGACCCCTGACGGCGCCGTCGTGCACAACCGGCGCTCGACCGACCCGGGCTACACCGGCCCGCCGCCCCCGGCTCTCGCCGCCGGTGCGCCGGTGCGCCGGGTGGCCGACGATCCGCCGGGCGAGGACACCGAGGACCTGACCGAGGCGGCGGGCTCGATGACCGGCGCCGCCCTGGGCCTAGTCGGCGCCGCGCCGACCGGCAGGCGGGTCCGTGCGCGGCTCGCCCGCTTCAACGCGCCGTGGCAGAGCCCGTCGGTCAGCGAGGTGCTCGAGCCGCTGATCGCCCAGCACAAGGCCAGCCACCCGAAGGCCGACGTGCGGCTGCTGCAGCGGGCGTATGACATGGCCGAGCACTTCCACAAGGGGCAGTACCGCAAGTCCGGCGACCCCTACATCACCCACCCGCTCGCCGTCGCCACGATCCTCGCCGACCTGGGCATGGACACCACGACCCTGGTCGCCGCCCTGCTGCACGACACGATCGAGGACACCGACTACACGATCGAGCGAATCCAGCACGACTTCGGCGGCGAGGTCACGCTGCTCGTCGACGGCGTCACCAAGCTCGACAAGGTCAAGCTCGGCGACGCGGCCAAGGCCGAGACGATCCGCAAGATGGTCGTCGCCATGGCCAAGGACCCGCGGGTGCTCGTCATCAAGCTCGCCGACCGCCTGCACAACATGCGGACCCTGACCTTCCTGCCCCGGCCGAAGCAGGAGCAGAAGGCCAAGGAGACCCTCGAGATCCTGGCGCCGCTCGCGCACCGCCTCGGCATGAACACGATCAAGTGGGAGCTGGAGGACCTCGCGTTCCGCACGCTCTTCCCGAAGCGGTTCGACGAGATCAGCCGGCTCATCGCCGAGCACACCCCGCAGCGCGACTCGCTGCTGCGCACCGTCACGCAGAAGGTCGCCGCCGACCTCAAGCAGGCGAAGATCAAGTCCGAGGTCACCGGCCGGCCGAAGCACCTCTACTCCGTCTACCAGAAGATGATCGTCCGCGGCCGCGACTTCGGCGACATCTACGACCTCGTCGGCGTGCGCATCCTCGTCGACACGGTCCGCGACTGCTACGCCGCTCTCGGTGTCATCCACGCGAACTGGCAGCCCGTCCCGGGCCGGTTCAAGGACTACATCGCGATGCCGAAGTTCAACATGTACCAGTCGCTGCACACGACCGTGATCGGCCCCACCGGCAAGCCGGTCGAGCTGCAGATCCGCAGCTACGCGATGCACCGCACCGCCGAGTACGGCATCGCCGCGCACTGGCGCTACAAGGAGTCCAAGAGCGCGACGATCGCCGGCCCGCCCGCCCACATCGACGAGATGACGTGGCTGCGGCAGCTGCTCGACTGGCAGCGCGAGGCGAGCGACCCGTCGGAGTTCCTCGACGCGCTGCGCTTCGACCTCTCCAGCCAGGAGGTCTACGTCTTCACGCCCAAGGGCGACGTGATCGCGCTGACCACCGGCTCCACCCCGGTCGACTTCGCCTACGCCGTGCACACCGAGGTCGGCCACAAGTGCATCGGCGCCCGGGTCAACGGCAAGCTCGTCCCCCTGGAGAGCACCCTCTCCAACGGCGACGTCATCGAGATCTTCACGTCGAAGTCCGAGACCGCCGGCCCGACCCAGGACTGGCTCGGCTTCGTCAAGAGCCCCCGGGCCCGCACCAAGATCCGGCAGTACTTCAACAAGGAGCGCCGCGAGGAGGCGATCGAGGCCGGCAAGGAGGCGATCGTCAAGGCCATGCGCAAGCAGGGGCTGCCCCTGCAGCGCCTCCTGACCTCCGAGTCGCTGATGACGATCGCCCGCGAGCTGCACCTCGCCGACGTCGCCGCCCTCTACGCCGCCGTCGGCGACGGCCAGGCCTCGGCCCAGTCGATCGTCCAGCGCCTCGTCGCCGGCTACGGTGGCGAGGAGGGCGCCGTCGAGGACATCGCGGAGACCGCCACCCCGACGCGCCCCGCCCGCACCCGCACCGCCGCCTCCGACCCCGGCGTCGAGGTCCTGGGCGTCGACGACGTCTGGATCAAGCTCGCCCGCTGCTGCACCCCGGTCCCCGGCGACGCCGTCTTCGGCTTCGTCACCCGCTCCGGCGGCGTCAGCGTCCACCGCGACGACTGTGCCAACGCGGCCGACCTCAAGGAGCAGCCCGAGCGCGTCCTCGAGGTCAACTGGAAGCCGACCAGCGCCTCCACCTTCCTGGTCGCCATCCAGGTCGAGGCCCTGGACCGCCACAAGCTCCTCGCCGACGTCACCCGCGTCCTCTCCGAGGAGCGCGTCAACATCCTCTCCGCCACCGTCACCACCACCCGCGACCGGGTGGCGATCAGCAGGTTCAGCTTCGAGATGGCCGACCCGAAGCACCTCAACCACCTGCTGGCCGCCGTCCGCCGCATCGACGGTGTCTACGACGCCTACCGGGTCACGTCGGGCGCCTAGCTCGTCCGGACCCTCCGTCCCCGCGCGGTCACCGCCGCCCGCGCGGGTCCCGCCTGCCCTGCCACGCACGGCCACGCCACCCCGACCGGCAGCGCTCCATCCCCCGGCCGCGCGACGCCGTCCCCGCGAACCCATTCCGTGCTGCCTCAGACGCACAGCCACCAGCGCTGGCCAGTCGAGCCCATCTGGAGGCCCTCGCACTGGTGCCGGCGCGGAATCACCGTACGACGCCCCCGACGGCGCTGAACGAGCCCGGCGGCCGGGCACCATCACCGCGCCCACGGCACGAACGGCAACGGCCCACCTGACACCGTCCCCGCTCCGTGCGGAAGACGCATCCTGCCGTCCGTGCCACCGTGATCGAAGGACAGCCCCGGCTGCTTGGACGACCACCGGACGACTTCGATCACCGAAGGCGACGACCACGATCGCTCCGTGGAGGACTGCGACGAGGGTGCGTCGCGTTGGTCGTGCAGGAAACGGCGGTGGGGCGTCGGCGGCCAGCAGGATGCACTGGTCGTGAGAGGCAAACGGCGGTGCGGAATCACCGAACGACGCCCCCGACGGCGCTGAACGAGCTCGGCGGCCGGGCACCCTCACCGCGCCCGCGGCACGGACGGCGCCGCGCCACCTGGCACCGTCCCAGCTCCGTGCGGAAGATGTACCTCCGCACCACCATGATCGAAGGACAGCCCTGGCTGCCCGGATGACCACTGGATGGCTTCGATCACCGAAGGCCACGACCACGATCGCTCCGTGGGGGACTGCGACGAGGGTGCGTCGCGTTGGTCGTGCAGGCAACGGCGGTGCGGCGTCGGCGGTCAGCAGGATGTGTACTGGTTGTGACGTACCAGCGACGGTGTGGAGGCGCCGAATGATGCCCTCGACGGCGCTGAACGAGCTCGGCGGCCGGGCACCGTCACCGCGCCCGCGACACGGACGGCGGCCGCGCCACTGACACCGTCCCAGCTCCGTGCAGAAGACGCACCCTGCCCTCCGCGCCACCGTGATCGAAGGACAGCCCTGGTCGTCCGGACGACCACCGGACGACTTCGATCGCCGAAGGCCACGACCACGGTCGCTCCGTGGGGGGACTGCGACGAGGGTGCGTTGCGTTGGTCGTGCAGGCAACGGCGGTGGGGCGTCGGCGGTCAGCAGGATGTGTACTGACTGTGAAAGCCAGCGACGGTGTGGAAGCACCGAACGACGTCCCCGACGGCGCTGAACGAGCTCGGCGGCCGGGCACCCTCACCGCGCCCGCGACACGGACGTCAACCGCGCCACCTAGCACTGTCCCAGGTTCGTGCGGAAGATGCGCCCTGCCCTCCGTGCCACCGTGATCGAAGGACAGCCCTGGTCGTCCGGACGACCACCGGACGACTTCGATCACCGAAGGCGACGACCACGATCGCTCCGTGGGGGACTGCGAGGCGAGAGACGGTGCCTGAGACAAGGGTGCGTTGCGCGTTGGTTGCGAAAGCAACGGCGGCGTGGAAACACCGAATGACGCCCTCGACGGCGCTGGACCATGTGAGGACGGCGGCCGGGGGAACATCACCGCGACCACGGTGCGGAACGGTGACCACGGCACCTGGCGCACGCGCACAGCAACGCGGGGGAGGGGCGGAAACGGCAACCGGCCGCGGGCAGAAGAGCCCGCGGCCGGTTGGCGAGATGGAACGAGGAGCGTCAGGAAGCCGGGCTCATCGTCAGGGTCTTGATCTTCACCTCGGTCTTCGGGGCGCCGTCGCCGGAGGAGGCTGCGGCGGGGTCGCCGGAGGCGGCGGGGTCGGGTGCGGTGCCGGCCTCGGCGACCTTCTTGACCAGGTCGAGGCCCTCGGTGACGCGGCCCAGCACCGTGTAGTCGGCGGAGAGCTGCTCGATGTCCTTGTAGACGATGAAGAACTGGCTGCCGCTCGACGCCGGGTTCTGGGTCTTCGCGATGGCGACCATGCCCTCGGTGTACGCGGGGCGGCGGCCGGTCGGCAGGTTCTCCTCGGCGTAGCGGTACGTCGGGCCGCCGAGGCTGGTGCCGGACGGGTCGCCGCACTGCAGGACGTAGATGCTCTGCGTCACCAGGCGGTGGCACTTGGTGTCGTCGAAGAACTTCTTGCTGGCCAGGTACGTGAAGCTGGCGGCCGCGCACGGAGCGTTGGCGGTGTCGACCTTGATCTTGATCGTGCCGACGCTGGTGTCCATGGTCATGGTCTGCGAACCGGTGCGCGGCTCGCCGGACGCGGGCGGCGTGCCCACGTCCTTGACCTCCTTGGGGATCTCAGGCGCGGGCGACGCCGACGGGTCGACCAGGGGCAGCCAGGTGCAGCTGGTCGGGGTCGCCGAGGCGGACCCCGAGGCGGCCGCCTCGGGGCTTGCCTTGTCGTCGCCCTTGGTCAGCACGATCACCAGCCACGCCACGCCGAGCAGGACCACCAACCCACCGGCCGTTGCGGCGATCGTCGTGTTCCTGCGCCGTCGGCTGGCTGAGCGCTCTGCGCGGTCGGCCATCTCCCGCTCCAGCCGCGCACGCGCTGCGGCGCGCTGGCGGTCCCGGTTGGAGGTCACGGTTGGTACTCCTTGCTCAGCAGGGATTGGGGTGGTGTTACGACTTGCTGGAAGCGCTGGCCGACGGCGAAGCGGGTGCGGACGACGGCGCGGGCGTCGAGGCCGGGGCCGACGTGGCGGGCGTCGGGTCCTCCTGCGGCGCGACGTCGGTGATCGTCAGCGAGCTGATCTTGGCCTCGGTCTTCGGCTTGCCGTCGTTCGCCGGCTCGGAGCCGCCGGTGCCGATCTGGGTGAGGACGTCCATGCCGCCGACGATCGTGCCGAAGACGGTGTAGTTCGGCGGCAGCTTGATGTCCTTGAACACCAGGAAGAACTGGCTGCCGTTGGTGTCGACGCCCGAGTTGGCCATGGCGACCGTGCCGGCCGGGTACAGGACGTTGGTGTCCGCGGGAGCCGACGGGTCCGCGGAAGCAGACGGCGCGGCGGCCGGCGGCGGGTTGTTCTCGTCCGGGAAGCGGTACGCGGGGCCGCCGCTGCCGGTCCCCGACGGGTCGCCGCACTGCAGCAGCGAGTCGTTGAGCATCCGGTGGCAGGTGGTGTTGTCGAAGAACTTCTTGCCCGCGAGGTACGTGAAACTCTCCACGGTGCAGGGCGCCTTGCTCGGATCGAGCTTGGCGGTCACGTTGCCCTGGCCGAGCGCGATCGTCATCGTCTTGACGCCGTTCTTGACGATGTCGTTGGTCCGCGGCTTGCCCACGTCGGTCACGCCGTTGCCGGCGTCGATCGGGGTCCAGGCGCACTCGGAAGCGCGGATCGGTTCGGGGTCGAAGCCGCCGGTCTTCCAGATCACGGCCAGGACCAGCAGGGTAAGTGCCACAGCCCCGCCGATGCCGGCCTGCCATTGCCGACGACGCCGCGCCGCTGCCGCCCGACGGGCGATCTGCCGCTCGGTCTTCGCCCGCGCCAAGGCGCGTTGCCGGCTCTTACTGGAAGCCACCTGTGCTCCCCTCCAGGAAAATACGTTTGGGTCCCACGTCACACGCCCGCCAGAGTGTACGGGTAGAAACCGGAATGGTGGTCGCCGCCCGGTCACGGTTCGCTGTGCCTGACCTCCGGATAGGGTCTGAGGGGTCGTCGCGCGGAAATCGACAGGGAGGAGCGCCGTGCTCGTCGCAGGCTTTCCCGCCGAAGCGTTCGGGACCAACTGCTACGTGGTCGCCCCGGCGCCCGGTGAGCAGTGCGTGGTCATCGACCCCGGGATCGGGGTGGTCGACCGGCTGGACGCCGTGCTCGCCGAGCACCGGCTGCAGCCCGCCGCGGTCCTGCTGACCCACGGCCACCTGGACCACACGTTCTCCGTCACGCCGGTCTGCGGCGCACGCGGGATCACGGCCTACATCCACCCGGACGACGGCGAGATGCTCGCCGACCCGACGAAGGGGCTCAGCACCGACCTGACGGCGCTGTTCGGCGGCCGGCTGACCTGGACCGAGCCTGAGGACGTGGCACCCCTGGAGGACGGTCTGGTCCTCAAGATAGCCGGGCTGGAGCTGATCGTCGACCACGCGCCGGGCCACACGCGCGGGTCGGTGATGTTCCGCAGCGCCGAGGAGGTCTTCACCGGCGACGTGCTGTTCAAGGGCTCGATCGGCCGCACCGACCTGCCCGGCGGCAGCATGACGCAGATGATGGCGAGCCTGCGCGACAAGGTGCTCACGCTCCCCGACGATCTCGTGGTCCTGCCCGGGCACGGGCCCGGCACCACGATCGGCCGGGAGCGCAAGGGCAACCCGTACCTCCGCGAAGCGACGACACAGAACCCCAACCGAGGCTGGTAGAGACAGATGACCCGTCCCACGCCGCTGTCCGGTTTTCCGGAGTGGCTCCCCGAGCAGCGCCTCGTCGAGCAGCAGGTCCTCGACCGGCTGCGGCGCACGTTCGAGCTGTACGGCTTCTCGCCCCTGGAGACGCGCGCCGTCGAGCCCCTCGACCAGCTGCTGCGCAAGGGGGAGACCTCCAAGGAGATCTACACGCTGCGCCGGCTGCAAGCGGCGGAGGGCGAGGACGAGCAGAGCCTCGGGCTGCACTTCGACCTGACCGTCCCGTTCGCGCGGTTCGTTCTTGAGAATGCCGGAAAGCTGCAGTTCCCGTTCCGCCGGTACCAGATCCAGAAGGTGTGGCGGGGGGAGCGGCCGGCGGCGGGCCGCTATCGCGAGTTCCTGCAGGCGGACATCGACATCGTCGACCGTGACACCCTGCCCTCCCACTACGAGGCCGAGATCCCGCTGGTCATCGGCGACGCACTGCGGTCGCTGCCGATTCCGCCAGTCAAGATCATGGTCAACAACCGCAAGCTGTGTGAGGGGTTCTACCGGGGCCTCGACATCGACGACCCGGAAGAAATTCTCAGAATAGTCGACAAATTGGACAAAGTCGGTCCAAACGCGGTAAAAGCGGAAATAACCGAAAAGTACGATGAGACGCGTGCCGACGCGTGCCTCGCGCTCGCCGGGATCACCGCCCAGGACGCGTCCTTCGCCGACGAGGTCCGCAAGCTCGGCGTCGAGCACCCGCTGCTGGACGAGGGCATCGCCGAGCTCGCCGCGGTCGTGGAGACCGCCCGCGAGCACAGCCCCGGCCTGGTCGAGGCGACTTTGAAGATCGCCCGCGGCCTCGACTACTACACCGGCACCGTGTACGAGACCGAGCTCGCCGGGTTCGAGCAGTTCGGCTCGATCTGCTCCGGCGGCCGGTACGACAACCTCGCCAGCGCCGGCCGGGACGTCTTCCCCGGCGTCGGCATCTCCATCGGCGTCTCGCGCCTGCTCGGCCTGCTGTTCAAGGCCGACGCGCTCGGCGTCACGCGGCCCGTGCCGACCGCCGTCCTCGTCGCGCTGTGGAGCGAGGAGGAGCGGGCGGTGAGCAACCGCATCGCCGCCTCGCTGCGGTCCCGCGGCATCGCGACGGAGGTCGCGCCGGCACCGGCGAAGCTCGGCAAACAGATCCGCTACGCCGAGCGGCGCGGCATCCCGTTCGTCTGGTTCCCCGCCAACGGCGACAACGACGACCAGGTGAAGGACATCCGCAGCGGCGAACAGGTCGACGCCGAGGGGTGGGCACCCCCGGCCGCGGACATCGCACCGACGCTGCGGTGACAGAATGACTACCACCTGCCCATGCGCGAAGGAGAGAGACATCCCGTGATCCGATCCCATCAGTCCGGCGCCCTGCGGGCCGGCGACGCCGGCACGACCGTGACGCTCGCCGGCTGGGTGGCCCGCCGGCGCGACCACGGCGGCGTGATCTTCGTGGATCTCCGGGACGCCTCCGGCGTCGTGCAGGTCGTGTTCCGCGAGGACATGGAGGTCGCGCACGCGCTGCGCAACGAGTACTGCGTGCTCGTCACCGGCGAGGTGCGCGCCCGGCCCGCCGGCAACGAGAACCCCGACCTGCCCACGGGCGACGTCGAGGTCGTCGCGACGGCCCTCGAGGTGCTGTCGGAGGCCGCGCCGCTGCCGCTGCCCGTCGACGACGGCGACGCCGCCAGCGACGACGTGCGCTACCGGTACCGCTACCTCGACCTGCGCCGCTCCGGCCCGCACAAGGCGATGAAGCTGCGCTCGCGCGCCAACCAGATCGCCCGCAACCTGCTCGCCGACCGGGACTTCGTCGAGGTCGAGACGCCGACGCTGACCCGCTCCACGCCCGAGGGCGCCCGCGACTTCCTGGTCCCGGTCCGCCTGCAGCCCGGCACCTGGTATGCGCTGCCCCAGTCGCCGCAGCTGTTCAAGCAGCTGCTCATGGTCGGCGGCCTGGAGCGGTACTACCAGATCGCCCGCTGCTACCGCGACGAGGGCTTCCGCGCCGACCGGCAGCCGGAGTTCACCCAGCTGGACATCGAGATGTCGTTCGTGACCCAGGACGACATCATCGAGCTCGGCGAGGCGATCGTCCGGGCGCTGTGGTCCGACCTGGCCGACCACGAGATCACCGGCGAGATCCCGAAGCTGACCTGGCACGACGCCCTCGCGCGGTACGGCTCCGACAAGCCCGACCTGCGCTACTCCGTCGAGCTGACCGAGCTGACGGACTACCTGCGCGGCACCGAGTTCCGCGTGTTCGCCGGCGCCATCGACGGCGGCGGCTACGTCGGCGCGGTCGTCATGCCCGGCGGCGCCGCGCAGACCCGCAAGGAGCTCGACGGCTGGCAGGACTGGGCGAAGGCGCGCGGCGCCCGCGGCCTCGCCTACGTCGTCCTCGACGCCGAGACCGGCGAGCCGAAGGGCCCCGTCGCGAAGAACCTGTCCGCGGAGCACCTGGCCGGCCTCGCCGACGCCGTCGGCGCCAAGCCCGGCGACGCGGTGTTCTTCGCCGCCTCCGCCGAGCGGCGCGAGGCGCAGGAGCTGCTCGGCGCGGCCCGCATCGAGATCGCGAAGCGGGCGAAGCTCGTCGACGAGTCCGCGTGGTCGTTCTGCTGGGTCGTCGACGCGCCCATGTTCGAGCCGACCGACCCCGAGGCCGGCGGCACCGGCGGCGGCGCGAAGGGCTGGACGGCCGTGCACCACCCGTTCACCTCGCCCAACCGCGAGTGGATCGACCGCTTCGAGGAGTCGCCGGGCGAGGCCCTCGCCTACGCGTACGACATCGTCTGCAACGGCAACGAGATCGGCGGCGGATCGGTCCGTATCCACCGCGGTGACGTGCAGCGCCGGGTCTTCGACATCCTGGGCATCACCGCCGAGGACGCCGCGGACAAGTTCGGCTTCCTGCTCGAGGCGTTCAAGTACGGCCCGCCGCCGCATGCCGGCATCGCCTTCGGCTGGGACCGCATCTGCATGCTGCTGTCCGGCGCCGACTCGATCCGTGAGGTGATCGCGTTCCCGAAGACCGGCGGCGGCTTCGACCCGCTGACCGGCGCGCCGACCCCGATCACCGCGCAGCAGCGCGCCGAGGCCGGCGTGGACGCCAAGCCCAAGGCGGCCGGGGCCACCGAGGCGAAGTCGGAGACGAAGACCGAGGTCAAGGCTTGACGGTGCTCGTGACCGGCGCCTCCGGGTATCTCGGAGGCGCCGTCGCCGCCCTGGCCGGGGCCATCCCCGCGCCGCGGATCGACATCAGGGACCTCGGCGCCCTGTCGGCGTTGTTCGCTGTGGTACGACCAGCGACGGTCATCCACACCGCCACCGTCCTCGGCAACAAGGGCGGCTCGGCCGACGACCTCTGGCCGGTCGTCTCGGCGGGCGCCGCCAACGTCGCGGTCGCCGCCCGCTCGATCGGCGCCCGGCTGGTGCACGTCTCCTCGGACGCGGTGTTCGCGGGGCGCGACGCGGCGTACACGGAGGCCGACGCGCCGTCGCCCGTCTTCGACTACGGCGCCGCGAAGGCCGCCGCCGAGGAGGCCGTCGCCGCCGTCGACCCGGGCGCGGCGATCGTCCGCACGTCGCTGATCGTCTCCGGCGGCCGCGGGAAGCTGTCCCGGCACGAGCAGAACTGCCTGGACCTGGCGACCGGGGCCGCGACCGGCGCGCTGTTCACCGACGAGATCCGCTGCCCGATCGCCGTCGACGACCTGGCCGCGGCCCTGGTGGCGCTCGCCGCGACCGACCACGCCGGCGTGCTCAACGTCGCCGGTCCGGAGGCGTTGTCCCGGCACGACCTCGGCGTCCGGGTCGCGCAGCGGCACGGCGTGGACCCTGCGAAGGTGCCGGCGGCGACGCTCGCGGCGAGCGGAATGACCCGTCCGGGCAGAGTCGTGCTGGACTCCTCGGCGGCGCGGAAGCTGCTCGGTCTCACTCCACGGACTGTCTGACCAAGGTCTTTCGCGGCGCACACAACGTTTGAGTGCGGACGCGGAGCGTTCGCATGTGGGGTGTGGGGAGGCGCGGTCCCCCACAAAACCGCGGCCCGCAAGGGTCGGGGAGCTGGAAGCTGTAGGGTCTGGGGCCGTGGACGGCTTGTTCGAGATGCAACCACCGGGCGGCGGCGACCCCGCGCCCCCCGGCGGGTTCGACGACGTCGCCGCCGACGCGCCCCTCGCCGTGCGGATGCGTCCGCGGACCCTCGACGAGCTCGTCGGGCAGCAGCACCTGCTCGCGCCGGGCGCGCCGCTGCGGCAGCTCGTCACCGGCGACGCGCCGATGTCGGTGATCCTGTTCGGGCCGCCCGGCTGCGGCAAGACCACGGTCGCGCACCTGGTCGCCAGGGCCGGCGACCGCAAGTTCGTGGCGTTGTCCGCGCTCAACGCGGGCGTCAAGGACGTGCGGTCGGTCATCGATGTCGCACGCCGCGAGCGGCGCCGGGGCGGGCCGCCGACCGTGCTCTTCATCGACGAGGTGCACCGCTTCAGCAAGACGCAGCAGGACTCGCTCCTCGCGGCCGTCGAGGACCGCACCGTCACGCTGCTCGCCGCCACCACCGAGAACCCGTTCTTCTCCGTCATCACGCCGCTGATGTCGCGCTGCGTGCCGCTGAAGCTGCACCCCCTGACCGACGACGACGTGCGCGAGCTGCTGCGCCGTGCCGTGACCGACCCGCGGGGGCTCGACGGCAAGGTGACGCTCGCTCCCGACGCGGAGGCGCATCTCGTACGACTCGCGGGCGGCGACGTGCGGAAGGCCCTCACCGCCCTCGAGGCGGCCGCGGCCGCGACGACGGCACAGGGCGCCGAGGCCATCGACCTGGCCACCGCCGAGCAGGCCATCGACGTGGCGGCGCTGCGGTACGACCGGGACGGCGACGAGCACTACGACGTGGTGAGCGCGTTCATCAAGAGCATCCGCGGCTCCGACGTCGACGCGGCCCTGCACTACCTCGCGAGGATGCTGGAGGCGGGGGAGGACGCCCGGTACATCGCCCGGCGCCTGATCGTGCACGCCAGCGAGGACGTCGGCATGGCCGACCCGACCGCCCTGCAGACCGCGACCGCCGCCGCGCACGCCGTGCAGTTCGTCGGCCTGCCCGAGGCGCAGATCGTCCTGGCGCAGGCGGTGATCCACCTGGCGGTCGCCCCGAAGTCCAACGCGGTCGTGGTCGCGATCGGCGCCGCCATGTCCGACGTCCGCGCCGGGCACGGCGGTGCAGTTCCCGCGCATTTACGCGATTCGCATTACAGCGGTGCATCCAAGCTCGGCCACGGCAAAGGGTACAAATACCCTCACGACGACTCCCGAGGCGTTGTGCAGCAACGGTACGCCCCGGAAGGGCTCGACGACCGGGAGTACTACCGCCCTACGGGCCATGGCGCAGAGCGCGCTGTGGCGGAACGATTGCCGAAGCTGCGGCGTATCGTGCGGGGGACCGCAGTGTCGGCAGCAGAACCCACAACCGACGGCGCGACCAGCATGGTGGAGGAGCGGCACCGGTGACATCGGGTCGAGATGAGGCCAAGAAGCGGCGCGGCCGCGGCAAGGCCGAAGAAGGCCCGAGCGACGAGGACCTCGGCTGGCTCGCCGAACTCCGCAGCGCCCGGGGCGACGAGGACGTCCTGCAGCAGCCCCCCGCCGCGCCTCGCGACGGCGGTCACGACGTGCTGGACCAGCCCGCCCCCCGCCGCGCCGAGCCCACCCAGACCTGGCCGGCCCCCCGCGAGTCCCCGTCCGGCGGCATCCCCGCCCAGGGCCGCCGCGCCGCCGGCCGCGGTGAGGTCGAGCGTGAGTCGCCGTCGGGTGGTGTACCGGCGGCGGGCCGCCGCGCCGTCCCCGAGCCGCCGGCCGCGTGGCAGGTGGGCCGCGCCGCCGGCCGCGGTGAGGTCGAGCGTGAGTCGCCGTCGGGTGGTGTGCCTGCGGCGGGTCGTCGTGCCGTTCCTGAGCCGCCGGCCGCGTGGCAGCCGGAGGCGTCTCAGTCTGGTCGGCGGGTTGCTGGTCGTGGTGAGGCTGAGCGTGAGTCGGCGTCGGGTGGTGTGCCTGCGGCGGGTCGTCGTGCCGTTCCTGAGCCGCCGGCCGCGTGGCAGCCCGAGACCTCCCAGTCCGGCCGCCGGACCGCGCCCGAACCGTCCCAGCCGATCGGCCGCCGGGCCGTGCCTGACCCGTCCCAGCCGGCGGGTCGCCGCGCCGCCGCCGAGGCCGGCCCTTGGCAGGCCCAGGCCGACCCGGTCGTGCGCCGCGAGCCGGCGACCGGATCCGTGCCGGGTGCGGCAGCCACTCCACCGGCAGCCACTCCGCCGGCAGGCCCACCGCCCGCCGCCGGTCGTGCGTCCGCGACCGGTCGCACCTCCGTGCCCGGACCCGTCACCGGCAGGCCCGGCGTTCCCGAGGCCCCGCCGGCCACCGGCCGTACCTCCGTGCCCGGACCCGTCACCGGCAGGCCCGGCGTTCCCGAGGCACCACCGGCCACCGGCCGTACCACCGTCCCGGGGCAGGCCACCGGTCGCACCGCCGTTCCGGGGCCGGTCACTGGTCGCACCGCCGTTCCGGGGCCGGTCACGGGCCGCATATCAGTCCCCGAGCCCCCGCCCGCCACGGGCCGCACGCCCGTGCCCGAGGCTGGGCCGGCGACCGGCCGCGGCAGCGTGCCCTCCGCATGGGACGCCCCCGCTCGCCCGGCGGTGCCGGGCGGGCACCGGGCCGCCGACGACCGCCGCGCCGACGAGGAGTCGCCGTCGCGCGGGCGGCGGGCCGTGCCAGAACCCCGCCGGGGCGAACCCGACCTGGAGAGCAGCGGCGGCCGTCGGGCGTTCGAGGCGGCCACCGGCCCCGTCCCACCGGCCCAACGCCGTGGCGAACCCGACCTGGAGTCCAGTGGTGGCCGCCGGTCGTTCGAGGCGGCGCCACCACCGGCCCAGCGCCGTGGCGAACCGGACCTGGAGTCCAGTGGTGGCCGCCGGTCGTTCGAGGCCACCCCACCCGCTCAGCGCCGTGGCGAACCGGACCTGGAGTCCAGCGGCGGCCGTCGGGCGTTCGAGGCGGCCACCGGCCCCGTCCCACCGGCCCAGCGGCGTGGCGAACCGGACCTGGAGTCCAGCGGCGGCCGTCGGGCGTTCGAGGCGGCCACCGGCCCCGTCCCACCGGCCCAGCGCCGTGACGAACCCGACCTGGAGTCCAGCGGTAGCCGCCGGGCGTTCGAGGCGGCCGCGTCACCGGCACAGCGTCGCGGCGGCGCCGAGCCGGTCGGCCGGTTCGGCGCCGAGGCCGGTCCCGCGGCGGCCCAGGGCCGCCGCGTCACCGGCTCCGCCGGCTCCAGAGGCGCCGGCGCGCAGCAACCTGGACCGGAGCGGACCGGTTCGCAACACACCGGACCGCAGCACGCCGGCCCGAACGGACCGGGCGCGGGACCGCAGGAGCCCGCAGCGTTCGGCGCTCGCGGCCAGAGCGGCCCGCGGGCCGGTGGCGGCCCCCACGGCGATCCGCACGGCCGCGCCCAGGGCGGCGGCGAGTCGTACGGGCGCGGCGGACCCTCGACGGGCACCACGGCCGGCAACCAGCACGGCCCTCAGGGCGGGCCGGGCGGCGCGCAGGGACGGGCGCACCCCGGCGGTCCGCAGCAGCGCGGGCCGCAGGGCGCACCCGGCGGGCGGCCGTCGCCGTACGGCGTGCCCCGGCAGCCGGGGGAGGCGCCGCCGAAGCCGTTCGTGGACCTGGCGCGGTTCGACCCCAACCCCGCGACCACGTACCGCGGCATCGCCACCACACCGGGAGCGTTCGACTGGGAGTCCACGACGCAGATCGCGCCGTTCGGGCTGCTGCAGCTCGCGCAGGCCAAGCGGGTGCGGCAGCTGCGCCTCGCGACGATCATCTTCGTGGTGCTCGCGGTGGTGAGCGCGCCGGCGGCGTTCTTCGTGATCCGGGAGTTCACCAGGGACCCGGTGTTCGTGGAGCTCGACAACCTCAACCTGCCGGAGTGGGCGGCCCGCAACCCGACCGACGGGGCGCTCGGCAGCCGCTGGTGCATCCGGGAGTGCCGGTCCCGGCAGCGGACCTGGGAGTCGGCGCGCGGCCCGGAGGAGACCAACCGGGCGTTCGTCGGCAAGCTCAAGGACGCCGGCTGGGTCGAGTGGGACATCCCGGACTGCCAGGCCGAAGGCGTCGACGGGATCGAGACGTGCTGGCAGCGCGACGAGTACGTCCTCGACCTGTGGGTCCGCGCGGCCGTCTGCGAGGTGAAGGGCGCCCGCCCGACGGTGAACCCGTCGCAGGTGAACCCGTCGCCGTCGGGCAAGCCGACGTCGAAGGCACCGGCCAGCCAGCCCGCGTCGCAGGAGCCGGCGCCGCAGCCGTCGGGGGAGGGCGAGCCGGGCCCCGCGCCGACCGCGATCTGCCCCCTCGCGGTGGCGACCGTCAAAGTCTTCAACCGGATCAGCTACGGCCCAGGTGGCGGACAGGGCGGCGGTTGACGGCGACACCGGCCGGTCGAGAAGCGCCGTCTCATCACGGAGGGTAGGGTTCCTCCGTTGGATGAGCGCATCCACGCGGGTGAAGGAGGAGTCGGGCGTGACCGTGTCCCTGGGCGGTATCGCGGCGCTGGTGGCGTCGGGTGGGTTTTTCGTGCTCGTGCTGGTGCTCGCCGTGCCGATCCTGCGGGTCCGGCACACGATCGACGCGGCGACGGGTGCGCTGCGCGACGCCGCGGACCAGACGACCCCCATGCTGGAGCGGATCAACAGCACGATCGACAATGTCAACGTGGCACTCAACCAGGTGCACACCACGCTTGACGGGGTCAACATGCAGCTGGCGCGCATCGACACGATCACCGAGAACGTGTCGCACGTGAGCGCCAACGTGGCGAACCTGTCCACAGTGGTCAGTGCGGCCGCGGCGAACCCGCTCGTGAAGGTCGCCGCGTTCGGCTACGGCGTGCGCAAGGCCGCCGCCAACCGCCGCGCCGCCGCCGACGAGGCCGAGGTGCGCGAACAGATCAAGCAGTCACGGCGCAAGCGCGGCTAGTCGCGCGGGCCCTGCCTGTACAACACCTGACAAACGCGACAAGAAAGGTTGAGCCATGCGGCGCATGCTGTGGCTCGGGATCGGACTCGCCATCGGCGCTTTGGTCGTCCGCGCGGTCACCAAGAAAGCGCAGGCCTTCACCCCGCAGGGCATCGCCGCCTCGGCGCGCGACTCGGCCGTCGGCTTCGCCGGCACCGTCCGCGGGTTCGTCGACGACGTACGCGACGGCATGGCGGAGCGTGAGGCCGAGATCCACGCCGCGTTCGCGGAAGGCGCGACCCTCGACGAAGACCTTTACCCGGAAGGCCGGCAGCACCGATGAAGACCGCGGAGATCAAGCGTCGTTTCCTCGCCCACTTCGAGGGGGCGGGGCACACGGTCGTGCCGAGCGCGCCGTTGCCGGCGATCGCCGACCCGAACCTGCTGTTCATCAACGCGGGCATGGTGCAGTTCGTGCCGTTCTTCCTCGGCCAGCGCACGCCGCCCTACCCGCGGGCGGCGAGCGTGCAGAAGTGCATCCGGACGCCGGACATCGACGAGGTCGGCAAGACCAGCCGGCACGGCACGTTCTTCCAGATGAACGGCAACTTCAGCTTCGGCGACTACTTCAAGGACGGCGCGATCAAGCTCGCCTGGGACCTGTCGACCAACCCGGTCGACAAGGGCGGCTTCGGGCTGGACCCGGAGCGGATCTGGGCGACGGTCTACCTCGACGACGACGAGGCGATCGAGATCTGGAAGAAGATCGGCCTGCCCGCCGAGCGGATCGTGCGGCGCGGCAAGAAGGACAACTTCTGGTCGATGGGCATCCCCGGCCCGGCCGGACCGTGCTCCGAGCTGTACTACGACCGCGGCCCCGCCTACGGCAAGGAGGGCGGCCCGGAGGTCGACGAGGACCGGTACCTGGAGTTCTGGAACCTGGTCTTCATGCAGTACGAGATCACCAACGTGCGGTCGAAGGAGGACTTCGACATCGTCGGTGAGCTGCCGGCGAAGAACATCGACACGGGCATGGGCCTGGAGCGCATCGCCTCGATGCTGCAGGGCGTCGACAACCTGTACGAGATCGACGAGGTCAACCCGATCCTGAGCAAGGCCGCGGAGATGACCGGCAAGCGCTACGGGCAGGCCGTGTCGAAGGTCGCCGGCGAGTCGCACCCCGACGACGTGCGGCTGCGCGTCATCGCCGACCACGTCCGCACCGCGCTCATGGTGATCTCCGACGGGGTCACGCCCTCCAACGAGGGCCGCGGCTACGTGCTGCGCCGCATCCTGCGCCGGGCGATCCGCTCGATCCGCCTGCTCGGCTGGCACGAGGGTCCGGCGCTGCCGATCCTGCTGCCGATCGCGCGGGACTGCATGTCGCCGTCCTACCCGGAGGTCGCCGCCGACTTCGACCGGATCTCCACGTACGCGTACGGCGAGGAGGAGGCCTTCCTGCAGACGCTGCGGGCGGGCACGACGATCCTCGACACGGCGGTGACGGACGCCAAGAAGTCGCAGCGGACCGTGCTGCCCGGCGACAAGGCGTTCCAGCTGCACGACACGTACGGCTTCCCGATCGACCTGACGCTGGAGATCGCGGCCGAGCAGGGCCTGACGGTCGACGAGGAGGGCTTCCGCCGCCTCATGGCCGAGCAGCGCACCCGCGCCAAGGCCGACGCGAAGGCCCGCAAGACCGGCCACGCCGACCTGTCGCAGTTCCGCGCCGCCCTGGAGGAGGGTGGGCCGGTCGAGTTCACCGGCTACCGCGAGGTGGCCCGGGAGTCCGTCGTGCGGTCGCTGCTCGGTGCCGCCGCGGGCACCCAGGGCGAGGAGATCTCGCTGGTCCTGGACGCCACCCCGTTCTACGCGGAGGGCGGCGGCCAGATGCCCGACCTGGGCGTCATCACCACCGGCAGCGGCAAGGCCGAGGTCCTCGACGTGCAGAGCCCGCTGCCCGGCCTGATCGTGCACCGGGTCAAGATCCTCGAGGGCGAGATCCGGCCCGGCGAGTCGGCGTTCGCCGAGATCGACACCGCGCGCCGGCGGGCCGTGTCGCGGGCGCACACCGCGACCCACCTGATCCACCAGACGATGCGCAACTTCCTCGGCGAGTCGGCGACCCAGGCGGGCTCGCTCAACGCGCCGGGCCGGCTCCGCTTCGACTTCAACACCCCCGGCGCCGTGTCGCAGAGCGTGCTGCACGACGTCGAGCAGCAGGTGAACGAGGTGCTGCTGCGTGACCTGCTGGTGCACGCGTTCATCACCTCGCAGGAAGAGGCGCGCAAGCTCGGCGCCATGGCGCTGTTCGGCGAGAAGTACGGCGACGAGGTCCGCGTCGTCGAGGTCGGCGACTACGCCCGCGAGCTCTGCGGCGGCACGCACGTCGAGCGCTCCAGCCAGCTGGGCCTGGTGAAGATCCTCTCCGAGTCGTCGATCGGTTCGGGGGTACGAAGGGTCGAGGCGCTCGTCGGTCTGGACGCGTTCGGGCACCTGGCGCGGGAGCACGTCCTGGTGTCACGCCTGGCCGAGCTCTTCCGGGTCCCGGGCGACCAGGTCGCCGACCGGGTCGAGCAGACCGTCGCGCAGCTGCGCGACGCCGAGCGGGAGCTGGAGAAGCTGCGCACCCAGCTGGTGCTCGCCAACGCCGGCGGGCTCGCCGACGCGGCGAAGGACGTGCACGGTGTCGCGTACGTCGGCACCGAGGCGCCGGAGGGCGCCTCCGCGAACGAGGTCCGGACGCTGGTGCAGGAGATCCGCGGCCGGATCCCGGCGGATCGGCCCGCGGTCGTCGCCGTCGCCGCCCGGGCGGGCGGCAAGGCGTCGCTCGTCGTCGGCCTCAACGCGGCCGCGAAGAGCCGCGGCCTGTCCGCCGGTGACCTGGTCAAGGGCGCCCTGTCCGGCCGTGGCGGCGGCAACGCCGACCTCGCGCAGGGCGGCGGCGTGCCGGCGGCGGAGGCCCCCGCGTTGCTCGCGGCGGTCGAGCGAGCGCTGTAGATGATGTTGCATGCGGGTAGGTGAATTCGTCGATTCACCTACCCGCGGGCGTCCGCGGGGTGCGCGGTGCGCATAGGGTGCTACCCGTGACGACGCAGCCGTGGACCCGTGGCCGGAGGATCGGCATCGACGTCGGCAGTGTCCGCGTCGGCGTCGCGATCTGCGATCCGGACGGGATCCTCGCGAGCCCCGTCGCCACCCTGCCGCGCGATCAGGTCACCGAGAGTGACAAGGTCTCTTCCGACATGTCGGAAATCCTGCGACTGGTCGCCGAGCATGAAGTGGTGGAGATCGTTGTCGGGCTGCCGATCAACCTGGCCGGCAAGGAAGGGCCCGCAGCGGTCCTGATCAGGCAGTATGCCGACCGCTTGGCGGTGCTGGCGGACCCTGTCCCGGTCTTGCTGACGGACGAGAGGATGTCCACCGCGGCGGCAACACGTAGGCTGTCGGAGCGTGGCGTCCGGGGCAGGCGGCAACGCGCGGTCATCGATCAGGTGGCCGCCGTGGAGATCCTGCAACGATGGCTCGACGCGCGACGGGCCGTTCGCGGCTGAATGCCAGGAGGCGAAGGACAGATGGGCGAGCTTGACCTGGGCTGGGACGACGAGGAGCGGCCCAGCAGACATCGGCGCCGCGCCGCGTCCGCTCCGGCCCGCGGCAGACGGAAGGGCCGTGGAGGGAAGACCTTCCTCGCGCTCTTGATCAGTCTGCTGGTCTTCGGCGGTCTCGCGTTGGGCGTCTATGTCGGCGTCGACCGGGTCAAGGACATGTTCACCGCTGCCGACTACAACGGCGGCGGCACCGGCGAGGTGACGGTCGAGGTCCTGCCCAAGCAGTATGCCGCCGACATCGCCAACACGTTGGCGGAGAAGGGCGTCGTGAAGAGCGCGAAGGCGTTCGTCGAGGCGGCGAAGAAGGACGAGCGCAGCAAGAAGCTGCAGCCGGGCTTCTACAAGCTGCGCAAGCAGATGGCCGCCGCCCAGGCCCTGTCGATGATGCTCGACCCGAAGAGCCGCCTGGTCAACAAGGTGACGCTGCCCGAGGGCCTCACGTACCAGGACACGTTCAAGAAGCTGGCCGAGGTCACGAAGATCCCCTACGAGGAGTTCGAGAAGGCCTCGCAGGACACCAAGGCGCTCGGCCTGTCCGACGTGTGGTTCCAGCGCCAGGACGGCAAGGGCGTCGCCAAGAGCATCGAGGGCTTCCTCTTCCCGGCGACCTACGAGTTCCCACCCAACGTCACCGACGCGGCCGCCGTTCTGAAGATCATCATCAACCGGTTCAACCAGGAGATCGACTCCCTCGGGTTCATCGACGGCGTGCAGAACTCGCTGCACATCTCGCCCTACGAGGCGCTGATCGGCGCGTCGATCGCCCAGGTCGAGGGCCTCGACAAGGACCAGGAGGGCATCGTGCGGGTGCTCTACAACCGGGTCTACTCCGGCAAGTTCCCGTGCAACTGCCTGCAGGTCGACAGCACCGTCAACTACTACCTGCGCATCACCGGCAAGGGCGCCAAGCCGTCGACCGAGCTGCTCAACTCCGAGCTGCACAACAAGAAGAACCCGTACAACGCCCACGACGTCCCGGGCATGCCGATCGGGCCGATCAGCAACCCCGGCACCAGCGCGCTGAAGGCGGCGATCAACCCGCCGAAGCATGACTACTACTTCTTCCTCGCCATCGACACGGCCGGCAACACGGCGTACGCCAAGACGTACTCGGAGTTCCAGAAGCTGTGGGAGCAGGCGCAGAAGAACGGCGTCAAGTAGGTGCGGGCAGCGGTCCTCGGCCAGCCGGTGAGCCACTCGCGCTCACCGGCGATCCACAACGCCGGCTACGCGGCCGCCGGGCTGCGCGACTGGACCTACACGGCGATCGAGTGCGGCACCGCGGACCTGCCCGGGTTCGTCGCCGGGCTCTCGTCCGAGTGGGCCGGGCTGTCGCTCACCATGCCGCTCAAGGAGGTCGCGCTGTCGGTGGCCGCGATGGTCGACCCCTTCGCGGCGGCGATCGGCGCGGCGAACACGCTGGTCCGGCGGGCGTACGGGTGGCACGCGTACAACACCGACGCCCCTGGCATGGTCCGGGCGCTGCTGGAGGCGGGCGTCTCGCGCACGCCGCGGCTCGCCGTGCTCGGTGGCGGCGGCACCGCCCGGGCCGCCCTGGCCGCGGCCGCTTCGCTGTCGGCGGACGTCACGCTGTACACGCGGCGCCTCTCCGCCTTTGAGGAGCTGCAACCGGTGGCCGCGGCGCTCGACGTCGAGCTGTCGCACGCCCCTTGGGACTCGCTGTCCTCCTGCACCTCGTTTCCGGTCGTGATCTCCACGGTGCCGAAGGGGGCGGCGGACTCGCTCGCGGTCGCGGACTGGTCCGGGCGTCCCGTCGTGTTCGACGCGATCTACGAGCCGTGGCCGACGCCATTGGCCGCCGCGGCGTCCGCCGCCGGGTGCGCGATCGTGTCCGGGCTCGATCTGCTGCTGTGGCAGGCGGTCGACCAGTTCGAGCTGTTCACCGGGACGGCGGCGCCGGTCGCGGCGATGCGTGCGGCACTGTGTTCTGTCTGACGGGCTGCTGGCCGCTGGCGAGGCGGTGCTGCGTTCTGTCTGACGGGCTGCTGGCCGCTGGCGAGGCGGTGCTGTGTTCTGTCTGACGGGCTGCTGGCCGCTGGCGAGGCGGTGCTGTGTTCTGTCTGACGGGCTGCTGGCCGCTGGCGAGGCGGCCCTGTGTCCCGCCTGACGGGCTTCGGTGACCTCATTGCGGGAAGTGTCGTACCCGCGTGACATGCTTGCCGGGTGTTGCGCTGGTTGACCGCAGGTGAGTCGCATGGCCCGGCACTCGTCGCGATCCTGGAGGGTGTTCCCGCAGGCATCGAGCTGACGAGCGCGTCCGTGGCGGCAGAGTTGTCCCGTCGACGTCTCGGCTACGGCCGTGGCGCGCGGATGGCGTTCGAGCAGGACGTGGTCGAGTTCGTCGGCGGTCTCCGGCACGGGCGCACCCTCGGCAGCCCCGTCGCGATCCGCGTCGGCAACAGTGAGTGGCCGAAGTGGGAGACCGTCATGGCGGCCGACCCCGTCGACCCCGACGTGCTCGCCGCCCAGGCGCGCAACGCGCCGCTGACCCGGCCCCGCCCCGGCCACGCCGACCTCGCCGGCATGCAGAAGTATGGCCACACCGACGCCAGGCCGATCCTTGAGCGGGCCAGCGCGCGGGAGACCGCCGCCCGGGTCGCCGTCGGCACCGTCGCCAAGGCCCTGCTGCGCCAGGCGCTCGGCGTCGAGATCGTCTCCCACGTCATCGAGCTCGGGTCCGTCGCCGCCAAGCCCGGCCTGCTGCCCCGCCCCGAGGACTTCGACCGCATCGACGCCGACCCGCTGCGCTGCCTCGACCCCGACGCGAGCGCCCGCATGGTCGAGGAGGTCGACGCCGCGAAGAAGGACGCCGACACCCTCGGCGGCATCGTCGAGGTCCTCGCCTACGGCGTCCCGCCGGGCCTCGGCAGCCACGTGCAGTGGGACCGCAAGCTCGACGCCCGCCTCGCCACCGCCCTCATGTCCATCCAGGCGATCAAGGGCGTCGAGATCGGTGACGCGTTCACGCAGGCCCGCTCCCGCGGCTCGCAGGCGCACGACGAGATCATCCCCACCGCCGACGGCGTCCGCCGGGTCACCGACCGCGCCGGCGGTCTCGAGGGCGGCATCACCACCGGCGAGCCGCTGCGGGTCCGCGCCGCGATGAAGCCCATCTCGTCGCTCAACCGGGCACTGCAGACCATCGACGTCACCACCGGCGAGCCCGCCACCGCCATCAACCAGCGCTCCGACGTCTGCGCGGTCCCCGCCGCGGCCGTCGTCGCCGAGGCGATGGTCGCGCTCGTCCTCGCCGAGGCGGCCCTCGAGAAGTTCGGCGGCGACTCGGTCCCCGAGATCCAGCGCAACGTCGCCGGCTACCTGTCGAACCTGGTCATCCGGTGAGCCCTCGCGCCGTCCTGGTGGGCCCGCCGGGCGCCGGGAAGACGACCGTGGGCACGCTGCTCGCCGCGCTGCTGGGTGTCGGCTTCCGCGACGTCGACGCCGACATCGAGGCCACCGCCGGCAAGCCCATCCCGGAGATCTTCATCGACGAGGGTGAGGACCACTTCCGGGCGCTGGAGCGGGCCGCGGTGGCGTCGGCGCTGTCGTCGTTCGACGGGGTGCTGGCCCTCGGCGGCGGCGCGATCCTGGCTCCGGAGACCCGCGAGCTGCTCGCCGGGCACACCGTGGTCTACCTGACGGTCGAGCTGTCCGACGCGGTGTCCCGGGTCGGTCTCGGCAGCGGGCGGCCGCTGCTCGCCATCAACCCGCGGGCGACGCTGAAGTACCTGCTGGACCAGCGCCGCCCGCTGTATGAGCAGGTCGCCACCGTCACCGTCACCACCGGCGGGCGCACGCCCGAGGACATCGCCTCCGAACTGGCAGGGAAGCTGTGACCGCTGTCGTCGACGTCTCGGGCTACTCCGTCCTGATCGGGCGCGGGCTCTTCGACCGGGTCCCCGCACTGGTCAGCGGCGCGGCGCAGGTCGCGGTGCTGTTCGCCGCCCCCGTCCGCGGGCACGCCGAGCAGGTCATGGCCGCGCTGCGGGCCGCGGGCCACGTCGTGCTGCCGCTGGAGGTCCCGGACGCGGAGGCGGGCAAGGACATCGCCGTCGCCGCCGGCTGCTGGGACGCGCTGGGGGAGGCCGCGTTCACCCGCAGCGACGCCGTCGTGGGCGTGGGCGGCGGGGCGGTCACCGACCTCGCCGGGTTCGTCGCCGCGAGCTGGCTGCGGGGCGTCCGGCTCGTCCAGGTCCCGACCAGCCTGCTCGGCATGGTCGACGCCGCGGTGGGCGGGAAGACCGGCATCAACACCGCCGCCGGCAAGAACCTCGTCGGCGCCTTCTACCCGCCGGCCGGCGTCGTGTGCGACCTGTCGACCCTGGACACACTGCCCGCCGACGACCTGCGCGCCGGCATGGCCGAGGTGATCAAGTGCGGGTTCATCGCCGACCCCACCATCCTCGACCTCGTCGAGGCCGACCCGGCGCTCGCCCTCGACCCGCACGGCGCGGTGCTGCCCTCCCTGGTCGAGAAGGCCGTCGCCGTCAAGGCCAGGGTGGTCTCCGCCGACCTGCGCGAGTCCGGCCTGCGCGAGATCCTCAACTACGGCCACACCCTCGGCCACGCGATCGAGCGCCGCGAGCAGTACCGCTGGAAGCACGGCCACGCGGTCTCCGTCGGCCTCGTCTACGCGGCCGAGCTGGGCAGGCTCTCCGGCCGCCTCCCCGCCGACGTCGCCGCCCGCCACGCCGCGGTGCTGAAGCTGCTGGACCTCCCCGTCACGTACGACGCCGCCGCCTGGCCCGACCTCCACGCCGCGATGCGCGTCGACAAGAAGGCCCGCGGCGCGACGCTGCGCTTCGTGGTGCTGGACGGCCTCGCCACCCCGGGCACCCTCGCCGGCCCGCCCGACGACCTGCTCTTCGCCGCCTACGCCGCAGTGGCCGCCTGACCCTCTGCTCCGCCGCCGGCTCTCATGATCCCGAATGGTTCCGGTAGCCCTGGCTACCGGAACCGCACAGGATCACGGGGGTAGCTGGCCGTTGCTGGACTGGCTGGTGTCAGGGCTGACCCCTCATGATCCCGAATGGTTCTGGTGGCTCTGGCTGCCGGATTCGCACGGGATCATGGGGGAGAGGGCCGCGTCGATTGCTGGACCGGGCGGTACCAGGGTGGGCTTCCATGATCCGGAAGACTTTGTGCTGCTTTGACGGCAACAAGTCTTCCGGATCACGGGTTGCTGGCCGTTGCTGGACCGGGTGTGCCACGAGCTGGCCCTCATGATCCCGAATGGTTCTGGTGGTCCTGGCTGCCGGAATCGCACGGGATCATGGGGAGAGGGCTGTGTCGATTGCTGGACTGGGTGGTACCAGGGTGGTTTCCGTGATCCGGAAGGGTTTTTGTTGCTACGGCGGCAACAAGTCTTCCGGATCATGGGGTGGCGGGGGCCGGGGTGGCGGTGGGGAGCAGGGCGGGCAGGGGTGGGCGGAGGCGCAGGTACAGGATGCCGCCGACGGTGCCGAACATGGCGGCCACGACGGCCTGCGGGTAGGTGGGGGCGCCGAAGGGGAGCAGGAACATCGCGATGCCGACCGAGAGGCGGATCGCGGCGGGCGGCGGGTGGTGCAGGCCGGCCGCGAGCGGGACGATCGGCCACAGCAGGTACCACGGGTGCACGACCGGGCCGCACAGGACGATCGCGGCGAGGGCCAGGCCGAGGCCCGCGACAGGGTTCGGGGCGCGCAGCAGGGCCCAGCCGGCGAGCGCGCAGCCCGCGGCCGCCGCGACCAGACGGATGACCGCCATCGCGGAAGGGTGGCCGGCGGAGGCGAGGAGCATGCCGACGTCGGTGCTGAGGGACAGGCCGTTGCGGACGGTGGTGGGGGTGTGCAGGGCGGCGATCCAGCCCAGGCCCAGGCCTGACGCGGCCTGGAGCACGATGAAGGCGAGGCCCGCCCCGGCCGCCGTGCGGATGAGGGCGCCCCTGCGGTCGCGGGTCAAGGCGACGATCGTGATGAGGGCGAGGATGGCCGGCGCCTTGACCAGGGCGGCGGCGACGACGAGGGCGGCGCCGAGCAGGGGGCGGTCGCGGACGGCGGCGAGCAGGCCGGCGGCGACCAGGCCGACCATGAGGGCGTCGTTGTGGATGCCGGCGACGAGGTGGAGCAGGAGCAGCGGGTTGAGCGCGCCGAACCACAGGGCGCGCTGCGGCGCGACGCCGAAGCGGGCGGCGAGGCCCGGCAGGCACGCGACGGCCAGGGCGACCCCGGCCAGGGCGAGGAGCCGCATCGCCCAGACGCCCGCGACGGTGTGCTCGCCGGTGACGGCCACGATCATCGACGCGCAGCGCAGGAAGACGGGGCCGTAGGGCGCGGGCGTGTCCTGCCAGATGGGCGGGACGTCCAGGGCGAGGGGGCCGCCGAGCAGGGACGGGCCCCAGCGGTACGCGTCGAGCCCCTGCCGCACCATCGCGCCCTGGGCGAGGTAGCTGTAGACGTCGCGGCTGAACATCGGGGCCGTGGCGGCGAGCGGTGCGGCCCACCACAGCAGGGTCTTGATCAGGTCGGCGGGGCGCTGGTCGTCGAGCGTGGACCGCATCCGCAGCCACGCGCCGCACAGCAGCACCAGCCCGAAGTACGTGACGGCGACGCCCGCGAGAGGGAAGGCGCGCAGCTCGCGGATCAGCGGCCAGTCCTCGAACGGGTCACGGCGAGGAAGGGCGCCGGCCGCGACGCCACCCAGCGCGATCGCGACGGAACCCGCGAAACCCAGGGTACGGTTGACGATGTCCGGTCTGCCCACTCCGGCACACTGGCTGAGTCTCATGTCCTGGTGGCCAATGCGACATGAACTCCGGCCACCTCGACCGGTACACTGCTTCGGGCCTTTCCGCCGGCACGATGCCGCACGGACCAACTGACGAAAGTGACGTCTATCCACATGGCAACCACGAACGACCTGAAGAACGGCCTGGTGCTCAACCTCGACGGCGATCTGTGGGCCGTTGTTGAGTTCCAGCATGTGAAGCCGGGCAAGGGCGGCGCGTTCGTGCGGACCACCCTGAAGAACGTGCTCTCCGGCAAGGTGGTCGACCGCACGTTCAACGCAGGGACGAAGGTCGAGACCGCCACCGTCGACAAGCGGACGATGCAGTACCTGTACATCGACGGTGAAGACTACGTGTTCATGGATCTGCAGTCGTACGAGCAGATCTCCGTCCCCGCCGGCACGGTCGGCGAGGGGACCAAGTTCCTGCTCCCCGAGGCCGAGGTGACGGTCGCGACCCACGAGGGCGTGCCGCTGTACGTCGAGCTGCCCACGTCGGTGATCCTCGAGGTCACCTACACGGAGCCGGGCCTGCAGGGCGACCGCTCCACCGGTGGCACCAAGCCGGCGACGGTCGAGACGGGCGCCACGGTCAACGTGCCGCTGTTCATCAACATCGGCGAGAAGATCAAGGTCGACACGCGCGACAGCCGTTACCTCGGCCGGTCCTGACCGTGTCCTTCACTGGGGGCTCCTTCCTCGGGGGCGACGTCACCGCGCAGATGACCGCGCGACGCAAGGCCCGCAAGCGTGCCCTCGACGTGCTCTACCAGGCCGACCTGCGCGGTGAGCCGCGCGGGTCGGTCCTGACGTCCTACGTGGCCAATCTCGAGGAGCCGAAGCCGGGCTACCTGCCCTACACCGTCCAGCTGGTGGAGGGTGTGGAGAGCCACGCCGTCCGGATCGACGAGCTGCTGTCCAGCTACGCCGAGGGGTGGACCCTGGAGCGGATGCCGGTGGTCGACCGGAATCTGGCGCGCATCGCGGTGTACGAGCTGCTCTACAACGACGAGATCGACAACCCCGTGGCGATCACGGAGGCGGTCGAGCTCGCGGAGGCGCTGTCCACGGACGACTCGCCCCGCTTCCTCAACGGCATCCTGGGCCGGATCGCCGACTACGCCACGTAAGACGCCACTGGAAGCCAGTTGAGCCGGGTGTGATCCGCCGCCGAGCGGATCAGCCCGGCTTTGCGCTGTCTGCCCGACGCCGATGCGCAGGCGCTGGACGCGCGGACGCCGGATGCGCGGACGCCGGATGCGCAGGGGCTGGATGCGCAGGCGCTGGATGCCTAGGCGCTGGATGCGCGGACGCCGGTGCGTGCAGCGGCGACGAGATCATGATCACGCCCTCAGTGGAGGGTGATGTCCGCCCCACCGAGAGCGGGTACGAACGCAAGGAGGGGGCCGCCGGAGCGACCCCCTCCTTGCTACGGAAGGTCAGGACTGGAACAGGCTGCGCGGGTCGGTGACCAGCACACCGTGCTCGTTGAGCCGCTCGACCAGGCCCGACGGCGAGGCGTCGTAGACGATCGCCAGGGCGCGCAGGTCGTCGGCGCGGATGGACAGCACGCGACCGTTGTAGTCGCCGCGCTGCTGCTGGATGGCGCGCGCGTAGCGGGCCACGTAGGCAAGGTCCTCGGCGCCGGCGTCGTACAGCCGCTCCAGGTCCAGGACGATCTTGTTGGTGGGCTCGTGCCTGACACCGCTGCCCTCGGGCAGCAGCTCGGCGACGGGGACGCGGTAGAACTCGGCGAGCTCGGCGAGGCGGGACACGGTGACGGCCCGGTCACCCCGCTCATACGAACCGACGACGACGGCCTTCCAGCGCCCTGCCGACTTCTCCTCGACACCCTGCAGAGACAGCCCCTGCTGCTGCCGGATCGAGCGCAGGCGAGCACCAAGAGACTTGGCGTACTCAGACGGCATACGGACACTCCCAGTCACTGGCCTGAGGGGTTTCCCCAGCGATCGCTACGGAGCGTGACCGTAACTGGCAGAAGTCGCGGGGTCAAGTGGTCGAGACCCATCCGTTGCCCAGGTCAGGGCGGTTGTTAGGGTGGTTGCCGTTCGACGTCCTTTAACGACCCGTCCGGTGAGGCGGGGAAGGAGGTCTGGTTTGTCGACCCCGACAACAGGCGCTGAGCTGGGCAAAACCATCCTAACGGCGGCAGATGTCGCCCGAGTGGTGGACCGGATTGCCCATCAGATCCTGGAAAAGACGTCCGGAGCCACCGAAACGGTGCTGCTCGGCATACCTACCCGAGGCGTACCGCTGGCTCGCCGGCTGGCCGCCAGGATCGCCACTTTCGAGGGTGCTGAGATCCCGGTGGGTGTGTTGGACATCACGCTCTATCGGGACGATCTTCGCCTGCAGGCGACCCGTGCGCTGGGTCACACGGAGATCCCGCCCGGTGGCCTCGACGGGCGCCGGGTGATCCTCGTGGACGACGTCCTCTTCTCCGGCCGCACGGTCCGCGCGGCCCTCGACGCGCTGAAGGATCTCGGCCGGCCGCGGACGGTCCAGCTGGCGGTCCTCGTCGATCGGGGCCATCGCGAGCTGCCGATCCGCGCCGACTACGTCGGAAAGAACATTCCGACCTCGATCGACGAGAGCGTCCGGGTGTCCGTCGCCGAGCAGGACGGCGAGGACGCAGTGGTGATCGTGAGCAAGGGGAGGCAGGCATGAAGCACCTGCTGAGCGCCGCCGACCTGGACGCCGCCACCGCCACGCTGGTGCTGGACACCGCGGCGGAGATGGCGAGCATCGCGGGGCGCGAGGTGAAGAAGCTGCCCGCGTTGCGGGGGCGCACCGTGGTGAACCTGTTCTACGAGGACTCGACCAGGACACGGATCTCGTTCGAGGCGGCGGCGAAGCGGCTGTCGGCCGACGTCATCAACTTCTCGGCGAAGGGCTCCAGCGTCTCGAAGGGCGAGAGTCTCAAGGACACCGCCCTCACGCTGCAGGCGATGGGCGCCGACGCGGTCGTGATCCGCCACCCGGCCAGCGGCGCGCCGCACCGGCTCGCCAACTGGGTCGAGGGCAGCGTCGTGAACGCCGGCGACGGCACGCACGAGCACCCGACGCAGGCCCTGCTCGACGCGTACACGATGCGCAACCGCCTCGGCAGGCTCGCCGGGCTCAACGTGGCCATCGTCGGCGACGTGCTGCACTCCCGGGTGGCCAGGTCCAACGTGCAGCTGCTGCACACCCTCGGCGCCAAGGTGACGCTCGTCGCACCGCCCACGCTGCTGCCGGTCGGTGTCGGTGCGTGGCCGGCCAGCACGTCCTACGACCTCGACTCGGTGGTGCCGGACTCCGACGTCGTCATGATGCTGCGGGTCCAGCGGGAGCGGATGAACCAGGCGTACTTCCCCTCGGAGCGGGAGTACGCGCGGCGCTACGGCTTCGACGTGCCGCGCATGGGCCGGCTGCCCGAGCACGCGATCGTCATGCACCCGGGCCCGATGAACCGCGGCATGGAGATCGCGCCGGAGGTCGCCGACTCGCCGCGCTCCACGATCGTCGAACAGGTCGCCAACGGGGTCTCCGTGCGGATGGCCGTCCTCTACCTGCTGCTCGGAGGCAAAGCGTGATCATCTCGGACACTCAGCTCGGTGAGATCACCGTCGAGGACGGGGTAATTGTCAGCATAAATCCGGACAAAAAGGGCGGCAAGATCGCGCTTCCCGGGCTCGTGGACCTGCACACCCATCTGCGGGAGCCCGGGCGGGAGGACGCCGAGACGGTCGAGTCCGGGTCCAGGGCCGCCGCGCTCGGCGGGTACACGGCCGTGTGCGCGATGGCCAACACGTCACCGGTCGCCGACACGGCCGGCGTCGTCGAGCAGGTGTGGCGCCTCGGCCGCGAGGCCGGCCTCGTCGACGTGCAGCCGATCGGCGCCGTCACGGTCGGGCTCGCCGGCGAGCAGCTGGCCGAGCTGGGCGCGATGGCCGACTCGGCCGCCCGGGTCCGCGTGTTCTCCGACGACGGCCACTGCGTGCACGACCCGCGCCTCATGCGCCGTGCCCTCGAATACGTCAAGGCGTTCGACGGGGTCGTCGCCCAGCACGCCGAGGAGCCGCGGCTGACCACCGGCGCGCAGATGAACGAGGGCGAGGTCGCGGCCCGCCTGGGCATGACCGGCTGGCCGGCGGTCGCCGAGGAGGCGATCATCGCCCGGGACGTGCTCCTCGCCGGGCACGTCGGCGCGCGCCTGCACATCTGCCACGTGTCGACCGCCGGCAGCGTCGAGCTGATCCGCTGGGCGAAGTCCAAGGGCTGGCGGGTGACCGCCGAGGTGACGCCGCACCACCTGCTGCTCACCGAGGACCTCGCCGTCGACTACGACCCGGTGTACAAGGTGAACCCGCCGCTGCGGACGCAGGCCGACGTGCTCGCCCTGCGCAAGGGCCTGCAGGACGGCACGATCGACTGCGTCGCGACCGACCACGCCCCGCACAGCGTCGAGGACAAGGAGTGCGAGTGGGCGTACGCCAGGCCGGGCATGCTCGGTCTGGAGACCGCCCTGGCGATCGTCGTACAGACGATGGGGCCGCAGTGGGACAGGATCGCGGACTGGATGTCCGTCGCGCCGGCGAAGATCGCCGGTCTCGCCGGGCACGGCCACGCCCTGCAGGTCGGTCAGGTCGCGAACATCGCGGTCTTCGATCCGGAGGTCCGGTGGACGGTCGACCCGACCGCCCTGGCCAGCCGGTCACGCAACACCCCTTACGCCGGGATGGGGCTGCGCGGTCGCGTCGAGGCGACCTACCTGCGCGGCGAGCCGACGGTGTTGAACGGAAAGGCGACTCGGTGAAGCGCAGAGCAGCATTGTTGGTACTGGAGGACGGCCGCACCTTTCGCGGCGAGGCCTTCGGCAGCATCGGGGAGACCTTCGGCGAGGCGGTGTTCAACACCGGCATGACCGGTTACCAGGAGACGCTGACCGACCCGTCCTACCACCGGCAGGTCGTCGTGCAGACCGCGCCGCAGATCGGCAACACCGGCATCAACGACGAGGACGACGAGTCGAGCCGCGTCTGGGTCGCCGGTTACGTGGTGCGCGACCCCGCCCGGTCCTACTCCAACTGGCGCGCCTCCGGCAGCCTCCAGGACCGGCTCGCGGTCGAGGGGATCGTCGGGATCAGCGGCGTCGACACCCGGGCCCTCACCCGTCACCTGCGCGAGCGCGGCGCGATGCGCGTCGGCGTCTCCAGCGTCGACGACGACCGCGAAGGGCTCCTCGAGCGCGTCCGCCAGCAGCCCGAGATGCTCGGCGCGGACCTGTCCGCCGAGGTGAGCACGCCCGAGCGGTACACCGTGACGGCCGAGGGCGAGCACCGCTTCACGGTCGCCGCCATCGACCTGGGCATCAAGCGCAACGTCCCGCGCCGGCTGGCCGCCCGCGGCGTGACCACCCACGTGCTGCCCGCGAGCAGCACCCTGGAGGACATCCGCGCGCTGAACGCCGACGCGGTGTTCTTCTCGCCCGGCCCGGGCGACCCGGCCACCGCGGACGCGCCCGTCCGCCTGGCCAAGGAGGTCATGTCCGCGAAGATCCCGCTGTTCGGGATCTGCTTCGGCAGCCAGATCCTGGGCCGCGCGCTCGGGTTCGGGACCTACAAGCTGGGGTACGGCCACCGCGGCATCAACCAGCCGGTCCTGGACCGGACCACCGGCAAGGTCGAGGTGACCAGCCACAACCACGGCTTCGCCGTCGACGCGCCCCGCGAAGGGCGCACCAGCACCGAGTTCGGCGAGGTCGAGGTCAGCCACGTCTGCCTCAACGACGGGGTCGTCGAGGGCCTGCGCTGCCTCGACGTGCCGGCCTTCACCGTCCAGTACCACCCGGAGGCGGCAGCGGGGCCGCACGACGCGGACTACCTGTTCGACAGATTCGCGGAGTTGATGAACACCAATGCCTAAGCGGACCGATCTCCGGCACGTCCTCGTCATCGGCTCCGGCCCGATCGTCATCGGTCAGGCGTGCGAGTTCGACTACTCCGGCACCCAGGCGTGCCGCGTGCTGCGCGCCGAGGGGCTGCGGGTCAGCCTCGTCAACTCCAACCCGGCCACGATCATGACCGACCCGGAGTTCGCCGACGCCACGTACGTCGAGCCGATCACCCCCGAGTTCGTCGAGCAGGTCATCGCCAAGGAGCGCCCCGACGCGCTGCTCGCCACGCTCGGCGGGCAGACCGCGCTGAACACCGCCGTCGCGCTGCACGAGGCGGGCGTGCTGGACAAGTACGGCGTCGAGCTCATCGGCGCCAACATCGACGCCATCCGGCGCGGCGAGGACCGGCAGCTGTTCAAGGACATCGTCGCCAAGGCCGGCGGCGAGACCCCGCGCAGCCGGGTGTGCCACTCGATGGACGAGGTCCGCGCGACCGTCGCCGAGCTCGGCCTGCCGGTCGTCATCCGGCCGTCGTTCACCATGGGCGGGCTCGGCTCCGGCATGGCGCACACCGACGCCGACCTGGAGCGGCTCGCCGGCGGCGGGCTCGTCGCCTCCCCGGTGCACGAGGTCCTCATCGAGGAGAGCGTGCTCGGCTGGAAGGAGTACGAGCTGGAGCTGATGCGCGACAAGCACGACAACGTGGTCGTCGTCTGCTCCATCGAGAACGTCGACGCGATGGGCGTGCACACCGGCGACTCCGTGACGGTCGCGCCGGCCATGACGCTCACCGACGTCGAGTACCAGCGGCTGCGCGACCTCGGCATCGCCGTGCTGCGCGAGGTCGGCGTGGACACCGGCGGCTGCAACATCCAGTTCGCGGTGCACCCGCAGACCGGCCGGCTGGTCGTCATCGAGATGAACCCGCGCGTGTCCCGCTCCAGCGCCCTGGCCAGCAAGGCGACCGGCTTCCCGATCGCGAAGATCGCCGCGAAGCTCGCCATCGGCTACACCCTGGACGAGATCCCCAACGACATCACCCTCAAGACGCCGGCGGCGTTCGAGCCCTCGCTCGACTACGTCGTGGTGAAGATCCCGCGGTTCGCGTTCGAGAAGTTCCCCGGGGCCGACGCCGAGCTGACCACGACCATGAAGTCGGTCGGCGAGGCGATGTCCATGGGCCGCACGTTCCAGGAGGCCCTGGGCAAGGCGATGCGGTCGATGGAGACGAAGGCCGCCGGGTTCTGGACCGCCCCGGACAAGGGCGGGGACGCGCTCGAAGCGCTGAGGGTGCCGCACGACGGCCGCCTGTACACGGCCGAACGGGCGCTGCGCGAGGGCCACAGCGTGCAGGCGGTCTGCGAGGCGTCCGGCTTCGACCCGTGGTTCGTGGACCAGATCGCCGCGCTCGTCGACCTGCGCGCCGAGATCCTCAGCGCCGCCGTGCTCGACGAGCCGCTGCTGCGCACGGCGAAGCGGGCCGGCCTGTCCGACCGGCAGATCGCCGCGCTGCGGCCCGAGTTCGCCGGCGAGGACGGCGTGCGCAGCCTCCGCCAGCGGCTCGGCCTGCGGCCCGTCTACAAGACCGTCGACACCTGCGCCGCCGAGTTCGCGGCCGGCACGCCGTACCACTACAGCACCTACGAGGAGGAGACCGAGGTCGCCCCGTCGGACCGGCCCAAGGTCATCATCCTGGGCTCCGGGCCGAACCGGATCGGGCAGGGCATCGAGTTCGACTACTCGTGCGTGCACGCGGTCATGGCGCTGCGCGCCAAGGGCTTCGAGACCGTGATGGTCAACTGCAACCCGGAGACGGTGTCCACCGACTACGACACCGCGGACCGGCTGTACTTCGAGCCGCTCACGTTCGAGGACGTCCTGGAGGTCGTGCACGCCGAGGACGAGTCCGGCAAGGCGGCCGGCGGCCCCGGCGTCGTCGGCGTCGTCGTGCAGCTCGGCGGCCAGACCCCGCTCGGCCTGGCCCAGCAGCTCGCCGACGCGGGCGTGCCGATCGTCGGCACCTCGCCCGAGGCGATCGACCTGGCCGAGGACCGCGGCGCGTTCGGCAAGCTCCTCGCCGAGGCCGGCCTGACCGCCCCGGCGCACGGCACCGCGACCAGCTTCGCCGAGGCCAGGCTCATCGCCGACGAGATCGGCTACCCGGTGCTGGTGCGGCCCTCGTACGTGCTGGGCGGCCGCGGCATGGAGATCGTCTACGACGAGGAGACCCTGCGCGGCTACATCGCCCGCGCCACCGAGATCTCCCCGGCGCACCCGGTGCTGGTCGACCGGTTCCTCGACGACGCCATCGAGATCGACGTCGACGCGCTGTGCGACAAGGACGGCGAGGTCTACGTCGGCGGGATCATGGAGCACATCGAGGAGGCCGGCATCCACTCCGGCGACTCCTCCTGCGTCCTGCCGCCGATCACCCTCGCCGGAATGCACCTGGACGAGGTGCGGCGCTACACGGTCGCCCTCGCCCGCGGCATCGGCGTCCAGGGGCTGCTCAACGTCCAGTACGCGCTGAAGGACGACGTCCTGTACGTCCTGGAGGCCAACCCGCGCGCGTCGCGCACCGTGCCGTTCGTGTCGAAGGCGACGGCGGTGCCCCTGGCGAAGGCCGCGGCTCGCGTCGCGCTCGGCGCCACGATCGCCGAGCTGCGCGCGGAGGGCCTGCTGCCCGCGACCGGCGACGGCGGCACCCCGCCGGAGCACGCGCCGATCGCGGTCAAGGAGGCGGTGCTGCCGTTCAAGCGCTTCCGCACCATCGAGGGCAAGGGCGTCGACAACCTGCTCGGCCCGGAGATGAAGTCGACCGGCGAGGTCATGGGCATCGACACGTCCTTCGGCCACGCCTTCGCGAAGTCGCAGGCCGCCGCGTACGGGTCGCTGCCCACCACCGGCACGGTGCTGGTCACGGTCGCCAACCGGGACAAGCGCGGCATCGTGTTCCCGGTCAAGCGCCTCGCCGACCTCGGCTTCTCGATCGTCGCCACCGCCGGCACCGGGCAGGTGCTGCGCCGGTACGGGGTCGCCTGCGAGATCGTGCCGAAGCACTTCGAGGAGGGCGGCGGCCGCAACGCCGTGTCGATGATCGCCGGCGGCGAGGTCGCTCTGGTGATCAACACCCCGCAGGGCTCCAGCGGCCGGCAGGACGGCTACGAGATCCGCAGCGCGGCGGTCGTCGCCGACATCCCGTGCATCACGACGCTGCCGGGCGCGGCGGCCGCGGTCATGGGCGTCGAGGCGCTGCTGCGCGGCGAGATGACCGTCCGCCCGCTGCAGGAGCTCCACGCCGCCCTGCGCGGGCAGCAGTGAGCGCCCAGCGCAGCGGCTCGGGGCGCTCACCGGCGGTGCGGGTTCGGCTCGCGGCGACGCCGGAGGCGGCGTCGTGAGCGCCCAGCGCAGCGGCTCGGGGCGCTCACCGGCGGTGCGGGTTCGGCTCGCGGCGACGCCGGAGGCGGCGTCGTGAGCGGCCGGCGCGGCGGCTCGGGGCGCTCGCCGGCGGTGCGGGTTCGGTTCGCGGCGGCGCCGGAGGCGGCGTCGTGAGCGGCCGGCGCGGCGGCTCGGGGCGCTCACTGGCAGTGCGGGTTCGGTTCGCGGCGGCGCCGGAGGCGGCGTCGTGACCTACGAGCGGCTGGTCCGCCCGGTCCTGTTCCGGCTCGGCGGCGGCGACGCCGAGGCGGTGCACGAGCGGACCCTGGGCTGGCTGTCGAAGGTGCCGGGGAAGAAGGCGCCGTTCAGCCCGCCGGGTGCGCCCCGGACCGTGTTCGGGATCGACTTCCCGAACGCGGTCGGGCTCGCCGCCGGCATGGACAAGGACGGCCGGGCGCTGCGGGCGTGGCCCCGGCTCGGCTTCGGCTTCGTCGAGGTCGGCACCGTCACCTGGCACCCGCAGCCCGGCAACGACCGCCCCCGCCTGTTCCGGTTCCCTCCGCAGGAGGCGATCGTCAACCGGATGGGCTTCAACAACGCCGGCGCGCGGGCCCTCTCGGCGCGGCTGAAGGCCCTCGGGCCCCTGCCGGTGCCGCTGGGGATCAGCCTCGGCAAGTCGAAGGTGACACCCCTGACCGGCGCGGTCGAGGACTACGTCAGCAGTTTCCGGCAGCTGTACGACCAGGGCGCGTACTTCGCGGTGAACGTCAGCTCGCCGAACACCCCCGGGCTGCGGGAGCTGCAGGACAAGGCGCACCTGACGGCGCTGCTCGGCGCGCTGCACGCGGAGAACCGGGCGGCCAAGCCCGTGCTGGTGAAGGTCGCCCCCGACCTGACCGACGCGGCGCTCGGCGAGCTGCTCGACGTGTGCCTGAGCAAGGGCGTCGCCGGGCTGATCGCCACCAACACGACCATCGCCCGGCCGGGCGTGACGACCACCGAGGCCGGCGGGCTGAGCGGCCGCCCGCTCGCACCGCGGGCCCTGGAGGTCGTGCGCTTCGTCACCAAGGAGAGCGGGCTGCCGGTCATCGGTGTGGGCGGGATCACCACCGCCGACGACGTGACCCGAATGCTCGACGCCGGGGCGTCGCTCGTGCAGCTCTACACCGGATTCATCTACCACGGCCCGCGCCTCGTGAAGCAGGCCGTCAACGCCTTCAGGGAGCACGCATGAGCGAACGGTTCGGGGCCCGGCTGAGGGCCGCCATGGACGCGCTGGGGCCGCTGTGCGTCGGGATCGACCCCCACCCCTCCCTCCTCACCGCCTGGGGCCTCTCCGACGATGTCAAGGGCCTGGAAGCGTTCAGCCGGACGGTGGGGGAGGCGCTGGCTGACCGGGTCGCGGTGATCAAGCCCCAGTCGGCCTTTTATGAGCGTTTCGGCTCCAGGGGCATAGCGGTGCTGGAGTCGACTATCCGACAGTTTGACTCGACCAGGACTCTTGTCGTCCTCGACGTCAAGCGGGGTGACATCGGCTCGACGGCGGCCGCGTACGCCGACGCGTACCTCGACCCGGCGTCCCCGCTGCGGGCCGACGCGATCACCGTCAGCCCCTTCCTCGGGGTCGGATCGCTGCGCCCGATCTTCGACAAGGCGGCCGCGAACGGCCTCGGCGCGTTCGTCCTCGCGCTGACGTCGAATCCCGAGGGCGCGTCGGTCCAGCGCGCCGTCGGGGCCGGCGGAGCGACCGTCGCGCAGACCGTCATCGACGAGATTGCGCAGCTCAACGCGGGTGTGGCGCCCCTCGGCGACGTCGGCGTCGTGATCGGCGCCACGCTCGGTGAGCACGGCCACGACCTGACGAACCTCAATGGACCGATCCTGGCACCGGGCCTCGGTGCACAGGGCGGCAAGGCCGACGGACTGCGTGCGGCGTTCGGTGATCAAGCCTCTGACGTGCTGCCGTCGTACTCCCGGGAGATCCTCGGCGCAGGCCCCGGCGTCGCCACGCTGCGTGCTGCCGCGGAGCGGGCGCGTGACGAATGCGCGGCCGCTCTGGCGGTCACCGCCTGATCATCAGGCCGCCACCGGCCGTCGATCATGCGATACCCACGTTGCCGAAATGGCTCGTGACCGCTAGTTTTCCCGGCGCTACACCATCAACATTCTTTTCAAGGGACCTGAGGAGACCTGGTGCCGCTCCCGTCACTGAGCCCGGAACAGCGCGCGGCCGCTTTGGAAAAAGCGGCTGAGATTCGTAAGGCTCGCGCTGAGCTGAAGGAGCAACTGAAGCAGGGGAAGACCACCCTCGCTGCCGTGCTCGATCGTGCGGAGTCCGACGACGTCGTCGGCAAGCTTCGGGTTTCGGCCGTGCTGCAGGCAATGCCCGGCATCGGCAAGATCCGCGCGACGCAGATCATGGAGAAGCTGAAGATCGCCGACAGCCGCCGCCTTCGCGGCCTCGGCGACCAGCAGCGCAAGGCACTGCTCGGGGAGTTCGCCGGCGGCAAGTGACTGCCGCCTGGCCGGTCCCCCCGGACCAGTGTCGAGACCTCGGCGCGCCCGGACCCTTGGGTCCGGGCGCGTTGTGTTTGCGCTGTCACCAGCTGCACCCCGGACCCGCAATGCTCGCTGCGCTCCCACTGCCCGCGCTCTGACCTGGTAAGGTTTACGGGTTCGCGAGCTGTCAATTGGAAAGTCGTGAGGTTGTTTCGTGGCCGGAACCGTGGCAGACCCCCAGGGCATCACCAACCCGCCGATCGACGAGCTGCTGGAGAAGACCACCTCGAAGTACGCGCTGGTGATCTTCGCGGCGAAGCGGGCCCGTCAGGTCAACGCCTACTACAGCCAGCTGGGTGAGGGTCTTCTCGAATACGTGGGTCCCCTGGTGGAGACCACGCCGCAGGAGAAGCCGCTCTCCATCGCGCTGCGCGAGATCAACAGCGGCCTGCTGACCGCCGAGCGCATCGAAGAGGTCTAGTCCGACATGCGCGCCGAGGACGACGGAGCCGGTGACCGGCCGCGGGTCGTTCTCGGCGTCGCGGGTGGGATCGCCGCCTACAAGGCCTGCGAGCTGCTGCGGCTGCTGACCGAGTCGGGGCACGACGTCCGGGTCGTGCCGACGGCGGCGGCGCTCACGTTCGTCGGCGAGGCCACCTGGGCCGCCCTGTCCGGCCGGCCGGTCAGCACCGATGTGTGGACCGGCGCCCACGAGGTTCCGCACGTCCGGCTCGGCCGCGAGGCCGACCTCGTCGTCGTCGCCCCCGCCACCGCCGACCTTCTCGCGAAGGCCGCGCACGGGCTCGCCGACGACCTGCTCACCAACACGCTGCTCACCGCCCGGTGCCCGGTGCTCTTCGCGCCGGCGATGCACACCGAGATGTGGGAGCACCCCGCCACCCAGGCCAATGTCGCGACGCTCCGCTCCCGCGGCGTGGTGGTCCTGGAGCCCGACGTGGGGCGGCTCACGGGCGCCGACACCGGCAAGGGCCGGCTGCCCGCCCCGGCCGCGATCTTCGCCACCGCCCAGCGGCTCCTGCGGCGCGGCGGACTCGTCGCCGACCTGGTCGGGCGGCACGTGGTGGTCACCGCCGGCGGCACCCGCGAGCCCATCGACCCGGTCCGCTTCATCGGCAACCGCTCCTCCGGCAAGCAGGGCTACGCGATCGCGCGGGCCGCCGTCGCCCGGGGCGCGCGGGTCACGCTCATCTCGGCCAACGTGGCGCTGCCCGACCCCGCCGGCGCCGACCTGGTCCGGGTCGAGACGACCGAGCAGCTGCGGGTCGCCACCCTGGACGCGGCCGCGAAGGCCGACGCCGTGGTCATGGCGGCCGCGCCGGCCGACTTCCGGCCCGCGGTCTTCGCCACCGGCAAGATCAAGAAGGTGGACGGCACCGCGCCCACCTTGGAGCTCGTGACCAACCCCGACATCGCCGCGGAGCTCGGCGCGGCGAAGCCGGAGGGTCAGGTGCTCGTCGCGTTCGCCGCGGAGACCGCCGCGATCGAGCAGGCCGTCGCGAACGGTCACGAAAAACTGCTCCGAAAGCGGGCGGACCTGATCGTCGTGAACGAGGTCGGAGTGGGTAAGACCTTCGGCGCGGAGTACAACCAGGCGGTCATCCTCGGCGCGGACGGCACTCGCTCGGCCCTGCCCGAACTGTCCAAAGACGACCTTGCCGATAGGATTTTGGACTTCGTAATCGACCGTTTGCCCTGATCATCCCGGTCCCACGACGACGTGGCGGCCCAGAGTCCACCATGCCTTTGTCGGTTCGCGAGCGCCAAGTCGTACACTGCTGCGAAGCCAACCAACCGACGCCGTAACCCCTGAGGAGCACCATTGGCCCGCCGCCTGTTCACGTCAGAGTCGGTCACTGAAGGTCACCCTGACAAGATTGCCGATCAGATCAGCGACGGCATCCTCGACGCGCTCCTCACGCAGGACGCCCGGAGCCGGGTCGCCGTCGAGACGCTCATCACCACCGGCCAGGTCCACGTCGCCGGTGAGGTGACCACCAGCGCCTATGCCGACATCGCGAAGATCGTCCGCGAGACGATCCTCGGTATCGGTTACGACTCGTCGAAGAAGGGCTTCGACGGTGCCTCCTGCGGCGTCAGCGTGTCGATCGGTGCCCAGTCTCCCGACATCGCCCAGGGCGTCGACTCCGCGCTCGAGGTCCGCGAGGGCTCCGGCAGCGACAACCTCGACCTGCAGGGCGCCGGCGACCAGGGCATGATGTTCGGCTTCGCGTGCAGCGAGACGCCCGAGCTCATGCCGCTGCCGATCGCGCTCGCGCACCGGCTCGCCCGCCGCCTCTCCGCGGTCCGCAAGGACGGCACGATCCCCTACCTGCGGCCCGACGGCAAGACGCAGGTCACGATCGAGTACGACGGCCTGCGCCCGGTCCGGCTGCACACGGTCGTCGTGTCCAGCCAGCACGCGCCCGACATCTCGCTCGAGTCGCTGCTGACCCCGGACGTGCGCGAGCACGTCATCGCCCCCGAGCTCGAGGGCCTGGGCCTGGAGACCGACGGCTACCGCCTGCTGGTCAACCCGACCGGCCGCTTCGAGATCGGCGGCCCGATGGGCGACGCCGGCCTCACCGGTCGCAAGATCATCGTCGACACCTACGGCGGCTACGCCCGCCACGGCGGCGGCGCGTTCTCCGGCAAGGACCCGTCGAAGGTCGACCGCTCCGCGGCGTACGCCACCCGCTGGGTCGCGAAGAACGTCGTGGCCGCCGGCCTGGCCGAGCGCTGCGAGGTCCAGGTCGCCTACGCGATCGGCAAGGCGCACCCCGTCTCGCTGTTCGTGGAGACCTTCGGCACCGAGGTCGTGCCGGTCGAGCGGATCGAGAAGGCCATCAACGAGGTCTTCGACCTGCGCCCGGCCGCGATCATCCGCGACCTCGACCTGCTCAAGCCGGTCTACCAGCAGACCGCTGCCTACGGTCACTTCGGTCGCGAGCTGCCCGGCTTCACGTGGGAGCAGGCGAGCCGCACGGCCGAGCTGAAGTCCGCCGCCGGCGCCTGATCAATACTTCGACGTTGGCCGATCAATCCGATACCGAGATTGATCGGCCAACGTCTATTTCTGGCCTATCACAGGACGGTCTCTTCCCGTCACTGGAGCCGGCCGGGAAGGCCGCCGCGAAGGCCACCGGAAAAGCCGCGGCCGAACGCGTCGCGGGAAAGGCACGCACCGCGAAGCCCCGCGAGGCCGCCGCCGTGCTGCCGGTCGCCCGGATCTGCGTCGACGTGCCGCTGCCGCACCTCGACCGGCCGTTCGACTACCTGGTGCCCACCACCCTCGACGCGGCCGCCGTCCCAGGCGTACGGGTGAAGGTCCGCTTCGCCGGCCAGGTCGCCGACGGGTTCCTGCTGGAGCGGGTCGCGGAGTCCGGGCACGGGGGACGCCTGCAGTTCCTGGACAAGGTGGTGTCACCGGAGCCGGTGCTGCGGCCGGAGATCGCCGCCCTGACCCGCGAGATCGCCGACCGCTACGCGGGCACCATGTCCGACGTCCTGCGCCTCGCCGTCCCACCCCGCCACGCCGCTGCCGAGAAGACCTCCGCCGCGGCCGCACCCCCGGTGCCGTCTCCGGACCAGGGCGCTCCGGACCCGGGGTCTCCGGACGTGCCGTCTTCGGGTGTGCCGGCTTCGGACGGGCCGGCTTCGACCGCCGCCCGGACCGCCGGGATCCCGGCCGTCGCGGTGCCGGCGGTCTCCGAGGCGGGGTGGCGGCGGTACCCGGCGGGGCCGGCGCTGCTGCGGGCCCTCGGCGACGGGCGGCGGCCGCACGCCGTGTGGACCGCGCTGCCCGGGGAGGACTGGCCGGCCCGGCTCGCCGAGGCCGCGGCGAGCACCCTCGCCGGCGGGCGCGGCGCGCTGATCGTCGTCGCGGACGCCCGGGACCTCGACCGGCTCGACGCGGCGATGACCGGTGCGCTCGGCGGCCCGGGGGCGCACGTGGCGCTGTCCGCGGCGCTCGGGCCCGCCGAACGGTACCGGCGCTTCCTCGCCGCGGCGCGCGGGCGGGTGAAGGTCGTGATCGGCACCAGGGCCGCCTGCTTCGCGCCCGTCGCCGACCTGGGCCTCGTCGCCGTCTGGGACGACGGCGACGACCTGCACGCCGAGCCGAGGGCGCCGTACCCGCACGCCCGGCAGGTCCTCCTCGCCCGCGCCGAACAGGCAGGGTGCGGGGTCATCGTCGGCGGGTTCGCGCGGACCGCCGAGGCCCAGCAGCTCGTCGAGGCCGGCTGGGCCATCGAGGTCGCCGCCGGCCGGGACGTCGTGCGGCGGCACATGCCGCAGGTGGTGACCGTCGGCGAGGACGACCAGATGGCCCGCGACCCGGGCGCGGTCTCGGCCCGGCTGCCCACCGCCGCCTGGCGGGCCGCCCGCGACGCGCTGCTGCGGGACGCGCCGGTGCTCATCCAGGTGCCGCGGCGCGGGTACATCCCGTCGGTCGCCTGCGCCGAGTGCTACACCCCGTCCCGCTGCCCCAACTGCTCCGGACCCCTCGCGCTGCCGTCGGCGACCGCGCCGCCGTCGTGCCGATGGTGCGGACGGGTCGCCGCCGCGTACGCCTGCCCGGAATGCCGCAGCAGACGCCTCCGCGCCTCCGTCGTCGGGGCGCGCCGGACCGCCGAGGAGCTGGCCCGGGCGTTCCCGGACACCCCGGTGCGGACCTCGGGCCGCGACGGCGTCCTCGCCACGGTCCCCGGCGAGGCGTCGATCGTCGTGTCGACCCCGGGCGCCGAGCCCGTGGCCCCCGGCGGGTACGGCGCCGTCCTCCTCCTCGACACCTGGGCCCTGCTCACCCGCGCCGACCTGCGCGGCACCGAGGAGGCGCTGCGCCGCTGGCTGAACGCCGCGTCCCTGTGCCGGCACACCGGCACGGTCGTCGTGGTCGCCGACGCGTCGCTCGCGGTCGTCCAGGCGCTCGTGCGGTTCGACCCGGGCTGGCTCGCCGCCCGCGAACTCGCCGACCGGCGCGACCTCGGCTTCCCGCCGGTCGTACGGATGGCGTCGCTGACGGGCGCGCCGGCCGCCGTCGCCGACCTCCTGGCGGCGGCGAAGCTGCCGCAGGGCGCGGAGGTCCTCGGCCCCGTCCCCGCCGCCGACGGCCAGGAGCGGATGCTGGTCCGCACCGGCCGGTCCGGCGGCCGCGCCCTCGCCCTCGCCCTGCGCTCCGCCGCCGGCCTGCGCTCCGCCCGCAAGGCCACCGACCCCGTCCGCGTCCAGGTCGACCCCCTCGACCTGCTGTGACCCCGCGCTGACCTGCCCGTCAGGGGCGCGCGACGGCTTCCGGACCCCCGCAGCGGACGAGCGGGCCGCAGGTTCGCCCCGATGACCGCTCTCCGGGTCACCCCCGGCCGGCGGTTGCTGGAGGGTATGGATTCCGAACTGTTCAACGAGCTCCTGGATCGCGCCGTCACCGACGTCGGCGCGTGCGCGTCGACCGGGCTGATCGCGGTGGGGGAGCGGACGGGCCTGTTCGCCGCGCTGCGGCAGGGGCCCGCGACCCCCGCCGAGCTGGCCCGGCGGTCCGGGACCGCGGAGCGCTACGTCCGCGAGTGGGCCTGCGCCCTCGCCGCAGGCGGCTACCTGACGCACGACGGCGGCTCGTACACGCTGAACCCGGAGCAACGCGTCCTGCTCGACCCGGACGGGCCGGTGAACCTGCCGGCGGCCGCCGAGCTCGGCCTCGCGATCATGCGCGACACCGACCGGCTCGAACGCGCCTTCCGCACCGGCGAGGGCATCGGCTGGGGCGAGCACGACGAGGCGCTGCACGCCGGCGTCGCCGCGTTCTACCGGCCCGGCTACGCCCAGCACCTCGTCGACCGGTGGCTGCCGGCGCTCGACGGCGTCGCCGACCGGCTGCGCGCCGGTGGCAGCGTCGCCGACATCGGCTGCGGGCACGGCGCCGCGACCGTCCTCATCGCCGAGGCGTTCCCGGCCGCGACGGTCACCGGGTTCGACGCGCACCCGGCGTCGGTCGCCGCCGCGACGGCCGCCGCGGCGAAGGCGGGCGTCCGGGCCGGGTTCGAGGTCGCGCCCGCCGCCGGGTTCCCCGCGCCCGCCGGCGGCTACGACCTGGTGACGACCTTCGACGCGCTGCACGACCTCGGCGATCCCCTCGGCGCCGCCCGGCGGGTCCGGGAGACCCTGCGCGCGGACGGCACGTGGCTGATCGTCGAACCCCGCGCCGGCGACCGGGTCGAGGACAACCTGCACCCGTTGGGGCGGCTCTTCTACGGCGCGTCGACGTACCTGTGCGTGCCGCACGCCATCTCCGAGGGCGGTGCCGCGCTGGGCGCGCAGGCGGGCCCGGCGCGGCTGACCGAGCTGCTCACCGAGGCCGGGTTCACCGACGTCCGGGTCGTCGACACCACGCAGACCAACCTGGTCCTGTCCGCCCGCTGACTCAGCCCGCCAACAGCGCCGCGAGGGTCGTCTCCAGGGGTGGGGCGCCCTCGCGGTTGTCGACCTCGAGGTGCGGGACCGCCGGCGGCCGGTCCGGCGGGATCGCCGCGAGGAAGTCGTCCCAGCGGTCCAGCTTCTGGCCGTCGCGGTGCGAGCCGCGGGCCAGGAGCCGGGCCCGCAGCGTCGCCGGGTCGGAGCGGACCCACACCAGGTGGACGGGGTCGCCGCCGAGCGAGGACACGAACCCGGTCCAGCGGCCCGCGTCGGAGATCTGGCCGGTGAACGGCGCGGACAGCACGACCGGGCAGCCGCGGGCACGGATCTCGCGGGCGGTGGCCGCGAGCCCCGCGTACTCGTGCAGCTTGATGTTGGCGTCGTACCAGACGCCTTCGCGCTCACCCGGGGACCGGCCGGCGGCGGCGAGGGTGGCGGCGACGAACCCGCCGTAGAGGGTGTCCTTGTCCAGCAGCGCCGGCGCCGGGTCGAGGAGCCCGATCAACAGGTCCGCGACCGTCGACTTGCCCGCCCCGGGCGGCCCCGCCACCACCCAGACCGTGGCCGGCGCACGCCCGGTCACGCCACCAGCAACTGGTTGGTGGCCAGCTCCCGGTACAGGTCGCTGGAGTCGAGCAGGTCGGCGTGCCGGCCGGTGGCGACGACCCGGCCGCCCTCCATGACCACGATCTGGTCCGCGTCGACGACGGTCGACAGGCGGTGCGCGACGACGATCATCGTCCGATTGTGCGCCACCGTGTCGATCGCCTGACGCAACGCCACCTCGTTGCGCGCGTCGAGGTTGGACGTCGGCTCGTCCAGCAGGAGGATCGGCGGCGCCGCGAGGAGCGTCCGGGCGATCGCGAGCCGCTGCCGCTCCCCGCCGGACAGCAGCACCCCGCCCTCGCCGACCTGCGCGTCCAGGCCGAGCGGGGTCCGGTCGACGACGTCGGCGAGGTTGACCGCGCCGAGGACCTCCAGCATCTGCGCGTCGGTGGCGCCGGGCGTGGTGAGCCGCAGGTTCTCCCGCAGCGTCCCGGCGAGGACCGGCGCCTCCTGCTCCACGTAGCCGAGCTGGGCGCGCAGCGCCTGCCGCGGCAGGTCCCGCACGTCCACGCCGGCGACCCGGACCGTGCCGGCGGTCGCGTCGTAGAACCGCTCGACGAGCTGCAGCAGCGTCGACTTGCCCGCCCCGGAGGGGCCGACGAGGGCGGTGCGCGTGCCGTACGCCACCGTGAACGACACATCGTGCACGACCGGCTCCAGGGAGGCCGCGTAGCCGAAGGTGACCCCCTCGAACGCGACGGCGACGGGAGTGTCCGCGACCGCGGCCGTGCCCGCGTCCTCCTCCAGGGGCACGACCAGGATGTCCTCCATCCGCTGCAGCGCGCCCAGCCCGGTCTGCAGCTGCGTGTACGCGTGCAGCGCCTGGCCGAGCGGCATGACCAGGAAGAACAGGTAGAGCACGAACGCGACCAGGTCACCGACGGAGATGGTGCCGTTGGCGACGCGGGCGCCGCCGACGCCGAGCAGCAGCAGGAACGCGCCCTGGATCGCGGCGATGCTGGCCGGCCCGACGAGCGCCTGCAGCTTCGCGATCCGCACGCCCGCCCGGTACGCCTCCTCGGCGCCGGCCTCGACGGTGGCGACCTCCCGGTCCTCGGCGTTGCTGGCCCGGATCGTGCGGGCCGCGGTCAGCGCCCGCTCCACGGCGCTGGTCATGTCGCCGATGCGGGCTTGCGCCTCCTCCGAGGCGGGCCGGACCCGGCGGGAGAAGACCACCGCGATCGACAGGCCCAGCGCGAGACCGCCGCCGGCGGTGAGGAACAGGACCGGGTCGAGCAGCAGCATCGCGACGGCCGCGCCGACGACCATGACGGCACCGGTGACGGTCTCGAACAGCCCGGACGTGACGACGGCCCGCAGGAGCGTCGTGTCGGCGCCGACGCGGGACAGCAGGTCGCCGGTGCGGCGCTGGTCGTACTCGGCGATCGGCAGCCGCAGCAGGTGCCGGGTCAGCCGCCGCCGCGCGGTCAGCACGAGCCCCTCGGCGGTGCGCTGCAGCAGGTAGTCGCGCAGCGCGTTGAGCACCGCGACGGCGGCGAGGACCACGACCAGTAGCGCGACGGTCCGCCCGACCGCCTCCGAGGCCTGCAGCCCGTCGAGGACGTCGCGGGTCAGCAGCGGCTGGGCGAGGGTCGTGACGGACCCGAGCAGCGACAGCACGCCAACGACGACGAGCGTCCGGCGGTGGTCACGCAGGTACGGCAGCAGCGAGCGCATCGAGACTTTGGCGGCCACCTGGCCGAGGCTAGCCCCGTCTGGCTGAGCGTCCCCTGAGGAGCACCAGTGACGGGTGCCGCAGCGCCTCCGGGTGCGTCCTCGGGTCGCCGGCGACCGCCACCAGGTCGGCGGGCGCGCCCTCCGCGATGCCCTGGAACCCCAGGTACCGGCGGGCGTCCCAGCACGCGGCGCCGACCGCGGCGGCCGGCGGCAGCCCCGCCGCGACCAGGTGCCCGATCTCCGCGACGACGTCGCCGTGGCCGAGGGAGTCGGTGCCGGCGAGGACGGTCACGCCGGCCTCCCACGCGTCGACGGTCGCGGTGCGCAGGCTCTCGACCCCGCCGAGGAACCAGTCCTTCCGCGGCCCCTCGGGCTTCGTGCGCACGCTGTCGACGTGGCCGATGAAGCCGGTCCATGTCGGGGTCACCGCACCGCCCCGCGCGGCGAGCACGTCGAGGAGGTCGGGCGTCAGGAACCAGGCGTGCTCGATCGAGTCGACGCCCGCCAGGACGGCGGCGCGCGTGCCCTCGGCGGTCTGGCAGTGGGCGGCCACCCGTCCGTTCACCGCGTGCACGGCGTCGCAGAGCTCCCGCAGTACCGACTCCGGCGTCTTCACCCGGTCGAACTCCCAGTCGCCGTAGGTCTTGCACCAGCCGTCGTTGGCGAGGGCCTGCGCGACGCCTTCCGCGGCCAGGTCTGTCGGGACGGTCTGCAGGTCGTCGAGCTCCTCGAGCCCTCGCCACGCCAGCCACGGTCCGGCGGTGACGAGCCGCGGCACGGTGTCGCCCTGGCGGAGCCCTGCCGGGATCGGCTCCCGATGGCCCGGCACGCGCAACAGGAGGGTGCCGTCCGCCGTGTACCGCTGGGCGGCTGCCGCGAACAGCTCAGGGTCGAACGCCATCGTGTCCGCGTGGTGGCCCAGGTGCGCGTGGGCGTCGACCAGACCCGGCAGGATGAACCCGCCCTCGTGGACGGTGGTGACGTCGCCCGCCGGCCGGTCGAACGTGAGCCGGTCGCCGAGCACCCAGATGTCGCGGACGTCACCCTCCGGTAGCACGGTGCCACGCAGGTGGAGGCTCGTCATCGGGCCACACTAGACTTGTTTGACTCGAACCAGATATGGGGTGCCTCGTTTGACCGTCCAGTCCGTCCGCCTCTTCGGCGACCCGGTGCTGCGCACACCCGCCGACAGCGTCGTGGACTTCGACCGTGAGCTGCGCAAGCTGGTCAAGGACCTGCTCGACACCATGGGCCAGCAGAACGGGACCGGCCTCGCCGCCCCGCAGATCGGCGTCGGGCTGCGCGTGTTCACCTTCGATGTCGACGACGTCATCGGGCACCTGGTCAACCCGGTGCTCGAGTTCCCCGACGAGGAGGAGCAGGACGGTCCCGAGGGCTGCCTGTCGATCCCCGGCGTCTACGTGGACACCAAGCGCCGGCAGAACGTGATCGCCAAGGGCTTCAACGAGCACGGCGACCCGATCCAGATCGTCGGCACCGGGCTGATGGCGCGCTGCGCCCAGCACGAGACCGACCACCTCGACGGGGTGCTGTTCGTCGACCGGCTCGACGCCGACCGGCGCAAGCAGGCGATGAAGGAGATCCGGGCGGCGGAGTGGTACAACCCCGACGCCCCGCCGGTCGTGAAGGCCAGCCCGCACGGTCTGTTCGGCCGGTGAGGCTCGTCTTCGCGGGGACGCCCGCCGTGGCGCTGCCCGCCCTCGACGCGATCGCCGCCTCCTCGCACGAGCTGGTCGCCGTGGTGACCCGCCCCGACGCGCCCTCCGGCCGGGGCCGGCAGCTGGTGCCGTCGCCGGTCAGCGCCTGGGCGCAGGAGCGGGGTGTTCTCGTTCTGACTCCCGAGCGGCCGCGTGAGCCTTCGTTTCTGGACCAGCTCCGTGACCTGGCGCCCGACTGCTGCCCGGTCGTCGCGTACGGCGCGCTGGTGCCGCGGGTCGCGCTCGACATCCCCCGGTTCGGGTGGATCAACCTGCACTTCTCGCTGCTGCCCGCGTGGCGCGGCGCGGCCCCGGTCCAGCACGCCGTCCTGCACGGCGACGACATGACCGGCGCCAGCGTGTTCCTCCTGGAGGAGGGCCTGGACACCGGCCCCGTCTTCGGCACGCTCACCGAGCCCGTCGGCGCCCGCGACACCTCGGGCGACCTGCTGTCGCGGCTCGCCGACTCCGGCGCCTCGTTGCTGGTCTCCGTCCTGGACGGCATCGCCGCCGGCTCGCTCACCGCCGTGCCGCAGGCGCACGAGGGCATCTCCCTCGCGCCGAAGCTCACGGTGGACGACGCGCTCGTCCGGTGGGGCGACCCGGCGTTCGCCGTCGACCGGCGGGTCAGGTCCTGCACGCCGGCCCCCGGCGCCTGGACGACTCTGCGCGGCGACCGGTTGAAGCTCGGTCCTGTCACGCCGGTGACCGCCGCCTCCGTCATCGGCGGCGGTGCGACGCTCGGGCCGGGCGTGATCGCCGTCGAACGCAACCGGGTCCTGGTGGGCACCGGCACGGTGCCGGTCGCGCTGGGCACGGTCACCGCACCCGGGAAGAAGGCCATGCCCGCGGACGCCTGGGCCCGTGGCGCCCGCATCGAGTCCGGTGTCGTGCTCGGCGCGCCGGCCTCAGGAGACCTGTCTTGAGGTCGCCCCGGCGGGGGCCGGGGCCGCGCCCGGCGGGCGCCCGTGACGACCGGCTCGTCCGGCCGCCGCGCGGTGGCCGCCCGGCGATCGACCCCGCCCGTGAAGCCGCCTACGAGGCCGTCGCCGCCGTGCACCGCGACGACGCGTACGCCAACCTCGTGCTGCCGAAGCTGCTGCGCGAGACCGGGGTCACCGGCCGCGACGCCGCGTTCGCGACCGAGCTGACCTACGGCACGCTCCGCCAGACCGGCACCCTGGACGCGATCGTCGCCGCCGCCGCGGACCGGACCGTGGACCGCATCGACCCGCCCGTCCGTGACGCGCTGCGGATCGGCGCCTATCAGCTGCTCAACATGCGCGTCGGCGCGCACGCCGCGGTCGCGACCACCGTCGACCTGGTCCGCTCCCTGGTCCCGGGCGCCGCCGGCTTCGCCAACGCCGTCCTGCGCCGCGTCGCCGAGTCCGACCGCGCCGCGTGGCTGACCCGGCTGGCCCCCGCCGACCCGTTCGAGGCGGCCGCGCTCAACCACGCGCACCCGCAGTGGATCGTGCGCGCGTTCGCCGACGCGCTCGGCTCCCTCGACGAGGCGGAGCTCGCCCTCGACGCCGACAACCTCGCCCCGCCCGTGCACCTGTGCGCCCGGCCCGGCCTCCTCGACCCGGCCGCGTTCGCCGGGTCGCTGCGGGGCGCCACCGTCGGGCGGTACTCGCCCTACGCGGTGGTGCTGACCGGCGGCGGCGACCCGGCCGGCATCGCCGCCGTCCGCGACGGCCGGGCCCACGTGCAGGACGAAGGCAGCCAGCTCGTCGCCGCCGCGTTGGCCGCCGCCTCGCTGTCCGGTCGCGACGAGCGCTGGCTCGACCTGTGCGCCGGCCCCGGCGGCAAGGCGGGCCTGCTCGGCGCGCTCGCCAGCACCCGCGACGCGCACGTCACCGCCGTCGAGGTCACCCACCACCGGGCGGCGCTGGTCGCCAAGGCCACCGAGGGCCTGCCCGTCTACACGATCCACGCCGACGGCCGCGACGTCGGCAAGGACGCCGACCTGCCCGAGGGCGGCTTCGACCGGGTCCTGGTGGACGCCCCGTGCACCGGCCTCGGCGCGCTGCGCCGCCGCCCCGAGGCCCGCTGGCGCCGCCAGCCGTCCGACCTGCCCCCGCTGACCCGCCTGCAGCGCGAGCTGCTGCAGTCTGCGTTCCGGGCGGTCCGGCCGGGCGGGGTCGTCGCCTACGTCACCTGCTCCCCGCACCAGGCCGAGACCGAGGTCTCGGTCACGGAGGCGGCCCGCCGCTCCCAGATCGACATGGACCTCATCGACGCCCGCCCGTTCCTGCCGTCCTCACTGCCCGACCTGGGCACGGGCCCGACAGTCCAGCTCTGGCCCCACCGCCACGGCACGGACGCCATGTTCCTGGCCCTGCTCCGCCGCTCATCCTGACACCCGTCCTGCTCCGCTGCTCATCCTGATGCGGCGCTGGTTTCGTCGCCCTGCTCCCCGCCGGCTCCGGCTCGTGCGCGCGGTGTGGGGAGCGGGGCCAGGCAGACGGGACGGGCGGTGGGGTGGAGGCGGCGGATGGAGAACGTGCGGCGACGTGGTCCCGACCTGGCGCCGGCCCGACAGTCCAGCTCTGGCCCCACCGCCACGGCACCGATGCCATGTTCCTGGCCCTGCTCCGCCGCTCCGGCAAGCCGTAACACACCCGCGTGTGGGGGGTGCGCTAGCCCGCCCGCCCCCACGCGCCGGCTGCGCTCTGACCAGTCTTGCCCCGTCCGGTCTTGCTCCGTCCGGTCCTGCTCCGCGCCGGCTCCGGCTCGTGCGCGCGGTGTGGGGGAGCGGAGTGGGGGAGCGGGGTCAGGCAGACGGGGCGGGCGGTGGGGCGGAGGCGGCGGATGGGGAACGTGAGGCGACGTGGTGGCGCTGGCGGGCCGCTTTCATCAGCACCCTACCTCGGGTCACCTAATCGATCTTCAAACCGGTAGTTGGCGCGGGACCTTCTGTAGTTTGGGCAGGTCGCGACGGGGTCAGTCGGGGAGGAGGGCGGCGACCGCGGTGCGGGTGCCGCAGGACTGGCTGATGAGGCGGTCGCGTTCGGCGAGCCAGGCGTCGCCGAGGGCCTGGCGGGTCGCCGGGTCCAGGCTGCGGGCGTCGTTGATCAGGGTGCGCTCCTCCTCGTCGAGGTGGTGGTAGAGCGAGTTCGCGAGCTTGCTGACGGCCTTGTCGAAGGCGAGCGACGTCACGTCCGGCACGTCCAGCAGGGCGAGGAGGCGGCGGTGGCCGTCGAGGTGTTCGTCCTCGCCGTGCTCGACGTGGCCGTCGCCGCCGGTGAGCTCGCGCAGCTTCGGGTACACCTCGGACTCCTCGGCGGTGGCGTGCGCGACGAGCAGATCCGCGAGCTCGGTCAGGGTGCGCCGGCGGTGGCCCGCGAGATCCCCGTGGGAGCGGTCGCGCAGGGAGCGGAGCAGCGTCTCGAAGCGCACGTGATCGGCGACGATCACATCGACGACATCAGCCATCCGCCGATTGTCCCCCATATCCGGCGGAAGCCATACCGTCGCCTAGAGTGCTGATGTGAGCAACACCGTGATCGCACCGTCCATCCTCGCCGCGGACTTCGCGCGGCTCGCCGAGTCCGCCGGGGTGGTGGAGGGCAGCGCCGACTGGCTGCACGTGGACGTCATGGACTACCACTTCGTGCCCAACCTGACGATCGGGCTGCCGGTGGTGCAGAGCCTGCGGAAGGCGACCACGCTGCCGTTCGACTGCCACCTGATGATCGCGGACCCGGCGCGGTGGGCGACGCAGTACGCGGAGGCGGGGGCGTACAACGTGACGTTCCACGCCGAGGCGGCCACCGATCCGGTCGCGATCGCGAAGGACCTGAGGAAGGCCGGCAGCCGGGCCGGGCTCGCGATCGACCGGGACACGCCGGTCGAGGGGTACCTGGAGCTGCTGCCGCACTTCGACCTGCTGCTCGTGATGACGATCAAGGCGGGGTTCGGCGGGCAGGCGTTCATCCCGGAGCTGCTGGACAAGGTCAGGACCGCGCGCCGGCATGTCGACGCGGGCCATCTCGAGTTGCGCATTGAAGTTGACGGCGGAGTGGCCGACGATACGATCGCGGCCTGCGCGGAGGCGGGTGCCGACACGTTCGTGGCGGGCACCGCGGTCTTCGGCGCCGAGGACCCGGCTGCCGCCGTGCGCAGACTCCGCGCTCTGGCGAACGGCTGAACCAGACCACAGGCTGAACTAGACCACAGGCTGAACCAGACCACAGGCTGAACCAGACCGCAGGCTGAACCAGACCACAGGCGAACGGCTGAAAACCCGAAGAGGAAGCCGAAGAGGAAGCGCATGGGCGAGCCCGACACCATCCTCGTCGTCGACGACGACGTCGACATCGCCCGGTTCATCGAGGTCAACCTGAAGCTCGAGGGCTACCGGGTGCTGCTCGCCCACGACGGCGCCACGGCGCTGCAGCTCGTCGAGGAGCACATGCCGGCCCTCGCCGTCGTCGACTGGATGATGCCGCAGCTGGACGGCCTGGAGCTGACCCGGCGGCTGCGGGCCGACCCGATGACGGCGCCGATCCCGGTGATCCTGCTGACCGCGCGCGGGCAGACCGCGGACAAGGTCATCGGCCTGCAGGCGGGCGCCGACGACTACCTGGTGAAGCCGTTCGACACCCTGGAGCTGGTCGCGCGGGTGCGCTCCACGCTGCGCCGCAACCAGGAGAACCGTGAGGTGTCGCCGCTGACCGGGCTGCCCGGCAACAGCCGGATCCTGCGCGAGATCACCGACCGGGCGCGGGCCGGCGCCGACTTCGCCGTCTCGCACGTCGACATCGACCGGTTCAAGGCCGTCAACGACGTGTACGGGTTCGCCCGCGGCGACGAGTTCATCACCGCGCTCGCCCGGGCGCTGCACCGCGCGGTGGTCGAGGTCGGCCTGCCGCCGGCGTTCCTCGGCCACATCGGCGGCGACGACTTCCTCGTCGTGTGCAGCCCCGAGCAGCTCAAGCCGCTGACGACGAAGGCGATCCTGGAGTTCCAGGCGGCGTCGGACGCCCTCTACGACCCGTCCGACGCGGAGCGTGGCTTCGTCGAGGTCGTGCAGCGCAACGGCGAGGTCCAGCAGGCCAACCTGGTCACCCTGTCGATCGGGGTGGCGATCGGGCAGGCGGCCGCCGGCGGGCAGCTCACCGACCCGCGCGAGGTCATCGCGATCGCCACCGACATGAAGTCCGTGGCGAAGAAGCACAACGGCAACTATGTCGCTGTCGACCGCCGCAGTGCGCTGCACCTGTGATGAATGTCCCTTGGTAAGGACCGGTCCGGTCGACGCTGAAGTGTGCAAGACTCGGGTTACGTACCCACCACGCGCTGGCGGGGCTCGGTGAAATTCCGAACCGGCGGTAAGCGGTCGTCGACCGCGAGCCCGCGACCCGGTCGAAGCCATCGACCGGTGGATCTGGTGTGAGTCCAGAGCCGACGGTCATAGTCCGGATGGGAGTTCAGCGCGCGGGATCCGGTGTCCGTCTTGACGGGCGCCAAGGGGGCTGGCCTGCGCATTCGCGCATTCCCAGCACCCGCCCGCAGCCGTCCCCATCAGCCTCCCCACGCGTGACCACACCGCGCGGAGAGGGCCATGGACGCAGACGCAGATGCCAGCCACATGCGGCGTGCCGTCGAGCTGTCCCTGCGCAGCCTCGGCGAGACGAGCCCCAACCCCAACGTCGGCTGCGTCCTCGTCGGCCCCGGCGGTGAGGTCGTCGGCGAGGGTCGCACCGCACCCGCCGGAGGGCCGCACGCCGAGGTCAGCGCCCTTGCGGCGGCCGGTGAGCGGGCCCGGGGGGCCACCGCTTACGTCACCCTCGAACCATGCGACCACACCGGCCGCACCGGCCCCTGCACGCAGGCCCTGATCGCGGCGGGGGTCGCCCGGGTCGTCGTCGCCGTCCGGGATCCGAACCCCGTGGCCGCAGGTGGCGCGCAGACCCTGCGGCAGGCCGGAGTACAGGTCGACGAAGGCGTCGAAAGAGCACCGGCCTACGACGCCATGCGAGGGTGGCTGACCGCGGTCGGGCGGGGCACGCCGTACGTGATCTGGAAGTTCGCCGCCACGCTCGACGGGCGCTCCGCCGCCGCCGACGGCACCAGCAAGTGGATCACCTCGCCGGAGGCGCGGGCCGACGTGCACCGCATCCGGGCCGGCGTCGACGCGATCATCGCCGGCATCGGCACCGTCCTCGCCGACGACCCGCAGCTCACGGTGCGCACGCCCGAGGGGCCCGCCGCCCGCCAGCCGCTGCGGGTCGTGGTGGAAGGCGGGAGTCGTACACCACCCGCGGCGAAGGTCCTGGACGGCTCGGCGCCGACATTCGTGGCCACCGCACCTGACGGCGGCAGGGTCGACCTGCGCGGCATGCTGCGGCACCTGTACGACCAGGGCGTCCGCACGGCGCTCCTGGAAGGCGGCCCGACGCTCGCCGGCGCGTTCCTCGCCGAGGGCCTGGTCGACCGGGTCGTCGCCTATCTCGCCCCGAAGCTGCTCGGCGCCGGCCCGGCCGCCCTGGGCGCCGCGGGAATCTCCACCATCGCCGAGGCATTGACGCTCGACGTTGTCGACCTTGCCGCGATCGGGCCTGACGTGCGCCTGACGGCAACAGTGAAAGGTGCGTGACCCAGTGTTCACCGGCATCATCGAAGAGCTCGGCACGGTCGTCGCGATCGACCCGCTCGGCGACTCGGCGCGGCTGTCGATCCGCGGCGCGACCGTCACCTCGGATGCGGCCCACGGCGACTCCATCAGCGTCAACGGCGTCTGTCTCACCGTGGTCGACAACGACGGCGGCGTCTTCACCGCCGACGTGATGGGTGAGTCGCTGGACCGCTCCACGCTGGGCGCGCTCACCGCCGGCTCCCCGGTCAACCTGGAGCGCGCCGCGACCATGGCCACCCGCCTCGGCGGTCACATCGTGCAGGGCCACGTCGACGGCGTCGGCGCGATCCTGTCGCGGGAGGCCGGCGACCAGTGGGAGACCGTCACGTTCTCCCTTCCGCCGCAGCTCAGCCGGTACGTCGTGGAGAAAGGCTCCATCACCGTCGACGGCATTTCGCTGACCGTCATGACGGTCACCGACGACACGTTCTCCGTCGGGCTCATCCCGACCACGCTCAAGCTCACGACGCTCGGTGCCAAGGGCGTCGGCGAGAAGGTCAACCTGGAGGTCGACATCATGGCCAAGTACGTCGAGAAGCTGCTCGCGAAGGGTGACAAGGCATGAGCGCCCCGGAGCGAAGCGGAGAGGGTGCTCATCGGGAAGCCCAGGGGTCCTTCGGCCTCGAGGTGCCGCCGGAGCGCGGCGAGGGCGGTGCCGCGAGCGCGCCGGTCACGGGCCTGGACCCGATCGAGCGGGCGGTCAAGGACATCGCCGCCGGCAAGGCCGTCATCGTCGTGGACGACGAGGACCGCGAGAACGAGGGTGACCTGATCTTCGCGGCGGAGTTCGCCACCCCGGAGCTGGTCGCGTTCATGGTCCGTTACACGTCGGGCTACATCTGCGTGCCGATCATGGAGGCCGAGGCCGACCGGCTCGATCTGCCGCCGATGTACCGCACGAACCAGGACCGCCGGGGCACCGCGTACACCGTGACCGTCGACGCCAGGTTCGGCGGGACGACGGGCATCTCCGCCGCCGACCGCGCCCGCACGATCAGGCTCCTCGCCTCCGCGGACACCAAGCCGACCGACCTCTCGCGCCCCGGGCACATCGTGCCGCTGCGGGCCAAGGAGGGCGGGGTCCTGCGCCGCGCCGGGCACACCGAGGCCGCCGTCGACCTGGCCGCCATGGCCGGGCTGCGGCCCGCGGGCGTGCTGTGCGAGATGGTCAACGACGACGGCACCATGATGCGCCTGCCCGACCTGCGCGCCTTCGCCGAGCAGCACGACCTGGCGCTGGTCAGCATCGCCGACCTCATCGCGTACCGCCGCCACACCGAGAAGCAGATCGAGCGGGTCGCCGAGACCCGGCTGCCGACCGAGCACGGCGTGTTCCGGGCCGTCGGGTACACCACCGAGTTCGACGACGGCGAGCACATCGCCCTCGTCTACGGCGACCTCGGCGACGGCGAGGACGTGCTCGTCCGCGTGCACTCCGAGTGCCTCACCGGCGACGTGTTCGCCTCGGTGCGCTGCGACTGCGGCCCCCAGCTGCACGCGTCCATGAAGATGGTCGCCGCCGAGGGCCGCGGCGTGGTCCTCTACATGCGCGGCCACGAGGGGCGCGGCATCGGCCTGATCCACAAGCTGCAGGCGTACCAGCTGCAGGACCTCGGCCGGGACACCGTCGACGCCAACCTGGACCTCGGCCTGCCCGCCGACGCCCGCGACTACGGCACCGGCGCGCAGATCCTCGTCGACCTCGGCATCAAGACGATGCGACTCTTGACGAACAACCCGGCAAAACGGGCGGGTCTGGAAGGATACGGTCTGTCCGTGCTGGGTCGCACGCCCCTGCCGACCCGGCCGCACCCGGAGAACGTGCGCTACCTGCGCACGAAGCGGGACCGCATGGGGCATCTGCTGGACGAGCTCGACGAGGTCGCGGAAGGACTTGCGTGATGGCTGGCATTGGCGCACCCGTGCTGCAGCGGGTGGACGGCACCGGATTGACCCTCGGCATCGTCGCCACCCGGTGGCACGCCGAGCTGGTCGACCACATGCTCAACCGGGCCATCGAGGCCGGTGAGGCGTCGAACGTCGACCACATCACCGTCGCGCGTGTCGACGGCGCCGTCGAGCTGCCCGTCCTGGCCCAGGCCCTGGCGCACCGCTTCGACGCGGTGGTCGCCCTGGGCGTGGTGGTCCGCGGCGACACGGCCCACTTCGACTACGTCTGCCAGTCCGTCACCGACGGGCTGACCCGGGTAGCCCTGGACGAGTCGACCCCGGTCGCCCACGGCGTGCTGACGGTCGACAACCTGGACCAGGCCCGCGCCCGGGCCGGCCTGCCGGGCTCCCCGGAGGACAAGGGCTACTCGGCCACGCTCGCGGCCCTGGACGCCGCCCACGCCCTCCGCCAGGTCGCCAAGTCCTGACTGTTTCCCGCCTGTGGCCTTCGGCCAAGGGCCGGGGTGGGGGTTCCTCATGATCCGGAAGAGTTCTTGTCGCCCTGGCGACAAGAACTCTTCCGGATCATCCGCGGGCGCCGAGCCCACGGCGAAGCAACTGGCGGGAAAAAGCTTCAGACCTCCAGGACGGCGGCCAGGGTGTCGCGGAAGTTGCGTTCGGCGGGGGTGATGAGCTCGCCGCCGAAGCCCAGCACGTCGCCGGACTTGGCGGCGCTGACGACCTGGTCGGCGAGGGTGATCAGCCAGTAGCGGTAGGACTCGGCGTCGGCGTCGGAGGCCTTCGCGGCCAGCAGCGCGTGGGCGGCCTTGGCGCGCTCGATGACGTCGGCGATGCCCGCGGCGCGGTCGGGGAACTCGATGATCGGGGGCTCGACGCCGCCGGCGAAGCCGCCCACGGCGTCCTCCTCGATGTCGCCCTGGCGGGCGACGACGTCGGTGGCGACCATGCGGACCAGGTCGCTGGCGGAGTCGCGGCCGTCGGCGATGGCGGTCATGCCGGCCGTCCACTCCTCCCGGGTGCGGCGGGTGCCGTCCTGCTCGGCCTGGGACGCGGCGATCAGCACGGACTGGGGCAGGCCCACGAGGAGGCCCCACTCTTCGTCGGTGTACTTCGGCACGGTTTCCACGCAGAGCAGCCTATCCAGGGCGGGCAGAGTTCGCCTTTCGGGTGAACGCGGTAAACCTGGAAACCCGCTCGCGCGTCGTAGGTGCGTGACGGCCGACGTGGGGACCACGCCATGGGACGGTAGGGCGGTGCTAGCCGAGCCCGCCCGGGACACCGTGCGCGAGTGGAGCGCCGACGACGCGGTCACCGCGCTGTTCTCGGCGCACTACCGCGGGCTCGTGCGGCTGGCGGTGCTGCTGCTGCACGACGAGCAGGCCGCCGAGGACGTGGTGCAGGACGCGTACGTGGGGCTGCACCGGCGCTGGTGGCGGCTGCGGGACGCGGACAAGGCGCTCGGCTACCTGCGCACGAGCGTCGTCAACGGGGCACGGTCGGCGTTGCGGCACCGGGGCGTCGCCGACCGGTACGTGGCGGCGCGGCGGCAGGTCGACGAGCAGCCGGTGGCGAGCGCGGAGACCGGGGCGCTGGCGCTGCTGCGGCACCGGGAGGTCCTGGAGGCGGTCCGTCGGCTGCCGGCCCGCCAGCGGGAGGCGATCGTGCTGCGGTACTACGCCGAGCTCTCCGAGGCCGAGATCGCCGACGCGATGGGGGTCAGCAAGGGGTCGGTGAAGAGCCACGCCGCGCGGGGCATGGCCGCCCTGCGGCTCAGTCTGGAGCAGGCACCATGAAGATGTCGCCGAAGATGTCGCCGGAGGACAGGCTGCGGGCGGCGCTGCAGGCGCAGGTCGACACCGTCGAGGTGGCGCCCGACGCGCTGCCGCGCATCCGCGACCGGATCGGGCAGCGGCGCCGGGGTGGCTGGGTGGTCCTCGCCGCGGCCGCGGCGGTCGCCGCCGTCATCGCCTTCGCGGTGGTGGTGTTCGTCCCCGACCGGGTGCCGGGGCCGGACGGATCGCAGGACCGGCTGCCGGCCGTGCCGGCCATGACGGTCCCGGCGGTGCCACCGTCGCCCATCGCGCAGACCGTGACGGTGCTGCTGCCGGTGTACTACGCGCGCAACGACCGGCTGGTGCGGGAGTACCACGAACTGCCGCTCACGACCGACGACGACGCGCACCGGGTGGCTGCGGCCGTCGGCGAGGCGTTGCGCGCCGGTACCGCAGCCGACCCCGACTACGTGTCGCTGTGGCCGGTCTCCGTGACGGTGCGCGGGGTCGCCTTCGACGGCAGGGTCGTGGTCGTCGACCTGACCGACGTCGGTGCCGGGCCGCGGTCCGGGGCGCCCGCCCTGGCGGTGCAGCAGCTGGTGTCGACCGTCGCCGCGGCGGCCACGTACACGTCGGTGAAGCGGATCGACGGGGTGCGGATCACGGTGGACGGCGCTGCCGTGGCGAAGCTGTGGGGCACGGTGGACACCAGCCGGCCGGTGAAGCAGGCGCCGCCGGCGGAGATCTACGCGCCGGTGTGGGTGATCGACCCGCAGCAGGGGCAGGCGGTCGGCAAGACGTTCACCGTGCACCTGGCCGGGATCGTGCCGGAGGGCACCGTGCACCTGCGGATCCGCGGGGGAGCGGGCGGGGTCGAGCAGGTCGTCGTGGACCAGCCCGTGCAGCTGTCGGCGGGCGCGCCCGCGGTCGGTGAGGCGAGGGTACCGCTGACGCTCGCGACCGGCCGGTACACGATCGAGGCGTACTACGTCTCCATGGCGGACGGCAGCGTCCAGGGAGTGGACGACCACGAGTTCACGGTGGCGTGAGCTGTCGCAACGCACGGCGTGAGGCAGGACACGCCTGTCGTGATCGTGATTCCCCTTTCGCGGCCGGGCCTGCGAGAATTCGTGCCCGTGAAGACCTTTGACGAGTTGTTCGCCGAGCTGACCGCCAAGGCCGCCGCGGGCACCCCGGGCTCCGGCACGGTCGCCGCGTTGGAGAAGGGCGTCCACTTCATCGGCAAGAAGGTCGTCGAGGAGGCCGCCGAGAGCTGGATGGCGGCGGAGCACGAGGGGCGCGAGCGCACGGCGGAGGAGCTCTCACAGCTGCTGTACCAGGTGCAGTGCCTGATGCTGGCGACAGGGCTGTCGCTGGAGGACGTCTACCGACATCTGTAGGCCGGTAGCCGCGATCCGTCCCTCCTGTCTTCGAAAGGCCCACCGATGCTGCGTATCGCCGTGCCCAACAAGGGCACCCTGTCCGGACCCGCCGCCCAGATGCTCCAGGAGGCCGGCTACCGCCAGCGCTCCGACCCCAAGGACCTGCTGTGCCGTGACGAGGCCAACGACGTCGAGTTCTTCTACCTGCGCCCCCGTGACATCGCCACCTACGTCGGCTCCGGCGACCTGGACCTCGGCATCACCGGCCGGGACCTGCTGATCGACGCCGACAGCGGCGCCGAGGAGCTGCTCGACCTGGGCTTCGGGCGGGCCACGTTCCGCTTCGCCGGGGTGGCCGGCTCGATCAAGGGCGACCAGCCCGCCGACCTGGCCGGGCTGCGGGTCGCGACCGCCTACCCGGGCGTGATGGAGCGCTACTTCGCCGAGCACGGGGTGGCCGCCGAGGTCATCCGGCTCGACGGCGCCGTGGAGAACGCGATCCGCCTCGGCGTCGCCGACGTGATCGCCGACGTGGTCGAGACCGGTGCGACCCTGCGCCAGGCCGGTCTGGAGACCTTCGGCGAGCCGATTCTCAAGTCGTCGTCGGTACTGGTGCGCCGCAGCGGGACCGGTGACCTGGCGCCCGCGGCGAACCAGCTGCTGCGCCGCCTCCAGGGTGTCCTGGTGGCCCGCCGGTACGTGATGCTCGCCTACGACGTGCGGGCCGACGCGCTCGACGCGGCCGTGGCGCTGACCCCCGGCATCGAGTCGCCGACGGTGTCGCCGCTGCACCGCGAGGGCTGGGTCGCCGTGCAGGCGATGGTCCAGCGCGACGAGGTGCACCGGATCATGGACGAACTCTACGATGTGGGCGCCCGGGCCATCCTGGTGACCGGCATCCACGCGTGCCGGTTGTAGTCTCATCGGTGTGAGCAGCACCGTTCTCGCCCGTCCGCGGCGCGCCAGGATCATCGCCTTCGTCCTCGCCGCCGTGGTCGTGGTGGTCTTCACGCTCATCGCGCTGGGGCTGCACGGCAAGACCGGCGACGGTCCCGGCTATTTCCAGCGCGGCGACCAGGCCGCCATGATCGGCCTGGGGATCTGTGCCGCGCTCGCCATCCTGCTGATGGCCAGGCCCAAGGTCGAGGCCGACGAGGCCGGGGTCCGGGTGCAGAACATCATCGGCTCCTACGACCTGCCGTGGGACGTGGTGCGCGCCGTCTCGTTCGGCCGTGGCACCCCGTGGCTCACCCTGGACCTGCACGACGACGAGCGGGTCGCGGTGATGGCGGTGCAGATGGCCGACAAGGAGCACGCGGTCAAGGCGGCGCGCCAGCTGCGGGCCCTGCACTCGGCGTCGCTGACGAGCAGCGTGGTAGAGTAGCGGGAGTCGACCGCACGCCGCGTCCCATACAGGAGCGAGGCGTGTTCGAAGCGGAGGTAAAACTCCCACCCGTGCAGCTCAGGGCAGCCGGGTCCCGGTCTGATCGCACGGCCCTCTCGTGAGGTGGTGCGGTCGAGTGGGCCCTCGCATGCGCGCTGCGCATCCGGGGGCTTTTCCGCTTCGGTCGGCACACCAGACAGCACCGATCGAGGAGGCCACATCAGCGTCGAGCCACGCGTCAACGAGCAGATCCGGGCACGTGAGGTCCGGCTGGTCGGCCCGGAGGGTGAGCAGGTGGGCATCGTCCCGCTCGAGCGCGCACTCCAGCTGGCCGCCGACGTGGACCTGGACCTGGTCGAAGTTGCGCCCATGGCACGCCCGCCCGTCTGCAAGCTCATGGACTTCGGCAAGTTCAAGTACGAGAGCGCGCTCAAGGCCCGGGAAGCCCGGCGTAACCAGCAGCAGACCGTCATCAAGGAGATGAAGCTCCGCCCGAAGATCGACCCGCACGACTACGAGACCAAAAAGGGTCACGTCATGCGGTTCCTGAAGCAGGGCGACAAGGTCAAGGTAACGATCATGTTCCGAGGCCGCGAGCAGAGCCGCCCGGAGCTGGGGTTCCGGCTGCTGCGCAAGCTCTCGGAGGAGATCTCGGAGCTGGGCTTCGTCGAGGCGTCCGCGAAGCAGGACGGCCGCAACATGATCATGGTCCTCGCGCCTCACCGCAACGTGAAGGCCGCGGCGACCGCTTCCCGTGAGGGTCGCACCGAGGACGCCGCCGCGCCGGAGGGCGAGCCAGCCGTCCTGCCCGACGTCGTCACCGCCGACCAGGGATAGAGCACCACCCGGCACCACTGGCACAACCACACAACGACCGCGTCGTGCGGGCGGGACCCGCACAGCGGTAGTCCCGGCCTGTGCGCCGGTGCGCCACGGCACCCTCCCGTTCCGACGGGGAGGGTGCCGGCTCTGGCGCGCCGCACATGAAGGGGCAACATCAGCCATGCCGAAGTTCAAACCGCACTCCGGGATGAAGAAGCGCGTCAAGATCACCGGTCGCGGCAAGTTCATTGCCGAGCCCGCCGGCAAGCGTCACCTGCTCGAGGTCAAGCCCAGCAAGCGGACCCGCCGGCTCAGCGGCACCGTCGAGCTCGCCAAGACCGAGACCACGCGCGTCAAGAAGATGCTCGGCCTGTAACACGCGGCGTCACACCCCCCCTTTCCTGACTTTTCCGACCGGCCCGCTCGACTGGGCCGGTCTCGCATGAGGAGTAACGAACCGTGGCACGCGTGAAGCGGGCAGTGAATGCCCAGAAGAAGCGCCGCACCGTCCTGGAGACCGCCAGCGGCTACCGCGGGCAGCGCTCGCGGCTGTACCGCAAGGCCAAGGAGCAGATGCTGCACTCGATGCAGTACGCCTACCGGGACCGGCGCGACCGCAAGGGTGACTTCCGCCAGCTCTGGATCACCCGTATCAACGCCGCCGCCCGCGCGAACGGCCTCACCTACAACCGCCTGATCCAGGGTCTGCGCCTGGCGGGCGTCGAGGTCGACCGCAAGATCCTCGCCGAGCTGGCCGTCAACGACGCGAAGGCGTTCAGCGGCCTGGTCGAGGTGGCGAAGACGGCCGTTGCCGCGGCCTGACGCAGTGCGATCCGAGCAACCCGGGGCGGTCTTCACCACGCGGACCCCCCGGGTTGTCGCTGCCCGGCGGCTGCAGCGCCGCCGTGACCGGGACGAGACCGGCCGCTTCCTCGCCGAAGGCCCCCAGGCGGTCCGCGAGGCGCTTCGATGCGGCGTCGTCGTGGAGGTGTACTGCACCGCCGACGCCCGCACCCGCCACGCCGCCCTGCTGGAGGGCACCCGGGTCAGCGTCGTCGACGACGACGCCCTCGCCGCGCTCACCGAGACCGTCCAGCCGCAGGGCCTGGTCGCAGTCTGCACCCAGCGGGACGTCCCGCTGGCCGACGCGCTGGGCAGGAAACCCCGGCTGGTCGCCGTGTGCGCCGACATCCGCGACCCCGGCAACGCCGGCACCGTCCTGCGCACCGCCGACGCGGCCGGCGCTACCGTGGTCGTGTTCGCGGGGGACAGCGTCGACCCGTACAACGGCAAGGCGGTGCGCTCCTCCGCGGGCAGCCTGTTCCACGTCGACGTGGTCCGGGCCCGCGACTCGGCCGCCACGGTCGCCGCGCTGCGCAGCGCCGGCCTGCGGGTCCTCGCCGCCGACGGGTACGGCGAGTCGGACCTGTTCGAGCTGGCAGACTTGGGACAGCCCACCGCGTGGCTGTTCGGATCCGAGGCGCACGGGCTCCGCGAGGAGCTGAAGCAGGCGGCCGACGCGCGCGTCAGGGTGCCCATCCTCGGCGGCGCGGAGAGCCTGAACCTGGCTGCGGCCGCCGCCGTGTGCCTGTACGCTTCGGCGAAAGCACTGAACGTGTCAAGGGAGTCGATGTGAGCACGCGCCTGTTTATCTGGCCCGCCGGTGACGGTGGGCGGACAGGACGTCGCACCTCCTGACACCTTCCCACGGCCGGCGGGCGCCCTTCTCTACACTGTCCGGGGCCTGTTATGGGGCCAATCTCCCGTGGGAAGAGTCCGATGACGTACCGCAATGATCCGTATGACCCGAAGCAGGCGATGCTGCTCGCCCAGGACGCCCTGGACGACGCCGTGGCGAGCGCCGACAAGGCGTTCGCCGGCGCGAGCGACCTCGACGCCCTCGCCGCGCTGAAGTCGCAGCACCTCGGCGACCGCGCCCCGATCTCCCTCGCCCGGCGCGAGATCGGCTCACTGCCACCGGCGGCGAAGGCCGACGCGGGCAAGCGCGTCAACGAGGCCCGCGTCGCGGTGCAGGCGGCGTTCGACGCCCGGCTCGCCGCGCTGACCGCGGAGCGCGAGGAGCGCGTCCTGGTGGAGGAGACGGTCGACGTCACCCTCCCGACGGGCCGCCGCCCCCGTGGCGCCCAGCACCCGCTGACCAAGATCATGGAGCGGGTCGGCGACCTGTTCGTCGGCATGGGCTACGAGATCGCCGAAGGCCCCGAGGCCGAGTGGGAGTGGTACAACTTCGACGCCCTCAACATGCACCCGGACCACCCGGCGCGCTCGATGATGGACACGTTCTTCGTCGCCGCCGGCGGCGCGGGCCCGGACCACACCACTGACATCGCCAAGGACGTCGACTCGCGGATCGTGCTGCGCACGCACACGTCACCCGTGCAGGCGCGGACGATGACAACCCGGAAGCCGCCGATCTACATCGTCTGCCCGGGCCGGGTGTACCGCACCGACGAGCTCGACGCGACCCACACGCCCGTGTTCCACCAGGTCGAGGGTCTCGTGATCGACAAGGGCATCACGATGGCGCACCTGAAGGGCACCCTCGACCACTTCGTCAAGGGACTCTTCGGCCCCGGCACGGAGACCCGCCTGCGGCCGTCCTACTTCCCGTTCGTCGAGCCCGGCGCCGAGATCGACATGTGGTTCCCGCACCACCGCGACGGCGCCCGCTGGGTCGAGTGGGGCGGCTGCGGCATGGTCAACCCGCGGGTGCTGCGCGCCTGCGGCATCGACCCCGACGAGTATTCCGGGTTCGCGTTCGGCATGGGCATCGAGCGGGCGCTGATGTTCCGCAACGCGGCCGCCGACATGCGGGACATGGTTGAGGGCGACGTGCGGTACGCGCGCGCGTTCGGATGGGAGGCCTGAGATGCGCGTTCCGCTGTCATGGCTGCGTGAGCACGTCGACCTGCCGGAGGACCTGACCGCCGACGGCCTGGAGAAGGCCCTCGTCAAGGTCGGCCTCGAGGTCGAGGAGATGACCGACGCCGGCGCGTCCGTCGAGGGCCCCCTGGTCGTCGGCCGGGTCGAGTCGATCGAGGAGCTGCAGGGGCTGAAGAAGCCCATCCGGTACTGCCTCGTCGACGTCGGCAACCCCGAGCCGCAGGGCATCATCTGCGGCGCCCGCAACTTCGCCGAGGGCGACCTCGTGGTCGTCGCGCTGCCCGGGGCGGTCCTGCCCGGTGGGTTCGCGATCGCCGCCCGCAAGACCTACGGGCACATCTCCAACGGCATGATCTGCTCCGCCCGCGAGCTCGGCGTCTCCGACGAGCACGAGGGCATCATCGTGCTGCCCGCGGAGACGGCCGAGCCCGGCGCCGAGGCCCGGCCGATCGTCGGCCTGGACGACATTGTCGTCGAGGTCAACGTCACCCCGGACCGGGGCTACTGCTTCTCCGTGCGGGGCCTCGCCCGGGAGCTGTCGCACTCGCTCGGCGGCGCCTACCGCGACCCGGTCGCGGCGGTCGTGCCGATCGAGGGTGACGGCACCGACGCGTACCGCATCGACGTGCGCGACAGCGTCGCCTGCGACCGGTTCACCGCCGTCGCGGTCCGCGGCGTCGACCCGGCCGCGCCGACCCCGCAGTGGATGAAGTCCCGCCTCGCCGTCGCCGGCATCAGGTCCATCTCGCTGCCCGTCGACATCACCAACTACCTGATGATCGAGACCGGCCAGCCGATGCACGCGTGGGACCTGGAGCGGCTCACCGGCCCCCTCGTCGTGCGGCGCGCCGCCGCGGGGGAGACGCTGACGACGCTCGACGGCGTCAAGCGGACCCTCGACCCGCAGGACATCGTCATCGCCGACGACACCGGTGTCGTGTCGCTCGCCGCCGTGATGGGCGGCAGCACCACCGAGGTGTCGGCGACGACCGTCGACGTGCTCCTCGAGGCCGCGCACTGGGACCCGCTGTCGGTCGCCCGCACGATCCGCCGGCACAAGCTGCCCAGCGAGGCCGGCAAGCGCTACGAGCGGGGCGTCGACCCGCAGATCACCGCCGCCGCGTGCGCGCGGGCCGCGGCGCTGCTCGCCGAGTACGGCGGCGGCACCGTCGACCAGCGGGTCACCGACGTCTACGCGGTCGCGCCGCCGGCGCCGGTCACGATGGCCCTCACCCGGCCGTCGGAGCTCGCCGGGATCGACTACACGCCCGAGCGGGTCATCGAGGTGCTGACGATGATCGGCGCCGCGGTCGAGGTCGAGGACGGGCGCGCGGTCGTGACCCCGCCGAGCTGGCGGCTCGACCTCGTCGACCCGGCCGACCTGGTCGAGGAGGTGCTGCGCCTCGACGGGTACGACCGGATCCCCAGCGTCCTGCCGATCGCGCCGCCCGGCGCGGGCCTGTCCGTCACGCAGCGCTGCCGCCGCACCGTCGGCCGCGCCCTCGCCGACGCCGGGTTCGTCGAGTCGCTGTGCTACCCGTTCGTCGGCGAGGCAACCCTCGACGCGCTGCGGATCCCGGCCGGTGACCCCCGCCGCGACATGGTGCTGCTGCGCAACCCGCTTTCCGAGGAGGAGCCGGGGATGCGCACGACGCTGCTGCCGCCGCTGCTGGGTGCGCTGCGCCGCAACCTCGGCCGCGGCCTGCGGGACGTCGCGCTGTTCGAGCTCGGCACCGTCTTCCTGCCCGGCGGGCCCGTCCAGGTCGCGCCGGCCCCGGGCGTCGACGGGCCGCCGCCGGCCGAGGAGCTGCGGGCCGCGGAGGCGCTGCTGCCGCACCAGCCGTGGCACGTCGCCGCCGTCATCGCCGGTGACGCCGACCCGGCGGGCTGGTGGGGCGCGGGCCGCCCGGCCGACTGGGCCGACGCCGTCGAGGCCGCCCGGATCACCGCCGAGGCGGCCGGGGTCACGATCACGGTCAGGGCCGCTGCGGACGTCTCAGGCGGGTCCGCGGCGGTCGCGCCGTGGCACCCGGGCCGCTGCGCCGCGCTGCTCGTCGGCGACACCGTCGTCGGGCACGCCGGCGAGCTGCACCCGGCGGTCTGCGCCGACCTCGACCTGCCCCGCCGCACCGTGGCGATGGAGCTCGACCTCGACGCGCTGCCGCTGCCGGACGTCGCCACCGCGCCGCGGCTGTCGGGCTTCCCGACGGCGCTGCTCGACGTGGCGCTCGTCGTGGACGCCGCGACCCCGGCCGGCGACGTCGAGGCCGCGCTCACCGACGGAGCGGGTGACCTGCTCGAGTCGGTGCGGCTCTTCGACGTGTACGAAAGCGCCCAGCTCGGCGAGGGGCGCAAGTCCCTGGCGTACAAGCTGACGTTCCGCGCCCCGGACCGCACGCTCACCGGCGAGGAGGCCCTGGCCGCCCGCGACGCCGCCGTCGCCGTCGCCGCCGACCGCTTCGGCGCGACCCTCAGAGGAGCGTGACCGCCGGCGCGTGACCAGGCACGGCGAAGAGGGTGTGCCCGCCGGGCACACCCTCTTCGCGCCCCGCTTCCCCACGACCACGTGGGGTCGGAGGCCTGCGGGTGCGTGCGACGGCGACGGTGCGTCAGGCCGGGACCGGCGCATCGGCCGAGGTGCGGCCAGCCGAACGGACAGTCCTCAACGACACGGCCCGTACCAGGGGCACGGTCGGATTTCGGACCGAGAGATGTTTCTGCTGGCGGGAAAGCCGGGGGAAAGGTGTGGGGAGGGACGCTTCACCCTGAACGGGTCGGGAGCCGGAGGTGCGGAAGTGGTACCGTCACGGCGCCGAGCCATCCTCCGTCTGTCACGTGGCGTGAGGTCATCCTGAGGGCTCGGCCCGCGCCAAGCGCCGGCTTCGATCTCGGCTCTCCTGGAGGGGCAGCGCGTGTCAGACGATAGTGCATCGGCAGGTTTCACGACCGACGTCGTGATCATCGGGGGCTGCGGCCGGGTCGGCCTGCCGCTCGGCATCGCCATGGCCTCCCGCGGCCTGCAGGTCACCCTGTACGACATCAACGCCGCCGCGGTCGCGGTGGTGAACGATGGACGTCTGCCGTTCGACGAGGAGGGCGCGGCCGAGCCGCTCGCCACCGCCGTCAAGGAGGGCAGGCTCACCGCAAGCACCGACCCCTCGACCGTGGCGTCGGCCGAGCACCTCGTCGTGATCGTCGGCACACCCGTCGACGAGCACCTCAACCCCAACATCGGCGCGGTCCCCGCGGCGATCGAACGGTGCGCCGACTACCTGCGCGACGGCCAGCTCATCGTGCTGCGCAGCACCGTGCACCCCGGTGTCACCGCCCTCACCGAGAAGCTCGTCAAGCGCCTCGGCGTGCAGGTCGACGTGGCGTTCTGCCCCGAGCGCATCGCCGAGGGCAAGGCGATGACCGAGCTGTTCGAGCTGCCGCAGATCGTCGCCGCCCGCAACCCCGTGGCGATGGAGCGGGCCGAGAAGCTGTTCCGCAACCTGGCGAGCGACATCGTGCGGCTCGAGCCCGAGGAGGCCGAGCTCGCGAAGCTGTTCACCAACACGTGGCGGTACATCAAGTTCGCCGCCGCCAACCAGTTCTGGATGATGTCCAACGACTTCGGCCTGGACTTCGAGCGGATCCGGCACGCCATCCGCTTCCAGTACCCGCGCGCCAACGACATGCCGGGCGCCGGCTTCGCCGCCGGTCCGTGCCTGCTCAAGGACACGATGCAGCTGGCGGCGTTCACCAACAACACGTTCGTGCTCGGCCACAGCGCCATGCTGATCAACGAGGGCCTGCCGCTGTACGTCGTGTCGAAGCTGCAGGAGCGCTTCGACCTGGCCGACATGACGGTCGGCATCCTCGGCATGGCGTTCAAGGGCGGCAGCGACGACATCCGCGAGTCCCTCGCCTACAAGCTGCGCAAGGTCGTCATGCTGAAGGCCAAGGAGACCCTCTGCACCGACCCGTACGTCAAGGACGACCGGTTCGTCCCCCTCGACGAGGTGCTGACCCGCGCCGACCTGCTGATCATCGCCGCGCCGCACCCGGAGTACCGTGACCTGCAGACCGACATCCCGGTCGCGGACATGTGGGGCGTCACCAACAAGGGCGTGCGGGTATGACCGGACCGGAGCGCGGCGGCGGCCGCCGCCGGAGCGTGACGGAGGTGCCTGCATGACACTTGTGCCGCAGGTTTCCGTGGTCATCCCCGTGTACAACGAGGGCGAGGCGATCGTGCCCTGCCTCGAACGGATCCTCCGCGCCGTGCTCATGCCGGCCGAGGTCCTCGTCGTGCACGACATGCCGGAGGACACGACCGTGCCCTTCGCGGACGGCGTCGCCGCCCGCGACCCCCGCGTCCGCACCGTGCTCAACACGTACGGCCGCGGCCCGGCGAACGCGATCCGCTTCGGCATCGACGTCGCCCGCGCCCCGGTCGCCGTCGTCACGATGGCCGACGGCTCCGACGACCCGCGCCAGATCGAGGACCTGGCCCGGCTCGTGGAGCGTGGCGTGGTCGTCGCGGCCGCGTCCCGGTACATGCCCGGCGGGCAGCAGGTCGGCGGCCCCAGGTTCAAGCGGGCGCTGTCCCGCGGCGCCGGCCGGACCCTGTACATGTTCGCCCGCGTCGGCACCCGCGACGCGACCAACAGCTTCAAGGCGTACTCGACGGCGTTCGTCCGGCAGGTCGGCATCGAGAGCAAGACCGGGTTCGAGATCGGCATCGAGCTGACCGCGAAGGCGGCGCGGCTGCGGCTGCCCGTCGCGGAGATCCCGACGATCTGGCTCGACCGCCAGCTCGGCGAGTCCCGCTTCGACGTCGGCCGGTTCCTGCCCAGCTACCTGAAGTGGTACCGGTTCGCGTTCGGGCGCAGGCTCACCATGGAACAGCTCGCGAAGCGGCCGGCATCGTCGGCGGCCCGCGACGACGCGCAGGCGGCCCGCGCGGCCTCCACGGTGACCCCGGTGACCCCCGTCGAGGTTCGCGACAACCTTTCCAGCAATCACGAAGCAGTTCAGAACTAAGGAGTGTCTGTGCCAAAGGTCCTGGTCACCGGCTCGGCCGGCTTCATCGGTGGATATGTCGTCGAGGAGCTGCTGTCCCGCGGCTACCAGGTGGTCGGCCTGGACAACTACTCGAAGTACGGTCCGGTCACCCGTAGCTACGACTCCCACCCCGACTACCGGTTCGTCGAGGGCGACGCGCGCGACGTCGACCTCGTCACGGAGCTGCTCGACGGTTGCGACCACTTCATCGCCGGCGCCGCGATGATCGGTGGCATCTCCTACTTCCACGCCTACGCCTACGACCTGCTCGCCACCAACGAGCGGATCATGGCCTCCTCCTGCGACGCGGCCATCAAGGCGCACCGCGACGGCAACCTCAAGAAGATGACCTACCTGTCGTCGTCGATGGTCTTCGAGTCGACCACGCACTGGCCGTCGAAGGAGGGCGACGAGCGTCTCGTGCCGCCGCCGCTGTCGTCGTACGGCTTCCAGAAGCTCGCCGTCGAGTACTACGCGAAGGCGGCCTGGGACCAGTACAAGCTGCCCTACACGATCGTCCGCCCGTTCAACTGCGTCGGCGTCGGCGAGGGCCGCGCGCTCGGCGAGGTCGAGGTGCTGTCCGGCAACGTCAAGCTCGCCATGTCGCACGTCGTGCCCGACCTGGTGCAGAAGATCGTCAAGGGCCAGGACCCGCTGCACATCCTGGGCACCGGCGAGCAGGTCCGCCACTACACCTACGGCGGCGACCTCGCCAAGGGCATCATCGCCGCGATGGAGCACGAGGACGCGTTCAACCAGGACTTCAACATCTCCACCGCCGAGTCGACCACGGTGCTGGAGCTCGCCGAGGTGATCTGGAAGAAGATCAAGGGCGACGGCGTGCCGTTCAGCGTCGTGTCCGACGACCCGTACGAGTACGACGTGCAGAAGCGCGTCCCGGACGTGTCGAAGGCCAAGGAGGTCCTCGGCTACGAGGCGACCACCTCGCTCGACGAGATGCTCGACGAGGTCATCCCGTGGGTGACGCAGGCCGTCGCGGACGGCAAGCTCTGATCGTCCCCGGCGGAGCCGGCTGATCGAGGCGGGCGCCTCGCACTGCGGTGCGGGGCGCCCGTTCGTTTGACCGGTGTGAACAGAGTCCGCTGGGCCCTGCCGCTGTTCGCCGCGGCAGGCCTGCTCCGGGGCGGGTTCAACAGCGTCTGGGCCGAGGACGGGCAGGAGTTCCTCACCGATGCGCTGAGCCTGCCCTGGTACGAGCCCTTCGCGACGCCCTTCAACGGCTACTTCCACACCGTGGCCCGCGGGTGCTTCGCCGTCATCGCCCTCTTCCCGGTCTCCTGGGCCGCGGCGCTGAACGCCACCTTCGCCGCCGCCCTCACCGCGCTGCTCGCCACCGCCGTCTTCGCCGCCGCCCGGGACCGCCTCGGCGCCGGCGCCTGGGTCGTCGCCGGGGCCGCCGCCGTGCCGGTGGGCTACGTGCCCAACACCCTCGCGCAGCTGCAGTTCCCCCTCGTGTACGCGGGACTGTGGATGCTGCTGTGGTCGCCGTCGCGGGCCTTCCCCCGGGCGGTCGCGATCGCCCTGCCGGCCCTGGCGGTGCTCAACTCGATCCTCGGGCTGCTGCTGGTGCCGGTGGCGCTGCTGCGGCTGGCCCGCCGCCGCGACCGGGACGCGCTGCTCCGGGTGGCGGTGCTGCTGCCCGGCGCGGCGCTGCAGCTCGTGCCGCTGCTGGCGGGCGGGTCGCGGCGCGACGTGGGGGAGCGGCCCGACCTGAACCCCGTCTCGGTCGCCGTCACGTACCTGCGCTGGGGCGTGCCCCGCTCGTTCCTCGGCTTCCTCGACCTCTTCGACGATTCGTGGCTTTCGCACCGTTCCGTGGTGCTGCTCGGCCTGGCGGTCCCGGCACTGTGTGTCGGGCTCGCGGTGCTGCGCCGGACCCGGCCGCAGTGGCGGCTCGCGGCGCTCCTGGCCGGGTTCGCCGCGTTCGCGGGCGCGTTCCAGCTCGCCGTGCACGGCGCTCCCGAGGGCCGGTACCTGGTGCTGATCACGCTGCCGAACATCGCCGCCGCCGTCGCCCTGACACTCCCCGGTGATCGTCCGGACGGCCGGTTACGCGCCGTCCCGTTTGTCGCGTTGGCGACACTCGTGGCGGCGGTGAGCGTCGCCGGTCTGCGACCGGGCGGCTACACCGACGGCCTCCCGCGCTGGGACACCACCGTCTCGTACGCCCGCGCCCAATGCCAAGCGGAGCCACGTTTGCGGAGGGTGACGGTCCATACCGCACAGTGGCCGGTCCTCGGCTGGGAGGCCGTCCTGCCCTGTGACCGGCTCCGCTGACAGTGTTCAACATCGCGACGCCTGGACGCTCACCCGCGTTGGGCAGCCGTTGCGGCGGCGTGGCGTTTGGGTGAGACTCGGCGTCGTGGTGGAACAGTGGTGGTGAGCACCTGGCCGGCCGTGCCGTTCGGCCGCGCCGATCTTCTGGCTCACGCCCGCGAGCTGCTTGCGGGCGGCGGCGGCGTGCTGCTCTATGGCCCCGCCGGCATCGGCAAGTCCACCATCCTCGACGCCATCGCGGGCGCTGAGACCGACGCGCTCGTGCTGCGCGCCGCCGCCGCGGAGGCCGAGGCGGACCTGCCGTACCTGGCGCTCGTCGACCTCTTCGACAACGCCCCCGACGCCGCCGAGCACCTGCCCGCGCACCTGCGCGCCGCGCTCGACGGTGCCCTGCTGCGCAGCGCCCTGCCGGCGACCCCGCACGACCAGCTCGCCGTGCGCCTCGCCGTGCTCGAGCTCCTGCGCGCCCTCGCCGCCGACCGCACCCTGCTCCTCGTCCTCGACGACGTCCAGTGGATCGACGAGCCGAGCGCCGAAGTCCTCCGGTTCGTCGCCCGCCGGCTCGGCGAGGCACCCGTGCGCATCCTCGCCGCCGAGCGGATCCCCGACGGCGACCGCCCCACCCGCCTCGACCTGTGCCCGCCGCCGGGCACGACGCTGCAGGTGCCGCCGCTGCCCGAGAGCGACGTCGCCGACCTGCTCCGGGCCAGGTTCGGCGCCGAGGCGGGACGCGCGCACCTGCACCGGATCTACGAGGCCAGCGCGGGCAACCCGCTGTACGCCGTCGAGCTCGGCCGCGCGCTCGGCGTGGCACCGGTGCCGACCACCGACCCGCTGCCGGTGCCCGACCGCCTCCGTGCACTGCTGGCGGCGCGGCTTGCGGCGCTCCCCGCCTCGGACTGGCCCGCGCTGCTGGTCGTCGCGGCCGCCGCCCGGCCCAGCCTCGCCCTCCTGCAGCGGTGCGGACTGGCCGAGCACCACCTCGATGCGGCGTTGGCGTCGTCGGTACTGGAAGCCGACCCCGACGGGGCGATCCGGTTCAGCCATCCGTTGCTGCGCGAGATGGTGTACGCCGACGCGACCGCCGCCGCCCGCCGCGAGGCCCACGAACGCCTCGCCGACACCGTCTCCGACCCGGTCGACCGGGCCCGGCACCTCGCCGCCGCCCGGCCCGAGCCCGACGAGGCCCTTGCGGAGTGCCTCGCCGACGCGGCGTCCGCGGCGCGCCTGCGCGGTGCCCCGGCCGTCGCCGCCGACCTCGCGGCCCTCGCGGCCGACCGGACGCCGCGCGACACCCCCGGCGTCGGCGCGGTCCGCCGCCTGAGCGCCGCGCAGTACGCGTACGCCGCCGGGTCGCCCGCCGCCGCCCGCCGGCACGCGACCGCCGCGCTGCGCGACGCCGCCGACCGCCGCACCCGCATCGGCGCCCGGCTCCTGCTCGTCGAGATGTCCGGCGAGGACCACTCCAACTCCGGGCCGCTGCTGGACGCCGCCTTCGTCGAGGCCGTCGACGCCCCCGACCTGCTCGCCCACGTCCGCCTGTACAAGGGCGTCAAGGCCTACTACGACGGCGACGGCGAAGGAGCCCTCGCCGAGCTCAAGCGCGCCGAGGAGGCCGCCGAGCTGTGCGGCGACATGGAACGGCTCGTCGAGGTGCTCAGCTGGAAGGGCAACATCCTGGTCGGCGCCCAGGGCGACGAGTACCTGGAGCGCGCCGGCAAGCTCGCCCGCGGCCTCTCCCTGACCCCGGCGACCGTCGCCGCCCGCCAGGTCGCCGCGATGAGCCGCCTCTTCAAGGGCGAGACCGGCGAGGCGGTCCGCCGCATCGAGGCCCTGCGGATCGCCGTCGAACGGGCCGGCACCGTCCGCGACCTCGCCTCCGTCCTCGTGTCCGTCGCCGGCATCTACTGGCGCGCCGGCCGCTGCGCCGACGCCGTCGCGGCCGGCCGCGAATGCGTCCGCCTCTACGTCGACGTCGAGACCACCCCCGGCCCCGGCTACCTCGTGGCCGCCCTCGCCGAGAGCGGCGGCGGCACCGCCACGGCCGCCGCCGGCTACGCCGAACGCGGCCTCGCGGCCTGCCTCGCCGCCGGCGGCGAGGACTGGATCAAGCTCGCCTACGCCGCGTCCGGCCTCGTCCACATGCTGCGCGGCGACCCGGTCGCTGCCGCCGAGGCGATGCGCGAGGCGTACGCCCTCGACCAGCGACTCGGCCGCCTCGACCCCGGCATCCTCCCCTGGCACGCCGACTTCATCGAGGCCCTCGTCGGCGCCGGCGCCCGGGCCGAGGCCGCCGAGGTGCTCGACGAGGTGCACAAGCACGCCCGGCACCTGGACCGCACGGTCGTGTTCCTCGGCCTGGCCCGCGCCCGTGCCGTCCTCACCGCCGCCACCGGCGAGGCCCGCGAGGGCGCCGAGGCGCTGCACCAGGCGATCGAGGAGTGGCAGGACCACCCGTACCCGCTGGAGGTCGCGCGGGCGTACTACACGCTGGGCGGCCTCGAACGGCGGGCCCACCGCCGCGGCGCCGCCCGGGCCGCGCTGTCGGAGGCCGTCCGCCGCTACGCGGCCGCCGAGGCGCACCCCTGGCGCGAGGTCGCCGCCGCCGACCTGGCCCGCCTCGACGGCGGCCGCGGGGCCGGCCTCTCCGAGACCGAGCGCCGCATCGTCGAGCTCGTCCGCGCCGGCGCCACGAACCGCGAGATCGCCCGCGCCCTCTTCCTGTCGATCAAGGCCGTCGAGGCGAACCTGACCCGCCTGTACCGCCGCCTGAACGTCCGCAACCGCGCCCAGCTCGCCCGCGTCCTCGACCCCGAATAGCGCTGCAACTCCGCTGTGCTTCCGCCCCACCGCTGTCGCGGCGGGTCCCGGCGGGGATTCTCACCCGCACCCCAATGCGCCGCTCCGCGGCGCACAGCCGCGCGTGCCGCGCTGGCTGGGATTGCGCGTGCGCGCCGCATCCGGTGGCAGGCCGACGTCTGCCACGCACTCATCGTGGCCTGTGCCGGCGAGTGTGGAGCGCGCGGCGATTCGACTCCCGCCGCGGCCATCAGGCGAATCGCGGCCTCAGACGGCTCGACCGGCGGCGTCGCTCGGCGCGGCCTACGACGGCGACCGGCCCGCCCGCACGGGGGCGTCGGAGACCGGATCGGCCGGCTCAGACACCCGGCTTGGCGACTGCTGGACCGCGAGCCTCGCCCGAGGCAGCCGTCGATGGCGGCCATCATGATCGTCCCGGCCGTGTCATTCGGGCCTCCGGTCCGGGCTGCGGGTCCGGGCTGCGGGTCCGGGCTGCGGGTCCGGGCCGCCCGTCCGGGCCGCCCGTCCGGGCTGCCGGTTCGGGCTGCGGGTCCGGGCTGCGGGTCCGGGCTGCCGGTTCGGGCTGCGGGTCCGGGCTGCGGGTCCGGGCTGCCGGTTCGGCGAGGACGCGGGCGAGCTGGGCGCGGTTGCTGCGGGTCCGGGCTGCGAGCCCAGGCTGCCGGCTAGGGCAACCGGTCCGAGCCATCGCAGGCGCGGGCGGGCCGCCGGTCCGGATCGGGCGATCCCGGGCGGGGCTCGCAGGCCAGCCGATCCGGTCCAGCTGGCTGGGTCCAGGGGCGGGCCAGATCGCCGGGGCTCGTGGGTCGGTCGCCGAGGCGGCCGGTGTCGAACAGTCAGGCGCTCCGAACTCCAGCGTCGACGAGCCACCGAGGTTGCTCCCCGTGTTCGCGCGCGCGAAGGCGGGGACGGTTGTGGTGGGTCGTCGGCCTGGCGCCGAAGCGGCCGCCGGGTTGGCGAGCGATTACCGGGACCTGCGATGGCCGCTGCGTTCCGGTCTCCAGCATCCTACCTCCATCCACCTAATTGACCTTCAGAGGCGCAGTTGGAGAATCACGCAGTGTATCTGCCGCGGGGAATGTCGAGGCCGGAGTAACGGGACTCGCAATCTGCTTGAAACCTACGCATGCATAGAGATACAGTTGGACGCATGGGAATACGAGTCGCTGTGGCGGGGGCTTCAGGGTACGCGGGTGGGGAGTTGCTGCGGCTGATCGCCGGGCATCCGCATCTCGACCTGGGGGTGGCAACTGGTTTTGCGCAGGCCGGGTCGAAGGTCGGGGCGGTGCACCCGCACGTGCGGTCGCTGCGTGACGTGGTCCTGGCGCCGACCGAGGCGGGGGTGCTCGTCGAGTCCGGCGCCGACCTGGTGTTCCTGGCGCTGCCGCACGGAGAGTCCGCGGCGCTCGCGGCGCAGCTGCCAGAGTCGGTGAAGGTGGTCGACATCGGGGCGGACTTCCGGCTGGAGGCGGCCGCCGACTGGACGAAGTACTACCCCGGCGAGCACGCCGGGACGTGGACCTATGGTCTGCCGGAGCTGCCCGGGCAGCGGGAGAGGATCGCGGCGTCGAGCCGGGTCGCCAACACCGGCTGCTATGCGGTGTCGGTGGTCCTCGCGCTCGCGCCGCTGATCGCCGCGGGCGTCGCCGACCCGGAGGACGTCGTGGTGGTCGCGGCGTCCGGGACGTCGGGGGCGGGCCGGTCCGCGAAGGTGCACCTGCTGGCGTCCGAGGTGATGGGGTCGCTGTCGCCGTACAAGGTGGGGGCGCACCAGCACGTGCCGGAGATCAAGCAGGCGACCGGAGCCACGTCGCTGTCGATGACGCCGGTCCTGGCGCCGATGCCGCGCGGCATCCTGGCGACGGTGACGGCGAAGGCGCTGAGCGACGAGGACCCGCGTGAGGTGCTTCACAAGGCGTACGAGGGGGAGCCGTTCGTCCAGGTGCTGCCGGAGGGGGAGTGGCCGCACACGGCGTCGACGTTCGGGAGCAACGCCGCGCACCTGCAGGCGACCGTGGACGTCGACAGCGGCAGGATCGTCGTGGTCTCCGCGATCGACAACCTCGTCAAGGGTGCGGCGGGGCAGGCGGTACAGAATGCCAACCTGATGCTCGGGCTGCCTGAGGGCGCGGGCCTCACTGCCGACGGGATCGCGCCATGACTGTCACCGCGCCGAAGGGTTTCCGGGCCGCCGGGGTCGCCGCCGGCATCAAGGCCACCGTCGGGGCGCTCGACGTGGCGCTCGTCGTCAACGACGGGCCAGACTGGACGGCGGCGGCCGTGTTCACCGCCAACAGGATCAAAGCGGCGCCGGTGCTGTGGAGCCAGCAGGTCCTCCGGGCCGGCATCGTGCGGGCCGTCATTCTCAACTCCGGCGGTGCCAACGCGTGCACCGGGCCGGCGGGGTTCCAGGACACGCACGCGACCGCCGAGCACACCGCGGCCGTGCTGTCGGGGCGGGCGTCGCGGTTCCCGGTCGGGGCGGGCGACGTCGCGGTCTGCTCCACCGGCCTGATCGGTGAGCGGCTGCCGTTGCGGAAGCTGCTGTCCGGCGTCGACGCGGCCGCCCGTGGGCTGGCGCGCGACGGTGGGGCGGACGCCGCGAGGGCCATCATGACGACCGACACCGTGCCGAAGACCGCCGTCCACAGCGGACAGGGGTTCACCGTCGGCGGGATGGCCAAGGGCGCCGGCATGCTCGCGCCGGGGCTCGCCACGATGCTGGTGGTGCTGACCACCGACGCCGTGGCCGACGCGGACGTGCTCGACGCCGCGCTGCGGGAGGCGACCCGGGTCTCGTTCGACCGGATCGACTCCGACGGCTGCATGTCGACCAACGACACTGTGCTGCTGATGGCCAGCGGCGCCGCCGGGATCCAGCCGTCCCCGGAGGAGCTGGCCCAGGCGGTCACCGCCGTCTGCAAGGACCTCGCCGCGCAGCTGGTCGCCGACGCGGAGGGCGCGACGAAGGAGATCGCGATCGAGGTCACCGGCGCGGCGAGCGAGGACGACGCGGTCGAGGTCGGCCGGTCGATCGCCCGCAACAACCTGGTGAAGACCGCGTTCTTCGGCAACGACCCCAACTGGGGCCGGATCCTGGCCGCGATCGGCACCACGAAGGCCGAGTTCGAGGCCGACGAGGTCGACGTCGCCATCAACGGCGTGTGGATCTGCAAGGGCGGCGCCGCGGGGGAGGACCGGTCCAAGGTGGACCTCAGCGCCCGCGCGGTCACGGTCACGGTCGACCTGCACGCGGGTGCCGCCGCCGCCACTGTACTGACGAACGACCTGTCCATGGGCTACGTGCACGAGAACTCGGCCTATTCATCGTGACCGACGAAACCTCAAGCGACGAGACCGCAAGCGATGAAGCCATGAGCAACGGAAAGCAAACAGCATGAACGGGCGGAACCTCGGCATCGCGCTGGGCAAGGCGAACACCCTCATCGAGGCGCTGCCCTGGCTGGAGCGGTTCTCCGGCAGCACCATCGTCGTCAAGTACGGCGGCAACGCCATGCTCGACAACGAGCTGAAGCGCGCGTTCGCCGCCGACATGGTGTTCCTGCGCCACGTCGGCATCAAGCCGGTCGTCGTGCACGGCGGCGGGCCGCAGATCTCGGCGATGCTCAAACGGCTCGGCATCGCCAGCGAGTTCAAGGGCGGCCTGCGCGTCACCACCCCCGAGACCGCCGACGTGGTCCGGATGGTGCTCGTCGGGCAGGTCGGCCGGGAGCTCGTCGGGCTCATCAACGAGCACGGCCCGCACGCCGTCGGCATGTCCGGCGAGGACGCGGGTCTGTTCACCGCGGTGCGCCGGCCGGCGATCATCGACGGCGCACCCGTCGACATCGGTCAGGTCGGCGACGTCGAGCACGTCAACGTCGCCGCCGTCGCCGACCTCATCGCCGCCGGGCGGATCCCGGTCGTGTCGACGGTCGCGCCCGACGCCGACGGGGTGCTGCACAACCTCAACGCCGACACCGCCGCCGGGGCGCTCGCCATCGCGCTCAAGGCCCGCAAGCTCGTGGTGCTCACCGACGTGGAGGGCCTGTACGCCCGCTACCCGGACCCGGAGTCGCTGATCTCGCAGCTGACCGCGGACGAGCTCACCGAGCTGCTGCCGACCCTCGAGTCGGGGATGGTGCCGAAGATGGAGGCGTGCCTGCGCGCCGTCAAGGGCGGCGTGCCCGCCGCGCACGTCGTCGACGGCAGAGTGCCCCACTCCCTGCTGCTGGAAGTCTTCACATCGGAAGGGTTCGGGACCATGGTGGTGAGCTCATGACGCTGGTGCAGCGGTTCGAGGCGTCGGTGATGAACACGTACGGCCCGCCGTCGCTGGGGCTCGTCAGCGGCAGCGGATCCGTCGTCGTCGACGAGGCCGGACGGTCCTATGTGGACCTTCTCGGCGGGATCGCGGTCAACCTGCTCGGCCACGCCCACCCGGCCGTCGTCGCCGCCGTGACCTCGCAGATCGGCACGCTCGGCCACGTGTCCAACCTGTTCGCGTCGCCGCCGGTCGTCGCGCTCGCCGAGCGGCTTCTCGACCTCGGCGGCCGGCCGGGCGCGGTGTTCTTCGGCAACTCCGGCGCCGAGGCCAACGAGGCCGCGTTCAAGCTGTCCCGCCGCACCGGCCGCACGAAGATCGTCGCCGCGCAGGCCGGGTTCCACGGCCGCACCATGGGCGCCCTCGCGCTCACCGGGCAGCCGGCGAAGCAGGAGCCGTTCCGCCCCCTGCCCGGTGAGGTCGTGCACGTCCCGTACGGTGACGTCGCCGCCCTCGAGGCGGCCGTCGACGGCGACACCGCGATGGTGCTGCTCGAGCCGATCCAGGGCGAGTCCGGGGTCGTGGTCCCGCCCGCCGGCTACCTCACCGCCGCGCGGGAGATCACCGCCCGGCACGGCGCGCTGCTCGCCCTCGACGAGGTGCAGACCGGCATCGGCCGGACCGGGCACTGGTTCGCCCACCAGGCCGAGGGCGTCCGCCCCGACGTCGTCACCCTCGCCAAGGGCCTCGGCGGCGGGCTGCCGCTCGGCGCGATGATCGCGTTCGACGGTGCCGCCACCCTGCTCGGCCCCGGCCAGCACGCCTCCACGTTCGGCGGCAACCCGGTCTGCTGCGCCGCCGCCCTCGCCGTCCTCGACACCATCGAGTCCGACAATCTGCTCGAGCACGTCAAGCAGCTCAGCGAGCGCATCCGCCACGGTGTCGAGGCGCTTGAGCACCCCCTGACGAAAGAGGTCCGTGGCGCCGGGCTGCTGCTCGGCATCGTCCTCAACGGGCCGGCCGCCGGCGCGCTCGCCGCCGTGCTGCGCGACGCCGGGTTCCTCGCCCAGGCGGCGCAGCCGGACGTGCTGCGCATCGCGCCGCCGCTGATCCTCACCGACGAGCAGGCCGACGCGTTCCTCGCCGCGCTCGGCCCGGCCCTGGACGCGGTGCAGGCCTGATGCCCCGCCATCTGCTCAGGGACGACGACCTGACCACCGCCGAGCAGGGGGAGATCCTTGACCTGGCCGCGGCGATGAAGGCCGACCGGCACGGGTTCAAGCCCCTCGCCGGTCCGCGGTCCGTCGCCGTCATCTTCGAGAAGCAGTCGCTGCGGACGCGGGTGTCGTTCGAGGTCGGCATCGCCGAGCTCGGCGGCACCCCGCTCATCGTCGACGCGGTCAGCACCCACTTCGGCCGCGGCGAGGAGATCGGTGACGCGGCGAAGGTCCTGTCGCGCTACGTGTCGGCGATCGTCATCCGGTCGAATGTGGACGCCCGCGTGGCGGAGCTGGCCGAGCACGCGACGGTGCCGGTCATCAACGCGCTCACCGACGGCTTCCACCCGTGTCAGCTGCTCGCGGATCTCTTGACGGTACGGGAGCGCCTCGGCTCGACGGAGGGCCGGACCCTCACGTACCTCGGCGACACCGCGAACAACATGGCCAACTCCTACGCGCTCGCCGGTGTCACCGCGGGCATGCGGGTGCGCCTGAGCGGCCCGCCCGGCTTCGAGCCCGACGCGTCCATTGTGGACACCGCGCGCCGGCGCGGCGACGTCGAGTGGGTGCCGGACCCGGCGGAGGCCGTGAAGGACGCGGACGTCGTCGTCACGGACACGTGGACGTCGATGGGTCAGGAAGGCGACGGGCTCGACCGGATCACACCCTTCCGCCCGTTCCAGGTGAACGCCGAGCTCATGGCCAACGCCCGTGCCAACGCTATCGTGCTGCACTGCCTGCCCGCGCACCGTGGCGACGAAATCACCTCCGAGGTGATGGACGGCCCGCAGAGTGCGATCTGGGATGAGGCCGAGAACCGGCTGCACGCACAGAAGGCGCTGCTCGCCTGGCTGCTGGACCACTCGTGAGCACACCGGTCTCCAAGGCGGCCAGGCACGACCGGATCGCCTCGCTGATCCGCGGGTCGGCCGTGCGGTCGCAGACGGAGCTGGCGGAGCTGCTTGCCGGGGACGGGATCCAGGTGACGCAGGCGACGCTGTCGCGGGACCTCGAGGAGCTGCGGGCCGTCAAGGTCCGCGGCGAGTACCTCATCCCCGAGGACGGCGAGCGGGCGCTGCGCCCGGCGGAGGAGGCCCCGACCCGGCTGATCCGGCTGCTGCGCGAGCTGCTCACCGGCACCGACAGCTCCGGCAACCTCGTCGTGCTGCGCACCCCGCCCGGCGCCGCGCAGTTCCTCGCCAGCGCCATCGACCGCACCGGGCTGCCCGACATCGTCGGCACCATCGCCGGCGACGACACCATTCTCGTCGTCGCCCGGCAGGCGCCCGACCCGCACGGACAGCCGACCGCCGGAGAGCTGCTCGCGGCGAAACTCACCGAATGGGCCCATCTCGACAGCCCGTCGAAATAACGCGATCTTGCACATGGAAGGATCGTCGCGTGGCAACTTCGTCTTCTGAGTCCCCGACCCGTCTCTGGGGCGGCCGGTTCGCGGGCGGGCCCGCCGAGGCCCTTGCCCGGCTGTCGGTGAGCGTGCAGTTCGACTGGCGGCTGGCGCCGTACGACCTCGCCGGTTCGCGGGCGCACGCGCGGGTCCTCGCCCGGGCCGGGCTGCTCGACGCCGACGAGCTCGGCAGGATGCTCGCCGCGCTCGACGACCTGGAGTCGGCGTGCGCCGCCGGCGAGTTCCGTCCCACGGTCGACGACGAGGACGTGCACACCGCCCTCGAGCGGGGCCTGCTGGAGCGCCTCGGCGCGCTCGGCGGGAAGCTGCGCGCCGGCCGGTCCCGCAACGACCAGGTCGCCACCGACCTGCGGCTGTACCTGCGCGACCACGCCCGCGGCGTCGCCGCCCGCATCGTCGAGCTCGCCGACGCGCTCGTCGAGCAGGCCGCCCGGCACGTCGACACGCCCGCGCCCGGGTTCACGCACCTGCAGCCGGCGCAGCCGATCGCGTTCGGCCACCAGCTGCTCGCGCACGTGCAGTCGCTGCTGCGCGACCTCGACCGGCTCCGCGACTGGGACGCGCGTGCCTCGGTCAGCCCGCTCGGCGCCGGTGCCCTCGCCGGGTCGTCGCTGCCGCTGGACCCGACGCAGGTGGCGAAGGAGCTCGGCTTCGCGGGCGCCGCGGCCAACTCGATCGACGCCGTCTCGGACCGGGACTTCGTCGCGGAGTTCCTGTTCGTCGCGGCCCTCACCGGCGTGCACCTGTCGCGGCTCGGCGAGGAGGTCGTGCTGTGGACGACCCCCGCGTTCGGCTGGGTGCAGCTCGACGACGCGTTCGCGACCGGGTCGTCGATCATGCCGCAGAAGAAGAACCCCGACATCGCCGAGCTCGCCCGCGGCAAGTCCGGCCGGCTCATCGGCGGCCTCACCGGCGTCCTGGCGATGCTCAAGGGCCTGCCGCTCGCGTACGACCGGGACCTGCAGGAGGACAAGGAGCCGGTGTTCGACGCGGTCGACACGCTGGAGCTGGTCCTGCCGGCCATGGCCGGGATGATCTCGACGATGACGGTCCGGGTCGACCGGCTCGCCGAGCAGGCGCCCGTCGGCTACACCCTCGCCACCGAGGTCGCCGAGTGGCTCGTCCGGCAGGGCGTGGCGTTCCGGGACGCGCACGAGATCACGGGCAAGCTCGTCGTGCTCGCCGCGTCCCGCGACATCGGCCTCGACGAGGTCTCCGACGAGGATCTGCAGGCCGTCAGCCCGCACCTGACGCCCGCGGTCCGCGAGGTGTTCTCCGTCCCCGGCGCCCTGGCGGCGCGCACCACGCCCGGGTCGACGGGGCCGGGGCCGGTCGCCGACCAGCTCGCCGTCGCCGGTGGCAAGCTCGACCGTTGGCGGTCCTGGGCAGCGGAGACGGTGCTACCGTCCGAGTGATGCGACGGGGGACGAAGGTGGCGCGGTGCGCCGGGTGACGCAGAACGTGCTCGGCGACGCGTCGGTGCTGCGGGTCGTCGAGGCCGACGTTCCCCACCCCGGCCCGACCGAGATCCTGGTCGAGATGCACGCCGCCGGCGTCAACCCGGTCGACTGGAAGGTCCGCGCCGGCGGCGGCTTCCTCGGCACCCCGCCGTTCACCGTCGGCTGGGAGCTGTCCGGGGTCGTGGCCGCGACCGGCACCGGCGTCACCAGGTTCGCCGTCGGCGACGAGGTGTTCGGGATGCCGCGCTTCCCTGGGGAGGCGGCCGCCTACGCCGAGTACGTCGCCGGGCCCGCCCGGCAGTTCGCGCTGAAGCCGCTCAACCTCAGCCACGAGCAGGCCGGCGGGCTCGCGCTCGCCGGCCTCACCGCCTGGCAGGTGCTCGTCGAGACCGCCGGCGTCCTCGCCGGCCAGCGGGTGCTGATCCCGGCCGCGGCCGGCGGCGTCGGCCACCTCGCCGTGCAGATCGCGAAGGCCCGCGGCGCGTACGTGATCGGCACCGCGTCGGCGCCCAAGCACGACTTCGTGCGGTCCCTCGGCGCCGACGAGGTCCTGGATCACCGGCCCGGCGACCTGGCCGGCGTGAAAGACATCGACGTGGCCGTCGCCACGATCGCGGGGCAGATCCCGGAGCTGGTGGCGACGCTCGGGCCGGAAGGGGCGCTGGTCGCTCTCAACGGTGCCGACGAGGCCGCCGCGATCGAGGCGGGCGGCGTGTTCCTGCTCGCCGAGCCCGACCGTGCCGGCCTCGAGCACCTTACGGCGCTCGTGCTCGACGGCCGGCTCACCGTCCACGTCGACCGGGTCTTCCCCCTCGACCAGGTCGCCCGCGCGCACGAGTACGGCGAGCTCGGCCACACGACCGGCAAAGTGGTGCTGACGCCGTAGGCCAGTGGGGCACGGCGTAGGTCAGTGGGGCACGCCGTAGGTCAGTGGGACACGGCGTAGTGCAGGATCACGTTGTGGATGTGCTGGGTCTTCTCGACCCCGCGGACCTCGATCTCGTACGTGTGGGCGCCGACGTGCACGGCGATGTTGCCGCTGCTGAAGAAGTTGCCCGCCCACGACTTGTTGCTGACGATCGAGACGGCGGTCACCTTCTGGTAGGGGATCGACGTGAGTGCGAGCCGCTTGCCGACGAACGAGCGGTCCTGCAGGATCACGCGGCGGTCGGTCAGGCCGATGAACCCGGTGCCGATGCCGACGGCGTCGTAGACGGCGATGATGGTCTCGCCGGGCAGCAGACCGGACTGGATCTGCTCGAACTGTTCGCGGCGGTCGTACTTCACCTGTTGGGCCATGTGTCCAACGTAGAACGACCCCTCAACCCCGCCGGTGGCGCGCATGGGTCATCCTTGACGGCACACCACGTCGAGGAGGACCCGTGCCGATCCTGTTCCGCAAGGCGATGCGCTTCGGCCCGCTGGTGCTGAACTTCACCCCGAAGGGCCTGTCCTCGTGGGGGTTGAAGATCGGCCGGTGGTCGTGGAACTCGAAGACCAGGGCACACCGCTACGACCTGCCCGGCCCGTTCTCGTGGCGCAGCCGCGGCCGCCGCAGCCGCGGCTGAGCGACGAACTTCCCGCTCAGCCCCGTTCTCAAGGCCCGTTGCTGAAGACGCGCACCGGGACGTTCACCGTGCCCGGGTCGACGCTCCACTGCGCCGCGACCCGGTGCACGTCGCCGTCGTCGACGAGCTGACCGAAGGACCGCTCCAGGTCCGACGCCTCGCCGATCTCGTCGATCTCGCCGTCGGTGGCGGCGAACGACCGGAGCAGATCCCCCGAGCGGGCCCGCTGCCATCGGTACACCTGCAGCCCACGATGTGACGAGAAGAACTGCACTTCGGTCTCCAGGGCCGCGCTGAGCCCCGTCACGTCCGGCCGGTCCTTCATGAGCGCCATGCCCAGGACCAGGATCCACCCGTCGACCGGGGGCGTCACGATCAGGCGGTCGTCGGTGAAGTACGCCAGGTCGACGCCGTCCCGCCAGCCGGTCTCGCCGAGCTCGGTGAGCCCGAGCGCCGCCGCGGGGTCCCGGTCGCGCACGGCCAGCCACGCCATCTTCTGCACGTCTCGACGCTACCCCGCGACGGCCGGCGCTTGACGCGACGCCGCCGAGGTTGCATGGTTAGTTACATGAGTAATGAACCGACGAACCAAGCCGATGGATGAGGGACGGCCGATCTTCCTGCAGATCGCAGAGCAGATCGAGACGTCGATCGTCGACGGTTCGCTGCCCGAGGAGACGCAGGTCCCGTCGACGAACGAGCTCGCGGCCTTCCACCGGATCAACCCCGCCACCGCCGCCAAGGGCGTCAACCAGCTCGTGGACGACGGTGTGCTCTACAAGAAGCGAGGCATCGGCATGTTCGTCGCCCCGGGCGCGCGGGCCAGGCTCCGGCAGCGCCGCAAGGAGCAGTTCAGCGAGTTGTACCTGCAGCCGCTGCTGGCCGAGGCGGCGAAGCTCGGCATCCACCCCGACGAGCTCAAGACGATGATCGACCGCCACGAGGAGCAGCGATGACCACCACCCCCGTCGTGTCGGTGCAGGGTGTCTCGAAGCGGTTCGGCGCCGTCACCGCCCTCGACGACGTCAGCTTCGACCTGCGCCGCAACGGCATCTACGGCCTGCTCGGCCGCAACGGCGCCGGCAAGACCACCCTCATGCAGCTGCTCACCGGCCAGCAGTTCGCCACCGGCGGCACGGTCCGTGTCTTCGGCGCCGACCCGGTCGAGAACAGCCAGGTGCTGCGGCAGATCAGCTTCGTCAAGGAGAGCCAGCGCTACCCGGACACGTTCAAGGTGCGGCACGTGCTGCTCGCCGGCCGGCTGCTGTTCCCCGGGTGGGACGAGGCGTTCGCCCGCTCCCTCGTCGCCGACTTCCAGCTGCCCGTCGGCCGGCTGGTGAAGAAGCTGTCCCGCGGCATGCTGTCCGCGCTCGGCGTCACCGTCGGGCTCGCGTCCCGGGCGCCGCTGACGTTCTTCGACGAGCCGTACCTGGGCCTGGACGCCGTGTCCCGCCAGCTGTTCTACGACCGGCTGCTCGCCGACTACGCCGAGCACCCGCGGACCGTGGTGCTCTCCACCCACCTCATCGACGAGGTCGGCGACCTGCTCGAGCACGTGCTGCTCATCGAGCGCGGCCGGATCGTCCTGGACGAGGCCGCCGACGCGCTGCGCGGGCAGGTCGTCACCGTCACCGGTCCGGCGCCGGCCGTCGACCGGCTCACCGTGAACACCGACGAGCTGCACCGCGAGCAGCTCGGATCGCTCACCCGGGCCACCGTCCGGGGCGCCGTCCCGGCCGGGCCGGCCCGGGAGGCCGGCGTCCAGCTGGAGCCGGTCTCGCTGCAGCAGCTCGTCGTCCGCATCACCGCACGGGAGGCCGTCTCATGAACCGCGTGTTCGCCATCGTCCGCATGCAGGCCGCGGGCCGCCGCGACGGCCTCGTCTGGCCGCTGGTCATCCTCAGCATCGCGTTCGCCGTCAACCTGGTGCTGTACGGCTCGATGGGCGAGGAGATGGGCGACCGTCCCGTGACCGGCGGCCTGGCCAGCATCTACATCACCGCGCTCGCGTTCGGGGCGATGGCGATGGCGCAGCAGTTCCCGTTCGCGCTCGGGATGAGCGTCACCCGGCGCGAGTTCGGCGCCGCGATCGGCCTGTTCACGCTCGCGCAGACCGTCATCTACGCCGTGCTCCTGGTCGTCTTCCAGGCGGTCGAGGACGCCACCGGCGGGTGGGGCCTGCGGCTGCGGTTCTTCGCCCCCGGGGACCTCGGCACCTACGGCGTGCCGACCCAGCTGCTCGTGTACGGCGTGCCGATGCTGCTGATGAGCTGCATCGGGATCGCGCTCGGCGCCGTGTACGTGCGCTGGCGGACCAACGGCGTCTTCGGCGCGATCGCCGCCGTCATGCTCGTCCTCGGGCTCGCCGCCGCGCTCGTCACCAGAGCGGGCAAGTGGCCGGCGGTCGGCGACTGGCTCCTCGGCCAGAGCGCGCTGTCCCTGTTCGCCGGCTGGCCCTCGATCGCGGTCGTCCTGCTGGCCGCGCTCTCCTGGACCGCCCTGCGCAAGGCGACCGCCTGACCCGTGCGCCGGCGCCAGGCCTCGGGATCCAGGTGCTGAGGATCGACGGACCGGGGCGGCGGTGGGTCGCTGACCGCCGGGTGGCCGGCCGCCGACGACACGAGCGGCCCGGCGTTCCGGCGGGCTCCGCCGCCTTCTTCGCCGAGTGCCGGGGCGGTGATCCGGCTAGGTTGGATCGATGAGCACGTTGGAGAAGCTGCGGGCAGCCGCGCCCGCCATGCGTGAAGATCTTGCCGGGCTCGTCGCCGTCGAGTCGCCGTCCGCCGACCTCGAAGCCCTGGCCCGATGCGCCGACGTCGTCGCCGAGGTCGGCCGGCGGTGCACCGGGCTGGCGCCGGAGCGGGTCGTCGTCGCCGACCGGCCGCACCTGCGGTGGCGCTTCGGCGACGGACCGGTCCGCGTGGTGCTCGTCGGCCACTTCGACACGGTGTGGCCGGTCGGCACCCTGGCCCGCTGGCCGTTCACCGTCGACGGTGACCGCTGCACCGGACCCGGCGTCGTGGACATGAAGGGCGGCCTGGTCGTGCTCTTCCACGCCCTGGCGGCGGTCGCGGACCTCGACGGCGTCGCCGTCGTGTGCAACTCCGACGAGGAGATCGGCTCGCCGACCTCGCTGGCGCTCATCGAGGACACGGCCGCCGGCGCCGCGGGCGCGCTGATCCTCGAGGGCAGCGCCGAAGGCCGGCTGAAGGTCGCCCGGAAGGGCATCGCGCACTACTCGCTGCGGGTCGCCGGCCGCGCGTCGCACGCCGGCGTCGCCCCGCACCTCGGGATCAACGCCGGGATCGAGCTGGCGCACCAGGTGCTGCGGATCGCGGCGCTGGGCGCCCCACCCGGCACGACCGTCACCCCCACCGACGCCGTCGTCGGCACCACGAGCAACACGGTGCCGGCCGCCGCCCGGGTCAGCGTCGACGTCCGCGCGTTCGACCCGGCCGAGCTGACCCGGGTCGACGAGGCGCTGCGCGGCCTGCGGCCGGTCCTGCCGGGCGCCGAACTGACCGTCGAGCTCGGCCCGTCCCGGCCGGCGATGCCCGAGTCGGCGTCGGCGTCGCTGTTCGCCCTGGCCCGCCGGGTCGGCGCCGAGCTGGGCCTGCCGCCGCTGGAAGGCGAGGCGGTCGGCGGCGGCTCCGACGGCAACCTCACCGCCGGCATCGGCGTGCCGACCCTGGACGGGCTCGGCGTCATCGGCGGCAACGCGCACGCCGAGGGGGAGTGGTCCGACCTGGCGACGATGCCGGAGCGGGCCGCCCTCGTCGCCGGCCTGGTCGACGCGATCGGCCGGGCGCGGTGAACCTGGCCGCCTCCCCGTCCTCCGACGGTGTCGAGGGATTACCCGCGGCGGCCGCCGCCCTGGTGGCGGACGCCTGGGACTGTGCCGCGGTGGCCGCGGAACGGGCGGGGGTGGCGATCGTCGAGACCGCCGACGTGCCCGGCCCGGCCGCGTTCGACGACGTGTCGGAGTTGCTGCGGCGGGTCTGGCGGGCCGAGCACCGGGCCGAGATCGCCGCGCCGGGCCTGCTGCGGACCTACGCGCACTCCGGCAACTACGTCGCCGGGGCGTACCGTGACGGCCGGCTGATCGGCGCCGCCGTCGGCTTCTTCGGCCGGGACGAGCGGGGCACGCCGCACCTGCACTCGTTCGTCGCGGGAGTCGAGCCCGGTGGCGTCGGCACGGGGGTCGGGTTCGCGATCAAGCAGCACCAGCGGGCCTGGACGCTCGCCCGCGACGTGCCCGAGGTCCGCTGGACCTATGACCCGCTCGTGCTGCGCAACGCCTCCTTCAACCTGCGCAAGCTCGGCGGCCACGCCGTCCGCTACCTGCCCGAGTTCTACGGCGCGATGGCCGACGGCATCAACAGCGGCGACCTCAGCGACCGCCTGCTGCTCGTGTGGCGCCTCGCCGCACCCGAGGCCGTCGCCGCCGCCCATGGCACTCCCGCCGGCGTCGACGTCGGCGGTACGGCGAAGCTCCTCGACCGTGCCGGCGACGGCACGCCGCTGCGGCTGCCGGCCGTGCCGGCGCCCGCGCTGCTCGTGGCCGTGCCGCCGGACGTGGAGGGCCTGCGGGCCCGCGACCCGGCGGGCGCGACGGCGTGGCGGCTCGCGGTGCGGGAGGTCATGGCCGGGCGGCTCGCCGACGGCTGGCGGATCGCCGGCATCTCCCGCGACGGCTACTACCTGCTCACCGAGGAGCGGTGACGGCCGCCACGCCGCGGATCGACATCCGATAACTTTACAAGTGTTAGCTGACGCATCTAACCTTACGGGCGTAAACAAACGTCCGTAAGGGGTCTTCGATGTCCGAACATCCGCGCCGGTGGGCCGCGCTCGCGGTGCTCAGCCTCACCCTGGTCGCCGTCACCCTCGACAACTCCGTGCTGAACACCGCCCTGCCGTCCCTGGCGCACGGGCTGCACGCCACCACGTCGGACCTGCAGTGGATCACCGACGCGTACACCCTCGTCTTCGCCTCGGCGCTGATCCTCGCCGGCAGCCTCGGCGCCCGGCTCGGCTCGCGGCGCGCCCTGCTCGGCGGCCTCGCGGTCTTCGGCGGCGGCTCCGCCGTGGCGGCCCTGTCCGACACGCCCGGCCAGCTGATCGCGTGGCGGGCCGTCATGGGCCTCGGCGCCGCGTTCGTCATGCCGGCGACCCTCGCCATCATCACGCGCATCTTCTCCCCGGCGGAGCGGCCGAAGGCGTTCGCGGCCTGGTCGGCGGCGGCGGGCATCGGCGTGCTCATCGGCCCGGTCACGGGCGGCGCGCTGCTGGAGCACTACTCGTGGAGCAGCGCCTTCTGGATCAACGTCCCGCTGGTCGCGGCGGCGCTGGTCGCGGTGGTCCGGCTGGTGCCGGCCGTCCCGGTGGTGCGGACCGGCCGCCTCGACGTGCTCGGCGCCCTGCTGTCCACGGCCGCGGTCGCGCTGCTGGTGGACTTCGTCATCCAGGCACCATCCCGCGGCTGGACCGCTCCGCTCGGCTTCGCCGAGCTCGGCGCCGCCGTCGTCCTGGCCGCGCTGTTCGTGGCGTGGCAGCTGCGGGCGGCGTCGCCGCTGGTGCGGCTCGACCTGTTCGCCAACCGCACCTTCCTGCTCGCCGCGCTGTCCCTCGCCGTCGTGTTCTTCGTCCTCTTCGGCACGCTGTTCGAGCTGTCGCAGTACCTGCAGCTCGTCCACGGGTACAGCCCCCTCGTCGCCGGCCTGGGCGCGATGCCCTTCGCCGTCGCGATGGCGACCACCTCCGCGACCTCGGCGCTGCTGTCGAAGCGGCTCGGCGTGCGCTGGACCCTCGTGCTGGGCCTGTCCCTCACCGTCGCCGGGCTGCTCTCGCTGTCCACCACCGGGGTCGGCACCGAGTTCTGGAAGGTCGCCTTCGGCACCGGCGTGATCGGGCTCGGCATGGGCATGATGATGGCCCCCGCCAGCCTGCAGATCAGCGGCTCGGTCCCGCCCGAGTACAGCTCCATGGCCGGCGCCCTCAACAGCGTCATCCGGGAGCTCGGCGGCGTCCTCGGCATCGCGGTCCTCGGCACGGTCGTCTCCTCGGCCTACAGGAGCGACCCCGCCCTGGTCCTGCCCGGCGCCGACCTGCCGGCCGCCCACGCCGCCGCGGCCACCATGCCACCCGCCACCGCGCAGCAGGTCCTGTCCGCCGCCGACGCCGCCTTCACCGCCGCCATGGACCGCGGCGCCCTGGTCGCGGCCGGCATCGCGGCCCTGATGGCACTCGCCGTGGCCCTGATCCGCCCGGCGGCCGCCCGCACCGCGCCCGCCGAGGCGCAGCTCGTCCCCCAACCGGCATGATGGACCGATGACGACATCGGGAGGCCGCACTCGCAACCGCAGGGGCGAGGGCGGCCTCCTGCGTGACGAGATCGTCGCCGCCGCCGAGCGCATCCTGGAGCGCGAGGGCGACGAGGCCGCGATCACGCTGCGGTCCGTGGCCCGGGAGGCCGGGATCGCGGCGCCGTCCATCTACGCGCACTTCGCCGACCGGGACGCCGTCATCGAGGCCGTGCTCGACATCGCGTTCGACCGGCTGCGGCAGATCGTCATCGACACCACCACGGCGCTCGCCGACGACGACTGCGTCGCGTCCCTGCTGGCCGGGTGCCACGCCTATGTCGACTTCGCGATGCGGGAGCCGGCGCGCTACCGGGTGCTGTTCGGCCGGCTCCGGGAGGGGCGGCCCGACCTGAAGATGCCGCTGAAGCTCGAGGACGTGCCGCCGAAGTGGCGGGCCCGCCTGCAGTCGTTCGAGGTGCTCGTCCACGCGCTCGCCGCCTGCGTCGCCGCCGGCCGGTCCACCAGCACCGACCCGTTCGCCGACGCGGCCATGGTGTGGACGGCGCTGCACGGCGCGGTCATGATGCGGCAGTTCGTGCCCGGCTTCCCGTGGCCGCCGTTCGAGGAGTCCGTCGACGCGGTCGTCCTGCGCATCTGCCGGATCTCGGAGTGAACCTCGCCGACGACCTCACGGGCCCGGTCGACACCGCCGCGCGGGCCCTGCTGGGCTGCACGCTCACCGTCGGCGGGGTGACCGTCCGCCTGACGGAGGTGGAGGCGTACTCGGGCACCGGCGAGGACCCGGCCTCCCACGCCCACCGCGGCCGCACCCCGCGCAACGAGATCATGTTCGGCCCCGCCGGCTACGCGTACGTCTACTTCACGTACGGCATGCACTACTGCGTCAACGTCGTCACCGGCACCGACGGCACCGCGTCGGCGGTCCTGCTCCGGGCCGGCGAGGTCGTCGACGGCCTGCCGGTCGCGAGGTCGCGCCGGCCGGCCGCCCGCACCGACGCCGAGCTGGCCCGCGGCCCCGCCAGGCTGTGCTCCGCGCTCGGCATCGACAGGTCCTTCTACGGCACCCACCTCGTCGGCGACCCGCCCCTGCTGCGGCCCCCGGCCGCCGCGGTGCCCGCCCTCGCCGTCTCGACCGGCCCCCGCGTCGGCGTCACCGGCGCGCACGACGTCCCGTGGCGCTTCTGGATCACCGGTGACCCGACGGTCAGCGCGTACCGGCGCCACACGCCGAAACGGGCCATCTGAGGCAGCGGGGTCAGAAGCGGGTGCGGCGGCGCGGGGCGGTGAAGTCCTGCCGGCGCGGCAGCGGCGGGGCGGCGGGGCGGGTGTGTGCGCCGCCCGGGGTGCGGGGCAGGCCGTCGAGGAGGTCGTCGAGGCGCTTCACCATGGGGTCGTCGACGTCGGCGGTGTAGTCCTCCGGGCGCGTCCGGTCGGCCCCCGCCGGGACCTTCGCGAGCCGGAGCAGCACCGTGCCGGCCACCGAGACGACCAGGTTGGCGAGGAGGGCGAGGAGCCCCACGTACACCATGACGCCATCACCGAAGGACCAGCTGGAGCCGCCGAAGTGGGCCTTCACCACGACGCCGCCGGGGCCGAGCTGGGGGATCCGGTAGAGCAGCGCCACGGCCGTGACCAGGCCCGTGAGCAGGCCGGCGATGAGCGCCGCGCGGTGGAACCACGCCGTCGTCAGGCCGAACATCACCGCGGGGATCGTCTGCAGGATGACGGCGCCGCCGATGAGCTGGAGCTCCGCGGAGTACGCCGGGTCGAGCAGCAGGATGACCGCGACCGCGCCGAACTTCACGACCAGCGACGCCCAGCGGCTGACGCGGGCCTCCTCGGCGGGGCCGGCGTCGGGGCGGAGGTACTGGCGGTAGATCGAGCGGGTGAACGCGTTCGCCGCCGCGATCGACATGACCGCGGCCGGGATCAGCGCGGCGACGCCGAGCGTGGCGTAGGCGATGCCCGCCGACCAGCCGGGCAGCAGCTTGTGGAACAGCTGCGGGGTGATCGTGTTGAGGTCGCGGCCGACGGGGACGACGCCGTTGGCGACCGCGAACAGGCCGAGCAGCCCCATCAGGCCCAGCGCCAGGCAGTAGACCGGCAGGGCGGCGGTGTTGCGCTGCACGGTCGACCGGTCGCGGGCGGCGATGATCGCGATGACCGCGTGCGGGTACGCGAAGATCGACAGCGCCGAGCCGACGACCATGGTCAGGTAGCCGATCTGCCCCGGGCCGGACAGCAGCAGGCCGTCGGCCGGTGACGGCGTCCGCTCGAAGTGCTCCGCGGCGCGCCGGAACGTGGTGCCCCAGCCGCCGGACATCGCCACGATCAGGACGCCGGACACGACGACCCACACGAGCAGGATGTCCTTGGCGATCGACAGCAGGGCCGGCGCCCGCAGCCCGGAGCGGAACGTGCTCACCGACACCAGGCCGACGGCGACGAGCAGCGGCCATTCGCCGTCGACGCCGAGCGTCTTGAACACCGCCTGCAGCGACAGCAGCTGCACCGAGACGTACGGCATGGTCGCCACGATGCCCGTGACCGCCACCAGCGCCCCGAGCCCCGGCGACCCGAACCGCGCCCCGGCCATCTCGCCCGGCGTCACGAACCCGTGCCGGTGCGACACCGACCAGGCGCGGGCGGAGAGGACGAACGCGATCGGGGTCGTGGCGATCGCGAACGGCACCGCGAAGAAGCCGAGCGCGCCGACCCCGTAGGTCAGCGCGGGCACGGCGACGAACGTGTAGGCGGTGTACATGCTGCCGCCGAGCAGGAACCAGGTGACCCAGCTGCCGAACGCCCGGCCGCCGACGCCCCACTCCTCGAGGCTGTGGATGCTCTGCGGCTGCCGCCACCGCGCCGCCGCGAAGCCGAGCCCCATCATCACGGTCATGAGCAGCACGAAGACGGCGATCTCGACGTCCCGGTCGCTCATCGGTCTGTCTTTCGCCGGACCCCGACGTAGACGATCGAGATCACCACGGTCGCGAGGACCGCGCAGGCCAGCTGGTACCAGTAGAAGAACGGCACCCCGAGCAGCCGCGGGTCGAGGCGGTTGTAGAACGGCACGGTTAGGGGCGCGACGGTCGGGATCACCAGCAGCCAGTACAGGGGGCGGTGGCGCTGATCGGGCTCGGGCATCGCTTGATAACAGTGCGCGATCATCGAGAATGCAAAGACGAAAAGTCATCGACCCCATAGGTGCGCAGGATCGTCGCGAGCCGCCGCGCCGCCGGTGACAGGTGCGGTTGCCGGGAGCCGCCGGAGGGGCGGGGCAGCTGGCTGACCACCCCGACCTCGACCGTCGCCGGCGGGTCGAACCTGCGCAGCACCGCCCCGGCCGCCGCCGCCCGCCGCGCGTAGCCCCCGGCGACGACCGCTGACGCGCCGGCCCGCAGCAGGGGCACGACCGCCTCGCTGTGCCGGGTCCTGACGTCCGCGCCGTGGATGTGGTACCGCTCCTGCCTGCCGAGCGGTTCGACACGGACGGCGGGGTGCTCGACCGGCAGGTACGTGACGCCGAGCTCGCAGCGCCCGTCGACGATGTGACGGACCAGGTCGTCCTCGTCGCGCGGGCCGTGCACGCGCACCGGCACCCCCGGATGCCTGCTCCGGAACGCGGCGATGGCCGGCGCCACGTCCACGGCCAGGGGGTCGAGGACGGCGACGTCGAGCCAGCCGGCGGCGAGGCCGACGACGCACCCGACCGCGGCCCGCGCGTCGGCGAGGTCGGCGAGCACCTTCCTGGCCGGGTCGAGCAGCGCCTTCCCGGCCTCCGTCAGCGCGAGCGGCCGCTGCTGCCGGTCGAACAGCTCCACCGACATGTCCCGTTCGAGCGCCCGGATCGACTGGGACAGCGACGGCTGTGCCACGTGCAGCGCGGCGGCCGCCGCGGTGACGCTGCCGTGCTCGGCGACGGCGACGAAGTACGCGAGCCTGCGCAGATCCATGCCTCCGCCGTCACCTCTCCCGCGGCGCGTGGCCGGCGTCCCGCGGTGTGTGGCCGGCGTCCTGTTCCGTGTGGCCGGCTTCGTGCGGTTCGTGGCCGGCTTCCTGTGGCGCGTGGTCGGCTTCGCGTGGCGCGTGGTCGGCTTCGCGTGGCGCGTGGTCGGCTTCGCGTCGCGCGTGGTCGGCTTCGCGAAGCGCGTGGTCGAGGAATGCCCGGGCCGTCGCGGACAGTTCCCCGGGGCGGTGCACGATCCCGTACGGCAGCCGCAACGCCGGCGCGACCCGCCTGACCACGGCCCCACCGGCCACCGCCGCGTGCGCGGCCACGTCAGGCATGAACGCCGCCCCGGCCCCGGCGATGACCAGGTCGGTGATCAGGTCCCGCTGGCCGCTCTCGACCACGACCCTGGTCCTGACCCCGGCCGCCCGCAACGCCGACTCGACCAGCAGCCGCGACGCGCTGCCCCGCGGCACCCCGAGCAGCTCCAGCCCCGCGAGATCGGCCAGCCGCACCACCTCCGCGCCGGGCATGCGGTCCCCGGCGGCCGGTGAAGGGATGCGGGTGGCGGGGCGGGCCGTGTGTGGCGGCGGGAACACGAGGACCAGGTCGTGCGCGCCGAGTCCCACCTCGCACAGCCCCAGCCGGGCCGCCGGCAGGTGGACCAGGCCGAGCTCGCTCACCCCGTCGCGGACCCTGGCCAGCAGCGCCTCGTCGGTGTCGCGGTCCAGGCTGACCGACACGTCCGGGTGTGCCCGCAGGAAGCCGCCGACCAGCGCGGCGCCCGGGTGCGCCCCGAGCGGCGCCGACGCCACGATCTCCAGGCTGTCGTGCTCGCGCCGCCCGCCGACGGCCTCGCCGGCCACGGCGACGTCCCGGATCAGCGCCCGGGCGGGTCCGAGGAACGCCCGCCCGGCCGCGGACAGCGTCACCCCGTGCGACGCCCGGTGGAACAGGGCCGTGCCGAGGTCGCGCTCAAGGGCCTTCACCGACTGCGACATGGTCGGCTGGGCGACGTTGAGCGCGGTCGCCGCCCTGCCGAACCCACCGTGCTCCACCACGGCGAGGAAGTACCTGATCTGCCGGGTGTCCACGGTGTCACACGTCTTTCAGCACGCCTTGTGCAGAAATCATGTCGACAGTGTTACGCGCGTGTGCCGGGCGTGTCCAGGACCTGCTCGCCGGTACTTCGCCGGCTTGTACTTCCCTGCTCCGTTACCAGCACGCCTCGCGCTGCGGCACCCGGTCCGCGTCCGGCCGGCGGATCATCGTGGTGAGCGGTGGCAGCCGGTACTCGGCGTCGGTCACGTGCTCGCCCCACTCCGTTCCGTCCGTGCCGATGCCGTCCGTGCCGATGCCGTCCGTGCCGAGGTCCTCTGTGCCGGTGTCGTCCGGTCCGGTCTTGTGGACCGACACCACCGCCATGAACGTGTGCGGCGAGGCGCCGTGCCAGTGCCACTCACCGGCCGCGACGACGACGGTGTCCCCGGCGCGCACCTCGTGGATCGGGCCGCCCCGGCGCCGCACCCGCCCCACGCCGTGCAGGACGATCAGGATGCGTTCGTGCGGGCTGCGGTGCCAGGCCGTCCGCGTGCCGGGGCCGAACTGCGCATGGAACGTGCGCAGGCCGGACGGCTCCAGGCCGGTGACGCCCCGGTCGACCCACACGTCGCCGGAACAGGATTGTCGCGGGGCCTGCCGGCCTCGGCTCGGGGCACGGACGACTTCCATGGACTTTCCTCTCTGGTTGAACTCCTGGATCGAACTCTTGATCGGACTCTTGATCGGATTCTGGATCGAACTCTTTGTCGAATTCGCTGGATCTGAGGACCCGGCCGGCGCGTCAGGCCTTGTAGTCGGCCCAGGACAGGTCCCATGCGGTCCAGCCGTCGCCCGGGTCCAGCGGCACCCCGGTGTTGCGCGTGATGACCGGGTCGCCGACGAGCGTCTGCTCGTACAGCCACTTCGCGTTCGCGGTCGAGACGTTGGTGCAGCCGTGGGAGACGTTGCGTTGACCCTGGTCGCCCACCGACCACGGCGCGGCGTGGATGTACTGGCCGCCCCACGTCAGCCGCATGGCGTACTGCACCGCGACGGTGTACTCCGGGGTGCGGAACACCGTCGAGGCCTCCCGCGACATGATGACGGTGGCGCCGCTCGACGTCGGCGTCGACGGCTTGCCGAGGCTCACCGGCATGGTCCGCACGAGCGCGTCATTCTGGTAGACATTCATCTGCTTCGTCGCGTTGTCGATGTCGATGGTCAGCTTCCGGCCGATCGTGACCGTTGCCGCGAAGTCCTCGTCGGCGTGGCCGGCGCCGATCCGCACGCCGTTGAGCGCCTTCCGTGCGGTGATCTTCGTGCCCGGCTGCCAGTAGTGCTCCGGCCGGTACATCACCTGCCGGCCGCCGAACCAGTGCCACGCACCGGCCTGCGGCGGGTCGCTCTTCACGAAGAGACGCTGCTGCACGGCGGCGCGCGACTCCTGCGGAACGTCGGAGCCGAACTCCACGACGATCGGCATGCCGACGCCGTAGGTCCCGCCGTTGGTCAACATCAGGTCGGACGTGACGACCGGGCCGGTGGGCTTCGCCGCCGTGGTGAACGCCGTCTCCCGGGTCACGGGCTTGTTGTCGGTGCCGACGGCGGTGACCTTCGCGGTGTAGGCCGTGCCGTAGCGCAGCGCGGTGGCGGGCACCCAGGAGGAGCCGTCGTCGCGGAACTCGCCGGCGACCCGCTGCCCCGCCGCATCGGTCAGGACGACCTCGGTGATCTTCCCGTCGTTCACCTTGGTGCCGATCTCGGTGCTGACCGCCACCCCGGACTCGCCCGCCGCCGGGCTGACGGCCAGCCCGACCACCGGCGGGGGAGCGGTCCACTTCGCCGCCGTGGGCTTCTTCGACCCACTGTGACACCCCGACAGGCCCAGTTGCGCTCCCACCGCGAGCGCGACCAGCGCCACCGCGGTCCGGCTGGGCCCCCTCATGTGTTCTGCCTGTGCATGGACATGGGGGCATCGTCATGCGCAACCGGGCGAGGCCGGGCCGGTAAACGAGTGATAATGCGTGGGACCTGCGGTGAGCGCGGCGGAATTACCGCATGACGGCGTCCACGATCTGCTGTGCGAGCCCTTCCCATTTCGCATAGGCGTCCGGGTATGCCGACCGCTGCACCATCTGCGCGGCGATCGTGACGGCCTGCTGCTCCCAGCCCTGGATCTGGGCCAGGGCCGCGAAGAACCTGCGCGCGGACTCGTGCGGATCCATCAGCTGGTCGACCGAACCCCAGCTCGGCCGCTGCTGGAAGAGGCCGACCGAGTCGTAGTCGTACCCGACACCCTCGTTGGGGTGCTGCAGCGACTGCGGCACGTTCGGGTTCGCGAGGTTCCGCAGGTGGCTCTCCTGCAGGGCGGTGGCGATCCCCACGACGGCCGCGCGACGCGGCAGGCTCAGCTGCCGTGCCACATCGATGATCGCGACGGCGTTGTTCATCTCCGCCTGGGTCAGCCCGCCGACAGGCGCGTGCACGGTCGGCGACGGCGCCGCCGGTGCTGCCGGTTGTGTAGCGGCCGGTGCCGGGGCGGCCTTCGTCGGTGCCGGAGCGGCCTTCGTCGGTGCCGGGGCGGCCTTCGCCGCCGGCGGCGTGGCGTCGCCCGTACTGTCGGCGGTTTTCCGGGTGCGGCTGCGCGAGGCCGGCCCGTCGGCCGCCGAGCGTCCGGTGTTGCCGGCGTCGGCGGCGAACGCCGCGCTGTCCGCCGGCACGGCGACGGGTCCGGCCGACGACGACAGCGTCGTGGACAGGCCCATCACCGCGACCGCGACGGCGGCCACGCCGTACCGGCGGATCCCGGCCGGCACGGGTGCGCGCAGCCGGAAGGGGACCGCGTGCCGCCCACGGCGGGACCGTCGGAGGTGGCGGGGACCGTGTGGGTGCGCACCGCTGAGCTGCTGGTCATCGTCGGTGCCCGAAAACATCCGGCGAGCCTAGAGGCGGCCCGGATCCGGGGTCGTGCCGGGCGTGCGAACCTGCCGACCGGACACTGGGCGGGCCGCACGGTGCCGGGGCGCGGTCGGCGAGGTGCGCCAGTGCACGACGCATCCGACCGGCGGGCGGCCCGTGACCCCCGCGGCATGCACCCGGTCCGTTCGCCATGCCGTCGTCACGCCCGGTAGCCGAGCAGCGTGCCGGATCCGGTGGCTTCTCGCGGCCCCGATATGGTCCTCGCATTCGCCCGGTCTGCCGTCACCCAACTCGGATGACACCGCGGCGGATCCGCTGAGTCGCGTCCGCGCGAGCCGGGGAACCAAGCACCACCGGGGTGAATCCGCGGGGCCGAGCCTCGAGGTAGGGCGATCCTCCCGCCCGAACCCGTCAGCTAACCCGGTAGGCGGCACCGGAAGGAGCACTCATGCAGCCATTGACCCGGCATCATCCGTGTCGCGGCACCTCGACCCGCAGCCTGGCCCGGTAGTCACCGACCCTCACCACACCGGCCCGCGGCCGGCGTGGAAGCCCCCTCTCCGGATCACGTCCGGCACCGGCAACAGCAGCCGTCATCCAGCATGTCTGTCGAGGTACCCGTGAGCTACCTGTACAAACCCAGGCACCAGACCGCCGTCCCGTCGCGCTTCCGCGTGCTGCCGATCGCGGCCGCCGCGGCGGCCCTCGCGGTGACGGGGGCAATCGGCGTGGCCGTGCACGCCTCGGCCCCCGCACCGTCGGCCGACACACAGTCGCTGACCGCCGCGGATTCGTCCCGGTCCGGCGCCGCTCCGGCCGCGCGTGATCGGCAGCGGACGCAGGCGGCGCCCGACGCCGCGACCAGCCCGTCGAAGGCCGCCACCGGCGCGGCGCCGACCAAGCCGACCACGCAGGCCGCGCCGGCCACGCCCGCCCCCAGCACGCCGGCCGTCCCGGCGGCCAAGGAACTCGCGTACCGGTTCGCCTGGCAGGAGAACTTCTACTTCTGCGGCCCGGCGGCGACCCGGATCGCACTGACCGCGCGAGAGATGTACCCGTCCCAGTCCGAGATCGCCCAGAGCCTGCACACGACCGTCAACGGCACCAACTCCGCCGACGACACCACCCGGTCGCTCAACGAGTACACCAAGACCTCCTTCTACAAGTCGCACTTCATCACCGGTCAGTCGGCCACCCAGGCGGAGATCGACCAGATGCAGGCGGACATCGTCAACGCGATCACCAAGGGCTACGCCGTGGTCGCCAACATCGCCGGCTCCACCGTGGACGACAAGGGAGGCGCGCACTCGTACCCGGGCGGCCACTACCTCACGGTGGTGGGGTACACCAACGGCGGCACGACGGTGAAGATCGCCGACCCCGCGGACGCCCTGGGCGTCGGGTACTACACGCTGACGACGGCCAAGCTCGCGCACTGGACCGCCCTGCGCGGATACTCCGCCTGACGCGGCCGTCAGCGGGGCGCGGTCAACGACCCAGGGCCCGCGCCCCGCTGGGTGGCCGAAATCCCTGGACCGGCTGGCCGCGCAGCACGGTCGCCATGGTCTGCGCGACGGCGGCGTTGACCGAGCCGGAGATGCCGCTGCCCACGTGGTCGTTGGGGTTGTCCACGTTCACCGCGATGCCGGCCGCCGCGATCTGCGGAGTGAAGCCGACGAACGTCTCGGTCGAGTTGTATTCGGAGCTGCCGGTCTTGCCCGCGACCGGGCGGCCGCCCAGGATGCCGGACACGTTCTCCGCCGTGCCGCCGTCGCACTTGTTGTAGGCCGACGACCGGCTGACCGGGCACCGTGCCGCGTCGGTCGCGGCAGCCGCCACGTCGGCGGTGATCGCCTGCCGGCACTTCGGTTCGGCGGCGTCGACCGGTTTGCCGTTGGTGTCGGTGATCGACAGTACCGGCAGCGGCTGGCAGTACAGGCCGCCGGCGGCGATCGCCGCGTAGGCGTTGGCGAGGTCGAGCGGTGTGGTCGAGGCGACGCCGAGGGTGAACGCCCCCCACTGGTCCGCCTTGGCCGCCATCGCCGCGTCCTCGCTGGAGCGGAACGTGATGCCGAGCCGCTGCGCCATCTCGACCACGCGGCGCGCGCCGATCTGCTGTTCGAGCCAGACGAAGTACGTGTTGACCGAACGGCCGAACGCGTTCCACATCGTCCGGTCCCCGTCCATCCAGCTCGGGGAGTCGTTCCCCGGGCACCACTTTCCGCCGCAACTGCCGGGGCCGCTGGCCGGCCACACGGTCGCCAGCCGGCTCGGTGCCTTGTACCTGGTGCTCAACGGCATGCCCGCGTCGAGGGCGGCGAGCATGGTGAACATCTTGAACGTCGAACCCGCCTGATACCCGGCGACGCCACCACCGCCCGCGACGAGCTGGTTGACGGTGTTCGGGTACTGCGGATGCTGGGGCGGGTTCGGATCCAGGCTGTAATGGCGGTTGACGGCCATCGCGAGGACCCGGCCGTTGCCGGGGGTGACGACGGCCATCGGCATCGACCGTGCGCTGCCGTAGCCGTAGACGCTCAGCGACTGGTTGAGCGTGGTCGCCTGGACCCCCGGGTCGAGCGAGGTGACCACCGTGTAGCCGCCGGTGCGCAGCGCCTCGTCGCGGTCGGCGCGGGTGGCGCCGAACTCCGGCTGGCTGCCCCACCACTGGCGGAAGTAGTCGCAGAAGAAGCCCCAGTCGTTGTGCTGCTGCGGGACGGACACGCAGTTGTTGGGCAGTTCGCGCGGATTGAGCTTCAGCTCCTGGGCCTTGGCCGCGGTGGCGTCCGCGGCGCTGATCACCCCCATCTTCGCCATCGCGTCGAGCGTGTAGGCACGGCGCCGCAGGGCCGCGTCACGGTCGCCGCTGATCGGGTTGTCGCCGTCCGGTGACTGCAGCAGCCCGGCGAGCAGCGCCGCCTCGGGCAGCGTCAGGTCCAGGGCCGACTTGCCGAAGTACGTCTGGCTGGCGGCGTAGACGCCGTAGGCGCCGGCACCGAAGTACGCGATGTTCAGGTACCCCTGGAGGATGTCCTGCTTGCTCAGGTGCGCCTCCAGCATCGTCGCGTAGCGCATCTCGCGCACCTTGCGGGCGGGCGTGTCGGCGACCGCGTCGACCCGCTGCCGCGGCGACAGGGTCGGGTCGTTCTTCAGCACGTTGCGGACGTACTGCATCGTCAGCGTCGAGGCGCCCTGCTGGGCACCGCCCCGGCCGTTGGAGACCAGCGCGCGCAGGACGCCTTTGCCGTCGACACCATCGTGCTTGTAGAAGCGGGTGTCCTCGGCCGCGACGACGGCCTGCTGGAGCACCGGTGCGATCTGCTCCAGCGGCACGTCCTTGCGGTTCTCGTCGTAGAACGTGGTGATGAGCGTCTTGCCGTCATTGGCGTAGACGTAGGTGGCCTGCGGCGGCGGTGGCAGCGCCAGGTCCGACGGGAGGTTCTTCCAGGCGTCGCGGCCGGCGTTCACCGTGGAGCCGCCGACGAGTGCGAGCGGGAGCACGCCCGCGGCCACGACCAGACCCGAGATGATGCCGCACAGCAGGAGTCGGCAGAGCCCCCTGAGCCAGCGTGCCGGTCGCCCCGGTGCCCCGGCTGCCGCATGGCGGGTGCTGGCGCTGTGCGCGGACCGGCTTCGGACGCGGACGAGGCGCATTGACTTCTCCCCATGAGACAACGGCTGGTTCGCTTGCCGCCGATCCGCGATGGACCGATGTGACGGGCGCGCCGCTACCCGGGGGGTGCCGAGCCAAACGGCAGCGGCGCCCGGCCGCCCGGATCGTCACCTCCGGGTGGGTTTCACCCGCCCGCTGGCCGCTGATCCTCCTGGTGGGGAGTGATCGGATGACGGCCGGGCAATCGGGCGCCCGGACCCGGCGGGCTCTGTTCGGCTGGATCGCGCGGCGCACTGTGGCCGTTCGATCGGGGGCTCGGCCGGCACCGGCGGGGAGCTCACCGGCGACGGCCGACAGCGCGGTCCGCGGCACGACACCGCTGCCACGCGAGGCGACCGAAGGGAAACGACGCCATGTGCGGCTTCCTGATGTACGTGGGGGACTTCGCCATCTCCCCAGAGACCCTTGGACAGGTGGAACGGCGACTCGAGCTGCTCCACCACCGCGGCCCCGACGACATGGCCCTGGAGAGGTCCGGACCCTGCGTGGCGGCCGGTTTCAAACGGCTCGCCATCATCGACGTGGACGGCAGCCGGCAGCCGTTGCGGTATCCGCCGAGCGGGCCGGACGCGGGCCGGTGGACCCTGGTCTTCAACGGCGAGATCTACAACTTCGAGGCACTGCGCGAGGAGCTGATCCGCGTGCACGGCGCGGAGTTCGCCACGGACGGCGACAGCGAGGTGGTCGCCGCCGCCTACCACTACTGGGGCGAAGCGGCGCTCGACCGGCTCCGGGGCATGTTCGCGTTCGCGCTCTGGGACGAGACCACCGAGACGGTGCACGCGGCGCGGGACCAGTTCGGCATCAAACCGCTGTACTACCTGCCGACTCTCGATGGACTGTGGCTGTCGAGCGAGAAGGCGCCGCTGCTGGGGATCGCCGGCGGGGAGCTCGACCAGACCGCGCTGTCGCTCTACCTGACGATGCAGTACGTGCCCGAGCCGTACACCTTGCACCGGCACATCGCGCGGCTGCCCAGCGGCGGCCTGCTCACCCGCGCACTCGGCTACCCGCCGGTGGTCCGGCGGCCCGGCAGGCCCAGGTTCCGCCCGGACCCGGCGGTCTCGGAGGCGTCCATTGTGGACGAACTGCGCGACGCGCTGCGCGAGAGCGTGCGCTGCCATCTGCGCGCGGACGTCCCGGTCGGCGCGTTCCTGTCCAGCGGGATCGACTCGACCGCCATCGTCGCGCTCGCCGCCGAGGTCCATCCCCGCCTGCGCGCCTTCACCGTCGGCTTCGACACCGCCACCGCGTACTCCGAGATCGACGTGGCCGAGCAGTCGGCCCGGCAACTTGGCGTCGATCTGGTGCCCACCATCGTCAAGCCGGAGCAGGTGATGACGGCGCTGCCCCGCATCATCTGGCACCTGGGCGATCCGGTCGCCGACCCGTCGATCGTCCCGCTGTACTTCCTGGCGCAGACGGCGGCCGAGCACGTCACCGTGGTGCTGTCGGGCGAGGGCGCGGACGAGCTCGCCGGCGGCTACACCATCTACCGGGAGCCGCGTTCCCTCGCACCGGTGAGCCGCCTCGGCAAACCGATCCAGCGCGGCCTGCGGGCCCTGGCCCGGGCGGTCCCGGACGGCGTCAAGGGCAAGAGCTACCTGCTGCGGGCCACGACGCCGATCGAGGCGCGGTACTTCGGCAACGCCCGCGTCCTCGACGACGAGGAGAAGGCACGGATCCTCCGGAGCGGCGAGCCGGGGGTGGGCCACCCGCACATGACCGCGGCGCTCTACGCCGAGGCGGCGGACCTCGACGACGTCACCACCATGCAGCACATCGACGTCAACACGTGGCTGCCCGGCGACATCCTGACCAAGGCCGACCGGATGTCGATGGCGCACTCGCTGGAACTGCGCGTGCCGTTCCTGGACAAGGGCGTGTTCGACGTCATGTCGCGGCTGCCCGACCGGCTGAAGGTGCCGCCCCGCAGCCGGACCACCAAGTACGCGCTGCGCCGGGCCCTCGCGGGCATCGTGCCGGACGCCATCACCGACCGGCCGAAGCTCGGCTTCCCGACACCGGCCCGGCGGTGGCTGCGCACGGAACTCGCGGAATGGGCCCACCACGTGCTGTCCACGTCGGGCGCCGGGCACCTGATCGACCTCGACTACGCGCACGAGATGCTGAAACAGCACGAACGCGGCGACGCCGACAACTCCCGGAAGCTGTGGATCCTGCTGACGTTCTGCCTGTGGCACGGCATCTTCGTCGACGGCTCGGTCGTGCCCGCACTGCCCGAGCGCCGCCCCCGTTCCGTCGGCACCGGGTGACACCCGCCGCCCGCCACCGCAGCGAGACCGCGCCGGACCGCGTGCGCGCCGGACCGTGCGCGCACCCGGGTCGTCTGCGCGCTGGACCGTGCGCGCGGCGGGCCATGCACGCTGGACCACGTGCGCTGGACCGTGTGGGCGCCCAGGCGTGTGCGGTGGACCGTGTGCGCACTGGACCGCGCGCGCCGGCGTCATGGCCGGTGACCGCAGGCCGCTGGGCAACGGTCCTCCCGGCGGCCGCAGGTCCCGTGACCGCGTGCGCTTCGGCGTCGAGGCGGCGCCGGGCGGCGTCGCGGCTGGTGACCGTAGGCCGGTGGGGTAGTGCTCCTCCCGGTGGTCTCCCGGCGGCCGCAGGTGCCGTGACCGTGTGCGCGCCGGCGTCGAGGCGGCGCCGAGCGATGTCGCGGCCGGTGACCGTAGGCGGGTGGGTGACGGTCCTCCGGCAGGTTCCCGGCAGCCGCAGGTCCCGTGACTGCGTGCGCGCCCGGGCCGTGCGCGCCGGCATCGCGACCGGCGGCCGTAGACCGTCGGGAAGCGCTCCTCCCGACAGTTTCCCGGCGGCCGCAGGTCCTGTGACCTGTGCGTGCCGGCCCGTGTGCACGCCGGCGTCGCGGCCGGCGGCCGCAGGCCGTCGGGAAGCGCTCCTCCCGCCAGCTTCCCGGCGGCCCGCGGGTCCCGTGCCAGGCCGGTGGCGTCACACGCGCACCGGGCCACCGGCGGGTCCCGCGGGCACCGGGCCACCGGCGGGTCCCGCGCGATGAGCCGGCCGGCAAACCACTCACCGGCCCACCGGCACCTCCCAGCAGCCGATCGGATGTCGTCCGCGGGAGGTGCGGGCGGCACCGCCGATCACGACGGGTCCGGATCGCGGAGGGTGTCGAGGACCTGCTGGCCGAACTTGGCGAGCTTGTTCTCCCCGACACCGCTGATCGTCGACAGCTGCGCGAGTGTCGTCGGGGCCTCCGTGGCGATCTGCCGCAGCGTCGCGTCGTGGAAGATGACATACGCCGGGACGCTCTGCTCCTTCGCCGTCGCCGCCCGCCACGCACGCAGCCGCTCGAACAGCGGCGCCGCCTGCGCCGGCAGCTCCGTCGCGGCCGCCGCGGCGCGCTGCTTGGCGACCTTCGCCGCCGACACGGGCCGCTCCGGCTCCCGGCGCAGCATCACCTGCCGCCGCCGGCCGAGCACCTCCGCGCTGTCGTCGGTGAGCACCAGCGTGCCGTAGTCACCCTCGACCGCGAGCAGGCCCTGCGCGAGCAGCTGCCGCACCACCGCCCGCCACTCGGGCTCGCGCAGGTCGGCGCCGACCCCGAACACCGTCAGCTCGTCGTGGTGCCACTGCACGACCTTGTCGGTCTTCTTGCCGAGCAGGATGTCGATGCACTGCCCGGCGCCGAACTTCTGGTTGCGCTCCTTCTGCAGCCGGAACACCGTCGACAGCAGCTTCTGCGCCGGCACCGTGCCGTCCCATGACTCGGGCGGGCTCAGGCACGTGTCGCAGTTGCCGCACGGCCCGCTCTGCTGCCCGAAATAGGCCAGCAGCTGCACCCGCCGGCACTCCACCGTCTCGCACAGTGCCAGCATCGCGTCGAGGTGCCGGCCCAGCCCCCGCCGGTGCGCCGCGTCGCCCTCCGAGCTGTCGATCATCTTGCGCTGCTGGACGACGTCTTGCAGGCCATAGGCAAGCCACGCGGTGGACGGCAGGCCGTCACGCCCGGCCCGGCCCGTCTCCTGGTAATAGCCCTCCACCGACTTCGGCAGGTCCAGGTGCGCGACGAACCGCACGTCGGGCTTGTCGATGCCCATCCCGAACGCGATCGTCGCGACCATGACCAGCCCGTCCTCCCGCAGGAACCTGGACTGGTTGTCGGCGCGGGTCCGCGCGTCGAGCCCCGCGTGGTAGGGCAGCGCCGCGATGCCGTTGTCCTTCAGGAAGTCCGCGATCTTCTCCACGCTGGCGCGGGACAGGCAGTAGACGATGCCGGCGTCGTTGGGGTGCTCGGTGCGCAGCAGCTCCAGCAGCTGCCGCCGCGGCTCCTGCTTCGGCACGATCCGATACTGGATGTTGGGCCGGTCGAAGCTCGACACGAAGTGCCGCGCCTCGGTCAGCCCCAGCCGGGTGGCGATCTCCTTGTGGGTGGCCGTCGTCGCGGTCGCCGTCAGCGCGATCCGCGGCACGTCGGGCCACCGCTCGTGCAGCACCGACAGGTTGAGATAGTCGGGCCGGAAGTCGTGGCCCCACTGCGACACGCAGTGCGCCTCGTCGATCGCGAACAGGCCGATCCTCCCGCGCTCCAGCAGCCGCATCGTCTGCGGGGAGGCGAGCGCCTCGGGCGCCAGATACAGCAGGTCGAGGTCGCCGCCGACGAACGCCGCCTCGACCGCCCGCCGGCTGTCGAAGTCGAGCGTCGAGTTGACGAACCCGGCCCGCACACCCAGCGCCGTCAGCGCGTCGACCTGGTCCTGCATCAGCGCGATCAGCGGCGAGATCACGACCGCGGTGCCCTCGCGGACCAGCGCCGGGATCTGATAGCACAGCGACTTGCCGCCGCCGGTCGGCATCAGCACGAGCGCGTCGCCGCCGCCGATGACGTGCTCGATGATCTCCTGCTGGCTGCCCCGGAACGTGTCATAGCCGAACACCCGGCGCAGGACCTCGATCGCCGGCCCGGCCGTCTCTACCCCCACGGTGCTGTCCACGCGGCGATTCTACGAGCGGCGACCGACAAGAATCGCCACCGTGACGGTCGGTGGACGACGCGACTACTGACTGAACACGATCGGGCGGACCTCGATCGCGTTCCACTTCGCGTCGGGGATCATGGCGGCGAGCTCCACCGCCCGCTCCTTCGACTCGCACTCCACCAGGTAGAAGCCGGCGAGGAACTCCTTGGCCTCCACGTACGGGCCGTCGGTCACCGTCTCGGCGCCGGCCCGGATCCGGACCACGGCGCTCTCCTTCGGGTCGGCCAGGGCGTGCGTGCTCACCATCTCACCCGATTCGGTGATCGTGGTGATGAACCGGTCGTGCCCGGCCATCACCTCGTCGACGTCCGCCTGGGTCAGCGTCGCCCAGACGTCCGGGTTCATGTGGATCAGCAGCAGGTACTTCACGGGAACGCTCCTTGTCGTCAGGTGCTTTGCACCGACTGGTCGGAGCCGTCGCGCGGTGCTCTACACGCCTCTCAGGAATTCTTCATCGCGGCCGGCAGGGGCAGCGACTGGGTCAGCTTCGTCAGTGTCGCCGCCGCCTTCGCGAACTGGGTGCCGTTCGGGTGCACGGACAGCACCGCCACGATGTACCGGTCGTTGTCGCCGACGGTGCCGGTCGTGTGCAGCACCTCGCCGCTCATGTCCGGTGCGTTCGGCGCGGCGACCGGCACCAGTGCACCGGATGAACCCGGGAAGGCCGCCGGCGCCACGCACGGCGTGGCCGGGTTGTCACCGAAACCGGACCAGCCCTGCTTCGCCGACCACGGCTTGCGGAACGCGCTCGGGATGCCGAACGACTGGTCGTACTCGTCCGTGCCGCACTTCGTCGACGCGTGCAGGTTGCCCATGATGTAGTCGCGCACCGGCGCCGGCGCCTTGCCGAGGACGAACTGGTAGACGCGCACCAGGTCGTCCGCGCTCACGGCGGTGTATCCCCAGTAGCCCGGCTGGCTCGCCGGCGGCGGCGCCGTGTCCCGCAGCCCGAGCCGCTGCACCATCCGGGTCACGATCTCCCGCTGCCCGTTGGCCTTCCACAACCCCGTCGCCGCGCTGTCGTCGCTGCTGCGCAGCATCACGTCGAGCTTCGGCTTGTCGGCCGCCGGGACCGTGTAGGACGGGCCCTTGTCCCAGAAGTAGTCCAGGGCGATCAGCAGCTTCACCAGCGACGCCGAACGGAAGCGCCAGCTGCCCTTCTGCCGGATGACGAACGTGCCCGCCTGCCGGTCGTAGATCACGATGCCGGCGGTCACCCCGGCGGGCACCGCGACGGTCGCGCCCGCGGACGGTGACGGGCTCGCGGACGCGCCGCCCGCGGCGTTGACGCCCGCCGACTGGCCGCCGCTCGCGCTCGTCACGGCAGCGGCGGGGTTCGGCGCAGACTGGGCGGCGCCGTCGTCGTCGGAGCCCGATCCGCACCCCGACATCGTCACCAGGGCCAGGCAGGCCACCACGACGCTGAGGGCGCGGGCCGGCCGTACCGACGCACCCGTGATCCAGGTGAAGTGCATGGCCCATCCTCACGCCCTCACCCCCTCAGCACAAACCCGCGCGACCATGGCGGAGTGTGGGAGGCGCTGCGATGGTGCAGCCGCCGCCGGCAGCGGGCCGTGCACGCCCGCGGCGTACCCGAGTGGTTCGGGCACCTGCCCATCGAAGCGGTGGTGGGTTTCTGGTACGTGAGCGTCGGCGCGGCGTTCCGGTTCGGCGCCGGGGTGCCGGTCCGGCTCGCCGGCGGGCCGCTCGGGCTGCTGCTGGAGCCGCGGTGTTCGATGGGGGCACCGGTGTTGATCGACTGGCGTGATTTCGCGTCGGTACGACGCTGCCCCCGGACCCGCATGACCGCCTGGGGACGGATGGGGCTGCTGCCGTTCGACGTCGTGCGGATCGAATTGACCGACGGACTGGTGCTGCCGTTCGCGACGCACGACGCATCCGGGCTCGCCGACCTGATCACGGGGCAGGGGGGTGATCGGCCGGGCACCCTGCGTGGCTGAGTTGCGCCCGTTTCTGCCGCTTCCGTACGGTGTTCTTCCATGGCAGAGCTGATCGAGGTCGGTGTCTGGTTCGAGGCCCGGCCGATCACCGTTGAGCAGGGCGTAGACCGCTTCGAGGCGCTGCGGCGCGGCGACACCGGATGGGCCGCGACGGGCCCGGGGATCGAGCGGTTCCACCGCGAGGTGCTCGACGGCGTCGATGCCGCGTGGTGGGCCGAACCGGTCGTCGCGGCAGACACGCACGTGCTGCTCAGCCTGCGTCCGGAGACGCCGGAGAGCGTGCTCGACCTCGTGCACCGGGTGGCCGACGAGTGCGAGCTGCTCTGCTTCCAGCGGCCCGGCCGCCACCAGCCCGCGGCGCTGTGGCAGCCGCGCCGGCTGCTGAAGGTGCCGGTGCCCCGGCTCTCGACCGAGGACGGCTCGCTCGCGCACCACCCGACCGGTGACGACATCCGCGACTTCCTCGGCCGGCTCGACGCGGACAACCGCTCCGCCGTGCTGTGGAGGGGCGACGGGTCGTCGATCCGCGTCACGTACGTGCCGGGCCAGCGCAGCTGGAAGCTGGAGACCGTCGTGGGCGAGGAGCGGGACGAGACGGTGCAGGACGACCTCGCCGGCGTCGCCGAACAGTTCGAGGCATTCTCCCAGTCGTGAGTCGTCGCGGGTCGTCCCACGCCGTCCGGCGGCGTTCGCGGGCTGGTGGCGCCGGGGTCAGGGAGCGGTCCGGGTCCGGACGGTGAGCTGGGTGCGGTGGTGGGCCGGGGACGTCACCTCGTCGAGGATCGCCGCGGCCAGGTCCGCGTAGGTCGTCGTGCCTTCCGCGAGGCGGCGGTCGGCGGTGACCTCGTATGCGCCGGTGCCGGGCTCGTCGACGAGTTGCATCGTCGGCGTGAACACCACCCAGTCCAGGGGGCCGTCGCGCAGCGCTGACAGCTCGGCCACCCGGCCGAGCGAGAACGGGCGGTAGGCGTCGGGGAAGTCCGCCGCCTCGTACAGCTTCACCCCGTCCGGACCGTCGAGGGTTGTCGCCAGGCCCACGACCAGCAGCCGCTTCGTGCCGGCCCGGGTGAGGCCGTCGAGGAGGGAGCGGGTGCCGGCGCCGTACAGCTGCGCGGGGTCGATGTCTGGCGTGTAGACGGCGCTGACCGCGACGTCGTGCCCCGCGGCGACGGCCGCCACCGCGTCCGCGTCCGTGACGTCGCCGGCGACGGCGCCCGCGACGTCCGGGTGCCGTGACAGGTCCCGCACGACCGGCGTCACCCGCAGCCCTCGATCCCGCGCCGCCGCCGTGATCCGCCGACCGGCCCGCCCACCCGCTCCGAACACCACCAATGAGGTCATGCCGGCGACCCTAGAACGGGAGATATCAGTAACTGCAACGTAACCAGGGCGTGCGATACGTTCGGCTGCGTGAGCGAGCCACTGCCGCGCGACCTGTTCGACCCCGCGTGCCCGTCGAACGCCACGCCGTTCCAGATCGGCGACAAGTGGGCCGGAATGGTCCTCGTCTGCCTCGAGGACGGGCCGCGCCGCTTCTCCGAGCTGCGCGTGCCCATGCACCGCGTCTCCGCCAAGGTCCTCGCCGAGACGCTCCGCGCCCTCGAACGCGACGGCATGATCACCCGTACCGCGTACGACGAGGTGCCGCCGCGCGTCGAGTACGCGCTGACACCGCTCGGGCGGACGCTGTTCCCCGCCATGGCCGCCTGCCGGGAGTGGGCCGCCGAGCACCTCCCGGCGGTGCTCGTCGCCCGCGAGCAGTACGCCAGCAGGAGCGCGTGATGTTCCACCGGTACGTGGCGATCGGTGACAGCACCACCGAAGGCATGGACGACCCGGACGGCGCCGGCGGCTACCGCGGCTGGGCTGACCGCTTCGCCGCGCACGTCGCCCGGGCGCAGCCCGGCCACCGGCTCGACTACGCGAACCTCGCCATCCGCGGCCGCACCACCGCCCGCATCCGCGCCGAGCAGCTCCAGCCGGCCCTCGACCTCGCGCCCGACCTCGCCACCGTCGTCGCCGGCATGAACGACATCCTGCGCGGCTCGTTCGACGTCGCCGCCGTCGCCGGTGACCTCTTCGCCATGCAGGAGGCCCTGGTCGGCCGCGGCGCCACGGTCATCACGTTCACGCTGCCGGACCCCGCCCCGGTCATGCCGATCGCGAAGCCGCTGCGCGGCCGGGTCCTCGCCCTCAACACCGCGATCCGCGACGCGTGCGCCGCCAGCGGGGCGATCCTGCTGGACCTCGGCGCGCACCCGGTCGCGTCCGACCCGCGACTGTGGAGCGACGACCGCCTGCACGCCAACAGCGCCGGCCACGAACGCATCGCCGCCGCCCTCGCCTACGCCGCCGGCCTGCCCGGCACCGACGAGTCATGGACCTCGCCGCTGCCGTCCCCTCCGCCCCGCCGCCGGCACGAGGTGTTCCGGGCGGAGCTCGCCTGGGGCCGCCGCCACCTGCTGCCCTGGGTCGGCCGCCACCTGCGCGGCAAGTCCTCCGGCGACGACCGCTTCCCGAAACGCCCCGACCTGTCCCCGGTCGAGCTCCCGGACGCCTGACCCCGCACATCCGCGGCTCACTCTCGGCCAGACCGCCCGCGCGGTGGGCCGCCGGCGCGGTGCGCCCCGGCGGGACCGCTGGCGCGGTGGGTGCTGGCGCGGCCGGGGTGCTGGGTGAGCAGCGGCCCGGCCGGCGGAGCGCACCCACGGCCGTCCGCTGGTCACCCTCGGTCGGGGTGGCCGGCGCCGGCCACCCCCGGCGGAACCGCTGGCGCGGCGGACCGCCTGCGCGGTTGGGGTGCTGGGTGAGCAGCGGCCGGTCGGTGGAGCGCACCCACGGCCCGCTCGCTGGTCACCCTCGGTCGGGGTGCATGTGCGGCTCACTCTCGAGCGGACCGCCTGCGCGGTTGGGGTGCTGGGTGAGCAGCGGCTGGCTGGTGGAGTGCACCCACGGCCCGTCCGCTGGTCACGCTCGGTCGGGGTGCCGGCGCGGCTCACCCCGGCAGGACCGCCGACGCGATGCGCCCCGGCCAGACCGCCCAGCCAGACCTCACCGCCAGACCGCCCGGCCAGACCGCCCGGCCAGACCGCGGGCGCGGTGCGGTGCCGGGTGAGCGGCGGCCGACCCGTCCGGGCATTCGCCGCGCCGGGTGGTTGCCGGGCTGGTGGCCGCGTCAGGGGACCAGGATCACCTTGCCGCGGACATGGCCGGACTGGCTCAGGTCATGGGCGGCGGCGGCCTCCGACAGCGGGAACACCCGCTCGACCGGCATCGTGAAGCGGCCCTGGCGGAACAGTTCGGCGGCCTCCTCCAGAGTGCGCCAGGCGCGGCCCTCCGAGCCGTCGGTGACCCGGGCGCCGAGCGTCGGCGCGTCGAAGTCCACGAGGCTGACCACGTCGGACGGGGCGGGCGTCAGCGTGATCAGCCCCGCGACCGCGCCTCTCCCGGCGGCGTCGAGGGCGAGGTCGACGCCCTGCGGCGCGGCGGCGCGGATGCGGTCGGGCATGCCTTCGCCGTACGTGACGGGGGTGGCGCCGAGCGAGCGCAGAAACGCGTGGTTGCGCTCGCTGGCGGTGCCGATGACCGTCGCCCCGCGGGCGACCGCCAGCTGGGTCGCGGCGATGCCGACGCCGCCGGCGGCGCCGTTGACCACGAGCGTCTGACCCTTCTCGAGACCCAGCAGCGCGAGCGCGCGGCCGGCCGCCTCGACGACGCCGGGCAGCCCGGCGGCCTCCTCGAACGGCATCGCCGCCGGCTTGGCCACCCACAGCTTCAGCACGGCGTGCTCGGCGGCGCCCCCACCGGCAGCGAGACCGAAGACCTCGTCGCCGATCCGGACGTCAGGCTCGGAGCCCTCTGCGACCGGGCCGACGGCGTCGACGACACCCGACACGTCGCCGTGCGGGATCACCGGCAGCCGGGTCGGCGTCGTGTCACCGAACAGGCCGCTGCGGACCTTCCAGTCGAACGGGTTGATGCCCACCGCCCGCACCGCGATCCTGACCTGCCCCGGCCCGGGCTGCGGCGGGTCGACGTCGACGACGTGCAGGACGCTCGACGGCCCGTATTCGGAATACCGCAACGCTTTCACGGGTGCCCCTCCGATGGTGGTGTACGTGCTGCGCGGCCGCCGGGCCCGATACCCCGCAACCGCTGGTTCAAATGGCCGGACGCCCGCCCGGCGGGTCAGGTGTTGAGCGGGCGGCGGGCCACCAGCAGGACGTGCGTGTCGGGCCACGGCAGCGGTGCGCCGTCCAGGTCCGAGAGCGCCGCGACCGGCGCGAGCCGGTGCTCGACGATCCAGTCGTTGCGCCACGAACGGGACGCGGCGTCGACCTCGAAGCCCACGTCGGTCAGCAGCGCCTTCCAGTCGGCGAACTCCAGCCCGCAGAACTGCTCGTGCGCCTCCGACAGCCAGTTGTCGGGATAGTCCTTGTGGGTGAGGAACTCCATCGCGTCGCCGAGGGCGATGTCGACGGTGCCGTCCGGCCGGGCGTCGAACGGTAACGGGAAGTGGAAGTCGGCGGCGAACCGGTCCAGCCGCGCACGCGTCGGCAGCCCTTCGACGTGGGCGGCGATCTCGTCGCGGGTCAGGCCGTCCAGGTCGATGAGCGGACCGCCGGCGGCGCCCTGCAGCGCGAGCCGCACCCGCAGGTCACGGTTGTCGGGGCCTGACACGTCGGAGTTGATCCAGACGCCGCCGGGGACCGTGTGGTCGTAGATGGCCTGGGCGAAGCGGCGCAGCGAGTCCATGCGCTGCCCATAGGACCAGATCTCGTGCGTCAGCGCGAACGTCAGCGTCGTGTCGACGGACCTGGGCGGGAACACCGCACCGCCCAGCACGTTGCGGCAGTAGAAGTAGACGTTGGGGTTGGTGAACCAGCCCTGCGCCTTGCGGTGCACGCACTCCTCGAACAGGTGACGGGCGACCTCGACGCCGATGAGGTCGCTCTCGCGCAGCGCCGGCTCCCGGTCGGCGAGGGCGAGGACCGCGCCGGCGCCGCAGCCCACGTCGACGATCCTGCCGGGCCGCACGTGCCGGCGGACCAGGTCCCACTTGCGCTCGGCGCTCGCCTCGAACGCCTCGGCATAGGTGCGGTAGTCACGGGTCGTGGTGAGGCCGCCCTCCTCACCGACGACCGGATCGTTGACGACCTGGGCGACCTGCTCGCCGAGCCGATACCGGTCGAAGACGTCGAGCGTCGCGGGGTGCGCCAGCTCCCGCCACGCGAGGTCGCCGGCGGCGAGCCGGAGGAGCACGTCCCACGGCCGGTCGGGCACCGGGTCCTGCTCGGCCTCGACGCCGGCGATCGCGAACCCGAGCGCGGCATACATCGCCGCGACCTCGGGGGTCGAGCACGCCACCACGGTGTCGTGCGGCGTCAGGGTGCGGCCGAGCACGGACTCGACACTCTTGAGGGTGACCTCGGCGAACCGGTCGGTGTGCGCGGTGTCGAACACCGGCACCACGAGGGACCGCAGCCCCTCCTGCACGCTGAACCGCTCGATCGCCGCCTGCCGCCGGTCATAGCCGACGGGGTTGCGTTTGGTGTTCTGATGGTTGGCGCTCGTCACCGCCCACACGACCGTGCGGCCGCCGTCACCGGCGAGCTCGCGCAGGTAGCCGGCCTGGAACCTGGTGAGCAGGTGATGCCGGCCGGGGAACAGGACGAAGCGCTCCACGGGTCAGCCCTCGGCGGCCGGTGCCGGGCCGGTGCTCTGCACGACCTCGAACTCCAGCAGGCTGGCCCCGGACGCCACCGGCTTGGCCCGCTCACCCGAGTGTGCCGCCATCCCGGAGCCCTTCACCCACGCCTGGAAGTCCTCCTCGGTCTCCCACCGCGTGTAGACGAAATAGCGGGTCTCACCGGCCACCGGGCGCAGCAGCTCGAAGCCCAGGAACCCCTTCGACCCCTCCACGGCGCCCTGCCTGGCAGCGAACCGGCGCTCCAGCTCAGGGCCCGCGCCTTCAGGAACCTCGATCGCGTTGATCTTCACTACCGCCATGCCAACCACACTAGCGACCCCCACCGACACTTCTTCCCACGCGCGGAGGTAGGCGCAGGCAGTACCGACGCCGCAAACGCCGACAATGCGTTGGGACGCGCCCGGAGGCGGGTGCGAGAATCGCCGCGTGACCGATGTGCTTGATGATCTGCAGTGGCGGGGCCTGATCGCGCTCTCGACGGACCTCGACGAGTTGCGCGCCGAGATGGCGAAGGGGCCACTGACCTACTACTGCGGCTTCGACCCCACCGCGCCGAGCCTGCACATCGGCAACTTCCTGCAGATCCTGACGGTGCGCCGGCTGCAGCTGGCCGGGCACCGGCCGCTGGCGCTGGTCGGCGGCGCGACGGGGCTGATCGGTGACCCGCGTCCGACCGCGGAGCGCCAGCTCAACTCCGCCGACACCGTCGCGGAATGGGTGGAGCGGATCCGCGGGCAGATCGAGCCGTTCCTGGACTTCACCGGCGACAACGCGGCGCGGATGGTCAACAACCTGGACTGGACCGCACCGATGTCGGCGATCGACTTCCTGCGCGACGTCGGCAAGTACTTCCGGGTCAACAAGATGCTGACCAAGGACGCCGTCAGCGCGCGGCTCAACTCCGACGCGGGGATCAGCTACACGGAGTTCAGCTACCAGATCCTGCAAGGCATGGACTTTTTGGAGTTGTTCCGCCGGTACGGGTGCCGCCTGCAGACGGGTGGCAGCGACCAGTGGGGCAACCTGACCGCCGGGACCGATCTGATCCGCCGCGTGACCGGCGAGTCGGCGCACCTGATGGCCACACCGCTGCTGGTCAACAGCGCGGGGGAGAAGCTCGGCAAGTCCACCGGCGGCGGGAGCCTCTGGATGGACCCGGCGATGACCTCGCCGTACTCGCTCTACCAGTACTTCGTGAACCTCGAGGACGACCTGGTCGGCGGCCTGCTGCGCAAGCTGACGTTCCTGTCCAGGGAGGAGATCGAGGCCCTGGAGAAGGAGACGGCCGATCGGCCCGCGGCCCGGCTGGGGCAGCGCAAGCTCGCGGAGGAGATCACCCGCATCGTGCACGGAGCGCACGAGACCGAGCAGGTGATCGCCGCGTCGCAGGCGCTCTTCGGCCGCGGGGAGCTCGCGACCCTCTCCGCGTCGACACTGCGCGCCGCGTTGGCGGAGGCAGGGTTGGTACGGGCGGCGCCCGGGACGTCCGTGGCCGACCTCTTCATCGCGGCGGGCCTCGTGAACAGCCGCAACGAGGCGCGGAGGACGGTCGCGGAGGGCGGCGCGTACGTGAACAACGAGCGGGTGAGCGACGCGGAGGAGGCCGTCGCCGCGGACCGTGCGCTCGCCGGCGGGCTGCTGGTGCTGCGCAAGGGGAAGCGGACGTTCGCCGGCGTCGAGCTGGACGCGATTTGACTCTGTCGCAGCGTTCCACGTAGCTTTTGCGAGCGCCACGGGGCACCTGTCCGGTGGCGCTCTGCGCGACCGGGCCCCGTTCACCACCGAGCGAGTGATCGATTTGGTGGAGATCGGAAGCCGGGGTAACGTAGATGGCCGGCAGGGAAACGGGCGGCGCGCGAGACGCGTCGGACGGCCTACCGACAAGCTTGATCGGCCAGCGACCGGGTGACCGGCTGAAGGTCGTGCCCGTAAGGCGGACGACACCCAGTCGACATTGTCGATTTGGATGCGGGACGCGGAGCGGGTAAGGTTTCACCCCGGCAGGGACACGGACGAGGTACGCGGGTCGATCACACGAGCCGCAGCGGACGTCCTGCCGAAACCATACGACACTCGACCGGGCCACCGGAAGAGTCGTTGTGTGTCCGTGAATCGGGACAAAGTACGGCAAGCCGGACTTGACACCGCAAAACGGAGATGCTAGGATAGAACGGTAGTGAGAATGCCCCGGGAGATCGGGACCGTCACAACGGTCTAGGTCTGCGGTGTGTGTTGGTTGTTTGAGAACTCAACAGGGTGCTTGTTAAGCCAGTGCCAATTGATTGACCCCGTGACACGGCTGTTGTCGTGTCCGAGGAT